>CAYVJQ010000039.1:0-22506 GCA_964451725.1 uncultured Nannocystaceae bacterium | reverse complement strand
CAGAGCTCAGCTAGGGCAGAGCTCAGATAGCCAGAGCTCAGATCGGGCCGAGCACGAGGGCCCAGAGGTCGAGAGCGATGAACACGGCCATGCCGGCCGCGAGCGAGGAGCCCACGATCCAGCTCAGGGGCCAGGGTTGGTCCTCGTCGATACGCGAGAAGATGGGCACGCTGACCACGAAGTAGGTCGCGTAGAACACGGAGCCCCAGGCCAACATGCGCCCGCGGTCGACATATTCGAATACCTCACTCATGGCGGGCACGGCCATGAAGTAGGTCTCGATGAAGGCCACGCTATAGGCGAGCCCGACGATCACTGCACCACGACCGAACTTGCCGAGCTCGAAGCGCGTCCCGAGGTAGCGCAGCACCACGGTCATCACGACGTGGTAGGTCATAAAATAGGCCTGTGTGAGGGGGTAGAGGAAGAGGGGCACCTCTCGGCCCTCACCCGCGATCTCGCCAGCACCGACGAGCTCGGCTTGGAAGTTCCAGTGGGTCGGGAAGCGGTAGCGCATACCCAGGATGTCGAAGAAATAGTGGGTCAGGAAGTAGGTGCCCACAAAGACGAACAGGGCGATCCACAGGTTCAGGCGGAACCACGATGTCGCCCACGGCCTGCGTCCGGCCTCGGAGGGGGCCGGCCAGAGCAGGGGCACGAGGACCATGGGGGCGGCCACGCCGAGGCCAAAGACCAGGTAGCCGATGTCGCCCCACGAGCGGTACATGCCCGTCACCATCACCAGGCCGACAAAGGCGATCCAGATTGGGCTGTAGAACAGGTAGAAGCGCTCGCTCGCGGCTTTGGCAGGATCACGGGCGAGCCACCGGGGGGGGGCGGCGGGAGCAGGGAGGTCGGACACGGGCTCGGCCTACTTGCGCGCGACCGGAACGAGCCCTGGCCGGGGAGCGTTGGTCGGCGGGGGTTTTGCCTCGAAGATACTCAGTAAGACCTTCTCCATGGCTTCGTCGCTGCATGCCGCGTCGGGCCAGCTGACCTGGCGCACGGACGGCCAGCCCGGCAGGAAGGCCCAGTGAATGCCGTCGGCTTGGCTCCACATCCCCCCTTCGACGCCGGGGATGGGCGTAGAGTGAAAGTCGGGGTCACGCAGTCGGTGTTGCAGGCGCTCGTCGTGGCCTTCGGCGGCCGCGGAGGCGGTCTCCGAGCGCACCTTCGACACGCGGATCGCCTGGGGAGGGGCGCCGCTCTCGATCTTGGGGAGAAAGAAGTAGCCGCAGCTGTGGCGCAGGGACTCGCCCAAATACAGGTCGTGACCGCACAGCTTCCGGACCACATCGGCGTCGAAGCCGGTCTCGACGGGGCAGCACTCGGGATCCGGGAACTTGGGGGCATAGAGCCGACACACGCCGTTGCTGATATCCGGGCGGCCGCTGCCCGGGGGGGCGGGAGCGGGGGCGGGGTTCGGGACCGAGTCGGCGGGGTAGAGATCGTCTGTGTCGCGGACCACCCGGGGGTCGTCCTCGGTCAGGGGGGCGCCCTGGGTGGCGCTGCCTTGTTGGGCCTCGGGCGTGACCTCGGCCGGGCAGCCGCTCGAGGTCAGGAGGGTGATCGCGGTGACGGCCGACAGGGCGAGAGGCGAGAGGCGGGCGGGCTTGTGGCGGGACATGGGGCGGTCGAGGGTGTCTTAGCGTCGCGACGAGAATGGCGCAACCTGCGGGTGGGCCAACGCCGGGGCTCGGCCCGGCTTTCGGGCCCGGGCGTTCGCGCTGTGTGACCGACGACGTCGGACGAAGCCCACGAGGCCGAGCATGAACAGGGCCGCGGGGCCCGATCTGGATTGGAGCCGGGCGGAGCTCGCCGTGGATGCTGGTCCGGCCACACAGGCACAGCCGTCGTCGAGGACCAGTGCGTCCTCGCCGACCTCGACCTCGAAGGCGAGCATCCCCTCGTTGCCGGCCGCATCGCGCAGGCGCAGCTCGAAGGTCCAGGTGCCCTCGGGCAAGTCGATGACCTCGAAACTCGGATCCAAGACCAGATCGAAGCTCGGGTCATCGATGAGACCCGGAACTCGAAGGGCGAACTCGTAGGGTTGGGGGTGGAGGTCGTCGATGACCTGGAGCTCGACTTGGAAGCTCGCCGGGCCCTGAAAATAGGCGCCATCAAAAGGCCTGACCAGGTTCATGACCGGGGCCTGATCGTCGACGTAGGGCTGGCCGAAGAGCCTGCGCAAAATCGCGTCGGCGTGCTGAAAGTCCTCGAGACCACAGAGCTCGAGGTTGAGGTCCGGGCAGCTGGCCTCGCCGGGCTCGAGCTCGAGGTTCTCGACGACCCGGGTGCAGCCTGGGAAGGGTTTGGCGATGGAGTTGCCCCCGGTCGGCGCCATCATGCGTCCGTCGAGGCCGATGTGGTCGAGGCCCCAGGTGTGGCTGGCCTCGTGCATGGCTGTGGACGCGCCACCGTTGATCCACGGCTGGCGCTCACCGTCGAGGTAGACGTAGGCGATCTGGTTGGGGAGGTCGTCCCAACAGTCGCCTGCGGGGGCCCGGCCCAGGGCCTCCTCCTCGATCGAGTCTCCGCCATAGACGACCATGACGTAGGGCTGGTCGGCGGGCGGGCGCTGGCCGGTGACGCGGATGCCGTAGTCGCGGGCGATGGCCCGCATCGCGTCGAGGATGGCCACGCGCTGGGAGAAGCTGCCGCTCCAGGGATCGACGGTCGTATTTTTCGCCAGCCAGTGGCAGTTCGCGTGGCTGTTGGAGGGGGTGCACTCGCCGATGTCGACCCCGTCGAAGTTGACAAAAACGGTGGTGTTGGTGCCGAGTTTTCGAGTCGGAGGGGGAGGCGTCAGGGTGCCGGGGTCCGAGCCTGGACCGGAGGGGGCAGGGGTCCCCCCGGGGAGCGGTACGGCGTCGGCATAGGGGATCCCTCGCTCGGGTCCTCGGCCCGAGCCCACGCCCGGGCGTGCTTCGTCGGAGGTGGGCGCCGGCGCGGGGTGGTGGAGACGAATCGCAAACTCGGGCTCACCAGCGCCGAGGCTCGCCAGCAGCAGCGTCGGTCCGAGCGCGCTCAATCCCATCATCGGAGCCCGACCATAACAGGCAGTCGGACCCCGAGCAGCCGGCGCGAGCCCGGCCCCTGTGACGGCTGTGTGGGTCCTCAATGGACGAAGAGGCGAGTCGGGGCTGGATCCGTCAGGCCGTGAGGGCCAGGAGCAGGCTCCGCACGAGGCGCGCCGCGGCGACCTGGGAGCGCCCCGTGGGGTCGAGCTCGGGCGCGAGCTCGACCAGGTCTGCACCCACCAAGGTCGCCTCGGGGTGGCTGTGGAGCCCGCGGGCGAGGCTCCCGAGGGCAGCCTCGACTGCACCGAAGGGCAGGCCGTCGGGCTCGGGTGTGCCGGTGCCGGGGACGTCGGCCGGGTCGATGCCGTCGATGTCGATGGTCAGGTAGATCGGCAGGCCGGCCGCGGTCAGGGCCTCGATGCGCGCGAGCATGGGGGCGAGGCGGGGCTCGAGCAGCTCGAAGCGGGCGTCGCCCCGAGCGAGGGCGTACTCGCTGCGCTCGCCCGATCGGATCCCCCATTGGTGTACGCGATGCTCGGCCCCCATCCGGTCTCGGGCGCGGCCCAGGACCGTGGCGTGGTTGAAGGGTTCGCCCTCCCACTGGGCGCGCAGGTCCATGTGGGCGTCGATGTGGATGATCTGCAGGTCGTCGTGGCGCTCGAGGGCGCGCTCGAGGAAGGGGAAGGCGACCAGGTGATCACCGCCGATGGCGACGGTCGGGAGGTCGGGGAGCGCGTCGAGCTGAGCCCGCAGCGAACGCACCAGGCGCTCGCCCGGGCTCGCCCCCTGTACCGGTGCTCCGTCCAGCTCGAGCGGCGGCGGCCGGCAGTCGAGGTCGCCCAGGTCGACATAGCAGAGGTCTTCGAGATCCCGGTCGAGTTTGGGGCAGTAGGTCTCGATGCTGTCGGAGGCTTCCCGCAGCCCTTTGGGCCCATGTTTTGCCCCGCTGCGGTAGGTCACTGCGCCGTCGTAGGGCACACCCAAGAGCGCGGCCTGGGCCTGTTTTGCGCTCGGGTCGTCGGGAGAGAGGGCACCCAAAAAATGCAGGCCCTCGCTCATGGGGTGGGCTCGGGCGCGGTCAGCTCGGCGACGAAACCCGGCAGAGCAAAGGTGCCCTGGGCGAGGCTGGGGGAGAAGTAGCGGGCCGAGAGGGCGGCGACACGCTCGAGGTCGATGTCCCGTGGGTCCCGGCTTTGGCTGGCCATGCAAAACACCCAGCCGCCGCCCGGGTAGGTCGGGATGATGCCGTAGTAGCCGTGGACCGAGCTGAACACGCGGCGGACCGCGCCGAACAGACCACGGACCACATCTGGGGCATAGAACGGCGACTCCGACTGGGAGCTCACGACGCCTCCGGGGCGCAGGGCCCGGTCGATGTCTCGGAAAAACGGCTCGCCGAACAACGCCGCGGCCGGTCCGATGGGCTCGGTCGAGTCGACCAAGATGGCGTCGAAGGTCTGAGGGTGGCGCTGCACGTAGGCGACCGCGTCCTCGAACACCAGCTCGACGCGCGGGTCTTCGAGGGCGCTGGCGAGGGAGGGGATGTGGGTCTGACAGACCCGAGTCACCCGCTCATCGATCTCACACTGGACGACCCGCTCGACGCTGGGGTGGCGGAGGACCTCCCGGACCGTGCCGCCGTCGCCGCCACCGACGACCAGGACCTGGCGCGGATGTTCGTGGGCGCACAGGGGCGCGTGGGTGAGGAGGTCGTGATAGACGAACTCGTCGAGCTCGGTGAGCATGACCATGCCATCGAGGGTCAGGAGCCGGCCGTGGCCCTTGGTCTCGTGGACCGCGATCGCCTGGAAGGCGCTGCGCTCCTCGTGGACCAGGCCGGTGGTGTGGATACCGGTGGCCGAGATGTCTTTGTAGTGCTCGTAAAACCAGGCCATGTTCGGGTTCCTTTGTCGGCTCCGGGTCGGGCGCGCTCCCGCGGCCCACTCGAGGGCTGATACGCCAACTCGGCGCTCGGGGAAAGGGCCGGAGCGAGCGTCGTAGGAGGGTTTTGGCGTCCCCTTGGGCCTGCTCCCACAGATAGGCGTCGCGGCGGGCCTCGGCCCGGAGTTTGGGGTAAGAACTCCTGGGTGAACAGCCCCGAACGGCCCGAGGATGGTCCCTCCAATTTCGTCCGCGAGATGATCGCCGACGACATCGAGCGCGGCAAACACGGCGGCCGGGTGCAGACCAGGTTCCCGCCCGAGCCCAACGGCTACCTCCACGTGGGTCACGCCAAGGCGATCTGCATCAGCTTCAGCATGGCCGAGGAGTTCTCCGGCCGCTGCAACCTGCGCTTCGACGACACCAACCCGGTCGCCGAGGACACGGAGTTCGTGGATGCGATCCAGCGAGACATCCGCTGGCTGGGCTTCGAGTGGTCGCCCCCGGAGCACTTCGCCTCGGACTACTTCGAGCGTATGTACGCCTGCGCCGTTCACCTCGTCGAGGCCGGCGACGCGTATGTGGACAGTCAGAGCCCCGACGAGATCCGTGAGCGGCGCGGCAACTTCTACCGACCCGGCGTCGACAGCCCCCACCGCGATCGGAGCGTCGCCGAGAATCTCGATCTCCTGGCGAGGATGCGCGCGGGTGAGTTCGACGAGGGGACCCAGGTGCTGCGCGCCAAGATCGACATGCAGCACAGCAACCTCAACATGCGTGACCCGCTGCTATATCGGATCATCAAGCAGCGCCACCACAGGACCGGCGACCGGTGGTGCATCTATCCCATGTACGACTTCGCCCACCCGCTGGGAGACGCCTTCGAGGATGTCACCCACTCGCTGTGCACACTCGAGTTTCAGGACCATCGCCCGCTCTACGACTGGGTGATCGAGCACTGCCCCGTGGACGCACATCCCGAGCAGACCGAGTTTGCGCGCCTGAACCTGGGCTACACGGTGGTCAGCAAACGCAAGCTGCGGCAGCTCGTCGAAGACGGGCACGTCCGTGGGTGGGACGACCCGCGCATGCCCACCCTCTCGGCCCTGCGTCGCCGAGGTGTGCCGCCGGAGGCGATCGTCCATTTTTGTGAGCGCGTGGGGGTGTCCAAGCGCGACGGCACGGTCGACGTGACCTTGTTCGAGCACAGCATCCGCGAGCACCTCAACCGCAGCGCGCCCCGCTATCTGGGCGTGCTCGACCCCCTCAAGCTGGTCATCGAGAACTTCCCCGCCGATGAGGAGGATGCCTTCGAGGCGCCCCTGCACCCGGAGGACGAGGCCTACGGGACCCGGAGCTTGCCCTTTGGGCGGGAGCTCTACATCGAGCGCGCGGATTTTCGTGAAGAGGCCCCTCGCAAGTGGTTTCGCATGGCCCCGGGCAAGGAGGTGCGGCTGCGCTACGCGTGCCTGGTGACCTGCACCGAGGTCATCAAGGACGAGACCGGGAAGGTCGTGGAGCTGCGCGGCACCTGGGACCCCCAGTCGCGAGGCGGGAGCTCGCCGGACGGGCGCAAGGTCAAGGGCACGATCCACTGGGTCTCGGCCAAACACGCCATCGACGCAGAGGTCCGGCTCTACGATCGCCTGTTCAAGGTCGAGAATCCGCTCGAGGGCGACGGGGAGGAGGGTCGCAGCTTCCTCGATCACGTCAACCCCGACGCGCTCGAGGTCCGCAAGGGTTGCAAGCTCGAGCCTGCGGTCTCGGCACTCGAGGCTGGGGCCAGCCTGCAGTTCGAGCGTCTGGGCTACTTCTGTGTCGACCCCGACTCTGGCCCCGGCGCCATGGTCTTCAATCGGACGATCACCCTGCGCGACAGCTGGGCCAAGCTCGAGAAGAAGATGAGCCAGGGCGGTAAGGATGCCGCTTCGGGCAAGGGCAAGGGCAAGGGCAAGGAGAAGGGCAAGGCCAAGGGGGAAGGCAAGGGCAGGCGAAACCGGGGCAAGGGGCGGTCCGGCGAGGCCCGAGACGGTGCTCCGGTGGGGCCGAGCAAGGGCGACGCCCCCGAGTAGGATCCGCACCAGGGCGGTCTTGAAAACCGAGCTCGAGGGGGGCCCGCTCGGCCCCCCTCGAACCCAGGCCCGGGCGGGAGCTCGGGCTGTCGGGAGCGACGACTCAACGGCTGGCCAGGAAGACCAGCAGCGGATCGTCGGCTTTGTGTTGATTGCAGGGCGCGCACGCGGGGACGAGGTTGTCTCCGTTGGGCCCGCCGGCAGAGCGGGGGATCACGTGGTCCCGGGTCCGGCTCGACTTGTTCAGTCGCGTGTTGCAGTAGGCGCAGAGCACCGGCTCGACGTTCCACATGTAGTAGTTGAACTCGCTGACGAACACGGCCTCGAGCCGACCGGCGACGGTGGCCTCCACCGTCAGATGTTTGCGCCTGCCGATGTCCCGGAAGCGGGACAGGCGGCCACCCTTACGGCTGTCGTCGCGCCGGCGACGCTTTTGCAGGAACCACTCGCGACTGCCCCGTGGGGCCTGCGATGGCTGCTGAGCTGCCTGGTCTACGTGGGTCATAGCGTCTCGTCGGTCGCTCGGGCTCCAGGCGAGCGTGGAGGCGCCGCGAGGGAGGCCGAGCCTGATCTGTTCTCGATGTCACCGTCGTAGATGTGGGCGAGATTCGAACTCGCATGGTCGTGGACTGCAGCCACGCGCCTCACCATTCAGCCACCACACCGTTGGAGCCGGGGCTCCTGTCTCTCTATTGATAGGTCGATCTCACTGTCTGTTCAGGGCGCAAGGGGATCGAACCCTCCAGGTCCGGTTTTGGAGGCCAGACTCCGCCCAGCGGGCGCCCTCTATATGAATCGCTTGGTCGCTTGGTCGTAGAGTGCGGAGCGGGTCTCGAACCCGCGACCTCGACGTTGGAAGCGTCGCGCTCTGCCAGCTGAGCTATACGCACGAGAAGCCGGGAACCCAGACAGGGTCTGGGGGCTTCGATGGGGAGATTGGGGTGAGAGTGAACGGCGGGAATCGAACCCGCGTCTTCGCATAGGCAATGCAGCGCTCGACCATTGAGCTACGCTCACAGTGTTCGTTTCGGCGCCGAGGCGCTCGCGCGGGACGGACGGACGGACGGAGAGAGGGAGGGTCGAACTCCCAAGGACCAAGGTCTCGCCCGGCTTCCAACCGGGTGCCGTCGCCAGCTTTCGGCTTGTCTCTCCAGAGGAGTGTATGAGTAAGTCGTGATGGTGATGGATGTTCGGACTATGAATATGGTGTTTGAATGTGATGCCCGAATGTCGGGGTGGATAGAGTCGAGTCAGCCCGCTGTGTGCCGCGACGGAGAGGGGGAGGGTCGAACTCCCAAGGATCGTTTGATCTCGTCCGGGTAGCGGCCGGGTGCCGTCGCCAGCTTTCGGCTTGCCTCTCCATGATAGGAGCGACACACAGCGGGTCGAGCGGAGAGAGGGAGGGTCGAACTCCCAAGGACCAAGGTCTCGGCCGTTTTCGAAACGGATGCCGTCGCCAGCTTTCGGCTTGTCTCTCCGTGGTCGGAGCTGGGCTCCCACCCCAGGGTGGCCCCAGGATGGCCGCAGGATGGCCCCAGGATGGCCCCAATACACAAACTAGAGCGTCAGGGATGAGCCCAGGCTGGCGGAGCCGTTCGAAGAGTCTGGACTGTCCGAGCAAAGACCGAGGTAGGAAGGACACCAAGGACCGGAAAGACCAGAAACTCCGTGGGCGCGACTTCCTGCAACCCTGGCGGCTGCGCTCGTCTTCACACGTCGAATCATGTCCTCAAAGTCGGTCATCACCATCTACCTCGAAAGCTCTAACGAAAGGGATTCTACATGCGGCTTGTGGGGGGGCAAGGTGAAATCTGGAATATTATCGTGCTTTCATGGCCGCCCTCGATCGGGGGCGGCCATCCGTCTTGAACCGAACCCGCTGCCATGTTTTTGATTTTGGTCTGGTTCTCGCTCGGGAGCGCCGAGCTCGGCGCTGGGCCCCGTCGGGAAGGGTGGCGACTCTATCCGCCAGCAAAAGGGTTGCTGTGAGAGGGACCTGCGCCAACGGAGTTGATGGCTACTGCCCTGACAATTCGCAGGAATTATTGGGTTTTTCGAGGCGGCGAGACCCTTGCTTTGTACCCATGGCGTGTCCGTCAAGCTCTCGTCCTCGCTTCCCCTGTCCACCCTCTCCCTCGTCGCCCTGGCCACCGTATTTGGTGTGGGTGCGACGGGCTGCCTGCCCCACCCCATCAAGCCGGTGAACTTCGACGGCAGCTCGGTCGCCGAAGATCCGCTGACTCTGGACGTCAACCGCAAGGTCGACGTGTTGCTGGTGATCGACAACTCGGGCTCCATGGGCGACGAGCAGGCCAACATCGCGGCCAACTTCGGCCCTTTTATCGAGACCCTCGAGGAGGCTGGGGCCGACTACCGAATCGGGATCACGACCACGGACATGGGAGGGTCGGGCTGTACGGGGAGCTCCGGCGGGGAGCTCCAGGTCTCGTCTTGCCTGGACCGCCCCGAGGACTTCGTGTTCGGTAACGCCGACGCCTTCGCGGTCGCCTGTGAGGCCAACTGTGCCCTCGACGGGGCGGCGTTGGCCATCGAGGGGAGCGCGGTCACGGGCGACGACAGCATCGAGGCGCGCCCGTGGATCCAGAGCGCGAACGGGGTCGACAACTTGGGCTCGACCGTGAGCACACTGGACGCCTTTCAGTGTGTCGCCCCCCAGGGGATCAGCGGCTGTGGTTGGGAGTCACCGCTAGAGGCGATGGCGACGGCGCTCGAGAACATGCAAAATCCATCGCTGCCCGAGTACGGGTTTCTGCGTCATGACGCGCAGCTGGCGATCTTGGTGATCACCGACGAGGTCGACTGCTCGGTGCAGGCTGGCCAGGCCGCCGCCCTGTTCGAGAATGGGACCTTCTTCGCTGAAAGTGTGAACTATGCGACCTCTGCGGTGTGTTGGAACGCGGGGGTGGACTGCACGGGGGACAGCCCCTACGCCGCCTGCGAGGCCGGGGACCGAGATGCGAGCGGGGCGCTGACCGAGGACCCGAGCGAGGCGGTGCTGCGCCCCGTCTCTCGCTATGTCGATCTGCTGCATGCGATCGCCGCACAGAAGACGGATGGACGTGAGGTCTTCGTCTCCGTTATCGCAGGTGTGCCGGCTAGCTACCAAGTCGACGGTGAAGTGCACTATGCCGACAGCGAGGACGAGGACTTCCAAGAGTCTTTTGGGATCGGCGAGGGCTGCTCGAGTATCGTCAATGGGGTCGAACAGCGGGCCGTGCCGCCGGTCCGGTTGCGTGCCTTCGCCGAGTCTTTCGCCGAGCTCGATCGGCGTAACATGTACTCGGTGTGCGAGGCCGATTACACGCCGGCGCTGGACAAGATCGTCGAGGAGATCACGGTCGCGCTGCCACCCGCTTGTTTCAAGGGCTGCGCCCTCGACACGGACGCCTCGACGGCGGCGCTGGACTTCAGCTGCACCGTCTATCAGGAGTCCGAGGACAAGCGCGAGACCCTTCCCGAGTGTGAACTCGCCGATGGTGAGGACCAGATCCCCGGGCAGGCCGACGCATGTTGGATCGCCCTGTCGGGTGAGGACATGGCGGAGGAGTGTCGGGTCGCCGGGCAAAACCTCGAGTTTCAGCTCCTGCGCCGCGAAGGGGTGCCCGTCGACAGCGACGTGGAGGTCGAGGCGGCCTGCGAGTTGAGCTCCTTCGTGAGCAGGGACTGCCCGGCCTGAGCGCCGGACGAGCGAGCGAGCAAGCCCAACGGTGTACAGAGATAGAAAACGGAGACAGACAAGATAGAGGCCGCACCCCGAGGAGGGGGGCGGCCTCTGTCTTGTTCGGCCCACCGCGGGCCGAGCAGCGCGCTCAGTCGGCGAACATGCTGTCGACCGAGACGGTCGACACGTTGGCGGCGGGGATGCCCAGTTTGTGGGCGCCGATGAGCTCGTCTTGCGCGAGGATCTCCTCGGACTTGGGCGAGGGGTACTCGATGGTCGCGGGCGCGTCGGCGATGATGGCCTCGCTGAGCCCCTGGGCGTCGCCCGTGACGATCACGAACTTCATATTGTCCGGGTCGATGTGCCGCTTGATGGCCGCGTTGACCTGCTCGAGGGTCATGTCGTCGAGCGCGGTCTGGAAGCGGGCGAGGTGGCTGCCGTCGATACCGTAGAAGCGGTCGTCGATGGCGTAGCCGAGCTGGTCGCCGGTGGTGTCCGCGAAGTGGAGGGCGTACTTGCGCAGGAAATCCCGGGTGAGCTCGAACTGGGCCTGGGTCATGCCCTCGTCGACGAGGCGGACGAGCTCCCGGTGGGCAGCCCGGAGCGCGAAGTGGGCCTGGTTGTTGGGGAGGGTGCGGATCCAGACCTGGAAGAGCTGGGCCCGGCGGCCGACGCCGGTGGGCGGCATCTGGCGAAAGCCTCCCTGGGGAAAAGCCTCGATGTAGCTGTAGTCGCCATAGTTGAGGCCCCGGAGTTCGCGGATGACCTGAAACAGGTGGCTCGACGAGTTGCGGTGTTCTCCGAGCCAGCTGTTGGCGAGCCACAGGGCATAGAAGTCGGGCTCGCCGCGTTGGAGGTCGATGGGGTGCCCGAAGGAGATCGAGGCGTCGGCCCCGGGCTTGTCGATGACCAGGAGGTGCCTGCCCTCGAAGGCGGCCGTCTCGGGAGCCGGTGTCGGTGCTGCGCTCGCGGCCGGGGGGAGGGCCTCGCCGCTGGCTTCGAGGGCGCCGAGTTGAGGGGGATCGAAGCCGCCGCCGATCGCGAAGGTGACCCGATCTTTGGTGTAGTGGGCCCCGTAAAACGCCCGCACGTCGTCCAAGGTGATGGCGTCGAGGCCGGCTACCGTGCCGATGGAGGGGTGGGCGTAGGAGGTCCCTTCGAACACGAAGGCCTCGAGCCCCGCCTTGCCCAGCTCTTCATCGGAGGCGTAGCGCAGGCTCTTCTCGAGGTAGCTGCGGGCGTCGCTGCGGAGGCGCTCGAAGTCCTTGGGGTCGAAGCCGGGATCGGTCCACTGCTGCATGAGCAGGGTCTGGAAGGAGCCGGCGGTCTCGATGTGGCTGCGGCCGTAGACCACGGTCATCTCCCGATCGACGGTCGCCCCCCAGCCCGCGGCCATGGGGTAGAGGAGCTCGACGATCTCTTGCCAGGGGTGTTCCGTGGTGCCGCCCTCGGCGAGCATGTTCGCGGTCAGCCAGGCGAGGCCCTCCTTGCCCGGGGGGTCGTCCTGGCTGCCGACGGCGAACCACGCCGCGTAGCTGACGCTGGGGTCGACGGGGACCGGGAGTTGGATGCTGGGGGCGAGCTCGATGGGGGCGTCGGCCCGATCCGGGGTCGTCGTCGGGTCCTTGGAGCCGGTGTCGACGTGGACGATACAGCCGAGGCCGAGCAGGGCGCCGAGCCCGATGCCGCAGGTGGAGGCGCGGACCAGGCCGCGGGTGCTGGGAATGGGCGAGTCGGGGCGCATCAGTGGGTTCCTTTCGTGTCGTCTGCTGCCGCGCGCGCGGGCGGGGCCTCCCGGATCACGGCGACCGTGCGCCGGGACTCCACCAGCCAGCGCTGGGCGGCGGCCTGAATGTCCTCTGGGGTGACCTCGACCAGGTTCTCGTAGTAGACGTCGAGGCGGTGGAGGTCGTCGGCGACGCCGATGAACGAGGCGAGCTCACCCGCGACCGCGCTCGAGGTGTCGAGGCCGAGCAGGAAGTCGTAGCGCATGTGGGATCTGACGGCGTCGACGCGCGCGGGGTCGGGCAGCTCGCTGGTGTAGCGGGCGACGGTCTGGTCGATACGTTCGATCACAGCGTCGATGTCGGCCGGATCTTTGACCGTGCCGTAGATGCTCCACAGGCCCGGGTCGCGGTCGTTGCCCCCGCCGGCCCCGAGCCCCTGGACGACCTGCCGCTCCAAGATGAGCTCGCGGTAGATGTCGCTGGTCTCCCCGAAGGCGAGCTCGGCGAGGACCTGGGAGGCCACCCAGACCCGGTCTTCAGGGGCGAAGGCGCCGCCTTTGTAGCCGATCCAGATCTTCGGCAGGGTCTGGCCCTCGTACTCGAGGTCGAGGCGCTTGGCCTTGGTCTGGAGCGGCTCGGGCTTGACCTTGGGGGCGACGTAGCCGGGTTTCCAGTCTTTGTATTGGGCCTCGACGAGGGCGAAGGTGGCCTCGGGCTCGACGTCGCCGGCGACCACGATGACGCAGTTCTCGGGCCGGTAGTAGCGTTTGAAGAACCGCCGGGAGTAGGCGTATTTTCCCGGCATGGCCTTGATGTCCTCGACCAGGCCCATGGCTGTGTGGCCGTAGGTGTGGCGCGAGAAGGCCGCCTGGTGAATGGCCTCGTAGAGCACAAAAAACGGGTTCGACCGGTTCTTGCGATACTCGCCATAGACGGCGCCGGCCTCGGTCTTGAAGTCGGCCTGCTTGTAGTCGAGGTTCATGAACCGATCGGCCTCGATCTCGACGACAGTGGGCAGGTCTTCGCTGGCGATGTCGAACTCGTAGACCGTCATGTCGGTCGAGGTGTAGGCGTTGGAGTCGGCGCCCATGCGGGTGACGATCTCGCCGTACTTCTCGGCTGGGAAGCGCTCCGTGCCCCGGAACATCATGTGCTCGAAAAAGTGGGCGAAGCCGGTCGCGCCCTTCTCGTATTCATCTCGGGCGCCCGTGCGGACGACCGTGCGGTAAGCGGCCAGGCCCTCGGTGGGCATGGGGATGACGATCACGCGCAGACCGTTGGCGAGGGTGCGCTGGTGCCAGGCGTAGGGGAGCACCGACTGGGGCTGAACTTCGACCTTGGCAGGGACGATGCGTGCGGCTGCGGGCACGGCGGGGGCCGGGCTCGGAGAGTCCAGCCGACCGGCGTGGACCGGCGCGCTCAAAGCGAGGGCGAGCACGCTAGCGAGTGTGGCGAGTGACAGGGAAGATCGGAGGCGGGGCATCGGCGGGGCGATGATGGCCCGAGAGCCGCAGTCCTGTCATGGGGGCGCGGCGGTGCTCGGCTCACGCATGGGGCGCAGCTCCCGGCCCAGCCACCACAGTCGCAGGTCGCGGCCTTGTCCACGGATCTCGAGGACGGCGCCCTGACCTCGCGCCAGCCCCTGAATCCGTGCGTGGTGATCGTCGAGGGGCTCGAGAGCCATGACCACGGGCATAGGCGGCTGCTCGAGCAGGCCGAGGAACTCGAGCCGGAGCCGGCCGTCGACGATGCTGAGCTCGGGGGCCGTGAGGGTCGAGGCCTCCCCGGGTCGAAGGACGAGCTCCCAGCGGCCGACGAGGCGGGCCCAAGCCGGGGGGATCGGCTCGGGTGGGGGAAGCCGGACCCCGCCTCGGTGGGCGTGCCCGGGCCGGGCGATGACCATGAGGTGCTCCGAGCTCGGCACCGCGATGTGTCGCTCGGGGCTCTCGCCCGGGTCACTCGGACCACCCGGGGCACCCAGGATTCGGGGCTCGGGACGCGGGCGATCGAGAAATTGGATCTCGGCGTCGGGGAGGGGAGCGATGCGGACGGAGTCCTCCCGCAGGAGGGTCAGGGCGTTGTTGCCGACCTTCGAGCGCGACCACAGGGCGCCGGCGTGCAGGCCGACGGTCGAGATCCCTATCGAGGTCGCGTACTCGCCCCCGTGGGCCGCGACGAAGGTCCGGAGCAGGGCCGGGTCGACCTCCGGAGGGACCACGTCGGTGGCCGGGGTCGCTGGCGAATCGGGGCTCGGGGTTTCGAGTCGATGCTTCTCCAGCAGGGCCGAGAGCAGGGTCTCGACCGCGAGGATATCGATGACCTCGCCCGCGCCGAGCGAGTTGCTGGCGACGGCGACGGCGAGGTCGTGATCGGGGAGCAGGATCAAGGTCGCGTGGTGGTAGAGGGTGCGGCCCCCATGGGAGGCGACCCGGCCGGCCCAGTCGAGCTCGCGCCGACCCAGAAACCAGGCGTAGCCAAAGCGTTGATCGAGGTCCAGGGCCAGGTCCTCGTTGTGGGGATCGAGCATGGTGTCGATCCTTTCGGCGGACAGCAGGCGGCGGCCGTCGACGACCCCGCGGCCGAGCATGAGCCGGGCTAGACCTGCGAGATCCAAGACGCTGGCCCGGAGCCCACCGGCGGGGGCCATACGAAACTGGGGGTTGGTCCGGGCTCGCCCCTCCCGGTAGGCCGCGGCGCGCTCGATGGCGTCGAGGCCCGAGGGACCGCCGTGAATGGGGAGGTGGACGGGGCTGGGTTCCGGACCGTCGACGAAGTGGGCGGTACGCATCCCGGCGGGCCGGAGCAGGCGCTGGGTGACGGTCTGCTCGTAACTGGCCCCACTCGCCCGGGCCAGGGCGGCACCCGCGAGGGTCATGCCCAGGTTGGAGTACAAGGTCAAGGTTCGCGGTGGAGTGGCGAGCGCCAGGCCCTCGATCTCGGTGGGGATCTCGGACCAGGGCGCCGGGTGTCGAGACAGGCCGTCCGGAAACCAGTCGGAGGGCAGGCCAGACTGGTGGGTGAGCAGATCTTCGAGCGTGATCCCGCGCTCGGCTCCGTCGGCGAGGGAGAGTTGCGGCAGGAGCAGGGCGAGGGGGTCGTCGAGAGAGAGCTCGCCGCGCTCGACCGCCTGGAGCACGGCGAGGGCAGTGATGGGTTTGGCGATCGAGCCGACGTCGTAGACCGTGCGCGGGGTCGCGGGGATATCGGCCGCGAGGTCGGCGTGACCCCAGCCGGTCGCCCACACGACCTCCTGGCCATCGATCAAAGCCAGGCTGAGGCCGGTGATCTGGTTGGCGGCCATGAGATCGGTGGCCAGTAGATTGACGACCGTGCGGGTCTCTGTGTAGTCCGGGGTCCGGGCGGAGGCGTCGAGGGGGTCGGGGCTCGGGTCGGCGCGGGAGCTGGGGTCGCAGGCTGAGCTGAGGAGGACCACAGCGCCCAGCCACAGACCGAGTCGTCGGCGGCAGAGTCCCACTGTAATCGGCGTATCGTAGGTCTCTATGATGGCAGGGCGGGGGCCAGGGGTGATAGCGAGGGCATGGACGAGGGCACGGCCGTGTCGGGCCGCGCGACCTGCCTCGATCCGCCTGACCTGAGCGGGAGCCGGCACGCGGGCAATGGTAGCGCGGCCGCGCACGGGCCGTGGTCGAAAGCGCAGCCTCGCTTCGAACGCTCGGACCTGGGGTGGAGGGCCACAGTGGAGGGTCGAGGCTGTTAGCATGGGTGCGCGCAGACCCGGTCGCGAGCGACGACTTGCGCCGCGCCTGTAACAAGGGCGTGCGACCCTCGATTCTCGAAGGCCTCCCGGCTCTTCACCGGCATCGGCCGTGGCCTCGGCATATTTCGACATGAACGACGACAGAGCAGACTCCGAACAGAATTCCGCGGACACCCGGGCGGCCGGGCCACCAGCTGACAGCGCCGAGACCGATGGGCGCCGCGCGTTCCTCAAGGTCGGGGTCGGGGCGATGGGGGCGGGTCTGGCCGCGGTCGTCGCGGTACCGGCTCTGCGCTACATGTTGTGGCCGCTGGCAGACGACGCCAACGTGATCTCGGGAGGCGGAGAGCTCACCGTGGTCGGGGAGCGCTCCGAGTTCGGGGCCGAGCCGGTCAAGGTCGACATCTACGCCGACCGGGTCGACGCCTGGAATCAGACCAAGAACGTGAAGATCGGATCGGCCTGGGTGGCGGAGATCGAGGGTGAGCTGGTCGCCTTTTCTTCGGTCTGCCCGCACCTCGGCTGCGCCGTCGATTGGAGCCCGGAGGCTCAGAGGTTCAAGTGTCCCTGTCACCGTTCGGCGTTCGGGAGGGACGGCGCTGCAGAGGAGGGACCGGCCCCTCGGGCCCTCGACACCCTCGAGCTGGAGACCGGGGACGAGGGGCTGGTGGCGATCCGCTACGAGCGCTTCAAGCAGGGCAACAAAGACAAGGTGAAAGTTTGATGGGTAAGATCCTCGACTGGATCGACGAGCGCACGGGTCTGCGGGCGCTGGCGAAGGAGGCCCTCGACGAGACCGTCCCCGGGGGTGCTCGGCTTCGCTATGTATTCGGCAGCGTGCTGACCTACCTGTTCATGCAGCAGGTGGTACTCGGGATCTTGCTGGCGACCTACTACAGCCCCTCGGCCAGCGACGCCTGGGCGAGTACGGCCTACATTCAAGATCAGGTCGCGGGTGGGTGGTTCCTGCGTGGGCTCCACCATCACGGATCCTCGGCCATGGTCGTGGTCACGCTCTTGCACATGGTGCAGGTCGTGGTCGCGGGCGCCTACCGCAAGCCCAGGGAGATGAACTGGTGGACCGGGCTGGCGATGGGCGGGCTGGTGCTGGCCTTCGCGCTCACGGGCTACCTCTTGCCCTGGGATCAAAAGGGCTACTGGGCGACCCAGGTAGCGACCGGGATCATGGGTACCGTTCCGGCGGGTACGCCCATGCAGCACGCGCTCCAAGGCGGTGCTCAGTACGGCAACCTGACCATCACCCGCTTCTACGCGCTGCACGTATTTGTGCTTCCGCTGGGCCTGGCGGGCCTGTTGGGGGCGCACCTGTATCTGTTTCGTCGTCACGGGGTGACCCCGCCGGCGAAGATGGACGACGCCGAGCTGGCCGCGAAGAGCCAGCCCTTTTGGCCCAACCAGCTGTTCATCGATGTCGTCGCCATGGCGGTGTGCGGGGCGGCGCTGGTGCTCTTGACCTACAAGACCCACGGGGCCGAGCTGTTCGCGCCCGCGGATCCGGCCTCGAACTTCGTGGCCCGGCCCGAGTGGTATTTCCTGTTTCTCTTTCAGCTCCTGAAATACTTCGAGGGGCCACTGTCGATCGTCGCCACGGTCATCATCCCCGGGTCTGTGGCGACCTTTCTGTTCGCCCTGCCCTTCGTGGACCGCTCCGAGTCGCGATCGCCCAAGAAACGGGGCAAGGTGCTCGCAGGCGTCGGCCTGGTGATGGTCGGTGTGGTCGTGATGACGGCGCTGGCGCTGGTCGAAGATGCGGGCAACGAGGAGTACCAAGAGGGGCTCGTCGACGCGCACGCCGAGGCCGAGCGAGCCCGGGAGTTGGCCGTGGGAGGCGTCCCCCCCGAGGGTGGGATGGCGGTGTGGAAGAACGACCCGGAGTACGCGGCCATGGAGCTGTTCAAAGAGAACTGCTCGACCTGTCACAAGGTCGGCCGCAAGGGTGGGAAAGAGGCGCCCAGGTTGAGCGACTTCAACAGCCGCGGCTGGCTGCGCGGGGCCGTCCGCGAGCCCCGCAGCGTCGCCTACTTCGGGGGCACCAAGGACCATGAGGACATGGAGGCCTACACCGAGGAGGACCTCTCCGAGGCCGACCTCGATGCGATCATCGAGTACCTCTTGTCGCTTCGCGAACTCGGCGAGCTCGAGCCCGACACGGGCAAGTACGACGCGGCCTTGGCCGAGAAGGGGGCCGCGGTGTGGGAGGAGGCCGACTGCTCGGGCTGCCACGAGGTCGAGGAGGGGGCCGACGGCGTCGGCACACCCGTATTCTGGGGCCGGGGATCACGGCCATGGATCGCCTCGGTGATCCGAGATTCGAGCCAGGCGCCGCTCTATGGGGAGGACGCCGAGATGCCTCCCTTTGGCAGCAAACTCAGCGATCCGGAGATCGAGGCGCTGGCCGAATATGTCTATCAGCAGGGCTGGGATGACGATGCCGAGAACGAGGGCGACGCCGAGCAGTGAGGGCGTGACCCGCGGCAGCGCTGGTCGTCAGCGGGCCTGAACACTGACGAGCCCTCACTCCTGGGCGGCGCCGAGAGGGCCGCCGAGGAGTGAGGGCTCTCGTTTTGGTGGCTGCTTGGCGGCTACAGGCAGCCGACCGGCTCGGTCGAGATCACGATGTTGTCGAACCAGCGCAGCTGATCTTGCTCGGAGCCGCTGTTCCAATAGTTCTCGAAGAACACCGCGTTGATGGCGTAGTCGTCGTAGTCGCCGACAAACTCGAGGTTCGGGCGGTTGGCCTCGAGCTGACCATCGATCCAGAACTCGTGGACACCGTTGCCCTGGCCCGGGTCGTCGAGCCGGACGTGGACCTCGACGCAGCGCCAGTCTCCAGCTTCGTCGGTCGAGAAGATCTCGCTGGTCCCCGAGAGGTTGCCGAGCCAGCTCATGTTGTCGAAGTCGTTGTAGCCCTCGCAGACGACCTGCCCATTTTGCACACAGCTGACCGGGTCGAGCAGGAGGTGGCTCTGCCCGTCGCTCCACAGGTGGGCGATCATGGCTTGGGACCAATCGCTGGACGAGCTGAACACGGTCGCCCGCGAGAGCTTGGCCGGGTCGCCGGTCCAGCCGGCCTCGTTCTTGAGGTACATGCGGTACCAGATCTCCCGGAAGTCCTCGTCGGGGCGGACGCCCTTGTTCATGTAGCTGTTGGGGTTGCGTCCGAAGCCGAGCTTGAGCCCGCCCGCACCGACCTCTCCGGTCTCGAAGCGGACCTCCATGGCCCGACTCTCGCCGACGCCGACCCCCTCGACGGCCACGAAGTCGCCCTCGTCGTCGCCGTATTCAAAGTAGCGCCCATCGGCGACGAGGGGGCCCGGGTCCTCGAAGTCGTCACAGAAGATCCACTCTGGGTGCTGGGCCTGCCAGTCGTCGCACTCGGGTCCCTCGAGGCCGCCGGTGGTGCCTTCTGTCGCGCCGTCTGTGGACTCGGTTCCGCCGGAATCGGAATCGGAATCGGAATCGGAATCGGAATCGGATTCGCTGCCAGAGTCCGACTCGGTCGAGGTGTCCGTGTCAGCGCTCGTCTCCGTCGAGTTCGATTCGCTGTTTGTGTCCTCGCTGTTCGATTCTTCGCTGCCGGCGTCGTCTGTAGCGTCGTCGCTGTCGCCGTCGGAGCACGCGAAACAGAGACAGGTGCAGGTCAGTGTCAGGGCAAGGCGATAGTCCATGCTCGACAACCTACAACGAGGGTGAGGGAACCGAGCGATGGATCCCCTCCGCACAATCGCGTGTAAGCGAGCGTACGGGCTGGGCGAGGGGCCTGCGTCGGAGGTGGGTCCGCGCGTGATGACCCCGCCTTGGGGGTCGACCATTGCTAGCAGTGGTTGACCTTCTTGGCCTTGAGGTCGATCGAGCGTTTGGCCTTGATGACCACCTTCACACCATCGAGGACGATCTCACCAGTCTTTTTGAGGGTGATCGAGGCCTTGCCGACCTTGATGGTCAGCTGATCGCCGAGCTCGATGGTCCCCGTCTTTTGACCGTGGACGGTGAGCTGGCCATCGGCGGAGACGCTGAAATCTGCGCCCGATTGAAGCGAGAGGTTGCCACCGGCAGTGCTGCCGAGGTCTCCGCTTGCGCTGTGGGCGATGCTGGCTGCGCTGACAGTCTTGCCTCCGACCACGCTCTCGCTGCTCGAGGCCCCGACGGCGATCATCTTGAGGCCCCCGACTTCTTCGGCGCAAAGACCCGCGACCGAGGTGTTCATGGCCGCGCCGACCACGGTAGCGAGGGCTCCACCGACGGTGACGGTCTTCGCCGACAGGACGCTCTGGGTGGCGCTAGCCCCGATGTTCTCGGTGCGCGACCCGCCCACGCTGAGGTCTTGGTTCGCGCCCACGCTGACGCGCTGGCTGGCGCCGATGCGGAGGGTCATGGCGTCGCCGATGGTCTCGCTGTGGGCACCGCCGACGGCGATCGACTCGTCGCCACCGACGGTGATCGACTCGTCGTGCTCGATACTCTTGTGGCGTTTGTGGCCGACCCGGAGGGTCTCGTCGTTGTTGATGAGTTGGGTCTTGTCGTTGCCTACCTCGGTGTTCCAGTCGCGCTGGGCATGGATGTAGATTTCTTCGCTGCCGGTGGCATCATCGAAGCGCAGCTCGTTGCTGCCTCCGCCGCCGGGAGAGCTCTCGCTGCGCCACCCACTTTGGGTGGCCTCGCCAGGGAGGGGAAAGGGCGGGCTGTTGGCGCCGTTGTAGACACATCCGGTGACCAGCGGTCGATCTGGGTTGCCCTCGAGGAACTCGACGACGACCTCCATGCCCACACGGGGGATGAACTGGGCGCCCCAGCCCCCGCCGGCCCAGCTCTGGGCACAGCGCACCCGGCACGAGGCTCCCGCGGCGAAGCCGGGGCGCTCTTCCCAGTGCATCTGGACTTGAATTCGACCTTGGGAGTCGACGTCGATCTCACCGCCGCCGACGACGGTGGCGGTCTGGGGCCCGGGAATCACGGGTTTTGGGGTCGAGGTCAGGGGGCGCCAGGGGAGTGCGAGGGGGATGCAGCGCAGGTCGCTTCGGTAGCGGGGGGGAGCGGCCCGAGCTTCGCTGTGGTCGCTCGCGGAGGATTCCTGACCAGGCTGATAGCTGTGATCGACCTCGGTGATCAGCCACTCGCGGGGGGCGTGGTCGTGATTGAAACCCTCGAGGGTGATGCGCATGCCGGGGCGAGCCATGGAGGTGTTGCCCCCGAGCTGCAGGACCGAGCCGGCCGTGTGTAGGGACTCGGCGAGGTTTCGCGCGTGGATGCTGGGATCGTGGTCGTGGAGCCGGGCTCCGCCGTGGGCGTAGACTCTTCGGTCTCGGCCTCGACGATCGGTCTGGCCCCAGTCGGACGCGAGCACGGCACCGGGGTGGGCGGGGTCGAAGTCGCTGCGGCCCGCGGAGGTGCTGGTGAGCGCCTCGCTCCAGGTCGCCTCTCGAGCCGACTCGACGCTGGCCTGGTCGGGGTTGTGGGTGATCAGGGGCAAGATCGGCGTGCCGTCGAGGTTCTCGAACGCGGGGTACTGGCTGTTGTCGTCGCAGAGAGTGAGGACCTCGTGACCGAGCTCGGGATCATGGACGAAGTGCCAGGCGATGCCCTCCTCCTCGAGCAGCCGACGGACGAAGTCGTAGTCGCTCTCTGCGTACTGAACGCAGTAGTCCCGAGCGGTGGCGCCGCGCTGGAGCTTGTGGAGGTCGAGGGTCCGGCCGTGGGCATCGAGGCTCGCCGCCAGGACTTCGGTGACGATGTTCTGGACCGAGGTGGCCTGCCAAATTCTGGAGTTGCGGCGTTGCTGAGCCAGGGCCACGGCTGGGACGACCTCGAGGCGAAGGTGGAGCCGGTGGTCGGCATAGCCGAGATAGTCGACCCGGCCGACGACGCCGAACAAGCTGCTGGGGGAGTGGACGCCACGCTGCAAGGCGAGCTCGCAGGCGGCTCCGAGGAGCGCTCGGGTCTCGAGCTGGGCGTCGTCGGTAGCGACGACCAGCGTCAGCGTGAAGCTCGTGTCGAGGGCCTCTCGGGCCGTGAAACCGAGCACCTTCCAGTCGGCCTCGGGACCGTCGGGGAAGCTCAGCTGCGGGGAGAGGGGGGCGATTCGAGGGTCGGACATTTGGGACCTGTGGAGGGGGGCGACGGCGGGCCGCGGCAGGGGGGTCAGGACCCGGGCGCAGGCTGGGCGAGGACCCCGGCCCAGGGGAACCCAGCCTCGAAGTCGATGGCGTCGAGGAGTTCGGCTCGGGCCGCGAGGTCTTCGACTTGGCGGTGCCAGGCTTGGGGGAGTGCGCCACAGTAGAGATGCACGTCTCCGCCGCTGCGCAGCCGAAGCTCGCGGGCGAGGGCGCGACGTGTGGAGAGGGGAGCGGTCCGGAGCTGGTCGAGGACCACGGCGGCGGTGATCACT
>CAYVJQ010000038.1:53562-54823 GCA_964451725.1 uncultured Nannocystaceae bacterium | reverse complement strand
GATGTCACAGCTGCTTGTCGGCCCGCGAGAGGAAGGCTTTCATCTCGGCACAGAGTCAGATGGCCCGAGGTTTGGCCGTCTGAGGACCATCCGGGAGTCCTGTCTTCGGTCGTCGCTATTTTTCCGCGACCTGCGACCCGGGGTCCCGGTTTGTGGGGTCCCGGTTTGTGGGATCACCGGTGACCCGGGGTCCCGATTTGTGGGTCAACCGTACCGAACCAGTCGCATATCTGCGCGCTGCACCAGCTCGGATCGTCGAGGCTGAGATCCTGTCCTGCGCCCGCGCAGATCCGGTGTCGAGCCCCGAGCGCTGCAGCGAGGACCCTCGAACAGCGCGGATCCACGAGCCGGTCCTCGCTGCCGGAGAGCACCAACACGGGCACTTTCAAGCGCAGCGCAGGGGCTCGAAAGCGGACGGCGGCGAGCCCCTGGCGAGCGAGGTTGATCCGGCTCACGGGGTGCTCCCGGTGCAGATTGGCATGTGCCTCCGTGAGCTCGATGTCGCCTCGGCGCCAGCTCGTGGTCAGGCCGAGGACCGCTCGCTCTCGGTCGCGGGCATCGGTCTGGAAGGAGGCCCGCAGCAGGGAACCCAGGGCCCGAGGAATCACCCGGTGCCAAGGCCGCGAGAGCGCTCCCACGCTCGTATTGATCACGACCAGGCCCGCGACCCGGTCCTCGGGCCAGACCCGCAGCCACTCGAGAGCGACCATCGCCCCCAGGGAGACCGCGATCAGGAGCGGGAGTGGGCCCTCTTGTTTACCCACATGGCGGCGCAGATCGGCGGCCATCGGGCGGATCGAGGTCGGGCTGCGCTCGCGCCATCGTCGACCGTTGCCGGCGAGCTCATAAGTCTCGACGGGACCCGGGCCGAGCTCGCGCTGGAGTCGAGACCCGAAGTCGTGCCAGTGCCCGGCCTCGCGGGCGAGGCCCCTGATCAGGATATAGCGACGATCTTGGGACATTCGCGGGGTGTCAAGAGAACCACAGGCGGAGGGCCTCCGACTCGAGCTGGCGGCGCTGGCGATCGCCGAAGCGGCTCCAGGAGTCACTGCCGGCGACGGCGCGGAGCAAAAACTGGATCAGGGGCAGGTGTCGGCGGAGGGTCCGTCGGAGTCGGTGTGGGCGGATCGGGTTGAAACCACCGAGCAGGTCGAAGATCTGACGAGGGTTCTTTCGAATCCACAGCCACGATCCGAGCTCGAGCGTGAGCGGCAAAAACGGTGCGCCGGTCGGGCTCTGAAGTGCCACCTTTCCAAGCGGG
>CAYVJQ010000038.1:40262-53462 GCA_964451725.1 uncultured Nannocystaceae bacterium | reverse complement strand
GAGCGGCAAAAACGGTGCGCCGGTCGGGCTCTGAAGTGCCACCTTTCCAAGCGGGCCTCCGGGTCCGGAGTCGGACTGCGGTCCGGGGGTCGACCCCGGTCCTGGACAGGAGTCCTGAGCGTGTCCCCGGGCCTGGTGCTCGTCGAAGAGCAGGTCCCACAGATCACCGCGGACCCGGTAGCTCTGGGCCACCGGCTCCATGGCGTAGACGTGGTTGGGCAGGGTGTCGTCGAGCAGGCTCTTGAGCGCGTAGGCCTCGGCGATCGCGGGGAAGGGGCGGCAGCTGTGGGCGTAGGGGAACCAGATTCGATCGATGGACCCGAACCCGGAGTGCACGTCGAGGGCGATGGAGGCCCGGGCCGGGAACACCCACTCGCGGACGAAGGTACACAGGGCCCGGGCCTCGACCTCCATGTTCTCGGGGTCGCCGAAGTACCAGGGCAGCCTGCGGCTGAGGCCCTGACCACCGATCAGCGGGGTCCCCCGGGTGCCGACCTGAACGGGGGCGTTGCGCATGAGGTCGACGCAGTTTCCGTTGCTGCGCCGGCGCAGCCACATGCCCACCGGGTTGACGAGCGGCAGACAGACCAAGCGCGCGTCTTCGAGGGCCGCGTGTAAAATCCGATCCCAGGTCAGGAACTGGGCGAAGGTGTGCATGCCGGCGAGCACGACCCGGGCCCCGATTCGCTCGAGCCCATGGACGCCGCCGATGAGCGCGAGGGTCGGAGCCTCGGGACGGCGCGAGCCGACGACGACACTCAAGATCGGGAACTCGATGCCGCTGTGGTGGACCGTGGTGATGACCTGAGCCGTGGCCCGGTCGCCGAACAGGCGCAGGACCTCGAACAATTCGGCGAGCTCGGGGACGGCCCTCGCCGCCGCGGAAAACGAGCGCATGGGCCTCAGGAGTCCGTGGCCCGAACTGCCAGCAGCCCGAGCCCAGAGAACAGGGTGTGGGCGGCGAGCATGGAGGTGAGGTCGGCGTGGTCTTGGGGTGGGCAGACCTCGACCACATCCATGCCCACGAGCTCGATCCCCGCGAGCCCATCGAGGAAAGTGAGGAGCTCCCGGCTGCTGAGGCCGCCCGGGACCGGAGTTCCCGTGCCCGGGGCGAAGGCGGGGTCGACCCCATCCACGTCGACACTGATGTACGCAGGCCGATCGCCGATCGCAGCCCGGACCTCCCCGGCGAGATCACTGGCGCTGCGGTCTTCAAATACACAGGCGGGGAACAGGCGGGCGCCGTGGTGGAGGCTCAGGGCCGCCTCGTCCCCATCCTTCCAGCCGCCCCGGAGCCCGAGCTGAAACAGGCCACCCGGATCGATGAGGCCGTCGCTCAGGGCGTGGCGGATCGGCGTCCCATGGTGGAACTCGTCCCCCCACACGCCGCCGTCGCTGGTGTCGAAGTGGGCGTCGATGTGGACGACACAGATCGGACCGCGGGCCCGGTAGAGGGCCCGCAAGATCGGGGTCGTGATCGAGTGGTCGCCACCGACGATCAGGGGCGTTGCGCCGGCTGCCAACACGGCCCCGACCTCGACCTCGACCGCCTCGCGCATGGCCCCCGGAGAGAAGGGGCTCGTGGGCACGTTGCCACCGTCGAGGGAGGGGACCGCGTCGAAGACGTCGAGGCGATGCTTGGGGTGGACAGGAGAGATCAGGGCGCTGACTCGGCGCACGTGGTAGGGGGCCACCCGGGCGCCGGGCAGGTAGGTCGTCCCCGAGTCGTAGGGCACACCCATGAGCACCGCTCGGGCACCGGCGAAGCGGCCCGAATCTCCGAGCTGGGTCTGTGGCGCGCAGGGGAGCCGGAAAAAGGGAGTTTGGCCGTGGGCGAGGTAACGCTGGGCGTCTGCTGGTCGCATGGGATGCCGTCTCGGATCGGGTGTGTTTAGAGTCGAGTTTCAGGGCCTCGAGAGCAGCTCGAGGATGCGCCCGCGGGTGCGCTCGGCGAACTCGGTCGGGGTCTCTCCCCGGCGCGGGTTCAGGGGCGCGCCGAACTCGAGCCTGGCGCTCGTGCACGGTCGGGCGACGGTCCGCAGGTAGTGGGGGAAGAAGCTGAGATCACCGACCCAGGCGGTCCCCGCTTGGGTGTAGCGCAGGCCGATCGGGACCACGGGCAAACCCAGCCGGATCGCCAGGCCGAACATGCCGCGGTGCAGGGGCAGGACACCCTCGCCGGTGGTCGTGGTGCCCTCGGGGAAGGCCAACACCGAAGCTCCGCGCTGCAGCAGGGCGCGCGCGCGCAACAGCACGCGGGCGCCGCTGTGGGGGCTGTCGCGGTCGAGCAGGAGCACGTCGAGGCCGCGCGCCAAGCCCCCGACCAGCGGCCACCCTCGGACCTCGTGTTTGGCGATGGGGATGCTCGGGAGGACCCGGCCGATCATGATCGGGTCCTGCCAGCTGACGTGGTTGCTGATCACGATCGTCGGCCCCTGGTCGGGGATCGGTCCGCGCGCTCGAGCTTCGAAGCCCGAGCAGGAGCAGATTTCGACGGCCAAACGGGCGAGGTAAGCCTGGCGCTCGAGCGTCGCGTCGGCGTCATCGGGGAGCAGGCGTAGGCGCCCGCGGACCTCGGCGGCGGCGGCGAGCAAGATCGCCGAGGTCCGACACATACGCGAGATCGCGGTCGGCAGGCCCGCCCAGCTCGACGCTGGAAGCGGGCCGGTGGGGGCGAACCCCCTGAGCTGCACATCCACGATGAACCCGCGTCAGCAGCTCGCCTCGGCCACCGGGGCGTCGACGCTGGTGTGTGTGGGGACGCAGGCGTAGGCGATCTTGACCGGGGTCTCGAGCAGCCCGAGGCGCTCGTAGCGGGCCCGCAGCTTCGAGAACGCGGCCGCGTCGATGCGCGAGACGATGCGCTCGTCGTCGGGGCCGTAGAAGCCCTTGCGCAGCTCGACCTCCGTGGCGCCCAGCGAGGCGTGCAGGGAGCGGGCGGCCTTGTTGTCTGCCTTGACCGTGAACCAGCAGGAGTCGACGAGGTGGGCGATGGATGTGACAAAAGCCCGCAACAGCAACGCCACACAGCGGCCCCCCTGGAACTCGGGGATCACGGCCAGGGTCGTGCAGTAGGCCTCGCCGTTGCGGACGAAGCTCAGCAGGTAGCCGACCGGGCGCCCGTCGCAGAGGCACAAGAAGCAGTGCTGGGCGAAGAAGTCACAGCACAGGCGAACGTAGTAGGGGCCGAGCGTGCTCTCGCCGTCGGCCCCGAATACCTCCTGTTCGAGGCGCATCAGATCTTGGAAGTCGTTCGGGTCGAGGTTTTTGAGGGTGTAGTCGGACACGTTGACCTTCCAGGTTGAGGTGGGGACGGGCGGACTATGGGTGTCGGGCTTGAAGCCGGGATCACAGGTGTGTGAACACCACGCGACATCGGAGCGGGCGGCTCGGCGGCCGCTGTGACCGGGCTGTGAACGCGCTGTAAACATGATCGTCGGGGCTTTGAGCGCCCGCTTGACGGCCGGCCCCGGGCGCACAAAAGTAGGTCGACGTGCTCGTGGTCCAAAAGTTCGGTGGCACCTCCGTGGGCACCCTCGAGCGTGTGCGGGCGGTCGCCCAGCGCGTGCTCGATCGCCAGCGCAGCGGCGACCAGGTGGTGGTCGTGGTCTCGGCCATGGCCGGGGAGACCAACCGGCTGATCGCGCTCGCCAACGGTCTCCATGCTCTGGGCCAGGATCGGGCTCAGACCTCGGGTTCCGACAGCAAAGGCTGGGTCGCGCCGGTCAAGCGCGACGACCCGGACTTCGAGCGCGAGTACAGCCAGCTCGTGAGCACGGGCGAGAAGGTCTCGGCAGCGCTCTTGGCCATGGCCATCCAAGACCTGGGCGGTCGGGCCGTCTCGCTGATCGGGCACCAGCTCGGGCTCGTAACCTCGGGTAGCTTCACCAACGCGCGCATCGTCTCGATCGACGCGGCCAATATTCGGCGCCAGGTCGAGGCCGGCACGATCGTGGTCTGCGCCGGATTCCAGGGTCTCGACGAGGCCGGCAACGTCACCACCTTGGGACGCGGGGGCTCGGACACCTCGGCCGTCGCCCTGGCTGCGGCGATCCGGGCCGACAGCTGCGAGATCCTGACCGACGTCGACGGTGTGTTCACCACGGACCCGCGGATCGTGCCGAGGGCCCGGAAGCTCGCGCGTATCTCCCATGAAGAGATGCTCGAGCTCGCCAGTTTGGGTACCAAGGTGCTCCAGATCCGCGCCGTCGAGTTCGCCAAAAAATTCAACGTGCCCGTGCACGTACGCTCCAGCCTGCACCTCGAAGAAGGAACCCACATCGTGCCCGAGACCCCCGACATGGAAGCCGTACTCGTCGCTGGCGTGGCCCTCGATCGTGACGAGGCCAAGATCACCCTGACCAACTGCCCAGACGTCCCCGGGACCATCGCCGAGGTGTTCACGGCGCTGGGGGAGCGCGGCGTCGTGGTCGACATGATCATCCAAAATGCGGGCCGCAGCGGATTCACGGACATGACCTTCACCGTGCCCCAAGCCGATCTCGAGCGGACCATGTCGACCATCGAGGGGCTGGCGCTGGCCCAGGCCGAGGGGGTCTCGGTGATCGCCGACGCCAAGATCGCCAAGATCTCGATTGTGGGTGTGGGTATGCGGACCCACGCCGGTGTGGCCGCCCGGGCGTTTACAGTGCTGGCCGAGGAGCAGATCAACATTCAGATGGTCTCGACCTCCGAGATCAAGGTCTCGATCGTCGTGGATGAGAAGTACGGTGAGCTCGCGCTGCGGGCGCTGCACGCCGGCTTCAAGCTCGGCGAGTGAGCGGCGGCTGAAACCGGTGTGTGTGAACCGCGGGGTCGCTCGCTTGTCGGAGTGTCTACCGAATGGTAGAGAGCTGCCGTCTGCTCGGTAGCGACATGCCTACCACCCGTTCTACATCTCGAATGCGCGCGGATATCGCGCAGCAGATCCTCGACCAGGCTACCCGCCTGTTTGCGGCTCACGGCTTCTCTGGGGTCTCCCTGTCCGAGATCGCCAAGTCGGTGGGTATCCGCAAACCCTCGCTCCTCTATCACTTCCAGAGCAAAGACACCCTGCGTCGCTCCGTGCTCGAGGAGATCCTCGCCCACTGGAACGACGTCCTGCCCAAGCTCTTGATGGCCGCGTCCACGGGCACGCAGCAGTTCGACTCGGTGCTCTCCCAGACCGTGGCCTTCTTCGCCGAGGACCCGGACCGGGCCCGTCTGATCCTGCGTGAGCTCCTCGATCGCCCCGACGAGATGCGACCGCTGATCGAAGACCACGTCCGCCCTTGGGCGACGATCGTCGCCGACTATATCCGCCGCGGCCAAGAAGCGGGGCGGCTCCACTTCGAGGTCTCTCCCCAGTCCTATGTCGCCCACATGACGATCCTCGTGATCGGCAGCTTGGCGACCTTCGAAGCCATCGCCGCGCTCGCACCCGGTGGGCGCAGCCGGGCCCAGCTTCTCGACCAGCACGTCGCCGAGCTCCTTCGCATCGCGAAGACCAGCTTGTTTCGTCCGCGCCCACCGGCGCCAACCTCTGACCCGGATCCGACTCCGGATCCGACTCCGACTCCCGTTCCGACCCCCGACCCCAACTGAGGCAGCATGGCCAACTTCTTCGACGACAACGACGATCTGCGCTGGTACTTCGAGCAAGGCATCGACTGGGATCCAGTCGTGCGTGCGACCGAGTGGGACTTCAGGGCTCAAGACGCGCCCGCCAGCACCCAGGAAGCGGTCGGCACCTACCGCGACTATCTCTCTATGATCGGTGGCTTCGTCGCCGACGAGATCGCACCCTTCACCCTCGAACTCGACAGCGAACACCCGGCGCTGGTCGATGGCGAGGTCGCCTTTGGGGCGCGCATGCAGACGATCTTCGATCGGATCCAAGCGCTCGATCTGCATTGGATGACCCTCCCGCGGGAGCTCGGCGGGATGAACAGTCCGCTGCTGGTCTACTTCATGAGCGCCGAGCTCATGGCCCGGGGCGATCAGTCGGTGATGACCCACCACGGCTTCCACGGTGGCATGGCCATGGCCATGCTCGTGTTCTCGATCCGGGAGGGCAGCACCGTCTTCGACGCGGACGCCGGCTGCATCCGCTCGACCCGCTTCCAGGACTACATGGAAGAGATCGGATCGGGTGAGGCCTGGGGTGCCATGGACATCACCGAGCCCGACGCCGGCTCGGACATGGCCGCCCTGCGCACGGTCGGCGAGCAGGATGAGGACGGGAACTGGTTCGTCACCGGCCAGAAGATCTTCATCACCTCGGGGCACGCCCGCTTCCACTTCGTCATCGCCCGGACCGAGAAGCCCGCCGACGCGAGCGACCCCTTCGCGGGTCTCGGTGGTCTGAGCTTCTTTTTGGTGCCCGCCTTCGAAGACACCCCAGAGGGTCGGGTCCGCTACGCGACCATCGACAGACTCGAGGAGAAGATGGGGCACCATGCGGCGGCGACCTGCTCGATCAGCTTCGACCGCAGCCCCGCGCAGCTCCTGGGGGAGCGCGGCGAGGGCTTCAAATACATGCTCACGCTCATGAACAACGCGCGCATCGGCGTGGGCTTCGAGGCCCTGGGTCTGTGCGAGGCGGCCTACGCCAAGGCCAAGGCCTACGCGGCCGAGCGTCCGTCGATGGGCAAGACCATCGACCGCCACGAGATGATCGCCGACATGCTCGACGAGATGCGCACGGACATCCAGGGGCTGCGGGCCCTGGCCATGCACGCCGCCTGGCACGAGGAAGTGGCGACCAAGCTCGAGCTCGCCCGCGACCACATGCCCTCGGTCTCGCCGGCCCCGGCCGAGGATCTCGACGCGGAGATCCGCCGCTTCAAGGCCATCTCGCGCCGGGCCACGCCGCTGCTCAAATACTTCGGGTCCGAGAAGGCCGTCGAGCAGGCCCGGCGCTGCATGCAGATCCACGGCGGCAACGGCTACATCAGGGAGTACGGAGCCGAGAAGCTCCTGCGCGACGCCATGGTCTTGCCCATCTACGAGGGCACCAGCCAGATCCAGTCGCTCATGGCCATGAAAGACACGCTCGGCGCGGTCATGAAGAACCCGCAGAAGTACGTGCGCGAGCTGGCCCAGGCTCGCTGGCGGGCCCTGTCCAGCCGAGACCCGCTCGAGCGTCGCCTCGCCAAGCTCCAGATCGTCGTCGCCGACACGGTCCAGCTGCTGATCAGGCGGACGGCCACCGACAAGGTTCGCTCGCTCTCAGACAAGCCCATCGCCCAGTGGAGTCAGGCTTTTCTCAAAGACTGGAACCCCAAGCGCGACTTCGCCTTCGCCATGCTCCACGCCGAGCGTCTGACCCGGATGCTCGTCGACCAGCAGATCGCCGAGATCCTCTGGACACAGGCCGAGGCCGACCAGGGGCGCCGCGAGCTGCTCGGACGCTGGCTCGAGCGGGCCGAACCCCGCTGTCGCTTTCTCAGCGACGAGATCAGCAGCACCGGCGCGCGCCTGCTCGAGACCCTCGCAGACCTCGGGGACAGCGTCGCCGCCGATGCGCCAGCCGCAGCCGAGTAGGAAGGCTCTATCCATGACACTGCCCACCAAACACATCCGCAGTCAGGGACCGGTCCTGGCGACCTTGGGGCGCACGGTCTTCACGGCAGCGATGCGCAAGGTCACCGGGAAGGTCCCTCCCGAGCTCGGGCCGCTGCCCGGCGTCGAGCTTCGAACCGAGCTTCCGCCGCGGCCCCGAGACCTGGTTCGGGACTACGTTCGGTTTTGCGGCGGGGATCCGGGTCGCTACAAACATGTGCTCCCGGCTCACCTGTGGCCCCAGTGGGGCTTCCCGCTCGCCGCCCAGACCCTGGCCGCGATCCCCTATCCGATCTTCAAGGTGCTCAACGGGGGCTGCCGGGTGGAGATCAACGGTGAGCTGCCCATCGACGAGCCGCTCGAAGTCCGGGCCCAGCTCGTCAGTATCGACGACGACGGCCGCCGTGCGGTGCTCGAGCAGCGGGTCGTCACCGGTACGCCGAGTGCCCCCGACGCGGTCGTCGCCACGCTCTACGCCATCGTCCCGCTGGGCGGAAGTGAGACCAAGCCCAAGCTCAAGACCGGCGCCAAGCCCAAGACCAAAGCCCGGGTGCCCGCCGACGCCACCGAGCTCGGCCGCTGGAAGCTGGCGGCGAACGCCGGTCTGTCCTTCGCCATGCTCACCGGCGACTTCAACCCCGTGCACTGGGTCCCGTCCTACGCCCGCGCGTTCGGGTTTCGCAACACGATCTTGCACGGCTTCGCGACCATGGCCAAAGCCTGGGAGGGGCTGGTTCGCTCGCGCTATGCCGGCGACCCCAGCCGCCTGCGCAGCTTCGACGTCCAGTTCACCAAGCCCCTGACCCTGCCCGCGAAGGTCGGCCTCTACCTGCGGCCCGGGCTGCGGCCCGGGCAGGATCACGACAAGGTCTGGGTCGGCCCGGCACCCGGTGGCTCGGCCTATCTGGTCGGCGAGGCTCGGGCCAAGGGCACGGACTGAGGACTCGGTCCGCGTCTGCCTCGACCTCGTCCCTCTCGGACCAAGCCCACATTCGAAGACTTCCCCCCGAACACCCGGAGAACCCCATGAACGACATCCTCTTGCAGCTCGGTCAGAACCCGCAGGCGCGGCGCCTGGTCAAGAACCTCGGCCTCCCCGTCCCCATGCCCCAGACCCTCGCCCGGGCTGGTGAGCCCATGGTCGAGCGACCGCTCCACGACTACGAGATCGCCGTGGGTGGGTTCGGCCCGGCCGAGGCCGACGAGTCCCCGTTGATCCCCGTGTTGGCGAAGACCCTGGCCAAGGCCGGCGCGACCGCCCTGATGACCTGTGGGGTCGAGATTCCCCCGGCCTTCGAGCGTCACGGCGACGCCTGGGGCCGGCCGCCCCGGGCCCTGATCCTCGACGCCCTCCCCGACAAGCTGCGCCTGCACGCCATGGTCTTCGACGCCACCCAGATCGTCGACGTGGCCGGACTGCGCTCGCTCTACGAGTTCTTCCATCCGCTGCTGCGGAGTCTGCAAAAGTGCGGGCGCGTGGTCGTGCTCGCCCGTGAACCCAGCGAGGCCCGAGACTCCGCGACCGCCGCCGCCCAGGCGGCCATCGACGGCTTTGTGCGCTCGCTGGGCAAGGAGCTCGGCAAGAAGGGCTCGACCGCCAACGTCCTCTACATCGCCGAGGAGGCCGACGCCTGGGTCGAGGGCCCGCTGCGTTTCTTGCTTTCGAAGCGCTCTGCCTTCATCTCGGGACAGCCCCTGCACGTGTCCACCCGGGCCGTGGCCGAGCCCGCGACGGAGGGGGCCCTCCAGGTCAGCGAGGTCGTCTGGACCCGCCCCCTCGAGGGCCAGGTCGCGCTGGTCACCGGGGCCGCCCGGGGCATCGGCAAGGCGACGGCCAAACTCTTGGCCCAAGAGGGGGCCCACGTGGTCTGCCTCGACCGCCCCGCCGACGACGAGCTGCTCAGCGCGGTCGCTCGCGAGATCGGCGGCACGCCCCTGCTGGCCGACGTCAGCGAGCCCGAGTCTCCAGAGCTGATCGCAGCCGCCTTGCGCGAGCAGTTCGAGGGTGTCGACATCGTGATTCACAACGCGGGCATCACCCGGGACAAGACCCTGGCCCGCATGAAGCCCAAGCACTGGGACCAGACCCTGGCGATCAACCTCGACGCGGTCCTTCAGATCACCGCGGCGCTGCTCCGAGATGGAGACGGCGAAGGGGAGGGCCGGGTCATGCGCGACGAGGGTCGCATCATCGTGCTCTCGTCGATCGCGGGGATCGCCGGCAACCTCGGCCAGACCAACTACGCGGCCACCAAGGCCGGGGTTATGGGCTTCGTCCGTCACCTGGCCGAGGAGCTCGCGGACACGGGCATCACCGTCAACGCGGTCGCGCCTGGCTTCATCGAGACCCGGCTGACAGCGGCCATTCCGGTGGTCATCCGCGAGGTCGGCCGGCGGCTCTCGAGCCTCGCCCAGGGTGGGCAAGCCCGAGACATCGGCGACGCCCTGACCTTCCTGTCCACACCCGGAGCCCAGGGGCTCACGGGCAACGTCCTGCGGGTGTGCGGTCAGTCCTTCGTCGGGGCCTGACCCACAGCGCCGTTTTTTCGACTCTCGAGACTCCCGAGCCCACGCCATCATGCCAGTCAGCAAGCACGACAAGCCCCGCCAGCGAGCGGTCATCGTCTCCGGTTCCCGGACCCCCTTCGTCAAAGCCTTCGCCGAGTTCCTGCCCTTCGACACCATCGCCCTGGGCGACCTGGCGGTCTCGGCGTTGCTCGAGCGCACGCAGCTGCCCCGCAAAGAGATCGATGCGATCGTCTGGGGTGGGGTCATCCTGCCTGGGGCCTCCCCCAATGTCGGCCGCGAGATCGCCCTCGACCTCGGGCTCCCGCCCAGCGTCGAGGGCATGACCTGCACCCGGGCCTGCGCCAGCGGCCTCCAGGCCATCACCTTGGCGGTCGCCGCCATCGAGCGGGGCGAGGCCGACGTGATCATCGCCGGCGGCTCGGACTCGACCTCCAACGCCGAGATCAAGCTGCCCCAGAAAGTCGTCCGCACCCTCGGACCCATGCTCATGGGCAAGGGCAAGACCACGCCTCGGGACATGCTGGCGATCGCCAGCCAGCTCATGCCGATCACCGAGCTGTTGCCCAAGATCCCCAAGATCGCCGAGCGCAGCACCGGTGAGCTCATGGGCGAGAGCGCCGAGAAGATGGCCGCGCGCAACGAGATCAGCCGCCAGGCTCAAGACGAGTTCGCCGTCGCCTCGCACCACGCCGCGGCCGAGGCCATCGCCTCGGGTCGCTTCCGCGAGGAGGTCGTCCCCGTCGAGCTGCCCAACGGCAAGTGGGTCCACGACGACACCATCGTCCGCGGTGACACCAGCGTCGAGAAGCTCGCCAAGCTGCGCCCCGTGTTCAGCAAAACGGGCAGCCTCACAGCCGGCAACTCGAGCCCGCTCACCGATGGCGCCTCGGCCGTGCTGATCATGAGCGAGGAGAAGGCCAAGGCGCTCGGCTACACGCCGCTAGCCCGGTTCGCGTCGTGGGCCTACGTCGGCGTCGACCCGGCCGACCAGCTGCTCATGGGCCCGGCCCTGGCCATGCCCAAAGCCCTCGAGCGCGCCGGCTACGAGCTCGGCGACATGGACCTGATCGACATGCACGAGGCCTTCGCCGCTCAGGTGCTGAGCATCCTGAGCATGCTGGCCAGCGACAACTTTGCTCAGGCTCGCCTGGGCCGGGACAAAGCCGTCGGGGTCGTCGATCGGGCCAAGCTCAACGTCCATGGGGGCTCCGTGTCCATCGGTCACCCCTTCGGGGCCACGGGGGCGCGCATGGTCACCACCATGGCCAACGAGCTGCACAACACCGGCAAGCTGACGGCCCTGCTGGGGATCTGCGCGGCCGGTGGGCTGGGCGCGGCCGCGGTGCTCGAGAACGCCGAAGCCTGACGGGCCGGGGGGCCCGGACATTCCGGGCTCGTCGCTCACAGACCGAGCAGGACGGTCACAGCACACTCCCCGTCGAAGGGGATGACCGTCCCCTCGATCGCCCGGGCGACACACTGGGCGGCCGCACCGTCGCCGTCGGCGTGGGTGATCCGGCCGCCCTCGGCTCGCCAGACGACCTCGACGCGGGCCTCGATCTCGCCGCAGCGATCGATCTCGGGCTTGTGCTCGGCCAGGGCGCGGATGATGGCGAGGCTCCCGAGCAGGCCCCCGTCACCCTCGACGCGGCACTCGAGACCCGCGACCGTCAGCCCGTCGACGCTGGCCTCACCCAAGTGCAAGTTGGCATCGCTGATCTTGCTGTCGCGCTTGGCGATCTCCAGCTCGAGCGTGACGCTGGCCTCGCAGGCGTCGCTCTGTCCGCCTGTGCCGGCCCCGGTCCCCTCTCCGAGCCGACAGGCCTTGGCCATGTAGGCGCGCGCAGCCTCGAGATCGGGCGCCGTCGCCAGACCCCCGTAGTGGGTCGCGCCGGCGTTGTAGCAGCTGCGTCCGTCGTCGAGGCCGCAGCCCCGCTCGAAGGACGCAAGCGCGGCTTCCGGATCCGCGCCGCCGTCGAGGGCACCCTCGAGCAAGAGCGCCCCGAGGTAGCCGCAGCCCGTGCCGACGCCCGCGTCGCAGGCCCGTGCAAAGCGGGCTCGCGCAGCCTCGAGGTCTCGCCGGGCGCCGCCGTGTCCGTAGACCTCGTCCAGGCCTACGAGCACACACGCAGCCTGCTCGTGCAGGGAGCAGCCTCGCTGGGCCGAGGTGTGGGCCGCGACGGGCTCGTCCGGGGTCCGCGAGCTGCGGTGCAGGAGCGAGAGGTTCAGGCAGCCCGCGGGGGCCTCGTGCACGCAGGCGTAGTCGAGCATCGCCCGGGCCTGGGTGAACCGGGCGGGGTCGGAGCTGGGGGTGGCCTCTGCCTCGGCGAGGAGGCGCCCACCTGTGCGCCCACAGTCCTCGGGATCCTCACAGCCCTCGGGGCTGTCGGCGCCGGGGCCCTCACCCGGGACCGCGCTGGTCTGGGTATCGGACTCACAGCCCGAGCCGAGGCTCCCGGCTACCAGGAGCGCCAGGAGGCCGAGCGTCGACGAGCGCACCGACGGTGTCACCTCGGGCGTCGCTGCTCCAGGTCGAGCATCGGCGAGCCCCCCATCCTGTCTGTCGCGCACGCCGAACTCCTACACTGTGACCTGCGTGGAGCGCCACAGCAGCCGCGTTGAACCGTGACTTTTTCCCCTCTGCGTGCGACCACTGGAGGGTGTCGAGGATCGATCGCCGGCCCCAGTGTGGGTCCCCCCGCGAGCATGCGCTGCTCCGGCGCATGTGTACCCGGGCGGAGGTCGACTTCAGCGAGTGGGACTGCGCGCGCCTGCTCTCCGAGTTCAAGCGCAACCTGAGCGAGGTCCAGTGGAAGGCGCTGCGCGAGGACGCCGGCGTTCGGACCCCCGAAGACGCCCTCCAGGCCCTGATCGTGTTCGGCTTCGAGAACCGCAGGCTCAAGCGCATGCGCCTGCGGGGCCGGGGTCGGGATCGGGTGTGGGCAGAGCTCGAGCACCGGGATCGGATGCAGGTTTTGCTCGGTCGCCAGGGCAACGCCGAGCGAGCCCGTGCGAGGCGCAGGCGCAGCAACGGCCCCGGCCCCGGCTGGCGCTGAAGAGCAGCCTCGGCTGGCGCTACTCAGCTACTCAGCTACTCATCCATACCGTCTTCATCTCGGCGAGGCGCTG
>CAYVJQ010000038.1:35966-40162 GCA_964451725.1 uncultured Nannocystaceae bacterium | reverse complement strand
GCTACTCAGCTACTCAGCTACTCATCCATACCGTCTTCATCTCGGCGAGGCGCTGGAGCAGCAGGGGAGAGGCCGGCTCCTGGGCGCTCGGGACCTGGACGATCCTGCGCATGACCCGAGCGGCCTCGAGCTGGCAAGCTTTGAGGAGCTCGGCGTCGATGGCCCCGTCGGCGAGATAGAGAACGTCGAGGTCGTCGTGGTGGTTGGCCCACCCGACCAGGCCGGGGACGTCGGTGGTCATGACGTTGACGACGCCCGCAGGCATGTCGCAGGTCGCCAGGGCCTCGGCCAGGCCGGCGGCGAGCTCGCCCAGAGCCACCGGCACGAACAGGTGGACCGCGTTGCCCATGACCGTCGCCGCACACAGGGCCTCGACCATGCCCAGGAGTCCGTCTGTCGGATCGGGCACGGCGACCACGATCCCGATCGGGCGCAGCATGGAGTAGTTCACGTGCGCCGTGGCGACCGGGTTGAGGGTCGAGAGCAGGGCGCTGATCTTGTCCGACCAGCCAGCGTGGTGGACCACCCGATCGACCGCCGCGCGCACGCCTTGGTCGGAGATCGGCAGGGCGCCGGCCCGGTCTTCGAGCATCTCGGCCAGGCGATAGAGGATCTGCCCGCGGTTGTAGCCCGTGCGCCCAGCCCATCCCGGCTGGACCTTGCGGGCCAGGTCCATGGCATCACGGAAGTCCTTGCGGCTGGCTCGACACACGTAGATTGTCCTCGAATCGGTGCCCGAGATCCCGACGCTGTCGATACGGTCGACGCGGCCGGACTCGGAGCGGATGAACTTGCCGCCCACGTAGAGCTTGAGAGTCTTCTCGACGAGGAGCCTCATGCCGAGACCTCCTTCAGGTAGGGCCACAGGCCCGCGATCCCGCCTTCGCGGCCGAAGCCCGAGTGGCGGACGCCGCCGAAGGGCGACGAGGGATCGAAGAGGTTGTAGCCGTTGGCCCAGACCACGCCGCAGTTGAGGGCGTGGGCGGTCGAGAACAGCTTGGCGCTCTTCTCCGACCACACCCCGGCGGCCAGGCCGTACTCACTGTCGTTGGCCTTTTTGATCGCCTCGGCTGGAGTCCGAAAGGTCAGCACCGAGAGCACGGGGCCGAAGATCTCCTCGCGGACGACCGTGTCGGTCTGTTGGACACCGGTCAGCAGGGTCGGCATGTGAAAGTAGCCCGTATCCGGGAGCGAGCAGGCCGCCCCCTGCCAGACGCTCGCGCCCTCGCGCCGGGCGATGTCGAGGTAGCGCTGGATAGTCTCGTGTTGGGCCTTGGAGTTGATCGCGCCCACATCGGTGTTCTTGTCGAGCGGGTCGCCCACGCGCAGGGTCAGGATGCGGCGCTTAAGTCGGGCGATGAAATCTTCGGCGATCGACTCCTCGAGCAAGAGCCGGGACCCGGCGCAGCAGACGTGGCCTTGGTTGAAGAAAATGCCGTCGACGCAGCCCTCCACGGCCTGGTCGAGGGCGGCGTCGGCAAACACGATGTTCGCCCCCTTGCCCCCCAGCTCCATGGTCGCCTTCTTTTGGGTCCCGGCGATCGCCCGCATGATGATCCGCCCGACCTGGGTGCTGCCGGTGAACGCGACCTTGTCGACGCCCGGGTGTGAGACCAGGGCGGCCCCGGTCGCGCCTTCACCGTTGACGATGTTGACGACCCCGGGCGGGAGCCCGACCTCGCGCAGCACATCACAGAACAAGGCCGCGCTCAGGGGCGTGGTCTCGGCCGGCTTGAGCACCACCGTGTTGCCGGCGGCCAGGGCCGGGGCGATCTTCCAGGCCAGCATGAGCAGGGGGAAGTTCCAGGGGATGATCTGAGCGGCGACCCCCAGCGGCGCGACCTCCCGGCCGCCGGTGGCGTAGCGCAGCTTGTCGGCCCAGCCCGCGTAGTAGAAGAAGTGGGCCGCGACCAGGGGGATGTCGATGTCGCGGGTCTCGCGGATCGGCTTGCCGTTGTCGATGCACTCCAAGGTCGCAAACTCCCGCGCCCGCTCCTGCAGGCGCCGGGCGATGCGGAACAGGTACTTGCCCCGCTCGGCGCCCGAGAGCTTCGACCAGACGTTCGTGTAGGCCGTCCGGGCAGCCTTGACGGCCAGGTCGACCTCGGCCTCGGTGGCCGCGGCGATCTGGGCCAGGGGGGCAGCGGTCGCGGGGTTGATGGTCTCGAACAGGCCCTCGTCGACCCCGTCGACCCACTCACCGGCGATGAAGTGGCCGTAGCGAGGGCGGATGTCGACCGGGTGCTTCTCGATGGAGGGCGAGAGCTCGAGGGCGCCGCGCAGCTGGAGCTCGCGCGCGCCGGCGTCGGGCGGTTGTGTCGTGTCGCTCATGGAGGTTCAGTCTCGTAGGGGTCAGTCGACCGAGAAGCGGCGCGGAGATTGGTAGTAGCCCTCGTCGCGCCACAGCAGCTGGCGCAGGAGATCGTTGGCCAGGGAGCTCGCGCCGAAGCGGAACAACTCGGGGGTCATCCACTCGCTGCCCAAGGTCTCGGCCAACAGGGCCAGGTAGTGGAGGGCCTGCTTGGCCGTGCGGATGCCGCCCGCGGGCTTCATGCCCACACGCACCCCGGTCTCCAGGAAGTGCTCGCGGATGGCCTCGAGCATGACCAGGGTGACCACCAATGTCGCCGCCGGCTGGATCTTGCCGGTCGAGGTCTTGATGAAGTCGGCGCCCGCGGCCATGGCCAGGCGCGAGGCCGCGGCGACGTTGTCGAGGGTCCCGAGCTCGCCGGTCTCGAGGATCACCTTGAGGTGGGCCTCACCGCAGGCTTCCTTTGTGGCCACGATCTCGTCGAAGACCCGGACATAGTCGCCGGCCAAGAACGCCCCGCGGGCGATGACCATGTCGATCTCGTCGGCGCCCGCAGCCACGGCCTGGCGGACCTCCTCGAGCTTGAGCGGGAGCGGGAGCTGGCCCGAGGGGAAGGCCGTGGCGACCGCTGCGATCTTGACGGGGCTGTCGGCACCGAGGACCTCTCGGGCGACCGGGACCAGGGTCGGGTACACACACACGGCCGCGCAGCTGGGCAGCTGGGGCATGGGTGCGTGCGGGCGCAGGGCCTTGTGGCACAGGCCCCGGACCCGGCCTGGGCTGTCGGCGCCCTCGAGGGTCGTGAGGTCGACCATCGACAGGGCGAGCTGGAGCAGAGCGACCTTGGAGTCGGCCTTGATGCTGCGCTTCTTGACGCGGGCGACCCGATTGGCCGCCGTCATGTCGTCGATGGTCACGGCGCGCCAGCGCCGGATGTCGGACTGTGTGCACTGGGGGGTCATGGGTCGCCGGTGAGACGCTACACCGAAACTCCGGCCCTGGGGTGGGGCATCGCTCCGACGGTGAAACCCGGGTCTATAGGCGCTCGCGGACCCGAATCCGCCGTGTTCCGTCGGCCTCGACCCGCTCTTCGAGCTCGAGGCCCGCCGCCCCGGCAGCCGCCCTGACTCGACCCACTGCCAGGGCCTGGCGCAGCGGGGGCAGGAGCTCGGCCTCGAGCAGACGGCGGTCGTACTCCCCACAGATCAGGCGGCAGGCTCCGCCCTCGGGCTCGAGCACAAAGCCGAAGTCCTCGACCGTTCCACCCACGCCCGCCGCCATGCGCAGGTCGACGGGCTCGCCCGCGCACTCGAGGCTGCCCTCGAGCATGACGCGCTCTCCGGCGTGGGCGGCCTCTTCGATGGTGATCCCCGGGAGCGCGGTCGCCAGCGCGGCCCGCAGCGCTGGCTTGTCGAATACCCCCAACTCGACACGAACGTAGCGACTCACGGCGAACCCGGGTCGGGGTCTGGACCCGAGTCGGGGTCTGGAGCCGAGTCGGGGTCTGGAGCCGAGTCGGGGTTCGGGCTCGCGGGTTCGGGCTCGAGTCCACACACGGGGCAGGTCGGGGCCCTGGGCTCGGTCCGCAGGTGCCATCCGCAGGCGACGCAGCGCTCGGCCGTGACCACCGGCTGCAAGATTGCGAGGGAGGCGTGGAGTTCGACTCCAAAGTGGGCGAACAGGTCGCCCTCTGGAGTCGAGGTCGGGGCAGGAGGGTCGACCTTCAGCTCGCCCTGTTCGACGGCCGAGGCCCGCCGCGCCAGTCGGGGCGGGGGCAGGCGTCGAAATCGGCTGGCGGAGAGGCCCACGGCCCAGCGATCATATCAGGGCGATCAGGCCAGAGCGATCAGGCCAGAGCGATCAGGCCAGAGCGATCAGGATCAGG
>CAYVJQ010000038.1:30996-35866 GCA_964451725.1 uncultured Nannocystaceae bacterium | reverse complement strand
GATCAGGCCAGAGCGATCAGGCCAGAGCGATCAGGCCAGAGCGATCAGGATCAGGTCAGAGCGATCAGGTCAGGGCGATCAGGGGAGCGGGGCCGCGGTCGGTTCGGGAGCCGGGGTTGGAGCGGGAACCGAAGTCGGAGCCGGGGCGACGGCGGACACCGGGGCGACGCTGGGCGCCGGGGCGGACAAAGTCGGTGGTGGCGCGATAAAAGAGGGAGACGCGGGGGCCGGGTGTTGAGGGACCTTGGCCCCCGCGACTCCAGTTGAAGGAACTGTCGCGGGTGTGGAGGACGGAGTTGCGGCGGGTGTGGGAGCCGGGGTGGGCATGGGAGCCCGGGCGGGTGTGGGAGCAGGCGCCCGTTCGACCACATGCACGGTCTTGGTGCGCTTGGTCTTGGAGCCATGGCGGCCGCCCGCCGAGGCGCCGTGGCCGACCGGGATGCCGAAGCGAATCCCGGTCGAGATGGTCAGGCCGCGATTGGAAAAGTCGGGCACGCTGCCCACGCGCCGCTTTGCGCTCCACAGTTGGCGCAGTTCTCCAAACAAAACTACGTAGTTGGTGATCCGTGCGTCGATCCCGACGTGGAGTTCAAAACCGGGTCGTACGCTCACGTCGACGAGGTCACCAGTGAGCGCGCGGGAGTATTCCAGGCGCAGGACATCCACGCCCGCGCCCAAGCCGAAGTAGGGGCGGACCGGCCAGCGGTGGGGCAGATAGAGGTTGCCACCGAAGAACAGGGGCACCGTCATGTAGTCGAGGCCGACGGCGTTGCCCGGCTGGAACCCGAGCGCGTCGTCTGCGGGCAGAAACGAGGCGTGGCCCTCCGTGTATCCGGTGCGAAAGTAGCCTTCCACCGTCGGGTAGTCCCGGGGGTGGCGGCCGCTGAACGCACCCATGCGCACGTCGACCCCGCGCAGCGCCGAGGGGAAGCCCTCGTCGTTGAAACCCTTGAACTGGTTGGCGCTCACGCGCTGCTCCGGGTGACGAATGCGGCCCGAGGGGGAGAAGGGGGTGAACTCGGCGCCCGCGCCCAGGGACAGCCAGGTCTCGTCCCAACACCACTCACACTCCTCCTCCACGGTGACCTCGGTGATCACCAGGTCCGTGGTTTCGGACTCGGGGACCGGGGGCGGGGTCCCTTCGCCGGCCACCCGGACGACCTCGATCATCTCGCCGGTCTCGGGGTCGCGCTGCCAAACGTGGACCTCCCAGTCGGGCTTAGCGACCGCCAGCAGCTGCTCGTGATCGGTGTAGCCCGTGTAGTAGCCCCGGCCGTACTCGATCTGAAAGAGCCCGGCACGCAGGGCGTCGTCGACCGGTCCGCGGGCCTCCGACTCGGGCTTGGCGAACTCCAGCCCGACCAGGTCGATGACCCCACTCGCGCTCGCGCTCAGCTCGGCCTCGCCCTCGCGGCGGCCGTCGGGGCCATGGCGAAACACGAACACGGTCCCCGGCGGGAGCCGGAGGTAGGCGGGCTGCCCGGTGGCGTGGTTGACGTCGGCGAGCCGGACCCCGCGGCTGTCCTCGACGCTGTAGCGGCCCGCGGCCGCCCCGGCCATGAGCAAGACTCGCTGATCGGCGATGTCGGTGTGGGTCAGGATCGGGGCGCGCTCGTGCCCTCGAGGCGGGTGCACGGCGACCTCGAGGTGGGCCCGGGAGTCCGAGACGCCGCTGTTGGCCGACGACACGAAGGCGCCGATCTCCGAGTACTCGATCGCGCCGTCCCCGTTGAGATCGGCGCCCCCGCGCAGGCCGCTGAGCAGCTCGTGGGTGAAGATCCCGCCCTGCCAGCGCTCCCACTCGTGGGTCTGTTGATCGACCGAGTGGGCCAGCAGCACGCCCGTGTTCGGGTGCGCGCCGAGGTGGTTGCTGTCGAGGTACTCGCGGACGCTGGCGCTGTAGCCCTCGGGCCCTCGGTCGGGCTGCCAGTCCCCCCGCGAGAGCACGAATTGCTCGCTGCGACAGGCGTCGATGATGAGGTGGTTGTGGTCTGCCGGTGAGCTCCCGATCAGGCCCGTGAACAGATCGGCGCGGGTCAGGAGATCGCCACCGGTCAGGGTCAGGAAGCCCTGGCCGTCGGGACCCACGTCTCCGTGGCCCGCGTAGTAGATCGTCAGCTCGACCCCCCGGCCGGTGTCGGCGGCCTCGTCCATCGCGCCGCGCAGCCGCTCCCAGGCCGCGTCGAGCTGAGCCTTGGTGGGCTGGTGGGCACGCTTGACCAGATCGGGGAAGCGGGCCTGGCTGGTCTGGTCGAAGACCGTGAGCAGCTCGACCCGAGCACCGGCCTCGAGCCACAACTCGGCGACCCGGGCGGCGTCGTCGTCGGCGAATCGGAGCGGGTGTTGGCCCTCGCTGGAGGTCTCGTTGCTCCCGATGATCAGGGCAAACTGGGCGGGCCCCTCGACCTCGGAAGCGGTCATCGTGAGCGGCAGGGCGGGTCCCTGGGGCCGCCCTGCCTCGGCGACGTTGGGAGCCGATACCGCAGCGAGCAGGCCCGCGAGGGTCGACAGGATTCGGGTGGGAGACTGGGGATTGGTGTTCATGCTGGTCCTCAGGGCAGGAGGTCGAGGGTGGTCTCTGCGCTGGCGCAAGAGCCGGAGGCCGGGGTGCCTCCACAGATGTCTGGGCCGAGCGCGTCGGGACTCAGGCGGAGGTGCCAGGGGGGGCTGTCGACGCCCGCGGGGGCCTGGACGCGCAAGCTCGCGGCCCAGCGCTGAATGTCGTCGAGCTTCGGTTCTATCGGGGTGGCGATGGCGAACACCCGCAGCTCGCCCGCACTGTGGTTGACGCCCAGGCGAACCGAGATCGGGAGCGCGCGCCAGCTCGCCCCGGCTCCGCTCGCCAGGGGCAGGGCCCGGGCCGGCTCGGGGGTCGGCGCGTAGTAGCGCAGGGCGCCCTGGGCATCGATACCGAACAGGCTCAAGTGTGTGGTCCGGAGCGGGGGCCCGTCGGAGTTCGCCGGTACAGCGTCGAGGCGCGCCGAGAACCCGAGGACCTCGCCGAGTCCACAGTCTCCACCCGTCGCGCCACCGACCGGGCGCGCCGGGATTCCGCAGGCCAGATCGATGGCCAGGGGCCGCGACCAGCGCAGCTGGCCCCGGGCGCGGAGCTCCCCGTCTTCGACATCTGCCCGGAGTTCGGCTCCGGCACGCAGGCCCTCGAGCGAGCCCTCGGGGCCAGTCACGATCACTGCCAGGGCCGCGGCGGCGACCAGCACAGAGGCGAGCCCTGCGACCAGGGGGGTCCGCCACCAGGCTCGCCCGCTCTGCCACCAGGCCCGCCCGCTCTGCCACCAGGCCCGCCCGCTCTGGGGGCTCGCCTCGGCGAGCGACCCGGCGGCGGCCAGATCCTCGAACAGCCAACGCTCGACCTGCTCGATCTCCACGCTCGCGACCGGGGCCTGCTCGAGGATCCGAAAAGCCGCCGCGTTGCGCTCCCAGAGCGCGCGCTCCTCGGGTTTTCCACGCAGACGTTCGATCAGCGCAGCTCGGCGACCGGGGCTCAGACCGACCCGCAACTCACGCTCGACCAGCCGGCCGAGCTTGGTCGGTGCGCGGCTCATCGACTCACCTCGGCGATCACGCGCAGCCCTTCCAGCAGCAGCAGGGGCAGGCTCAGGCCGGTGATCACACCTTCGACCAGAGCCGTCTCGCCGTGGTCGCGCAGGTAGGTCAGCAGCCGCGCCCGGACCCGCTGCTCGCGGGTCCGCAGGCGTTGGCGACCCACCCCCAGTTCGACCGCCACGTCACGCTGGGACAGACCGCTCACAAAGCGCAGCTCCACGAGTCGGCGGTCTTCGGTGTCGAGGGAGCGCAGGAAGCCCGCGACCAGCTCGGCGACCTGACGATCGTGAACCTCGCGCTCGGGGGACGGCCCGAGGTCGATGGGGGCGGAGAAAGAGGGACCCGAGAGCCCACCCACGGCCGCTCCGGACTCGTCCATAGGAAACAGGACCTCGCGCGCTCGGAAGCTGCGCAACACCAGGTTGCGGGCGATGGTCTTGACGTAGGGAGCGTAGGGACGGATGCCGTCGTAGGCCATCCGCGCGCTCGGCTCGAAGGCCCGCCGGAAGGTCTCGTGGAGCAGGTCTTGGAGCTCGAAGGCCGACTGGTAGCCCACGAAGCGATGGCGGCGGCCGCTACTCTCGAAGCTGAAGCCATGGCGCAGCAGCAGGCCGACCCCACTCGCGTGGTCCCGGTAGACCTCGGTCAGGGCCGGGCGCTCTCCAGCCTTGAAGCCGCGCAGGAGGGCGCGGGTCCAGCCGTTGGGGGCGAGCGTGGGAGCGGAGGGGGACACCGTCCTTCCCTAGCCGATGACCTCGCGCTTGGGTTGGCGGCGATGAAGAAAAACCTCAGGGGGGAAACGCGAGGTCTCGAGCGTGTCGTTCAGGTCACAGCCTCGCTGGCTGACTGGCTGGTAGGTTTGCGCAGGCCGGGCTCGGCCGACATCTAAATACGTGCGCACCCGACTGTGGCATGTCACCGTCTGCGGGATGGTGGCCGAGCCCATAGGCTCGGCCCTTGGATGACAGTCGATGAACCTCGTTGAACTCCGGTTGCGAAAACCCTAGCAGCCCGTGCCGGCCCCAAGAGGGTTCAGCCGCGGGCTGCCGGAGCGACGACCCGTTTGAGTTCACGGTCCCAGATTCACCTGGCGACGCGCCTTCAAATAGATCGCCGTTCCAAGCGGCGATCTCGCCCGAGTGCTCCGGTCTTGGATCGTGAGCCGGTGAGAGTCGTCGTTCCTCGGGCTCGTAGCTCAGTCGGTAGAGCGACGGATTTTTAACCCGTCAGTCGTGGGTTCGACCCCCACCGAGCTCATCGCCTCTCCACACATGTCGTCGGCCGAAGAGTCGGCCGAAGAGTCGGC
>CAYVJQ010000038.1:21985-30896 GCA_964451725.1 uncultured Nannocystaceae bacterium | reverse complement strand
GTCGGCCGAAGAGTCGGCCGAAGAGTCGGCGGCATGGAGGGCCGCGAGAAATTTGAGGCCGGCCTCCGGGGAGACCGTGACGATCAGGCGTTGCCCGGGAGGGGTGAGCCGAGTCGCGTGCAGCCTGCCGAAGGTCGAACGAACGAGCACCACGATGCCCGCAAAATGGGAGAAGAGGTCGTCGGTCGTATTGTTGATCGCCGCCTCGAAGCGGGGATCGTTGTTGCTCGAGATCGGACGGGTGTCGATCATGACGCCCCAGCCCGCTGTGTGGGAGCCGCACTGGGTGAGCGCGTGGTGGGCGGGTCCGACCTCCTCCGCGGGCATGGGAGCGCCGAGTCTCCGCTCCGCCAGCAGCACGCGGCGTTCCACATTCTGGAACACTCGCATGTGGTTTGTCTGCTCGAGGAAATGGAACCCGTCGAGAGTCGGATGGGCTTCGGCCACGGGCCCATCATGCAGATGGGGCTGGGTCATGAACAGGGGCTTTTGGTCTTTAGATCAAGCTTTGATGCCAGTTGAGGTGGTGATTTTGGACCTCCAAGATCGCTGGGCGAGAGCGCTCCGCGCTGTCTTCACATTGCGCTCGGAGCGGGGCGTCACATCGCGCTTCGCGCAGATCCTCTGTGGTTCAAAATACCCAACCCGACTCGACGACAGATTCATAGAAGAGACAGCGCTCGGGTCGTCGGCTCCCCGTGGCGATCTCGGCCATTCGACAGTCGCTCCCTCGCAGCGCGTCCATGGTGCTCACCAAGACCTGCATGGGGACGTCAGCCTCGGCGCTGATCCTCACCCGGGTCTCTTCGGGGTGACGATCGATGAGCACGGCGGCCTTCGCTTCGAGGCCGTCGTAGTCATAGTTGCTGTTCGAGGACGGGCTCGGACCGAGCAACGGGAGGGTTGGAAGGTCTCGGGCCTGGTCCTCGCCTCCGGTGCCCCGATCTCGCCGGCTGCCACTTTGAACCACAAAGCCGTCCGACCGAATGGAGACTCGAAGGTCGAGTTCGAGCTCGGAGTCTCCAGTCTCGGCGCTCGCCCTCGGACCAGAGGTCTGGGGGGGCGTGACCGTTACAGCGGCCATGCTGGCGACCTCCATGGCCAAGAGCAGCGCCGGGATCAGCAAGAACATGATGTTCATGACCGGCAAGAGGTTGGTCTCGCCAATCGGAGGGATGGGGGGCGCAGAGCGTCGTCGCACTGGAGCTCAGTCAGCCCGGGGCGCCGGATGTTCCCGGTCTCGACAGAAGCTTCGGAAACTCAGATTGAGCCGTGGGCGCCGGATCCGTCTTCGCCGCGGGAGCGAGTGCTGCCAGTTGGCCTGGGTCTCACCGGCCATGATCAGCAGGCTCCCGGTGCTGAGGGATAGGGACAGGGACCCCTTGGACTCCGCTCGAGGGCGGAGCAAAAAATCTCGCTCTGCGCCGAGGCTGAGGCTGGCGATCATCGCTCCGAGCCCGGGTTCGTCGTCGGCGTGCCAGCCCACTGTGTCGTCTCCGTCTCGGTAGTAGTTGATCAACAGCGAGTCGAAACGCCTGCCGGTCGCGGTCTCGACCGCTCCCCGGATCCGAGCGAGGAGTGGATGCCAGGGCAGGGGGCGCATCTCCAGGCCCGACCAGGTGTAGGGGCGGTCGCCGTCCGCGTACCACTGGTGCAGGCGTGGAATCGGGTGCCGCTCGCCAAAAACACGAATCGAATCGCGGCGCCAGGGCACCGCCTCGATCAACGTCCCCATCAGCGCGTCCGCATCTTCGGCCGAGTACAGCCCTCGCCGTATCCACAGCTCCGCCCCAGGGGCCTCGATCCGCGTCCAGGCGGTGGGCGACGGCGTATCGGTGAACAGCTCTGTCTGCGTCACGGTGTCTCTGTCGGCTTCAGTCCTTGGGCAGCGGATACGAAGTGTACGTCGCGACCGTTGCACTCCGCGTCTGCGACCGGCTCCCACATGTCGCTGGCGAGCTCGAAGATGGGCTCGGGCACGGTCATGGAGAAGGTCTCGCCTCGCTCACTGTTGCGGGCCAGGACCCGTTCTCGGCGCAGCGCCCGAGGAGCGTCGACCACGTGTACGACCAAGTCGATGTTCTCGGTCTCGGCGCGCCAGTAGGTCCGCTCGCGCTCGTGCCTGCGAATCAGACCGATCTCTAGGACTACGTTTGTGTTCGCGGCGATCAAGCTCGCGGCGACCCGCCAAATTTGGTCGACACATCGCTCGCAGCGCTCCACATACCAGTCCATGACCCCCTCCGCCGGGCGATCCGGGCTGAACAGCCGGGTCATCCAATCGTCGAGGGTCAGGCGCACGGCCGCGTGATCGTGGGACAGCTGGAGCCCGAAGGTCGACTTCCCTGCGCCGACCGGGCCGACGATGAGTTGAATCTGCGCCATCGCGGGGATTCTAACAGAGGCGGGCGTGCAGGTCGGGGCGCGGCGGTGTGTGACAGGGCCTCGAGGGGGGCGAAGCCTCGACCGGCGAGTTGTGAGCATAGTGTCAGCATCTGCTCGGCAAGCTGGGTGCCGATATTGGCACCCGTTTGTGCATTGGGTATGCATCAACCTGTCCTGCTCCAGTTGAAATCGGACTCCACCATCGCCAACATCAGGAGTCCCCATGTCCCGCAAGACCACTAAGAAACGCCGTCGCTTCAACCCTGAGCAAAAAAACACCATCGTCCGCCGTCACATGGTCGACGAGGTCCCCGTCTCGGACCTGTGCGACGAGTACGACCTCCAACTCAGCGTCTTCCACGGCTGGCACAAGTAGGTCGCCGACAACCTCGCTGGCGTGTTCGAGAACCTCCGGGGCGGCGAGCGAGCCCAAGCGGCCCGGTCCGGCGAGCTCGTCCTGGGCGGCGAGCGAGCCCAAGCGGCCCGGTCCGGCGAGCTCGTCCTGGGCGAGTGGGGCGACGACAAGTTGCGGCGCGCGACCAAGTGGCGGTGGGCGCCGCGTCCGTAGGGGTCGCGGCGCGGATTAGAGTCTCAGTTCAGTTCGTGAGATGGCCCACTATAGAAGCGTGCGAGAGGACCAGCCGGTGGCCCCCCCCATACGCGAAAGATGTCTCTCTTGCCGGGAGAGCTGCTCACCTGTACGTTTGCAGCATGATGCCCTTTCTGGCAAGAGCAACTTGGATGCTCATGCCGATGCTGCTGGCGGCATCGTTTACGACAGGTTGCGGAGACCGGCAGGCGGATGAAGTCCGCAACTATGAGGAGACATGCAAAAAGCACTGCGCCCAGGTCTTCGATTGCGACCCGAGTCCTGCGTCGCCTTCCGAAGAGCAATGCGTCAGCAGTTGTAGCTCTCCAAACGACTGGCTTTGGGAGAAGAAGGGGTGCAACGATGCAGCCGATGCTATGCTGATTTGCGTCTCCGAATTGAGTTGCCAGCAGTACGTCATCCATCACGAAAACCTGCAATCCTCGCCATGCATGGATGTCACCTATGACTTTTCTGTGTGCATCGCTACTAATGGAGACGATTGATGAACGTTCTGAACCACAGAGCATCTGCAATTGTTTCAAGACAAAGAAGGCTCGATCGTCGACGCAACCATCGTGCGGACACACCTCGACGCGATTCGGAGCTTGGTCATCAATCGAACATCATCGAATCCCTACACCTGCTCACGGAAGTCGACTTTCAAGGAGCTGAGGCTGAGTTTGTCGAGGCGAATAGGCACTATCTAAAGGGGGGGGCACAGTGCCTGACGTCCGCACCAAAGGCTTCTTCGATGGTCTCGTGCTGACGCTCGAAACCGGTGTCGGGCCGCTCCGAGATCAGCCGGGCAGAGCTCAAGGATCTGGTTCCACTCACACCGAAATCCTTCAGCATGAGGTATCGTATTGCTTGGGGATAGCAGGTGAGACGGTGGCTCGCCGGGGACGAACGCGAACTGGCGGGGTCCGAGCCCTCGGAGTTGGGGCTTGGTGTGGAGTTGGCCGATGGTTGACCAATCGTGGCCAAAACTGGGCAACCTGGGTCGAAATCGGTCAACCTCGACCTTCTGTGCCCTAAGCAGCGGCGTTTTGTGGAGCTTTTCGCCGGTCACCCCGACCGGGCAACCGACCCCCCTCGAGCCGCGTGGGAGTGCGTGTGGCGGTCCGGGTACCAGGGCGGTAGCGAGCGCTCGCCCTTTCCAGAGGACGCCCAGCGTCGCAAGAGGCTCTCTCACCAGTCCTCGAAGTGCCTGCACAACCCCACGATCGCCGCCCACCTTGCAGAACTCGACGCCAACGCCGCGTCGGTGTTCGCCGCCTCCCCGGAAGGTGTTGCGGTGCGGGAGCACGCCGCCCAGGTCGAGCTCGGCAGGCTCGACGCCGAGGAGCTGGCCGCGGCCAACCTCCAAATCATCGCCTCCATCGCCCACCACGACCCTCGCCGAGTGATGTCGTGGACCCAGACATCCATCGAGGTGCTGGACTCGAACGACCTCGAGCCCCACGAGGCCATCCTCGTCCGGGAGGTCCGGCACGAAGACATCTACGCCAAGGACGGGTCCACGACCCACGTCACCACGGTGAAGCTCGCCGGCCGAGCGCCCTACGTGAAGATGCTCGAGCAGCGCGTAGGCAAGCTCGCCCCCCTCCGTGTAGAGCACTCAGGCCCTGGTGGGGGGTCCATCTCTCATGAGCACGAGCTCGAGCCCCCGACCGCTTCCGTCCTCGTCGAGCTCGCCAGGGGCCTTCTCGGCTGCGTCCCGGCCTCTACGGTCAGCGACGACAGCGTTCAGCTCGAGGACGTCGTCACCGTGCTCCGGCGCTGGGCGGCCGACGACGACCCCGAGGTGCTCGAGCCCGAGCTGCTCTTCAACAAGGATGCATGGCAGGAGACGAGGGCCCGCTACCTCGTTGACGACGCCTAGCCAGCGCTTGGGCCGGATTGGAAACGCAAAACCTGCGGACAATATTATGGCCTATTCGGAGGCTTCAGCTCTTATGCGTTCCTGTTAATGATAGTAACTAAGATATGGCAAGCAAAGCTCTCCTAAGAAAGAAGATTCGCGAAGTTCAGAAGGATATCGATCAACTCAATAATAGGCTGGAGTTGCTTGAGTCCAACCCAGACGAAGCTCTTCGGGGGACCTTCAAGGAATGGGTGGAGAAGGCTAAAGAGGCCGGCCGGCTGGGTCTCGACGAAGCTGACTTGAATGACGATGGAACCATCGACATTGATGAGCTAGCGGAAGCCGTAGTGGACTACATCGACGAGAAGGTTGACCTCGGGCTTTATGAGCCAATCATGGACGTCGCCGTAAAGATCATCGCTGCTGTTGCAGTTGAGGTCTACAAGGGAACTGACGACCGGGTTCGGCGTCGTCTGAAGCGTAGGAAGGTGCGACTGGCGTCACTCGAAGTGCGTTTGGAGAATGCGTAGAGTCGCGCCATCCGGCCCGGTGGTCAAGCGTGAACAGGCTTCGGGGCGGCCCCATTGGAGTAATCCCGGGCCGGTTCGCCGGTTCGCCGGTCCACCCCACTCCGCCGCGAAGCTTCTCGAGTCCCGTGCCAGTCCTGGCGCGGGATTTTGGAATTTCCGGGGGGATCGAACGCCCTCGAGCTGCGACAGTGGGACCGACGACGCCCGACGACGCCCCGCAGTGCCGGATCCTCTACGACGAGGGCAACGTCTACGTCCCCCCAGGGCACGGCCGAGGCCTACCTCGAGGCCCTCGCCACCGTGGGGATGGGGCGCGGGCTCGATGTAGAGGCCGCCCGCCGAGAGCTCACCGAACTCCTGATGGCTGCTGGGGGTGCCGTCTGGCTTAGACGCCGAGTCTGGGGAGACCTCGGAGTGGCGCTGGCGATCGAAGGCCCTGGGCCTCGACGTCCAGGCCCACGTCGACTTCGACGGCGAGCTCGCTGTCGTTGTCCGGGTCCGGGTGCAAGGTGACCGGAGTCGCCAGCAGGGCAGGGCTCGCCGGAAGTGCGGCAGGGGGTGAGTCGCTACCCGTCGAGGTCCCCGAGGACCTTGTCGGCGAGCTCGGGGTGCCCCCGGCGGCGGAGCGCCCACGCGACCACCCTCACCGGGTCGCTGGCGTCCAACGGGGCACGAGACGCCGCAGAGACCGTGGTGCGGAGCACCTGCCGCGAGACCCCGCCCAGCCACGCGATCCAGCCGTATCCGCAGTCGGGAGGCCCGCGCCGACGCCTCCCCATCGACCGCTTCGCCTGGAGGAACGCCAGGTCGATCGCTGGCTGGGAAGCCCGGGACGCTGAGACCCGGAGGTCCATCTAGCCATTCTGACCGGTGAGCCGCGACCAGGCGGAGTACTTCGCCGAGCGCCAGGCGGAGCACCGCAGGGAGGGCCTGTGCCTCTGGTGCGATCGCCCGGTTCACCGAGCCTTCGTCGTGCGGTCGAGTCAACGGACCGCACATGAGACGGTCGGTACAGGCCCTTGAGGTCGTCCCCGTCGATGACCGCGAACGGGGTCCACGAGGCCTCGGCCCGCTGGAGGAAGGCGGCTATCTTGCTCATGGGAAGGTGTTGGTCGAGCGGGGGCTCGACGAGGGCATCGATGACCTTCGCGTCGAGGGAGCTCGCCAGCCCGAGCTCGTGCGTATCGAGGACGACCGAAATGCCGCCTCCGCCCAAGAACCACCGGCGCGCCCGGTGGTGCTCGCAGACCAGCGTGGGGGTTCCACCCTGCACTGCAATCAGCGCCAGGACTACAGCGAGGCTGTCGGTCCGCGGGCGTGCCGTGGGAGCTGCCTGGACCTGGTCACGAACCGGACGTGGTGTCGGTCGAGACCCGCGAGGTGCTGGCACATGTGTTTCGGCGGTTCGAGGCCCACGAGCGTGGGCGTCCGCTGAGGCGCGTTGCCGTGCGTGTGGTGAACTCGATCGTGTTGAGAGGGGGCTCGAGGCCCTCTCCGGCACGTGCTGGGTTTCCCGCGGCGATGCTCGGTCCGATCTGCTGCGCATCCCAGAGCGTGGTGTCGCTTTCGGTCGTGGTCGGGTCGTGCTCGCCCTACACTAAATTATGAGGCTGCTGCTGTCTCACCCTTGTTGGCACAGAGGGCTCTGACCAACTGAGCTACAAGCCCGGAGCCCACCGATTCAAGGTGATCCGGTGAGCGGTATATCAAACCATTCGTGAACGCGTATCCCAAACCGAAACATAATTGTACTTTCTATCGACATCGACTCCGTCAGAGTCGACGAGTCCCGCAGGGCGGACTCGAACCGCCTTCTCTCGGGCTTCAACCGAGTGCTTGATCCCATTCAGCTTCTGCGGGAAATACGGCCGCCGAAGCGGCCGACCTCGCCTCGGCGAGGGGGGGGGGACTAAAGGTGTCGCCAGTCCATAGTGGTTTGCTCCTTTCGAGGGTTCGCCGCGCGCAGCCCACTCGGGGCGCGCGACGTGTGTGCCCGCAGGCACGTTACTGGGGACAGGATTCGAACCTGCGTGAGGCGGATTATGATCCCGCTGCCTCGCCGCTCGGCCACCCCAGTGTGTAGCGATAGACTCCCCCGGGTTCGAACCGGGCACCTACGCCGTGTGAAAGCGTCGCTCTACCCAATGAGCTAGGAATCTGAGTGTGGGGCCCCCGTCCGGGGCAGTCGGGCAGTCGAGCAGCCCCACACCCCGGGAAGAGGCAGTTTGCGAGAGCTGCCTGTGACTCGATCGGCCCGGCTGGAGTTGAACCAGCGTCTCCCGCTTATCAGGCGGATAGTCTGACCGTTGAAATACGGGCCGGTTGTCGCCTGTGTCCTGGACTCGACCCGGACTCGATCAAGCTTTGATCGGGGGTCGATCAGAGCTTGGTCGGGCGACCATCTTCGCTCGAAGCGAGCGCGCGCTGCTGAACATAATCAGTGCGCTGCGAGCGTCGACGCGAATGTAGACCGGCGTGTGAGTCACAAAGCGAAACATGGCAATTCTACCTATCTTTCCAACGTCCTACCATCGGACGAGCTCAATGCTCGCGGCCCGGAGGGCCCTTCCAACAACGTCGCTTGGCGACGAGAGAGGAAATAGCGTGGGTCGAGAGAGTGTCAAGAAAAAAATTCCGGAGAATCGAAACGGGCTGCTGCTCGGCGGAGAGAACGGTCGTTCTCGGTGGCGGAGGGCCCTCGGTTTAAGGGAAACCAACGCTTCGAGAGTGGACTTGAGGTACGGTCCTCCCGTGGAGGTATCCCCCCGATGAAAAGCACGATTCTCAAGGCCCTGTTGATGACCCTTCCCCTGGCTGTGGTGGCGCTCCCTGCCCGTGCGGCGCCGCCAGAGGAAGGGGCCGAGACCGAGGAACCGAGCGAGGAGGAGGCCCTCGCAGACGACATCTTGATGGTGATCGACCTTCCCTTGGTCGTGGACGAGGCCCGGGAAGAGGGCATCGACGAGGCCGAGCTCGACGAGGCTCTGGCGGCGGCCGAGGAGGCCGGGGTCTCGGCAGGCGATATGACCGAGGCCGTCAGCGAGGAGACGAAGCAGGTCAAGGCCAAGGGCAAGCGCAAGGCCTTCGGGCTCTGGGTCCGGCGGGAGGTCGCCTCTGGTCTCCGTGGTCAGGAGTTGGCCCAGAAGATCCGCGATCGGAAAGCCGAGATCGCGGAGATGAGTGAGGAGGAGAAGGCCGAACTCGACGCCAAGATCGCTGCGTGGGGAAAAAAACGGGCGAAGCGACGCGAGAAGCTGCACGCGCTCCGCAAAAAGCTCCGCGAAGATGGGCGCGAGTTGGAGCTGACGGGCAAAGAACGCCACGCCGCCCTACTCCTCGAGGTCGAGAAGCGCCACGCCGAGGCCAAGGCCGAGTTCAAGGCTGCCAAGAAAGCCAAGAACAAACACGAGGCGCACAAGGACCAGCACGAGGCGCACAAGAACAAACACGAGGCACACAAGGATAAAGACGAGGCGCACAAGGACAAAGACGAGGCGCACAAGGACAAAGACGAGGCGCACAAGGACAAACACGAGGCGC
>CAYVJQ010000038.1:11207-21885 GCA_964451725.1 uncultured Nannocystaceae bacterium | reverse complement strand
AAAGACGAGGCGCACAAGGACAAAGACGAGGCGCACAAGGACAAACACGAGGCGCACAAGGACAAGCACAACCCGGGCGGTCCCAACGGTCCTCACGGCAAGAACAAGCCGGTCAAAAAGGGCGCGGGCAAGCAGGGCCCCGGGAAGATCAAGTGAGGGAGGCGACCATGCGCATGTTCATCAAGACCACAATGATCGGGTTGTTTGCGAGCCTCTCCCTGAGCCTCGTCGCTTGCGAAAGCGGTGCGGACGACAAACAAGCCGCGAAGAAGGACGACAAGGCTCAGGCGACGGCGGAGGCGGGAGCGGGAGCCGGAGCCGAGGGAGCCGAGGTCGAAGAAGGTGAAGCCGGTGCTGTGGAGCCGGGCGCGGACGAGGCGATGTCCGATCTCGATCCGAAGGTCGAGCAGGCCGTGACCGTGGCCAACGCGATCGCTGCCGACCCGGGTGAGGCCGACTCGATTCTCGCGGAGGCGGGCCTCGACCGGAATTCCTTCGAGGCCCTGATCTACGAGATCGCGCGCGACCCGGAGCTCTCGAAGAGCTACGCGATCGCCCGCGATGCTTGAGTGAAGGACCAGAGCGGGCGGCAGACCTCCGCCTGCTTTTGCTGTCACGGTCCGCCCCAGTGCTTCGGAGCGGGCCGTGACTAGTCTCAAGTATATGAAAATACTCGGTTATTTATTGTCAGGTGACGTTCGGGCCGAGCTTGAATAGGTTTCGGTGCCTTGGCGCGGAGGAAGAAAAAGAAACGCAAGCTCGGAGACGAGCTGCTCGCGGAGAACCGCAAAGCGCACCACGACTATCTGATCCTCGAGGAGATGGAGGCAGGGATGGTTTTGGTGGGCAGCGAGGTCAAGTCGATCCGCGACCGGAAGATCAGCATCAAAGAGGCCTTCTGCCAGTTTCGTCGCGGCGAACTGTTTTTGATGCAGGCCCACATCGGGGAGTTCCCCCAGGCCCACGCGCGCAACCATGCGCCGCTGCGGTCGCGGAAGCTGCTGCTCCATCGGCGCGAGCTCGACCGCTGGTACGGCGCCACGAAGGTCCAAGGTCTGACGATCGTGCCCTTGGCGGTCTACGTCCGGGCGCGGCGGCTCAAGCTGCTCATCGGCCTGGCGCGCGGTAAAAAACACCACGACAAGCGGGCTGCGATCAAAGAGCGGGAGCAGAACCGCGAGATGCAGCGAGCGCTGCGCGAGCACAACTGAGGGCGGCGGCGGGATCGGTCGCTGTCGTCGCAGGATTCAGGTCGATGGCGCGAGCTCGTCGGCGCGCGCGTCGATGGTGTCGGCGAGTGCAGGAAGGTGCTCGAGTCCCCTCGGGTCCTGGCATTTCGCGCTGACGGCCCGCTTCCAGGCTTTGGTCCCTGGGCGACCCGTGAACAGGTTCATGAGCGGGCGCAGGAGGGTGGTCGGGCTGGGCCCGCGCTGCTTGCCCTGGGCATCTCGGTAGCCGCCGAGGTGGGCGTTCACATGTTCGAGGTAGGCCTCGATCACGGCGCCGCGGGAGGGCGCCGATTCAGTGGAAGCCCGCTCGGGGAAGAAGCGCGCGTCGACCTCGGCGAAGATCCATGGGTCGTCCCACGCGGCGCGCCCGATCATGACTGCGTCGACCCACTGGAGCTGCTCGGCCGCGGCGTCGAGGGTCCGCAGGCCCCCGTTGATCTCGATGCACAGATCCGGGCGCTCCCGCTTGAGGCGGTGGACGTCGGCGTAGCGCAGCGGGGGCACGTTGCGGTTTTGTTTTGGGGAGAGGCCGGCGAGCCATGCTTTGCGCGCGTGGACTGTGAATCGGTGGGCGCCCGCGTCGGCGACGATGCGGACGAACTCGAACATGTCCTCGTAGCGGTCGAACTCGTCGACGCCGATGCGATGCTTGACCGTGATCGGCACCGAGACGGCGCCGCGCAGGGCCGCGACACAGTCGGCGACACGCTGGGGTTCGCGCATGAGGCAGGCCCCAAAATGGCCGCTCTGGACGCGGTCCGAGGGGCAGCCGATGTTGAGGTTGATCTCGTCGTAGCCCCGAGCGACCGCGATGCGGGCGCAGGCGACGAGCTGTGCAGGGTCGTCCCCGCCGAGCTGGAGGGCCAGAGGATGTTCGTCGGTATGGAAGCCCAGCACCCGGTCACGATCCCCGTGGAGGACCGCTGGACAGGTGACCATCTCGGTGTAGAGCAGGGTGTACCGGCTGATCAGCCGCATGAGTCGCCGGAAATGGCGATCACTCCGGTCCATCATCGGGGCGACACTGATGGGCCGAATTGGGGCACATGAACGATCTCCCAGCCCTCCTGATGTAGGGGAGCCCACGAATGTGGATTCCCTGGGCGTTTCGCGAGGCATGGAAGAAGCTGCGGCTGAGTTTGGGGGCGGTGGTGCTCAAACCCCGTACAAGGGTCTGTGTGGGGCTTTTAGCGGGGATTTGCAAGCTCGCCGAAATGTTCATTTTTCGCCCGAACCCCAACTCACCGAAAAAAATGCTCCCAATAGCGCGGAGGGGCTTGGATTTGAGAACGTGCACCGATAGACTCCGCAGCGGATTTACTCCACCCCCACCGACCGACTGAGGATCCCGACCATGAACAAGTTTCGTTCCCTTCTCGCCCTTGTTGCCCTCGCCCCCATGCTCGCCGCTTGCGCTCCCGCGCCTGAGGATGTTTGCCAACACGTCGTCGACCTGATGAAAAAGGAGCTCGGCGACCAAGTAGACATGTCCGACGACGACATCAAAGAGATCAAGGACACCTGCGTCAAAGAGGCCGAGAAAGAGAAAGAGATGCAGGGCGCCATCGAGTACAAGAAGCAAGCCAAGTGCGTCATGGCTGCCTCCTCCTTCGAGGAGCTTGAGAAGTGTGAAGAGGACGACAAAAAGGACTGAGTTCCGTTTTGTTTTCGCCCATCACTTCCGATGGGTCCAGGCTCAACCCTCGAGGGTTGAGCCTTTTCTTTTTGTGCGACCTCCCTCAGGGGATCGGGCCTCAGGGGATCGGCCCTCAGGGGATCGGGCCTCAGGGGATCGGCCCTCAGGGGATCGGCAGGGTCGTGGGCGGGGTGCCGCTGCAGGTCCACCGGAACCCGTCGAGCAGCACGACGGAATCGTAGTCGCCGTCGCTGAGATCGAAGACCGCGAGCACCAGCTCGATGGTCTCGCCTGGGTGCAGGCCGACGTCCGTGGTCAGCCATCGCGTGCCCGCGTGGCCCTCCATGGCGAAGCCGTCGAGCTCGTCGGCGACGTAGTCCGTGAACCCGGCGTTGACCGTGATCGGGTTGCCGACGGCGTCGAAGGAGATGTTGCCGGTCCAGGTTTCGGACTCGAGCCAGGCCACGAACATGTCGTTGAAGCCGCCGTCGTCGAAGTCGGGCCACTCGACGGAGAGGAAGGCGAAGTCGAAGGCCAGGCCTCGGGTGGTCTCGGGCACGGTCAAACCGATGCGCAGCTCCGTGTAGTCCCAGACCTCGCAGCCGATCCCGCAGGCCGACCACTGCTCGAACAAGGTGTTGGAGCAGTCGCCCATCCCGATCAGGGAGGGGTCGTCGACACAGGTCAGGACATCGTCGACGGGGAGGACGGTGATCGGTGCGGGGAGTTCGCTCGGTCCGACACCGAAGTTCGTAGTCGGACAGACGGAGGGGTCCTGGCAGCCCAGGGAGCCGAGCTGCTCTTGGGAGAGGGCCAATTCAGCGGCCCGACCAGTGGACAGAATGAGGAATTTTTCGCCCTCTCGGGGGGCGTAGGGACCCAGGGTGCCCTCGTGCGAGATGGAGCTTCCCGGCGGTCCCGCGATCGCCCCCGACGCGGGGGTGCCCCCGAGGCAGTCCAGGCCTATCGTCTGGAGGGGATCGTCACTCTCGGTGTCGCAGCTGACCGGGACTGGGGGCTCGCAGGTCGCGTCGGGGATGTCGAGGGAGGGCAGGTCGCCCTCGTCGGAGTCGCTCCCGTCGCTTCCAAAGTCATCGTCGAGGGCGTCCACGCCGATGAGCGCGCTGTAGCGACAGCCGGTCAGCGAGCAGATCGAGGACAGGGAGAAGAGCGCGGTGAGGCTGAGCGCGAGCGGTTCGGGGCTCCAAGTGAGGGGCCCCGGAGGCTCGCTAGCGCGGCGGAGGAACACGGACGACGAGCCTAACAGCCCGCGGTGAAAGCCCTCGACCCCTCGCCTGGAGCCGTTCAGGGCTCGAGGGCTTCGCGGACGCGCCGAGAGAGAGGGCCGTTGGGCCAGCGCTCGAGGTAGGCGTCGGCCTTGGTTTGGGCTTCGTCGCTGCGGCCGAGGCCAACCAGGGCCAAGATCGCGTACCCGCGTCGCTCCTGGATCATGGCGCCCTTGGGAAACAGGCGCTCCGCCTGTTTGGTGAGGGCCAGGGCCTCGGCGGGATCGGTGGCTAGGGCCTTGCGGGCGGCGTTGAGCTGGCGGGCCTCGTCGGCGGCGCTCGGCGCAGGAGCGGGCTTGGGCTTGGAGGGTCGCGGATCTCTGTTCTGCGCGACGAGCGGAGGCGCCGATGCGAGGGTGTCGGTCTCGCCCGGGCCCTCCGCGAGGGTGTCGGTCCCAGGGAGGGCATCGGTCCCAGGGAGGGCATCGGTCCCAGGCGCGTCCTCCGGTTCGGGAATGGCGGATCCGGAGTCGCTCGTTTTAGGTGTGTGTAGGGCGCTGAGTTCGGCCCTGTGCTCGTCGGTGGTGTGGGCCTGCGCCGTGGTGTTCGAGTCGTCGCCGCTCGCCCACCACAGCAGCACGGCCACCCCGACGAGGGCGGCCGCACCGGTGAACCAGCCCAGGGTCCGCGGCCCAGACACGGACCCACCACGCGGAACGGTCACCGCGCCGGAGGTGGCGGCTTGAAAACGGGTGAGGCCAGCGTCGACGGGATAGGAGACGGCCGCGTGGGTGCTGGCCAGCTCGAGGTCGTGGCGCAACAGGGGATCGACGCTCGCGTCCGCGAGCAGGCGCGTGGGCTCTTGAGAGAGGTGGTTCATGTCATCACCGCGGTCTGGGACTGGGAGGGGCGGCGGGCGCGGGCGCCCCTGTTTTGGAGGCGAGCGTGCGCCTCTTTGAACTGTTTGCGGGCCTTGTGCAGGCGCGAGTACACGGTGCCGATGGGGATCTCGAATGAGGCGGCGATCGCCGAGCAGGGCTCACCCTGAAGCTCGAACAGCACAAAGATCGCGCGGCGCTCGGGCTCGAGGCTGTCGAGGGCGTGCTGGACGCGATCGAGGGCCTCTGTGGTCTCTGCGGCGCGAGACGGGTCGACTTCGCGACTGTGGGCATCGATGACCCGGTCCTGGTCGGGCTGCTCGCGGGAGCGCCGCTTGCTCCGGCGGGCCACCGAGGCCACACGAATGGCGATCTCGGCGAGCCAGGTGGTCGGACGGGCACGCCCGTCTTCGATGAAGCCACCGCGCCGATGGGCGACCAGGAAGACCTCTTGGACGAGGTCGTCGACCTCCGCCGGCTGGGAACCCAAGCGGTGGAGAAAGTTGGCCACAAAGGCGGCGTGCGCCCGAAAGAGCGCGGCCGCGTCGTGGTGCTGGGCCTGGCCGGGCGCGGACATCCAACTGAGTGTATGGGCTCAGCCCACCGATCCTTCATTTTCCATTTTCGCTTGGGTGGCGCCTTGTGCGGAGCGCGCGATCCGGCAAACGCAGGTCGATCAAAAGTTGATCCGGGGACCCACCGAGACGACCAGACCGATCGGGGGGAATCGCACCGTGTCGATGTTGGCGCCTGCTTCACTGTCGACCTCGAGCTCGGTGCGGAGGGTGGGGACCACGCCCTCGATCCTGATTTCGAGACCCAGGGGTCCGACCAGGTGCACGAGCACGTCGACACCGACGATCCCGGCGAACCACGGGAGGGCGCGCCTGAAATTGCTGCTGTAGCCCCGACCCTGGGACACGGAGGCCCCGCCAGCGAAACCCGCGCAGAGCCGAAGGCGGACCGCGAGCGGGGCCGTGCCCCAACACAGATCGAAGCGGCCAGTGGCGATAGAGGTGGCCACGGTGCCCGCGCCGAGCGGGTAGCCGGGGAGGTGGGTGGTCGAGACACCGATCCGAATGTCCAGGTGATCTGTGGGCCAGACATCGAAGCTCAGTGCTCCGCCGGCGCTGAGGCGCGGGGCGACTCCCGCATAGAGCCCAGCCACCGCGCTCAGGCCCATGCGTGGGCGAGCGCGACGCTCTGGTGGCCGGGGATCCTCGAAGTCGGGCAGGTCACCCTCACCGGCCTCGATTGGAGGAGGTGTGTCGACCTCCACGGGTACGGGGGAAGGTGGTGGAACGATCCCCAGCTCGGTGGCCAGCGTGTCGTCGAGGGCGATGGCGATGGCGAGGGCGAGGACCGCGTGAAGGTCCGCGCAGCGCTCGGGGGCGCGCTCGAAGTCTCGGTGAACGGCGATGTGGGTGTCGACGTGGACATCGAAGCCGACCCGGCGGGGATCGTCGGTGTCGCCGTGGACGACGACCGTGACCCGCTGGGCGAGGGCATCGTCGTCGCGCCAGCTCCGGATCCCCTCGACCAGGGTCTCCGTGTGGAGGCAGGTCGCGCCAGGGGTGAGGCTCACGGCGTCGGCGAGCGTCCACTCGGGGGCCATCTCGGGGGCGGTGTCCGGGGCGGGAGACTCTGGGGGTCCGCCGACCGCGGCCGGTGTCCAGGCGAGGGCGAGGGCGAGGGCCATCGCAGGCAGAATTCGGGAGTCGAGAGGGGGTCCTGACCGGCGGCTCAAAAGTCGTCCTCCTCGTCCTCCCCCTCCTGCGAGCGGGTCGGGCCTTCGAGCGTATGGAACTCGAGCTGCGCGATCTCGCTCGGGGCCGGTGCTCGAGGTGGGGACCGCTGGGCCCCACCGTCGACCGACCCGCCCGCGCGCTCCCGGTCACCGCGGACGGCCACGAGCGCGCCCTCGTCGGCCGCTCGCTCGGTCCACGCACCCTCTGGAGCGGCCTCGCTCGAGGGGCACAGCTCGTGGAGGGGGCACACCGGACAGGCGGGAGCGATGGCCGTGCACAGGTGGCGACCGTGGAGGATAAGGCGGTGGCTCAGGGCGATCCACGTGTCACGAGGGGCGAGTGCACAGAGCTGGGCCTCGATCGCGGGCGGTCGTTTTCCGGCCGGGACCAGGCCCAGGCGCGCGCTGACCCGAGCGACGTGGGTGTCGACGACGATCCCACTGGCGACCCCAAAGGCGACCCCCAGCACCAAGTTCGCGGTCTTGTGGGAAGCGCCTGGGAGGGCGGTGAGGGCCTCGTGGGTCTGTGGGACCCGGCCCTCGTGGTCGGCGACGAGGGCGGCTGCGCACGCCTGGATCGCCTTGGCCTTCTTGCGGAAGTAGCCGCTGCGCTTGATGACGATCTCGAGCTCGTCGAGGGGCGCATCGGCGAGCGCGGCCGGGTCGGGCCAGCGCGCGAACAGGGCCGGCCGGATCTCGTTGATCACCGCGTCCTTGGCCTGTGCGCTCAAGATCGTGACCACCAGGAGCTCCCACGGGTCGCTATGGTCGAGTTCGCACGCCGGGTCGGGCATGGCCGCTGTGAGGCGCGCGTCGACCTCGGCCAGGAGGTCTGCGGGGTCGGTGGGTCGGGGAGCCACCGCTGAGTCTATCGCGGAGCAGGCCCAGCTCCCAAGCCAGACGTCGCGCTTGGGTTTGGGAGTCTCGCCGCACCAAATCCGAACAGCTGCGATTTTTGTGGGGCGCGAGACGAGGGCGGGGCGTGTTAGCCTGCGTCGGGGTCCAGCGGCGTCGTCGCCCTGACCACGGACACAGCAGCGATGCGATATCTGAGCGTTCCACTCGCACTGACCACCGCGGTCACGATGATCTCGAGCCTCACCCTGGCGCCCTCGATGGCGGCAGCGGCTAACCCCGGTGTACTCGTGGGTCCATCCATCGACCGTGCAGGCGCCGAGCTTCGCGCCGCGGCTCCGGCCGAGGAGATGAGCGACGAAGAGAAGATGGAACAGGCCAAGGGTCTGTACATCGCGGCCGAGGGCCTCGCAGCCGATGACAACTGGGTCGCGGCCGTGCCCCTCTACGAGCAGGCGTACTACTTGGTGCCGAGCAAACACGGCTTCGCGCACAAGGTCGGCGTGGCCGCGTTTCGAGCCGACGACTGCGACAAGGCCTACGAGTACCTGACCCACTTCATCACCTACGCCGAAGACGCGAAGTTCGATGAGAAGCGGGCCGAGGCAGAGGGGATCCTGGCTGAGATCGAAGAGCGGGGCTGTCGGGCACCGGAGCCGGAGCCCGAGCCGGAACCCGAGCCGGAGAACCCGATGTCGGAGGAGAACCCCTTCGACTCGGGAGACACCACGTCCACGGACACAGACAAAAAAAAGGGTGGCAACGGCCTGCTCATCGGCGGCATCGCGCTGGCTGTCGTCGGTGCCGGCGGTGTCGGTCTCGGGGCGGCCGGCCTGGGGATCAGCTCGTCGCGTGTGGGTGAACTCGAGACCCTCGCCTCGCCGGCGACGACCACGGGTTACCCGGCGGGTGACTACTCTTGCAGCGGTTCGGGCGGGTGCCCCCCGGACCTCGAGGCCGACGTGAAGCGCTGGAACGCGATCGGCTACGTGGGCCTCGGGGTCGGCGGAGCGCTGTTGATCACGGGTATCGCGTTGATCGCCGTGCACGCCATCAAAAAGAAGAAGAGCGGGGGCGCGAGCGCGTCGCTTCAGGGCCCGACCCTGACCGGCCTGGGCCCGATGATGCTCCGCGGTGGCGGTGGTGGAGCGAGCGCCGAGATTCGCTTTTAGCCCTGCCAAACTGATGGCTGACGGCCGATTCAAGACGAGCCCGCCGGTGTAGACCGACGGGCTCGTTTGTTTGGGTTTTGGGGATTGGGTTTGGGGATTGGGCCCGATGGTGTTTCGCCGGGTCAGGCTTGGCCGCGGCGTCGGACCAGGCCGAAGAGACCGAGGGCCAGGAGTCCGAACAGGGCGCCCCCAGGGGGACGGTCCTCGGGGTCCATGGAGCACGAACAGCCACCGCTGGGCAGACCGGGGATCTTCCTGCGCGCCGAGTTGTTGTGGTTTTTGAGCATGGCGTCGATGGCCTCCGTATTGTCGACGAGGCTGATGAGGGGGGCGTTCTTCGCCATGTTCTCCTGATCGACCTCCTCCTCCCACGGCATCTGTTCGTCGAACTCGGGCCAGGTCATGTCGATCTGCTCGGGGAACAGGACCTCCCGACCGTCGGGGAGGGTGACCGTCGCCGAGCCGTCGCAGTGGTTGGTCTGCTGGGCGACCCGCGTGGCGGGGACATCGGGGAGCGTGTCGTTGACCCGGAACATGGGGTCTTCTCCCATCTCGGCCGCCGAGATGGTGGTGTACATGCGTGTCAGGTAGGCGTTGTCCCGGATCAAGGTGGAGGCCGCGAGCCCCGGCTGGACCACGCGCTCGTCGAGCATGGCGGAGAAGGCCGCGGCGTCCCAGCTCTCGAGATCGATGTCCTCGACGTAGCACTCGAGGCAGGCGTAGAAGTCGACCGCGTCGACGTCGACGGGGACGGGGATGAACTGGTCGAGGATGCCCTCGACCAGGGGATGGTTGTAGTTGCACTCGGCGCTTTGCTCGGGGTGGCAACTCATCAGCCCCTGCACGTCGAGTATGTGTACGACCTCCACGGGGCTGTCCACATAACCGACGAACAGGTCTGCGTCCCAGAACTTGCTGAACACCGCAGAGGTGTCGATGACCGCGGTCGATCCGGCGTACTCGGTGACGAAGGCGTTGCCGTCGGCCCCGCCGGCGTCCACTGCCATGGTGATGACTTCCCTGTAGTTGGCGGCCGAGTCGAGCCAGTCGAGCTTGAGCGGGTTGACCTGCACGTGCCGGTAGTTCACCGGCACAGTCCGAGCTTCTTGAAGGAAAAAGGTGCGGATGTCCATGTTCTCCGCAGCGGCGATGGCCGTGAGCCTGAGCGGGAGACAGGCCTCCGTGCCCGGGTAGCGGATGACGATCGGGTGGATGTCGGAGAGCCCGGTGTCGGCCGAGAGTTTCATGGCCGCGAACAGGAAGCCCTCCTCGAGATACTGGGCCAAGATGGGCTCGGCGTTGGGGTCTTGCTGATAGCCGTTGTCGCCGAGCCACTGCATGATGCTCGCGACCGAGTCGCCGTCGAGGACCGCGAGATCGAAGGTCCCCACGCTGCCCTGGAACACGACGTCGATCTCGTCTTGGCCGCCCTCGTCGCCGCCTTCATCACCCCATCCGTCTTCCGATCCACCCGAGTCCAGGGGTCCGCCAGACTCGCCCTCTCCTATCTCGTCTTCTTCGCCGCAAAAGTCGGTGGTCGTGGTCATCCCGTAGCTGGGCACGCTGCCCGCGAGCAGGGCGTCGAACATGAGTTGGGATCCGACCTCGAACTCGGGGACGGCGCTGACCGGGATCAACCAGGCGAAGCTCTCCGCGCCGCTGTCGGGATCGATCTGGATCTGGATATGGGCCTCGACGTAGCCGTCACCGATGTGAAACGCGATATTTTCCCCGGTCTGGTCGACCGGCATGACAGGCGTGTTGGCTGGGCCCGAAACGTCACAAAAGTTTCCGCCGCAGGCCTGCGCGACACTGGGCACGAGCAGGGGAGCTGCAAGGGCGAGGGCGGTTCCGGCGAGGATGGAGGCGAGTTGGACGCTGCGTTTCATGTGGGTCTCGGGTTCGGTGACAACCAGGGAGTGCCAGGAGCGACCA
>CAYVJQ010000038.1:0-11107 GCA_964451725.1 uncultured Nannocystaceae bacterium | reverse complement strand
GTTCAGAGTGGTCGCCGCAGAAAGGGGCGCTCAGGCCTGTGCTGTCGAGGTGTTGCGCGCCCAGCCACAGCCCGCCTGTGGCCACGAGGATGATCAGCGAGGAGATGGTGGCGAGGCGGTGTAGGCGGTTCATCGGAGGGCTTCCAAGCGGTGGCTATCTTGGAGGTACCGAGGCCGCGACGTTTCGATCAGGGGCGGGACGAGAAAGTCGTGATTGTGCCGAGTTTGGACCCTGGCGTGGACTTCGGCGGCTCGAGCTGCGTTCGCGGACGGCGGGCTGAGCGCTGTCCCGACCGAGGCTCAGGCTCCGAACAGGTAGCCGAGCTTCATGAACAGGACATCCTCGTGTTGGGCGGCGTCGGCCCCGAGGTTGGTGAGTCCGCGAATGGGGAGGTTGCGGACCAGGCCATCGGACTCGGTCAGCGCGGTGCGGTGGGTATAGGCGACGAACAGGAAGCTCCCCGGGAGGTACTCCCAGCGCAGGATCGAGTTGCTGATCAAGGTCGTGAACCCGCGGTCGACGTCGCCGTACCAGGGGTCACGGGCGATCGGGACCAGCTGGTCGGGCGCGGCGAGCTCGAAGAACTGGGCGTGGTGTGCGGTCGAGTACAGCAGTTGGTTGTAGCTGGTCAGGGACAGGCGGGGGGTGATCGCCAAGGTCCCTCGTAGGTTGATGTCGGTGGTCAGCAAGGTCGCCCGCGCGAAGATCGGGGTCTCGTCGAACTCGCGCTCGGCGACCCAGCGCGGGCGCCCAAAACTGCCGTGCCAGGCCCCACCCAAGCTGATCTGGAGCCGATCGATGGGCCGCAGGCCGAGGTCCAGGAACAGGTCGGGGCCGGGGCGCCCAGCCTGCTCTCCGTAGTTGCCTCCGATGCTAGCCGAGACCCGTTTGTTGCGAGGGCTGGAGATCCTTGTGCCGGTCCACCAGTGCAGGGGCACCTCGTAGGGGATGTTGCCACGGGTCTCGAACAGGTCGAGCTGGGGCAGGTGCCCGCCCGCAAATGCCGAGAACTGCCACAGCTTCAGGGTCTCGAGGGTCCAGTTGGTGTTCGCTCGCTTCTGCGTGAGCTGGCCGGAGAAGCTCGCGGCGACGTCGACGTTGAGCTGCGCGGACATGTAGCGGATCGGGCCGACCGGGCGAGCGTTGAACAGGCGGACGCTGGTCGACCCGCCCGCGTAGTTGTTGGAGGTCATGAACCCGAGATCCGAGAAGTTGGCCTCGGGGGTCAAAAACTCGCCCTCGAGGGCCCAGCGGGTGCGCTTGCCCGAGCGCACCAGCGAGGTGTTGCCGCCCATGCCCGAGCGCTCGCCATCGTGGGTGGCGATGACCTGGGCGCCGTGGGTCCAGCGCTTGCGGACGTTGATGTTGTAGTCGACGCCGCCGGTCACGGCCTCTGGGGCGTCGCCCGCCCGCGCGACGTTGGTGACGATCCCACCGACCCAGGTTTGGGGATCGAAGTGGCGTCGAAGTCGGACCACGGACCAGGCCGAGAGAGGATCGACGGCGAGAACCTGCTCCCGGCCGTCGGTGAAGCGCTCTCGGCCCCAGGTCGGCCCCGTGATCGCCGAGAGCACACCGATGATCCATCCAGGCGCGATCTGGCCGGTGAGGCGGGTCGAACCGAGCACGCGGGTCGAGGGATCGAGACCGGTCAGCTCGGCCTCCTCTGGCTCCCCGAACACCACCCGCTCATGGGTCTGGGCATCGCCAGGGAGCGGTGAAGCGCCGACTCGACGGGAGTAGAACAGGGGGAAAGGGGTCTCGAAGACTTCTTTGGACTCGAGGAAGAAGCGGCGCTTCTCCGGGAAGAACACCTCGAAGGGGCCCAGGTTGAGGACCGCCGCGTCGACCTCGGCCTGCCCGAAGTCCGGGTTGACGGCCAGGTCCAAGGTCAGGTCACCGGTGATCCCATATTTGAGATCGAAGCCCGCGTTGGGCAGGCCCCGCCAGGACTGATCGAGGCTCGAGGTCGGTCGCTGGAGGGCGAAGCGCCCCGAGACGTAGGGCTGGATCTCGAGGCTGAGGCCGCCGGCGATGTCCGTGACCCCGAACCAATCGATGCCCTCGGAGACCCGGGCCGGGACGCCCTGGGGGGCGAAGCTCAGGCGCGCGGTCTCCTGTTGATCGTTGATCACCCGCAGGACGTTGATGCCGATGGTGTTGGTGGCCTGTCGCTCGAAGCGCAGGGTGGTCCAGGGGATGAAGATCTCCGCGCTCCAGCCTTGTTCGCCCTTGACGGCCGCGGCCTGAAAAACGCCGTCCCAGAGCAGCTCCTCGTTCGTATCGCGGAACAGCTGGCCGTCGAAGATCGCGCCGGAGGGGGTCACCCCGAACACGTAGCCGTTGGTGTCGTCGCCGTTGGAGTCGATCTCGATGGCCACGAGGTCGGAGGGGACGAGTTGATCACGCTGAAAAAACGGTGCGATGACCTTGCCGTGGGGCTCGTCGCAGATGAACGCGACGTAGATACCGTCGTCGCCGTAGCCGACTCGAACTTCGGTGGCATGGGTCGCCGGGGTCCCAAAGTCGGGGGCCTGCTGGATCAACTCGGGGAGCGCGGGCAGGGTCGTCCAGGCCGCCTCGTCGATGCGGCCATCGATATTCAGTTCGGTGGTGTCGATGCGCTTGGCGGGGACCCGGAGACCGCGGCGATCGTGGGTCGAGGCGGCCTCGCTGACCTCGCTCGGGCCGACCGGTGTGGCGTCGCTCGGGGGCGCAGCCCAGATCGCAGACCCGGACAGCAGACCGAGCGTGGCCGCAGCCCCAGGCGCGAGCAGGCGCGCGAACTGGCGCGCGATGGCGGCGAGAGGGGGCACGGTTGCCCGGAAGGTAACCCGGGCGTGGTCGAGAGCAGACCCTCGACGGCAGCTTGTTATCGGTCGCGGCGCGATTGGCTGTTCGCGCTGCGATCTCGACGTAGCGCCACGAGTGTGCCGCAGCCCCCGTTGTCCTCGATGCGCGCCTGGGAGCTGCGCCTGACGTGGAGGCCGGCCGCACGCATGCGCTCGAAGACGTCGTTGTAGCGACCTTCGCCGAGTTGGCGCTGGGTCGAGGTCGGCACCGGGTTGTAGCGGTAGAGGTGAACCTTCAGTCCCAGCGGCAAGACGCGCTCCAAGAACGCGTCGATCTCGTCGTCGGTGTCGTTGACGTCGGCGAGCAGCAGATAGGCGAGCGCGAGCTTGCGCCGGCGCGAGCTCGACATGCGCGGCAGGGTGTCGGCGAGGACCTCGAACAGGGGGCCGAGGGCGGGACCGTTGGGGACGGCGGCGGCCCGGGTGTGCTCGCGGCCGGCGTGGATGGAGAAGCTGATGCCGTTGTGGGGCGGTCCGTCGGGGTCGAGCCACTCCCGCAGTCGCTGGAGGGGGCCGCCCGAGGTCGTGAGGCTGGCCGGTGTCGCGCGCGCGCGACACCAGTAGACAAACTCGCTGACCTCCCTGTGGTTGTGCAGCGGTTCACCGACCCCCGACACGGTGATCCGTGCGACCCGGGTATCGGCGGCGGCCTGGACGAGCTCGACTTGGTCGATCAACTCGTCACAGCGCAGACCGCGGTCGAGGCCCTTGGCTCCCGAGGCACAAAATGGGCAGGCGACCGCGCAGCCGACCTGCGAGGACACACACAGGGAGTCGCCGCGATAGAGCACGGCCTCGACGGTCGCACCGTCGTCGAGCTCGACGACATAGCGCCGGTTGCTGCCCGCTTCGCCGCGGTGCTCTTCGACGATCCGGGGCACAGAGGGTGGCTACCGCGGGTCGGCGGCGGGATCCAGCCCCGAACCCGATTGTGGGTCTGGTTGGGCCGATGTGGCGCTGGGAGCGTGGGAGCGTCGATGGGGAGAGTGCGGCCTCCTGAGGGGGTGCTGTGGGCTGCTAGACTCATCTGAGGTCCCCTGTCTGGCCGCTGCTCGGGACCTCAAAAATTTTATGACGGATTGGAGCGCAGCCGACACTAACGTAGTCGGCGTGGACGGAAGCAGGCGGGATTTGGAGCGGTCGGAGGGCGACTCGGGAGACCTCAAGTCGAGGCTCTTCGGTGTCGAACAGAGCGATCGGTTGATGAAACAGGTCATCAAGGCGCGGCTGCTGCGTGGTCTCGAGCAGCGTACGGGGGGATCCGAGACCCGCGACCAAGAGGAGTTCGCCACCGAGCCGGGGGGCCCGGAGCTGTCGGTGGCCCCGGTCTACATCGATCGCTACGCCGTGCTTCGCAAGCTGGGGCAGGGGGGTATGGGGATCGTCTATGCCGCCTACGACGAGCAGCTCGACCGCAAGATTGCGATCAAGGTGTTGCGGGCCGAGCTCGGCGACGACGACCAGGGCCGGGCGCGCATGCTCCGAGAGGCCCAGGCCCTCGCCCGCCTCTCCCATCCCAATGTGGTCCAGGTGCACGGCGTCGGCCGCTGGCGCGAGCACGACTATGTGGCCATGGAGTTCGTCGACGGCGAGACCCTCGATCGTTGGCTGGCGAGAGACCACGGTTGGCGGGAGACCTTGGAGATGGTCGCGCAGGCGGGCCGAGGGCTGAGCGCGGCCCACCAGGCGGGCTTGGTCCACCGTGACTTCAAACCAGCGAACATCTTGGTCGGGGTCGACTGCCGGGCTCGAGTGCTCGACTTTGGGCTCGCGCGTGCGGTCGAGCAGCTCGATTCGGGCCGGTTTCCAGAGGTCGCCGAGACGCTCGAGCAGACCGTCACGGCGAGCGGGGACTCGAGCCGCCACCGGTCGGCCGACTCGATAGGCGTGAGCAGCGCCTTCGATCGCGTGCTGACCATGAGCGGTGCGGTCATGGGAACACCGGCCTACATGGCTCCCGAGCAGCACCTCGGCAACGCGGTGACCGCCCTGAGCGACCAGTTTTCGTTTTGTGTGGTGCTCTACGAGGCCCTGTTCGGGCGGCGTCCCTACCGGGCCGAGGCCCGGGCCGAGTACGCGGTCCGGGTCGCAGAGGGCGACTTCATCGTTCCTGGGGTCGGTTCGGGGATCCCCGCCTGGCTGCGCCGGGCAGTCATGCGTGGGCTCTCGCCCAATCCTGCCAAGCGCTGGCCGTCGATGGACGTCCTGCTCGCCGAGTTGGCCCGCGACCGGGCTCGCTCCTGGCGTCGGGCCGGCGGGGCCGTGGGAGTCTTGGCCTTGGTCGGAATGGCCCTGGCGCTGCCGACTTCCCGCCCTGAGCTGCCGGTGTTGTGCGCGGACTCTGGGGACGTGAGCGCAGAGATCTGGGGGTCGGAGCAACATGCGCAACTCAGGGCGGCCTTCGAGGCCACGGAGCTCGCGGGTGCCGCCACGGCCGCGACCCGGGCGACCATCGCCCTGGACACCTACGGCGAACACCTGAGCGCGGCCCGCCACACCCTGTGTGAGGCCGAGCAGGTCTACGCCAGCGTCGACGCGGTCGGGGCCGGTCATCAGTCGAGGTGCCTGGATCAGCGAGCGGATGAGCTGCGTGCCGTGGTCGAGCAACTCACCACCGCCGACGCCGGGGTCGTGGTCAACGCCCGTGGAACCTTGGCGAGCCTGGGGGACATCGATCTGTGCAAGTCGGCCGAGCGCTTCGACGCGAGCTTGCCCGTACCCAGGGACGACGCTGCGGTCGAGACTATCGCCGAACTCCGCGCTGAGCTCGCCCGGGGCTTCGCGGCCCGGGATGCAGGCCGCATGGATGTCGCCGAGGGCATCTCTCAGGGGGTCTCGCGACGGGTGAAAGTTCTTGGATATCGGCCTCTGGTGGGGGAACACGCCCTGCTCGAGGGCGCCATCGCCATGCGCCGTCGAGACCGAGAAGCGGCGCTCGCCGCCTACTCAAAGGCCGCCGCGGTCGCTATGGAGACCCACCACACACGCTTGGCTGCACAGAGTTGGCCACACATCGCGCTCGAGTCGGCGGACACGGTCGATGTGCACAGCTCGCCGATGGTCTTCGACCTGGCCGATGCCGCGGTCGCGGCCCTCGGTGGATCAGGGAGGGCCGGGGCGGTGACCGAGGTCGCCCGAGCGCTTTCGATGATCCGGCACGACGGCGACCCCGAGGCCGCGCTCGAGGCGATGAACCGGGCGGTCAGCCTCGAGGAGGCCGAGGGGATCGCGGAGGGCGTCGACCTGGGCAGCTGGCTGGTCTGGCGTGCGTCGATCTTTGGGCTCTTGGGTCAGGTTCCCCAGGCCCGGGCCGACCTCGAGCGGGCGCTCGGCTTCGAGTCCATCTCCGACTTGTCGCGGGGTCGCCCGGACATCCTCGACGCCTGCTTCGACCTCGGCGTGCTCGAGTGGGAAGAGGGGGACTTCGAGGCGGCTCAGTCTCACTTCTCCTCGGCCTGTGAGGGATATGAGCGGACCTTCGGGTCGAGTTATCCCTCGCTCGTCCACTGTCGCCTCGCGCTCGCCGGCGTGACCATGGAGAAGGGAGACCTCGAGGTCGCCCACCGGGAGATCGAGGCGGTCTTGACGGGCATGGGCCCGACACACGCGGATCGAGACTGGGCTCTCGACGCGCTCGCCTCGGTCCAGACGGACGAGGGGGAGCTCGACGCTGCCCTGTCTTCGCTGCGTGCGGCGAGAGCTCACCGCGCCGAAAAGGGGCCGGGGACCGCCGCCCGCATCGCCTATTTCGACGGTCGGATAGGGGACGTGCTGTTTGCGCAACATCTCCACGACGACGCTCTGAAGAGCTACGACGAAGCGCTGCGAGGATTTGAGCTCGCCAAACTTTCTGACTCTCTCGACGCGCTGGGCTCGCGCTTGGGCCGAGGTCGGGTTCGAAATGCACAGGGCCGGCCGGGACTAGCGATTGAATCCCTCGAGCGGGTGCTGCTTCATGCACCCATTGATGGTAGTAATATTAAACTCGCCGCAGCAGTACGCATTGAGCTCGCCGTCGCGCTGAATGCTCTCGGTGCCGACCAGGACCGTCAACGGCGACTCTTGGATGATGTGATTGACGCACTCCAAGCCACGAAAGGGCACGAATCCATGCTGAGTCGCGCCCGTGTACTCCGATTGTTATGAACCAATCAGCCCGCACCATCTCACCCGCTAGGTATCCCGTGAGCTACAACTTCACCGATGATCCCGAGCCTTCCCTCACCACGATCATCACTGCGACGGGGGCGATCGACCTCGCAGATGGAGACCCCCAGGGGAATATCCTCACCGATGAGTTCTGTGGCCGGGCAGTGTCGATCTCCATCGAGCCACCCACCGGCTGGATCTTGGATTCGGTAACCTGGACCGACGGCGGAACCGGGACGTACTTGGTTCCACCCGTCGGCTCTGAGACCACTCACGGCTTCGACTACAAGGTCTCCCAAAATGGCTCCATCTTGACCGGGGGGGGCAGTTTCAAGATCAAACGCCAAGGCGGCGGCGGCGGCACCGGCAACTGAGGTGCCCGGGCCTGGGTTGGCCGGGTGGAGCTCTCGGTCTGGCCGGTCGAGTCGGGCTCGATCCAGGCACAGTGTTCAGTCCAGCTCTGGCATCACGCCGCCCGTGTGGATCGAGCGAACCCAGGCCTCGAGGTCCCCGAGGGTTCGCTCGAGCTCGTCCGGGTTGCGGGCGAGCACTCGCATCTGTTTTTGAAGCAGCTCCTTCCCCTTGCGGAGCCGGCTGCGAACCGTGTTCTCGGGGAGTTCGACAATCTGCGCGATCGCGCTGCCGGCCAGCTCCTCCCAATAGTAGAGCTCGAGCACGATCTGGTAGTCGAGGGGGATGCGACGAAGGGACTCGAGCAAGAGCTGCTGCTCCCGACGGGCCCGAAACATGGTGCTCGGCCCCGGCGCGATATCGCAGGCGCTGATCTCCGTGAATTCGAAGCGGTCTCGGTCGCGCTGGCGTGACCGAAAAAACGCGCGCAGCACGTTGTGGGCGATGGCGAACAGGTAGGTCCGAAAGCTGGCATCGCGCCGGAACCGGTCTCGACCTTCGACGCAGGCTTCGAAGGTCTGTTGGACGAGGTCCTCGTGTCCCTCGATCACCTTGTTACGGAAGAAACGATCGATGGTGTCGAAGTAGCGCTCGAACAAAGCAGCGGCGGCGTTCGCGTCGCCACGCGCCCAGGCGTCGAACAACTCAAGGTCGGTCTTCCGGCTGTCGCTGGAACCCACGGGCGAACGCTAGCAGCCCGCGGAAAATCGCACTAGTCCGTCTGCGTGACGCGCGCGCGCTGATCGGCGCCACCTGTGAGCTCATCGACCAGGTTGGTGAGGTCCGCGGGCGACCAGGGCTTGTGCAACACCGCGTCGACGCCGAGCTCCAGCAGGCGCTCCGAGGCAGCATCCTCGGCGTAGCCGCTGCTCAGGATGACCGGGAGCTCCGGCGCGTCTGCGCGAATCTCAGCGAGCAACTCGAGACCATCGAGGCCGGGCATGGTCCGATCGAGGATCAACAGCTGGATCTCACCCGAGTGACGACGGAAGATCTCGAGGCCTTCGTCGCCGTCACAGGCGAGCAGCACTCTGTGTCCGCAGCGCTCGACGATCTCACCGACGAGCTCTCGGATCAGGGGCTCGTCGTCGACCACGAGGACCTGGCCCTGACCGGGTTGACCGGGTTGACCGGGTTGACCGGGTTGACCGGGTTGACCCGGTGTCTGGAGTCGCCGCGGGGGTGGCCGATCGACGAGCTTGGGGCTGATGACCTTGGGAGAGCTGTGGACGTTCGCGCTCGGCATGCGCACGCGGGGCCGCGGGGCCGCGGAGTCGGCCTGGGCGTCGATGAGGACGTCGGCGTCGGGGCAGGGCAGCAGCACGCGAATGCGGGTGCCGACTCCTCGTTCGCTCTCGACCTCGATGTCGCCGAGGTGGCTGCGGACGATCCCGATGACTGCGGCCAAGCCCAGACCGTGGCCGCTGGGCTTGGTGGTGAAGAAGGGATCGAAGATGGTCTCGAGGCGGTCGGGATCGATGCCACAGCCCTCGTCGCGGACCTCGATGACGGCGATGGGGCGATCGGGGAGCGCGTCGGCCAAGTAGCTGTTGCGTCGGCTTCGGCTCTTCGAGTCGAGGCGGTGACAGCTGATCCAGACTCTGCCGCGGGTGCCCTCGAGGGCCTCGGAGGCGTTGGTGAGCAGGTTCATGATCACCTGCTGAATCTGGATCGGGTCGCCCGTGATCTGGGGGGTGTCGGGATCGAGATCGAGGAGCAGCTTGGTGTTCCTGTCGAGGCCCGGCTGCAGCAGCGCGGTGACGTCTCGGAGGAGATCGGGGATGACGATCGCACCGGTGTGGGTCTTGGAGTGGCCCGCGTAGGCGAGCATCTGTTCGATGAGGCCCGCGGCGCGCTGGGAGCTCGTGACGATGGCCTGGACGCGGCGGCGGCCTTGGGGGTCCTCGACGTCGCGCTCGAGCAGGCTCGCGTGGCCCATGATCGCGGCGAGGATGTTGTTGAAGTCATGGGCGATTCCGCCTGCGAGCATGCCCACGGTCTCGAGCTGCTGGCTCTGACGCATCTTGAGCTCGAGGGCCTTTCGCTCACGCTCTCCCCGCTCGACCGACAGCTCCCAAAAGATGGCCATCAGTCCGACGGTCAGCAGCGCGAGCATGAAGTTGAGCCAGCGGAAGCCGTGGCTCTCCTGTGTGAACCCGAGCGAGTCTGGACGGGGAAGATCGTAGATCACCCAAAACAGGGTGAAGACCAGTCCGGAGGCCAAGGTGAACAGGGCTGTTCCTCTGGCGCCGAGCAAGAAGCTGGCGACCATCGGGATCAGCAAGAACCAGATCATGAGCACCGAGTCGAGGCCATGCTGGGCGTAGGCGGCGAAGATCGCCGCAGCCAGCGCGCAGCTCAGCATCCATCCGCCGGCAGCGCTCGGTGATTTCGTCCATCGGATCAGGAATGGCGTGAGGCTGAAGGCCAGCGCGCCGAAGCCTGTGATTAGGGGGGGGGCCGACGAAGGTTGGCCATCGACCAATTGTGACAGGAGCGGCGCGAGGGTCACGAACATGACCAGCGGCGTCGCCAGTGTCAGGGCCCGCGCACGGGCGACCTCGACCGGACCGAGGGCATGGACCTCGTCGGGAATGAACCACCGAATCGACGAGGTGAGCCGGCGCCAGATCCTCTGGAGTTCGTCAGCCACCCTCAGCCTTTCTGGGAGCTTTGGGCGACACCGGCGGTTCAGGCGAGATAGATTCGAGCTTCCGCTCCGCGTCGGCCGTTCCCGCCGGCAGGGGTTTTGCGAGCTGGGGAGCGGGGGGGAGGGGAAAGTGAGCGGGAGGAGCCCGATCAGCACAGCCGACGCTGAGCAGGATCGCGGCGAGCCCCAGCAGGGTCCTCGCCTGAAATATCGAGCGGGCGCGGGTCCAGGATCGGCTCGAGTCCTTCGACGTCGAGTCGTGACTACGAGTCGGCGGGGGTCTTGTCGGTGCTGTCGGTATCAGTGGCGTCGTCGGTGTCGTCGTCGAGGTCGTCGAGGTCGTCGTCGTCGAGATCGTCACTGCCAGCGCTGTCTGCGACCACAGTGGTGCCCTCGGGATCGCTCGACTGATCGTCGTCGTCGTCGTCGTCGTCGTCGTCGTCATCGTGAAGCTGGTCGGGGTCGGCAGACAGCTCCTTGACGTCGTCGCTGTTGTCGCTGTCGCCATCGTCATCATCGTCGTCGTCGTCGTCGTCGTCGAAGGACGCGGCGTCGATGAAGGTCGCGTCGGTGCCGGAAGCTGCGATGAGATGGGCGCGCTGCTCCTCGATGAAGTCGCGGATGGTGCCTTCGACGTCCTCAGTGTAACGGACCAGGCCTTTGGCGATCTCACGTAGCGAGACGACGCCGACCTTGTTGTCGCTCTCAACTAGCGCGGTGCCCTTGCCCTCACTCAGATCTCGGGCCCGGCGAGAGGCAAGGATGGTGAGCGCAAAGCGGTTGGGGACTTGCTCGAGGCAATCTTCGACGGTGACGCGTGCCATGGGAAGGGCGGAGTATGGGTGGCTGTCGCCGGCTTGTCTACCGGCCGTGGCCCGCTGTACAGAATGCGTGACTCACGCGACTCAGGGCAGGTCGGGTGACGAAGTCGAGCGTTCGTACGATCGCCAGCAATCCGTGGCGAAACCCGTCGCGTGGCTTCGCGCTGGATTTTTCGTCGAGGGCGAGGCGCTGAAACGCCGCCGTACCGGGCGTACTGCAAGT
>CAYVJQ010000037.1:52104-56021 GCA_964451725.1 uncultured Nannocystaceae bacterium | reverse complement strand
CCCGAGACGACGTCGTGGACCTGCCTCGACAGGCCCTCAGCGCCGAACTCGGCCATCAGTCCGCTGCGCTCGAGGATGTCGCGCACGGGCCCCTTGGCTCCGCTGAGCACCATCCGCACGCCCCGGGCTCGGTAGGCCGTGAGTTGCTCACGCAGGGCCATGTCACCCGACGAGTCGAGCTGGTTGATCCCGCTCGCGTCCAGGATCAAGACCCGGAGCGGGTCGGGCATCTCCACTTCCAACTTGGCGAGTTGCTCGCGCAGGGAGTTGACGTTGCCGTAGTAGAGCTGGGCGTCGGGGCGGACGATGAGCACCCCGGGGATCTGTCGCGCCTCGGGGAAGCGTTCGATGTTGCGGTACACGGTGGAGTCTGGGAGCTGCCCGAGCACGGCAGTGTGGGGGCGCGTGGTCCGGAGCACGAGGATCAACAGCGAGAGTCCGACGCCGAAGCCCACGCCCTGTTGAATGCCCAGCACCAAGGTCGCCACGAAGGTCGCGCAGAGCACCCCGAGGTCGAGGCGGTGCACCTTCCACAGTTGGCGCGGCTGCTCGAGATCGATGAGCCCGAGCACGGCGGTCATGATGATCGCCCCCAGTGTGGCCTTGGGGATGTAGACGAGCAGATCTGTGAACGCGGCCAAGGTCAGGGCGACCGCGGCGGCGGTGATCACCCCGGCGAGCTTGCTGTTTGCGCCGGCGTCGGCGTTGACGGCCGTACGCGAGAATCCACCTGCGACCGGGTAGCCTCGGAACAGACCCGCGCCGACGTTGGCGAGCCCGAGCGCAATGAACTCACGGTTGGCGTCGACCGGGGGCTCGCCCGTCTTGGTCAGGGTCGTCGACACGCTGATCGCCTCCATGAAGGCCACAAAGGCGATCGTCAGCGCACCCGTGCCGAGCGCGGAGACGGTCTCGAAATCCATGTCCGGGATTCGTGGCGTCGGGAGCCCTCCGGGGACCTCACCGACGACCTGAAGCCCCGCCGCGGCGCCGCCGAGCCACGCGATCAGGGCGCCGACCACGACCACGACCAGGGCCCGTGGCCACTTTGGAGCCCAGCGTTTCATGGCCATGAGCGCGCCGATCGAGGCGGCCGCGAGCGCCACACTGGGCAGGTGGATCAGCGCGCGGTGGGCCCAGACCACGCCCGGGACCTCGTACACGGCGCCCGGGCGTGGGAGCGAGAGGCCCAACACCAGACCGACCTGGCTGGCCGCGATGATCAACGCGGCGGCCGAGGTGAAACCCCCGGTCACCGGGCGAGACAAGAAGTTGATCAAGAAGCCGGCCCGGACCAGGCCGAGGCCGATCTGAATCAGCCCGGCCAAGATCGCCAGCAGGGCGGCCATCTCGATGTAGTGGTCGCTGCCGACTTGGGCCAGCGCGCCCACGGTCGCGGCGGTCAGCAGGGAATCCATGGCCACGGGGCCCACGGCGAGCTGCCGGGAGGTCCCGACCAGGGCGTAGGCGAGCAGGGGAACGACCGCGGCGTAGAGCCCGACGATCGGGGGCAGGCCGGCGAGCAGGGCGTAGGCCATGGCCTGCGGGATCAACATCACCGCGGTGGTCAGGCCGGCGACCAGGTCACCGCGCAAGGTCGCGGTGTTCAGGCGGCGGCCCTTCTTGCTGTGTGTGTCTGCCTTGGTCCCGCGCGCCATCGTCTCTAGTCCTCCCGGCGGGCGCGGAGTGCCTCGCGGACGCCGTGGTGGGCCAACATACCCGCCGCCATGGCGGCAAAGAAGATCAATATTGGTGTCGAGCCGGTCGTCGCGGCGACCACCGCCGGCCCTGGACAGAGTCCCACCGCCCCCCAGCCGAGTCCAAACAAACTCGAGCCGATCACCAGACGAGCGTCGATGTCGATCGCGCTGGGCCAGTGAAACTGGGCTGCGATCAAGGGTTTGGCCTTGGCTTTCAAGGCCCGGTAGACGGGCATGTAGACCAAGATGGCGCCCCCCATGACAAAGCCCAAGCTCGGGTTCCAGGCACCGGTGACGTCGAGGAAGTCGAGGACCTTGTTGGGGTCGGTCATGCCCGCGATGCCGAGTCCGAGGGCAAACAAGAGGCCAGCAACAAAGGCCACGCCCACCTGTCGGCGACCGTGTGCAGGTGCTGCGCCCGGGGTCGTGGACTCGACGCTCATGATGCACCCACCTGTAGAACGTGGCGCAGCACGAAGGTCGTGACTCCGGCGACACCCATGAATATCGCGGTCGCTGCGAGCGAGCGCGGAGACATGCGCGAGAGCCCACAGATCCCGTGGCCGCTCGTACAGCCGCCCCCGAGACGGGTCCCGATACCGACGCTGAGTCCGGCCGCGATCAACAGGGGGAGGGCGATCGGCGTCTCGCCCAGACCCGGGAGGGCGCTCGGGTACACGAGCTGGAGCACGATGCCGCCGACGATCATCCCGACCACGAAGCTCGCGCGCCAGGATCGGCCCTCTCGGCCCTCGAGGAGCTGGCCGACGATGCCGCTGATCCCGGCGATGCGGCCGTTGAAGACCAACATCAACGCGGCAGAGGCACCGACCATCATGCCGCCCAAGGTCGAGGCGAAGGGGGTAAATACCGTCATGTCTGGGTCCTGGATGAGACCATGAACGCGTGCCGATACAAGCGACGTGCCAGGTTTGGTGCGCGGTCCTGTGGGCATCGCGGTGGCCGGCTGTGTGTCGCTCCAGGCGTAGCTGTAGCGTTATTTGGGGCCCTCGACAGCCTGCGGGAGTCCCGCTGCCCGGACCCGCGCGGCGCTCGGATCGCCCACGACCCGACTCGGCGCAACGCCGGTGAAACGAGGCGAAACGTCGATGCTGCCTCCGCGAGGCGCGACAGCCTGCGGTCAATTTTGTGGTGTCGCCCTCGCGCCCTCGCTCGCGTCGAGGGGGAGGTGCAACATCGCTATTCGAGTCCGTCGGCGCCGGCTTGGAGTCCGTCGGCGCCACGTCCGAGCCCGTCGGCGCCGGGGGGTCCTCGGGCGGGGTCAGGTGACCGCGCGAAGACCCTCTTGGTCGAGCAGCACGACGGTCCTGCCGTTCATACTCAGCAGGCCCTTCTTCTTGAACTGGGCGAGGGTCAGCGAGATGGTCTCGCGGGTCGAGCCGATCAAGTTGGCCATCTCTTGGTGGGTGATCTTGAGGCCGATCTGGAGCCCATCCTCGGTCTCTTGCCCGTACTCGAGGGCGAGCTCCAGCAAGAGCGCGGCGAGTTTGGCCTGGACGTCCTTGAACACGAGGTGCTCGAGCTTGGTCTCGAGTTGGCGGCGGCGCTTGCCGATCTCGCTCATGAACTCGAAGCAGAGCTGGGTGTCAGCCATGAGCAGCTCTCGGAACACCTCGACCGGAAGCTCGGTGATGATCGCGTTTTTCATGGCCTCGGCCATCTCTTCGCGAGGTGCACCGTCGATCACCGCCAACTCACCGAAGATCTGACCTGCGCCCCGGTACGCCAAGGTCAGCTCCTTACCGTCGCGGGTGACCTTGCTGGTCTTTACCCGGCCACCGTTGATGAAATAGACCTGCTCGCCGGGGTCACCGGGCAGGTAGATGACCTGACGTCGAGGAATCTCCCGGAGCTCGACCTGAGCGATCAGCTCCTGGAGTTGGGTCGGGGACAGGCCGCTGAGCAGGGGAATCTTGCGCAGGTGCCACAGGACCCGCTTGTCGTCCTGTGCGCGATCTTGTGCCTTCTTGCGGACGCTCATGCGGCCGCACGGTACCGGAGATTACGAAATCCGACAACAATGTTAGCTCCCTGACGGCTGATCGCCCATCGGACCACACGATGACCTGCGTTGGCGACACGTAGCGGCACGGCCATTGCAACCCTCGACCAAACGTGGATCCAGGGACGAACAAAGCTGCGCGCCGGTTCGGCATGACAGCGCGTGAAAAGTTGGATTCAGTCATGATTCCAGCC
>CAYVJQ010000037.1:50548-52004 GCA_964451725.1 uncultured Nannocystaceae bacterium | reverse complement strand
GCGCCGGTTCGGCATGACAGCGCGTGAAAAGTTGGATTCAGTCATGATTCCAGCCATTTACGATCGCCGGCGGGCGGATTCGAGCGATCGGCGCGAAACTGTCGGGGCGCAAGTAATTCCTCCACTGTGCAATGATTTCGTAGCTGAGCGCGGGTCGGCGCAGATGCGAGGTTTCACGCTGATCGAGCTCATGATCGTGCTCGCCGTGCTGACCATCGTCTCAGTCGTGGCCTTCATCGGTATCCGAAACAACCAGTGGGAGGGAGCCTATTACCGGTTCACGGACGACCTGCTCGGTTCGCTCGTTCAGGCACGCAATCGCGCAATCGATGAGCAGACCACGGTCCGGGTCGAGATTCAAAGTGACCGTCTCGAGGTGTTCGTGACCGACCCAGAGAGCAAGCAGGAGAACTTCGAGTGGGGAAACTATCGAGAAAACATCGATGGTGGATTGCTGGGCGAGCAGGCCTGTATTACGGGGATGGCGCTCGGGATCTCCGCACCCAGTGAGGTCAACGATGCGGTCTTGCCGGAGGATTGCCTGGGCGGGATTCAGGACATCATCTTCCAGCCCGACGGCAGCTTCTCTCTGGTCGACGATCCCTCTCCCGACGCGGGGATGACGATGGTCATTCGCGACGGGAGCTCAGCATCGATACAATACTCGATTATCGAGATGTTCCCCGGCGGTCTCATCCGCAAGTTCGACGAGATCAGCGCGCCATGACTATACGAGAAAAACAACGCCGCGTTCGGGCGGCTCAGCGACGCGGCGAGGCCGGCTTCACCATGGCCGAGGTCTTGGTCTCGCTGGTGGTGTTCATCATCGCGGTGGTCGGCCTGGTGGCCATGGAGAGCCGCGGTATCGAGGCCCAGCGCGCGTCCATGGAGACCCGTGGGGGGGAGCGCCTGGCTCAAGAGATGATGGCTGAACTCATGGCCACGAGCTTCGCGGAGCTCATCGAGTTCGACTTCGGGGGCGGCGAGGGTCCGCTCCTGCCCTACTCCGACGTCGAGCTCGGGACCTGGGACATGCGTGATTACGGGGCTGTTCCCAACGCCACGGGGGAGCGCCCTCCGGGTTTGAGGGTCGACTTCTATTGGGTCGGACGCGAGATCGATCGTTGGCCCGAGAACGCCGCCGGTGTCCCCGATGCGATTCAGCTCGAGGTCACCGTGATGTGGATCGACTACACTAACCCCGCCTTCCCGCCGCCCGCGGATATCGATGTCGACGATCTGGTCCCGGGCAACCTCGATCCGGCGTCCGCAGACTTCTTGCCTTGGGTTCGGGGCGTACAGCTGCGGACCGTGCGGGTGAACGACGCCTCGAGCTGAACCTGAGAGCAAGACTATGCGCGTCAACGCAACAACTACAGAAACCCTCGCTCGCCAGGGGGGTACAGAAACCCTCGCTCGCCAGGGGGGTACAGAAACCCTCGCTCGCCAGGGGGGT
>CAYVJQ010000037.1:7817-50448 GCA_964451725.1 uncultured Nannocystaceae bacterium | reverse complement strand
CAGGGGGGCTTCACGCTCATCGAGTTGATGGTCGCTACATTGGTGTCGAGCATCGTGCTCGTCGGTGTGTTCGCCTTTGCGACCATTCAAAAGGACACCGCGAACCTCCATCATCGCCAGGTCGTCGTCCAGCAGGCGCTCGAGGGGTCGATGCACTCCCTGGGCACGGATCTACGCATGGCCGGGCTCGGCTTTGGTCGATCTTGTAGCGAGGTGCGGGTGTGGTCGGCGGCCCAGGGTCGGCTCATCAATCCGGGCGCGGTGGAAGCCGGGAACGTCGCCGGCGTGGTCCTCGACGAGATCACCCAGGAGCCCTATTGGGTGCTCCGCGATGGACTCCAGGCCCACTGGCGCAGCAGCCCAGGCGACGGCGCGAACGACATGGCAGGGACGGCCGGGACTTCGGCCTCCCTGACCAGCGCGGCCGACAGCCTGGACGTGTTCCGGGGCGAGCTGAATGCGGTGCCCGGCTCGGGTTTGTTCGAGGTCCAGGTGATGCCCGGGGGCACGGGCCCCAACGCGACGCTGGGCTTCGACACCAGCGCGCTGCTCGACAACGCCGACGCGGTGCAGCTCAAGGCCGTGCGCCAGCTGTTCGCGCCCGGCAGCTTCGTGCTGCTGGTCCCCGTACCCTCGACGGCCTCTTACGTCCCCGAGCAACAGTCTCAATGTGCGCTTGTTCAGGTCACGGGTGAGGTCGAGGCGGGCGCAGGTGGGAACAGCTGGAGGCTCCCCGTGGGTGACCAATCTCAGTTCAACGCGGGTCTGGAGGAGCTCTTGGGGCTCGGAAACTTGGCCGTGCCCAGCGACGCGAACCCGGGTGCGGTCGGGCTCAAAAACGGTGACGAGTTCGGAGCCGACTGGGACCCGGCGAACTTCACCCGGGTCGAGCTGGTCCCGCTCGGGCGTGCACGTTGGTCTCGCTACGAGATCGATTATGCGACCCCCGCTCGACCGATGTTGGTGCGCGCCGACATCATCGGCTGGCGCGACGGCGATCCAGAGATAGCGACCGCCGACAACTACCCCGGCTGTACGGGGGGGGTGTGTCGCATGCCTACCCTCTACCTGCCGAGCGTCGACGCCCAGCCGCCCAGGGTCGCGATCGGGCCCATGATCGAAGACATGCAGATCGCCGTGGGCTGCGACGGATGGGCTTCAGACGCGGTCCCCGTCGTCGAGAACGAGGTCCCCGCTCCGGACCTCGGCTATGAGGAAAAGGGCCCCGGCGATGGGCCGTTGGCCAACCTCGCCAATCGCCGGATCGACGAACGTGCTGAGACGGATGATCGAGGCAACGACGAATGGCTCGGGAACGCCGCTGAAGAGACCTGGGGTCCCGATTGCGTCTCATGGGGGACAGCTCAGCGCAACGCGACCGAGTGGGCGACCGCCGGCCCCGCCTCGGAGACCAAACCAGGGTCCAGCTTTCGCATGAGTCCTCAGGTCGTGCGCGTGACCTTGCTGGCCAAACCCGACGTGGCCGCGGGTGGCGCTGACGTCGACGCTGACGCATTCTATAATGAGCTGGTTGCGATTGAAGATAGGCCGACCATGCCCGCGGTCGCGGTCGGTCGTGAGTACCGGACCCTCACGGAACGCTTTCAGGTTCGGAACAGCCGCTGGCGTCACCAGGGGCTGCGCTAGTCAAGGGAAACACGATGAGTATGAACACTCCAGAACAAATTGGGCTCCAGGCCCGAGTCAGAGGTCGACGGGCCAACCAGCTCGGCGCGACCATGGTCAGCGTGCTCCTGTTGACGGTGTCGCTCATGACGGTCGCCGTGTTGGTCGTCCGCAGCTCGAACCGAGAGGTCACCCAGGCGAACGCCTTGGTCGCCCGCGAGCGTGCCATGATGGCCGCCCAGGCGACCGTCGACCTCGGCGCCGCCCAGCTGCGTGACGCGGTCAATCAAGGTGGCGACATTCAGGTCGTCATCAATGAGGCACTCATGGGCTTCAACCCGGGTGGAGACGCCAGCGTCTGCACCTCCGTGTTCGAGGACTGCATTCCCGGGGGCGGCGGCCAGGCCGACGTGCCCGCGACCGGACAGAAGAACCGTTGGGTCACTGGAAAGTCGGATTGTGCGGGGCGCCCCTGCATGCGCCAAGGGGCGCTCGCGCGGCTCCCCGACGCCGGCGGCAACAAGATCGACTGGGTGCAGGTTCCGCTGCGGGACCTGCTCGAGAACGCCGACCCGGAGGCTCGAGTCAGCCTCTGGATTCGCAACAACTCGGCCGATGCCATCGACAGCGGCAACGGGGGGAGCTGGACGGCGGACTCGGATAATCGAGTCGTGCTGACGGCGATGGCGACCGTTCGCAACACGACGGTCGCGGTCGAGCAGGAGTATATTCTCGGCGCTGGTACGGACAAACAGGCCTGGTCGATGGCCTCTCCGGACGCCGGATATGGCGGTGGTCACAATAATGACAACGTCATGGCCGACGTCTGTATCGAAAATTTCTTGGGGTATCAGGAGTAGACACGATGGACAGCAAGACAAGAGAGACGTCCCCCGGGAACCGGCGCAGGTTCAAGACCCTGTTGGAGGTCGCCGCTGGCGGTCTGCTGGCGCTCGCAGTATTTGTTCACCCAGGAGAGTCGGAGGCCCGCCTCAATCCGTTCTACATCGTGCAGGGGCAGAGCTACGGCGAGGTCGCGCCGCGCATCCTCTTCGTGCTCGACAACTCGGGCTCGATGGCCTTCGACGAGACCTACATTCCCGGGGCGACCTTCCCCGATACAAAATGTTGGTGGACCTACTGCGAGAACTCCAATGGGGGGCTCCTCCAAAGTCGGGTCAACGCTGCGCGTGACGTGATCACCACGATCTTCGAGGGCAACAAAGACCGGGCCGAGTTTGCGCTCATGACCTTCGGGACTGCGACGCCTCCGACGACGAGCGTCGAGGTGCCCATGCCCTGTCACGATAACGATAGTGACGAGGACGTCCGCTTTACCTGGATCGAGACCTCGAACCAACCCTACTCGTCGGTCTGGAAGGCTGTCCGCAACACCTTCAACGGCCAGGGCATCTGGACCTTGTGCGGCGACAATCGCCCCTTCCCCTATCTTCGTCACGATAATCTGGGGGCCTTCTCGCTGCCCAACAACAGCGCTGCAGAGCTGCCCGACACTCCCCTGTACTCGCAGTATTCGGACAAGTCCGGCTTCGAGAGCAACGTGAACTACGGCCGCAAGGTCCAGTGGTTTCCGCGTTTTGTCGGTCGGCGGGCCAACCTCGATTGCGGTGATGTGAATCAGGATGCGATCGCTATGGGGACCTACGGGGATTGGGGGAACACCAATTCCGAGAAATCGAGCGACGTCTGCGGCCACGATTTCTACTACTGGCCCTACGTCGATGGAAACCCGGGCTACTCGTACTATAGCGGGAAGAGTGCCGACAACATGACGCACCAGGAGTGCGACGACGATGGGAATTGCGTGGTGAAAACCAACAATATCCATCGAATCGGAGTGACCCGCCGCAACCAGCTGGTGGGGGCGACTCTGTACGCACCCTTTTACTCCGAGGCGGTCATCGACGACCTTGGTGTGGCGCCGGCCGACAAGGGTCCGCTGACCCTGGCGGATGCCGAGCTCATGTTCGAGGGCATCACCGACAAACAGTTTGCGGGTGGAGCAGACGTCACGGGTGGCACGCCTTTGGCGGTCGCGGCGGGGGTCGTCGAGTGGATGGTGACCCTCGATGGCGACGGGAAGGTCACGGGGCCGAAGCCGGTGTTGGCCAACAGCAACGCGCCCTTCTCTCACTCGACCATCGCCTCCTACCTCTCGTTCATGGCGCTGGCGGAGGACCAAGTCTGCCGTCCGGTGACCATGATCATCATTACGGACGGCCAGCCCGATCCGTGGTGGAAGCAAGGCGGCTCCAAGCTCTACAAGCGGCTGCGCAGCATTCGGAAGATCCTCGGGGTCAAATCCTATGTGGTCGCGTTCTCCGACGGTGTGGTCGCGGATCCCCTCAAGCGGCAGCGGGTCCACGAGATCGCCTGTTCCGCCGCGGGCGGAGAGAGCGACGCCTCCCCCTGTACCGGGGCCAACGACTACGGCTGGGAGACCTGCCGGGATCCGGAGAACCCGGTCGACGGCTGCGCGTGGCTGGCCAGCAACCACGAGGAACTCTCGGCTGCGCTGGTCGAGATCGTCGACAACGCGGTCGAGTTCGATGTCCCGGGTGGGACGCCGACGGTGGCCAACGACTTCCAGCTCGCCGACCCCGACGATCCGGAGTCGGAGATGGTCGCGGTTCAGACCGCGCTGAGCAGCTGGACCGAGGTCCCCGCGTGGCGCGGTCACCTGGTCCGCGGAGGCTGCACCGACGAGGACCCGGACAACCCCGGACAGCTCGCCGACTACTGCCTCAACGCGGGGCTGGTGCCGCTGGAGACGGAGGAGAGCGAGAGCTTTGGGCCCTGCGCCCTAGGCAGGACCTGGGACGCGGGGGCCTGCCTCGAGCTGACCCCGTGGGCCGACCGCCGCCTCTATACCCACGGTTTCGCCAATGAGAAGATCCGTATCGCCTCGGGCGGCGCGGCGACGCCCGAGTTCGAGAGCTTGGTATTGACTCTCAACGGCCAAGGCAAGATCGACCCGCCGCTGACCTTGGGGGACGAGTCGGATGAGATTCAGGCCATGGTGGAGTTTATCCACGGCGCGGACTTGCCGGCCGACTGGAAGCTGCCCGGACTTTCAAACTCTGCGCCGGTGTTGATTCGCCGGGTTCCAAAACAGAACTCCAGTTTCCTTCCCAGCGTGGGTATTCGGGATCCTCACTGTGCGGGACGGCGAAATGTCTCGAATGACAATGTGCCAACCAGCTTGCAGAGCTTCGCGTCGTCGGCGTGGGGTACGGTGGCCGGAGGTGGTTTTGGGGAGCACTACGACTACGCCGAGGCGGCCCTCGTCGGGGATGATTTCGGTATTCTCCATGCCTTCCACTACGACAGTGGAAACGAGCTCTTCGGCTTCATGCCGATGGCACTGATCAACAACGCCCGGATATTGTCGGTCAATGGTCCGGCGAGTTTTGGTCAGCCGACCGCGCTCGCCGAGCACATCTTCGGTGTGGCATCGACCGTCAACGCGGGCTGGGTCTACGACGAGGATGCTGGCCAGTGGCGGCACTTGGCCGTGTTTGGGCTCGGGCCCGGCGGGTCCGAGCTGATCACGATCGATGTCTCGCACATGGGACGCCTCCAGGACGACGATCCCTTCGACGTGCTGTGGACCTCGAGCACGACCTCGATAGCGACTCAATATGCGGACACCTTGGGCGAGACCTGGTCGCGTCCGGCGCTGACCTACGCGGTGCCCAACGACCAAATGGGTGTCCCTCCCAAGGGCTACCTCGTGTTCGGCAGCGGCTACCGCAACGGCTCGGGCGATGCGCGTCGGGGCCGGGTGTTGTGGGCCGTCGACGCGATCACGGGTGAGTCGGTCACCCAGCGCGCCTACCTGGCACCCCCTGACCCAGACACGATCTACGATGAGATCGACGACCTCACGGCGGTCAACGACATCGCCGTCGGCTCTCACTGTCTGTCTCGGTACTGGGGAGAGATGCAGGAGGCCTACGTCGCCGATCCAGCCGGGCGCCTGTATCGCTGGGACCTCGCGGCCGAGACCTCGAACGTCGACGCCTTCCCCCACACGGGGGACAGCGGCGGGACCTGGCCTGTCGATGGCGACGGCTTCGCGCTGGCGACCGAGGGCTTTCGCTTCCCCGCTTGCCAGGGGACGGACGAGTACTCGTGCACGGTGGGGACCCTGGGAGCTGCCGGCGTCAAAGGGGATGTCTTCACATTCTCGCCGGCGATCGTCGCCAATGACCGAATCGATACTATCGACGATCCGGGGGATGTCCCGGATCTCACCGAGCGCGATCAGTTCTTGATCGCGCTGGTGAGTGGAAATCCGAACGACACGGTGGTCGACGGAGGTGATGACGACAATGACTTCCACTCGAGCATCTACCTGATCGCCGATGACCATCGCCTAGATTCAGCGGGTGGCTTCGATATCCCGGCGAACGGGGTAGCGACGGCGCCCGGGAGCCATGCCCACTTCATGCGTTTGCCCCTCAACCAGATCGAGCGGACGCGGACGATCATCTTCCCGGGTGGGGATGAAGAAGTGGAGACCCGAAACTTCTCGAAGCAGGCCCGCCCGATTCGTGCACCCATGATTCGGGTGACTGGGCTGGCCGAGGGGACCGTGCAATCCGGCGCTGAGGTCTACTATGTGACCTTCACGATCTACGAACCCGCAGAGCAGCTGTGTGATGGGCGTTGGTACGACACGGACAAGGGCAGCTGGATCTTGGATCCAGGCGCGACCTATGAACTCACGTTCCGCCTGGTGCTTGGAGATGGCGAGGCCTTCGACTTCACCACGGGCTACAGCCTCCCCAACGACTATGGGGACGGCTTTGGCACCGGGGGGGGTCTCACTGCGCCCGTGGTCGAGCAAGTCGGTTGTGACGGAGAGAACTGTGGAGCAGTCCTCCGGGCGCCGAGCAGCTCGCCCTGTGACCCGAATGCAGACGCACCCCCGGTGGGGGCGATGACCTCGGTTCAAACCGGGGCCGCTGAACTCGAGGGCTTCTCGCCGCTCGAAATCCAACTCTGAGTCACCTCAGACTGGCCGGGCTCGACCCGGTACAGACCCGGGCGCCGGTGCGCCCGGGTCTTTCATTTGTGTCGTGGTCGGGAGCGAGGGACTCGCGCTGGGCCTGGCATAGGGTGTCTGCTGGGTGGTTCTCCGTGGTCGCACACGGGCGTACAGAGGGCGTGAATGTATGCCCGTGCTGCGGAGCTCGGGCCCCGGGCAGGTCGGGCTTGGGACTCAGGTGCTCAAAGGTGGGCGTCCACGCGCAGTGGTCAGGCAAGGCGCGCACGCTCCGCGGGCTTCGGTCCGGGTTTTCAGGTCTTCCGAGGTGCGAATCAGCGCACCGCGGTCAGGGGCGAGTGGGCGTATGTGCGATATCGGTCGCAATGGGGTCTCCGGCGAGACGTACAAAGCGTAGTGAAATGGACGAAATGTAAGATCTAGTGTGCAAATAGGGATCTCGTAATCACCTGAGGCGGGTAGATCGTCCAATCGGTTGGACGGACAGACCCCGCGGTTTGGGCGCATGAATGGGGTGAATCTCGAGGTGTTGGAGGTGCGCGGTTCGAAGTGTGGCGAATTGGGACTGTGCACCCGGCGCAGAGATTGGGGGTGAAGTAAAATCTGCGAATGATGCGCATTCCTCGATGTCGCGAATGTTTTGGATGCGCACAATCGGCCAGTGACCAAATACGTCACTTGTGGTGAATCTCTGCTTCAATGCGCCAACTGAGCGATGCGTTTCGAACGCAGTGGACAAAAATTGTCGTCGCGTGGAAAACGCCTCCTGTTGTGGCCAGGACCTGTTCCGCTGGACAAGAGAGAAGGTGCGGTTCGGCGCCAGTGGCTGCGTAGCGTGTTTGCGCGCGTGACTTTCCGAAATATTGGTGCTTTGGCATGCACCCATTTGTTGTATTAGGGATTGGTCGTGGGACCTGGCCTCAGTACGATTATGGGGAAGATTAGGCATGTGCGGGAGTGCGCATATGCGCTGAATACACGTATTGAGTTCGCCCCCGGGGAGGGGAGTGCGCGAAAGGGGAATCATCGTACTTCGCGTCGCAGGCGCGAACGCGGTGCGACCATGGTCAGCGTCATGTTGTTGACGGTCTCCCTGCTGACTGTCGCTGTACTCGTCATCCGGACCTCCAACCGGGAGCTCACTCAGGCCAATGCCCTGGTTGCGCGAGAGCGCGCGACCATGGCGGCCCAGGCCGCTGTCGACCTCGGCGCTGCCCAACTTCGCGAGGCCATCACACAGGGCGATTTCGAGATGGTCGTGAACCAGGCCCTCGTTGGCTACAATCCAGGCGGCGACCCGAGTGTCTGTGTATCGGTCTACGAGGACTGCATTCCAGGCGGTGGGGGCGCGGACGGGGTGCCGGCGACGGGGCAAAAGAATCGTTGGGTAACCGGAAAGTCGGACTGCGCGGGGCGCCCTTGCATGCGGCAGGGGGCGGTCGCCAGGCTCCCCGACGCAAATGGGAACCTCGTCGATTGGGTCCAGGTGCCCATGCGGGATTTGCTCGAGAATGCGGATCCGGAGGCCAGGGTGAGCCTGTGGGTCCGCAACAACTCGGCCGACGCCATCGACCCCGGCAACGGGGGGAGTTGGGTCGAGGATGCGGATGGGCGCGTGGTGCTGACCGCGATGGCGACGATCCGAAACACGACAGTGGCGGTGGAGCAGGAGCTTCTGCTCGGATCGGGGACCGGCAAGCGAGCCTGGTCGATGGCCTCGCCCGATGTGGGTTACGGCGGCGGACACAACAACGACAACACGATGGCCGATGTCTGCCTCGAGAATTTCGTCGGCTACGTGGAGGATTGAGATGAGCGAGCGAAGCAAGACACCCTCGAACCATCCTCGGCGAACCAAAGCTCGCGGGCTGCTGGGTCGCGCGGCCACGGGCCTGGGAGCCCTGAGCCTGCTCGGCCTGGGGATCCTCGGCTTCCCGAGCGAGTCGAGCGCGCGCCTCGATCCCTTTTATATCGTCCACGGTCAGAGCTACGGCACGGTGACGCCGCGGATCCTCTTCGTGCTCGACACCTCTGGTTCGATGGCCTTCGAGCAGCCCTGGCCAGACGCCCTGTGTGCCTGGGGAAACTGTGAAGACGAGGGGGCGGGGAGCAAGCGCAGTCGGGTGCACGTCGCCCGCAACGTCATGCGAAAGATCGCGGCCGCGAACGAGGGGACGGCCGACTTTGCGCTGATGAGCTTTGGAATGGCGGAGCCGCCCAAGAGCTCCGGGCAGGTCCCGAGAAAGTGCTACTCGTGGGACTGGAACGGCTGGTATCGCTTTACCTGGGTCGCCTACAGTAACCAGCCTTCGCTCAACACCTGGAGCCCACTCTACAATATGTTCGGCACCCAGGGCGCCTGGATGCTGTGTGGGGACAATCGCCCTTTCGCGTACCTGCGCCACGACGACCTCGGGGCCTTCTCCATGCCCAACAACAGCGACGAAGAGCTGGCCGAGGAGCCGCTCTACAAACAAAAGTCGAACGCCAGTGGCTACAGCAGCGGCGACAACTACAGTCGCAAGGTCCAGTACTTCCCACGCTACATCGGAAGGCGGGCGAACCTCGATTGCAGTGATCCTCAGCAGGCGGCGATCGTCCACGGATCCTACGGTGACTGGGGTAATTCAAACTCGAGCCGCAACGCGAAAGTCTGTGGTCGGGACTTCTACTATTGGCCCTACGTCGACGGCTTCCCCGGCTACTCCTTCAACGTCGGCTACAGCCTCAACTCGATGTGGCACGAAGAGTGCGACGACGACAACGAATGTTGGGGGACCAGCAGCGAACAGCACCGTATCGGGGCGACGCGCCGGAACCAGGCTCAGGGGGCGACCTTGTTCGCACCCTTTTACTCGGAGGCAGTGCTCGCGGACAACGACATCTCTGCGGCCGACAAGGGCCCCCTGAGTCGAGACGACGCCGCCCTGGTCTTCGATGGTCTGACCTCGGAGAGCTACGCCGGTGGGCTCGACGTCTCTGGTGGTACTCCCTGGGCGTTTGCGATCGGCAATCTCGATTGGATGATCACCCACAACGGCGGGAACATTGCGCTCAAGAACGCGGTCCCGCTCAGCAACGGGGCCTTCTCGCATACGACGGTGGCCTCCTACCTCGCGTTCTTGACGGTGAACAACGAGGACGACGTCTGCCGACCCACGGCGGTGATCTTGGTGACCGACGGCCAGCCGACCCCGTGGTGGAAACACGGTGGTACCAAGCTGTTCTCGCGAGTCTCCAAGTTTCGCAAGCGGCTCGGGGTCAAGACCTACCTGGTGGGGTTCTCGAGCGGGTCGTGGAACGATCCGCTCAAGTGGGAGCGCATGCACCAGTTCGCCTGTGCGGCGGCGGGCTCGGAGGACGAGTTCTCACCTTGCATGGGCAGCAACGATCACGACTGGGACACCTGCGCGGACCCGAGCGACCCGGTCAACGGCTGCGCGTGGTTGGCTGGCAACGACGACGAGTTGGCCGCGGCCCTCAGCGCGATCATCGACGATGTCATCGATACGGACGTGCCCTCCGGGTCGCCGACGGTGGCCAACGACTTCCAGGCCGCGGACCTCAACGACCCGGAAGGGGATCAGGCGGCGGTTCAGACTTCGATCGCTGCCTTTACGGAGTCACCCGCGTGGCTCGGACACGTGACTCGGGCGGGGTGCAGCGACGAGGACCCCGAGAATCCGGGCGAGTTGAGCGAGTACTGCGCGAGCGCGGCGATCTTGGCGGTCGACACAGAGGAGGTCGAGACCTTTGGCCCCTGCCCGATCGGGCGGATCTGGGATGCCGGCGAGTGCCTGCAGATGACCGATGCGAGCGAGCGGCGGCTCTACACCCACGACCTCGACGACGACCTGGTACGGATCGCCTACGAAGGGGAGGCGACGCCGGCGTTCACGAATCTGGTTGTGGCCCTCGACGCCCAGGGTAAGATCGATCCGCCGCTGACACCGGGGAGCGAGAGCGCGGAGGTCCAGGCGATGGTCGACCTGCTCTTGGGGGTCGATGGGGTCGAGGGGTGGAAGCTGCCCGGGATCGCCAACTCGGCGCCGGTGCTGGTTCGTCGCGTGCCCCAGCAAAACTCGGACTTTCAACCCAGTGTGGGGATCCGGGATGCACACTGCGCTGGACGCCGAAACGTGATCGGGGACGACGTTCCCGAGACCCTCAAGAGTTTCTCGAATGCAGCGTGGGAGCTGAGCTCCGGGAGCGGTTTCGACGACCACTACGACTACGCCGAGGCGGTGCTCGTGGGCGACGATTTCGGCCTCCTGCACGCCTTTCACTACAACAGCGGCAACGAGCTGTTCGGCTTCCTGCCCCTGGCGCTGATCAACAACGCGCGAGTGCTCTCGCTCAACGGTCCGGCGGGCTTTGGGCAGCCGGAGGGCTTCGAGGATCACATCTACGGGGTGGCCTCGACGGTCAACGCGGGCTGGGTCTTCGATGAGGACAAACAGCTCTGGCGGCACCTGGCGGTGTTCGGTCTGGGCCCCGGCGGGGCGGAGATCATCGTGCTGGATGTGTCTCACATGGGGCGCATGCAAGACGACGATCCGGTCGAGGTGCTGTGGACCAGCTCCACGACGGACATCGCCGGCGAGTACGCGGCGACCTTGGGCGAGACCTGGTCCCGGCCGGCGTTGACCTACGGGGTGCCCAACAACGAGATGTCGCTGACGCCCAAGGGCTACCTGGTGTTCGGCAGCGGCTACCGCGAGGGGGTGGGCGACGAGTACCGGGGCCGGACGGTCTGGGTGGTCGACGCGCTGACCGGCGACACGGTCACGGATCGGGCCTACACCCCCGCGATCCTCGACGGCACCACCTACGACCTCGCGGACGATGTGACGACCGTCGGAGACATCGCCGTGGGCTCGCACTGCCTGTCCCGCTACTGGGCGGAGATGCAGGAGGCCTACTTCGCCGACCCGGCTGGACGCCTGTTTCGCTGGGACCTGGCGACGGGGGTCGGGGATGTCACCAGCTTCCCCCATGTCGCCGACAGTGGCGGCAAGTGGGAGACCAACGGCGACGGCTTTGCGATCGCCAACCCGGCGTTCCGGTTCTCGGCCTGTCAGGACGAGGACGAGTTCTCTTGCGAGGTGGACCCGATCGGCGGTCAGAGCAAGGGCGACGTGTTCACCTTCTCGCCCGCGATCGCGGCCAACAACCGTATCGACCAAGTCGACTCGGCCGGTGAGTTGCTCTCGCTCGCCCAGCGCGATCAGTTCTTGATCGCTCTGGCCAGCGGCAGCCCCAACGACGCCTCGGTCGACGCGGGCAAAGACGGCGCCGACTTTCACTCGAGCATCTACCTGATCGCCGACGACCACCGTGTGGACTCCGAGGGAGGCATGGATATCCCAGGGGACGGCGCGCTGACCGGGCCTGGGAGTCACCCGCACTTCATGCGCTTGGCCCTCAATCAGATCGTCCGTTCGCGGTCGGTGGACTACCCCGACGGGACCAGCGAGATCGAGACCCGACCATTCTCGATTCGGGCGCGGCCGATCCGGGCGCCCCTGATCCGGGTGACGGGCGTCGCCGATGGCGGTGTGCAGGTGCCCGGAGAGGTCTTCTACATCACCTACACTATCTACGAGCCCGCGGATTCGACCTGCGACTCGCGCTGGTACAACGACGACACGGACGAGTGGGTGTTCGACCAGGGCGCGACCTACGAGGTCGGTTTTCGGCTCGGGGTCGAGGACGGCAGTCCCTTCGATTTTCAGACCAACTACTCGCTCCCGGGGGATCCTGGGGACGGGTTCGGAGCCTCGGGAAGCCTCTCGGCACCCGTGGTCCGGCAGGTCATCGAGGACTGTGACGACGGCAACTGTGGGGCCGTGTTGAAGGCACCCAAGACCTCACCTTGTGACCCGAACGTGGACGCTCCACCCGCGGGATCGCTGACCTCGATCCAAACCGGATGGTCGGAGTTGACCGGCTTCTCGCCGCTCGAGGTCCCGCTTTGAGGGCGTCGGGGATTGGACTCGCCGCGGCGATGTTCCTGCTCCCGGCTTGTAAACCGGAGACGGCGGTCGTGCAGCGCGGGGCGCCGACTCTCCAGCAGAGCTTTGAGGCCCCGGTGGCGATGAGCGATCGAGAGCGGGACTTGGAACGCGACGCGCTCCCGAGGCCGGGCATCGAAGAACATGAAGCCGAGCCCGGTGCGCCGAGCGACGCAGACTGGCGGATCCCCTTCGACAGGGGGGCGGAGGCCGACTCGAGGGAAGGTGCGCCGAGGGAGGAGGCGCCGAGCGACGCAGACTGGCGGACCCCGATCGACAAGCGGCGCGACGCGGAGCTGAAAGCCCCGGAGATGGGCGCGCAGGTCGGTGTCGAGCAGGCGCTCGCGCGTCCACCAGACGACCTACCTCCCCCGCCGCCGTCCATGAACCCGGTCCCCATCCCGGTGCCCCCGGGGCAGTCGGCTTCGGGACAGGCCTGGAACAAGGGCCAGGGCGGGATACCCCACGGTGAGCCCCCGCCCCCGCCCCCGCTGCCGATCTGAGGCCCGAGCGAGGCGAGCCTGAGGTCTGTTAGGCTGCCTGCCTTCATGGCGAGTGAGCAGGAACTTCCCGACGCGATCCGACGCTTGCTTCGCAACGTCGGACACGAGCACGAGAGCCCCCGAACTCGGAGGATCTTCACCAACCGGGATCTCCAATTCGAGAACGTGCCGGTGATCGGCTTCGACATGGACTACACGCTGGCGCGCTACCGCCAGCATGAGCTCGAGGCCCTGTCGCTCGAGGCCACGGTCGACAAGCTGATCGCGGGTGGGTGGCCCGAGCGCCTGCGCGAGGTGGAGCCCGATCCGGAGTTTGCGATCCGCGGGCTGGTGGTCGACAAGTCTCTGGGAAACCTGTTGAAGATGGACCGCCACGGCTATGTGGGCCGGGTCTATCACGGCCGTCGGCCCCTCGAACGGGCGGCCCGCAAGGCCCTCTATCGCTCCCAGCGGGTCGGTCAGGAGCGCAGCCGCTTCAGCTATGTGGATACGCTCTTCTCCCTGCCCGAGGTCACACTCTACGCCGCGATCGTCGACCTGATCGACGCGGAGCCCGAGCTGTGGGGACCGGGGGGGCCACCCGACTACGCCGAGGCCTGGAGCCGGGTGCGCGAGGCGATCGATGCGGCGCACCAAGACGACAGCATCAAGTCGCGGATCAAGGCAGACGTCGGCGCTTACTTCGACAAGGACCCGGACCTGGCGCCGACCTTGCACAAGCTGCGCTCGGCCGGAAAGAAGCTGTTCTTGCTCACCAACAGCTACTACCCCTATTCGGACGCCGTGATGAGCTATCTGTTGGGGGGCGAGGGGGAGGCCTACAGCGACTGGACTCGCTACTTCGACTGGATGATCGTCGGGAGTCGGAAACCAGAGTTTTTCACGGGCAGCGAGCCTTTTCTCGAGATCGATCGCAACACCGGCCTGCCCTTTGGGGAGCCGCAGGCGGAGCCCAAGAAGGGGCGGATCTACCAGGGCGGCAATCAAGCCGGGCTTCAGCGCGCCTTGGGTCACGAGCCGGACGAGGTCATCTATGTCGGCGATCACATCTACGGTGACATCGTCCAGAGCAAGAAGACCTCGGGCTGGCGGACCGTGCTGATCGTCGAGGAGCTCGAGCAGGAGATGCGTGTACACGCCGACTACCGGGCGGCGGTCGAAGAGATCTTGCGCCAGTCGGAGCTGTGGGAGGTGCTCAGCGAAGAGGTCTCGGACCAGCGACACCTCCAGCGGGGTCTGGCCCTGCTCAGTTCCAAGGCGGCGGCGGCGGAGTACAGCGCGCGCGGGGAGCCCCTGGGCGAGGAGCAGGCCGAGGCTCTGCTCGCCGAGCTTCGGGCACAGGCGGCCGCTCGCCTCGCTCGCCTGTGTCGGCACGAGACCTCGGTGGCCGAGGCCGTGAAGCAGCGCAGCAGGGAGGTCGATCAGGCCTTCAACCGCTACTGGGGCTCGGTGTTCATGGAGCGCTACGACGCGAGCTTCTTTGGGGCCCAGCTCGAGGCCTACGCCTGTCTGTACACGAGTCGGGTGAGCAACTTCTTGTTCGTGAGCCCGCACCGCTACTTCCGGGCCCCCCACGGGACCCTGCCGCACTGGGATTGAGTGCGGCAGCTGTGGGTGGGATCGACCGCCCGGGCTACTGGAAGCCGACGTCGAAGTGGATCGCGTGCCGGTGCTGGTCGGCGGGGAAGTGCCAGCGCTTGATGGTCTTGACCACGCAGGCGCTCAGCCGCGGTGCGCCGATCTCATCGATCTCGATGTCGACCCAGTCGACGCGGCCGTTGCGGCGGATCTCGACCGCGAACAGCAGTGATCCCTCCCGGTCGGGATAGTCGGCCGAGATGTCGCTCCAACAGGTCTGGAGCTCGCCGATGTTGGCCTCGACGACGACCTGGCGCGCATGGGCGTCGGGACTCTCGCTGGCCCTGATCGCGGGGTTGGGCCGGGCGCAGCCGGACATCCCCGCGATCAGGACCAGCGAGGTCGCGGCGACCACACTGCGAGGTCGCGGGGGCCTCGGCATCGGAGGGGAGCTCGAGCTCACAGCCCGAGCACGTCGAACATGTCGTAGAGGCCGGGCTCCGCCTCGGCCGCCCAGCGAGCGGCACGCAGGGCCCCGCGCGCGAAGATGCCGCGATCCGAGGCCCTATGGATGAGTTCGATGCGCTCGCCCTCGCCCAGGAACATGAGGGTGTGCTCGCCCACCGAGGTCCCGCCCCGAAGTCCGACCGCACCGATCTCCGGACGGGTACGGACCTTGCCCAGGCTCGCCCGGTCGGTGACCGCGACCTCCGAGAACACGCGATCGGTGGCCTCGGCGACGGCCTGGCCGATACGCAGGGCGGTGCCCGAGGGCGAGTCTCGCTTGTGGCGGTGGTGAAGCTCGAAGATCTCGGCCTCCCAGTCGGGGCCGAGGGCGGCGGCGGCCGTGCCCGCGAGCTGCAGGAGCAAGGTGACGCCGACCGAGAAGTTGGCGGCGTAGACGACCGGAATATGCTCGCCGGCGGCGGCCAAGAGCTGCTCGTCCTCCTCGCTCAGGCCGGTGGTCCCGATGATCAAGGGCACGCCCGCCTCGACGCAGGCGTCGACGTTGTTGGCGGTCGCCTTGGGTAGGGAGAAGTCGACGACGACATTGCCGCGCCGGGGGTGGAGCTCGTCGTCGACCAGCACGCCGAGGTCGGGGCGGCCGGCGAGGCGGCCGGCGTCTTGGCCGATCCCGGGTCCACCGGAGCGGTCGACGCAAGAGCCGAGGGTGAGGTCGTCCGAGTCCATGACCTCGCGGATGAGGGCGGTGCCCATGCGTCCGCGGGCGCCAACGACGATGATTGGGATCATGCGGGTGCTCATGGTGTCTGCGTTCCTCTTTGGTAAAAAATGGGGAGGGGAGAGAGAGGGGAGAGGGAGAGGGAGAGAGGGGGGGGAGAGAGAGAGGGATAGCGAAGAGGGTGATTCCCCTACGCGAGCTCGAGCTCGCGCAGCAGAACGCCGAGCTTCGTATACAGGGGATCGTCGACCGTCAGCGGACACAGGGGCGAGCGGAGCTCGAGGCCAGAGAGCCCCAAGTGGTGCATGGCGGCCTTGGCCGGGGCGGGGTTGGGCGCCGAGAACAGGGCCCGGGTCAGGGGAAGCTGGCGGTAGTAGAGGACGCGGGCGCGGGCGAGGTCGCCCGCGGCGTGGGCCTCGAAGAGGTCGCAGATGAGGCGGGGCGCGGGGTTGGAGACCACCGAGACGACCCCGTCTCCGCCGACGGCGAACAGGGGCAGCATGGTGAAGTCGTCGCCGGAGAGCAGGGCGAAGCCCTCGCCACAGGTCTCGCGGATCTGGGCGGCCCGGTGCATGTCCCCCGTGGCTTCTTTGATGCCGACGATGTTCTCGTGTTCGGCGAGCCGGGCGACGGTCTCGGGGAGGATGTCGGAGCTGGTCCGCGCCGGTACGTTGTAGAGCACCAGGGGGAGCGCGACGGCGTCGGCGATGGCCTCGAAGTGGCGGATCAGACCCGCCTGAGACGGCCTATTGTAGTAGGGAGCGACCTGTAGGGTGCCGTCGACCCCGAGCTCGCGGCAGACCTGGGCGAGCTCGATGGCCTCGCGGGTGGAGTTGGAGCCGGCCCCGGCGAGCACCGGGACGCGCCCGGCGACGGTCCGGGTCACGACCTCGATCACGTGGGTCTGCTCGGCCCGGGAGAGGGTGGCCGACTCGCCGGTCGTACCGCAGGGGACGAGACCGTGGATGCCGCCGGCGATCTGGGCTTCGACGAGCTTCGCGAGGGCGTCGTCGTCGATGTGGCCCTCGTCTGTCATCGGCGTCACGAGGGCCGTGAGCACGCCGCGGAAGATCTTGTCCGCCATGGCGGGGACCGTAGCAGGCCGATCAAAATCGCACCATAGCGGCGGCGGGAGGGGTCTGGGCCTCGTCTGGTGGGTTTTGGGCCGCTGGGGCAGCGGCCTCGAGTTCGGCGTCGTCGCGCGCTCGCTCACCGACCGCTGCACCCTCGATCGGGGGACGACCGGGGAGGCCGGTGGGCGAGTCGTTCCTGGGTAAGGGTAGGGATGAGTCGATAGGAACATGACAATGACCCGACCCCTCTAATGCTCGCTTGTGTCGGCTGTGCGCTCCTGCCTGGTCTCAGCGCCTGCGTGGACGACACGAGCTCGATGGAGACCGACTTTTTCAGGACCATCGACACCGACTCGGCGAGCGACGAAGAGGTCGGGATCGAGGACGAAGAGGAGTCGGGCTCGGGGCGGGTCTTTTTGCAGAGACGGCACGGTCGACGATGGGGAGGCTTGCGATGACGGGAACGACGTCGACACCGACGCCTGCAGCAGCAGCTGCGAGGACGCCGTATGGGGCGACGGATTCGTCCAAGAGGGCGTGGAGGGCTGCGACGACGGAAACGAGGACAACACCGACGGATGCATCGACACTCGTCTGGGCGCGAGCTGTGGCGACGGCCACCTGTGGACGGACAACGAGGTCTGTGACGACGGGAACGAGGACAACACGGACGACTGCGTCGACACCTGCGAGGCACCCGAGTCAGGCGCCCCTTTTTTTGTTACCAGCGCAGGGCTTCGGTGACTGCCAGAGCTTCGTTACCAGCGCAGGGCTTCGGTGACTGCCAGCGCGTGAAAATGAGAGCCGTGGGCGCCGCCCCAAGCGAGGCTGAGGACGATCGACGCGGGACCGGCGGGCATCGGAATCCTCTCTTCTCCCGCGAGCGCGCCGCAGCGCAGGGAGCTGTAGCGGAGGCTGGGGGGACCGTCGAGGCGAGCGATGGCGAACACGATATGGAGATCGTGGCCCGGGTCGCGCTCGTCGATGCCGTCGGGGATCAGGATCTCCGGGACCGACCACCGCAGCGCGAGGGTGGCGGCTGGACGGGGGTGGGCTGGACGGGGGTGGGTGGGACGGGGGTGGGTGGGACGGGGGCCCGAGGTCGCAGACGCAACGAAGACGGCGCTCAGTTCCGCGGGCGGGCGCTCGCGGAGGCGGGCTTGGAGCGCGAGGGCGTGTCCGTTGTCCGGGTCGGCGGCGAGGACCTCCACGATCGTGCCCCGGGCTCGCCCGGGGTGGCCCTGGGCGAGATAGAGGAGGGCCAAGGTTGGACTGTTCAGGACTTGGCTCATGGGGGGTGCCTGGCTTAGTCGGCGACGGGGAGAGCGGGGGCGACGGGGGGAGCGGGGGTGACGGAGGTGGCGAAACGGCGCGCGTGTCGGCCCGAGAGCAAGGGGCGGGCCTGTTCGATGTCGCGGGTGATCGCGGCGCGCAGCGCCTCGGGGCCGTCGAAGCGCCGCTCGTCTCGGAGTTTGGCGACGAAGCTGAACTCGACCTCGCGCGCATAGAGGCGCTCGCCGAGATCGACGTCGAGGGCGTGGACCTCGAGACCGGGCCTCGGCTGGGGGTCGAAGGTCGGGTTGGTCCCGATGTTGGCGACCGCGGGCCAGTGTTCGACCTCGACCTCGCCGGCCTGGTCGAGGAGGCTCAGGAACCCGGCGTAGACCCCGGGGGCGGGGAGCAGGCCCTGGCTCTGGATGTTGGCGGTGGGGAAGCCGATGGTGCGCCCACGGGCGGCGCCGTGGACCACGGGTCCCGCGACCGCGTAGAGCCGCCCGAGCAAGTGTGCGGCCTCATCGACCAGGCCCTCGCTGGCCAGGCGACGGATCGCCGTGGAGCCGAGTTTCTCGGTCGGCTCCACGCCGCCTCGGGTCTGGGCGGCGATCTTGTCGACCACCGAGAGCGCGATGCCGGCGACCTCGAGCAGGGCCCCGAGCTCGGCTGGACCGCCCGCGCGCCCGGCCCCAAAGCGAAAGTCGTAGCCCACGACGACGTGGCGCGGACCGAGCGCCTCGATAAGGAAGCGCTGGACGAACTGCGCGGGGCTCATGCGCGAGACCTCGCGATCGAAGCCGAGCACGACCAGGGTGTCGACGCCCAGGTCCCGGCACACGCGGGCTCGCTGGCGGGGAAGCTGGAGCCGGGCGGGGGCCCGGTCCGGGGCGAGCAGGTCGACGGGGCGGGGCTCGAAGGTGACGACGGCGACCTCGGGGGCGCAGGCCCTGGCCCGGGCGATGAGCGCTTGGTGACCCAGGTGCATGCCGTCGAAGGCACCGATGCAGGCGGCCGTGTTCGGGCCCAGCAGGGGAGCCGCGCGTTCGGCCCGGTCTTGGGGCCGGGAGACGGAGGAGAGGTCGAGCACGCGCATCGGCAGGCAGCGCCGAAGCTAACAGCCGCGCGCGCGATCCACCATGTGCCGGGCGGGCGTGGGCTATCCTCGCGCCGGTGCCCGGCCTCGAGCAGCCAGTCTCGCGCGCGGGCCTACACCCCGCGCTGCTCGCCTGGGTGGCGTTCGTATTTTTGATCGTCGGCGCCTCGCCGGCTCATTTTTGGCTCGACTCCGGGGAGATCGCCGCAGCCGGGGCCGAGCTCGGTGTCATGCATCCGACGGGGGTCCCGGGCTACGTCCCCCTCCTCCATCTGGCGACGGCGCTGCCCCTGGGCTCGCTCGGCTTTCGCATGGCCCTGTGCTCGAGCCTGTGTATGGCCGGGGCGATCGGGCTGTGCATGGCGATGCTCGAGCGGCGGGGAGCCCACTGGGCGCTGCTTTGGGTGATCGGCCTGTGGATGCTGCTGAGTCTGACCTTGGTGCGCCACGGCCGGGTCGTGGAGATCTATGGGTTCGGGGCCCTGCTGCTGTGCGCGACCTTGTGGGGCTTCGACCCCGCGGTGCCCAGCGTCCAGCGCGTCTCTCGGCGCGGGGTCGCCGTGCTCGCGGCGGTGGTCGGGGCCTGGGGGTTTGGAGATCTGCGCCTGGCCCTGGTTCCCCCCGTGTTGCTCGTGTGGATGTTGGACTGGCGGCGCGGGGAGCCGTGGACCCGCTGGGCGCCGGTCTACGTGGGTCTCGCGTCGGCGGTGGTCCTGTGTCTGCCGCTGGCCTCGGCGCGGGAGCCGATGGCCGACTGGGGGGACCCGGAGGGATGGGCGGGAATTTGGGCCCACGTCCAGGCGACGGCGATCCGCGAGAGCTTCGCCGTCAAGCTCTCGGGCATGGGGGCGCGCGCCTGGGGGGTCCACGCCCGCGAAGTGGCGACTCGCCTGGTCGAAGATCTGGGTCCCTTCGGGCTGCTCATGGCCGTCGCCGCGCTCGGCTTTGGACTCAGCCGGCCGCTCTCGCTGGCCTCCAGGGCACGCGCGGGGGGCTCGAGTGAGGGGGAGACGCCCGGGTTGCGGAGCTTCGTCGACGATGAGCATCGGCTCGCCCGCTGGCTGGCCTGGATCGCGGCGACGGAGCTGCTCTACGCCGTCGCCATCAACCCCATGGGTGGGCAGGATCGTCAGACCGGGCTGACCCTGGGGATCGTCGGGGTGCTCGCGGTCGGCGTGGGGATGGCGCAGTGGCTGGGGCGGCCCCGGGCGCGAGAGCAGCTCCTGCGCTGGGTGAGCCTGCCCTTGTTGGCCTGTCTGCTGTGGGTCCCGCCGGCCTTCGAGAGCCTCCCGGATCTCGGGGTGACCCGCTCGTGGGCGCCGCACGCCTGGACCCGAGAGGTGCTCGCCCGCACACCCACCGACGCCCTGTTGCTGACCCAGAGCGACGACCTCAGCGCAGGTGTGGCGGCGGCTCGGGCCCTCGAGGGCGCCCGTCCCGATCTGGTCAGCGCGCCGAGTCAGCACCTCTTTCGAGCGCCCACGCCTTGGCAGCTCGCAGCGCCGCGACGGGCTCGGGTGTGGTCTGCGGCCGGCGACGCGGGGCCCCAGGCCAGCGAGGCCGAGCGTGTGTTCGCCGTGTTCGACGTTTGGGACGGCCCGGTCGGGCTCGAATCGCCGACCACGGGCGCGCTCGGAGGGGTCGCCCTGCCGGGGGCAGGCGAGCCGCCGCTGTGGGTCGCCGAGCTGCCGACGCCGGTCGGCGCTCCTCCGGTGGGGAGCCCGGCGGTGGCCTCGGTGGGCGCGGTGATCGAGCGCTGGTCTCCGCGCCTGCACAACCCCGTGGACAGACGGCACCTCGCCGAGGCGCTCGCCCTGTGGGTGCACGGGGAGTTCGCCCGGGCGCCCGAGTCCCCCAAGCGCTGGCTCGAGCTCGAGCGTGGCTACCGGCAGATCTTGGCCTTCGACCCCGAACATCCACGCTCGCTGATCGGCAGGGCCGCCAGCTTGGATCGCTTTGGGGCCACCGACGAGGCGATCGCCCTGACCCGGCTGGCCGTCGAGCTCGAGCCCACGCGGACCACGGGGCTGGCGAACCTGGCGCTGTTTCTCTCTCGAGATCCGGCGACCCTCGACGCCGCCCGCGAGCTGGCCGAGCTGGCCGTCGAGCTCGGCAGCGACCGCCCCAACACCTGGATCCGGCTCCGGGCCGTGTGTCAGCTCCAGGACGACCAGGTGTGTATGGACCGGGCCGATCGGCGTGGCCGGAGGTGAGTGCGGCGTGTCATGATCGGGCCATGCGCTCCCGGCTCTCGCTCCTGCTCTCGCCCCTGAAGCCCCGCTTCACGGGACGGCTCTCGGCGTCCGGCTTGGCGATGGTGGTCGCCATGTCGATGACCGTCGTCTCTCCGGGCTGTGCGGAGAGCGGCAACGATCACTGGGCCGAGGGTCTGCGCCTGTTGGGTGAGGCCGAGCGCAACGACTGTGGCCTCGGCTACGACAAGGCCACGGGCCAGCAGGTGATCAGCACCGGCCGGATCAGCGCCTGCCTCGAGAAGACCAAGGCGGGTCTCGTGGAGCTCCACAAGGCCCGCGCGCTGGGGGTCGACAATTGGGAGTCGGCCGCGCTCATCGAAAAGACCGAACACGAGGTCGAGAAGCTCGAGTCGATGCTCGCCACGGTCAGCCGCATGACCCACGAGCGTGTGCTCGACTGAACGAGCGGCTGGACGGGCCCCGCTAAGGTCGAGCGCCGTCGGCGATCCAGTGGGCGAGATCGACGAGGTCGGCGTGGGGCAGAGATGTGTCCGGGGGCATGGGATCCCCGCGCAATGCGTGGATGGCGCTGCCGTCGTCGGAGCGCAGCAGCTTCTGAATAAGGTAGCTCTCGGCCGGCAGGCGCGGCTGGACCATGGGGTAGCCCGTGGACTCCAGACCATCGCGGAGCACGAGCCCCGCGTACGCCGTGTCCGGGTCTCGCAGATCGAGGCGGGCGCGGGCGAGGGGATCGTCGACGCTGTCCTGGTGGCAGCTGCAGGCCGCGCGCGTGGGATCGAAGACCCGGCCGTCAGAGAACAGGGCGCTCAGGGTCGGTCCGGGAGGGAGCTGGGGGAGAAGGTCGTCGCTCGGTGGGTCATCGCCGGGTTCACCCGCGACCCGGAACTCGATCTGGCGCTGGTGGCGATCGTCCTCTGGGTCGAAGGTCCACTCGGGGCCGGGGGTGGCGAGGGCTTCACCGGCCCACCCGAGCGAGGGGATCTCTCGGATCTGGAGGCGATAGGTGATCCCCGGCTGGAGCGGGGCCCCCGGGGTCACCGAGATCACCGAGCCGGGACACCACCGGGATGCGGCGAGCTCGCCACGGCTGCCCGGCGCCCGCCAGCTGAACATCTGAACCTGCTGTCGGGTGTCGAAGAACAGGCGGCCCGAGCGAAGGATCAGGTCGAATTCCGCGGGCGCGCTCGGGTCGATCTCCGTCGAAAGGCAGACGTCGATGCGGCCGAGGGGGTCCGCGGCGAGCTCGCCCAGGGTCGGGATCGTCTCGACGATCTCGATTGTACCGGCCTCGGGCTCGAAGCGCGGGTCCTCGCCGAGGACTCCACACCCCGGTGCGAGGGTACAGAGCAGGACCGAGGCAAGCCCTGTCCAGCGGGTCCAGCGGGCCCACCGGGCGGCCAGGGGCACTGTAGAGCCGGGTGCCACGGCGGCGAAGATACCAGAGCGAGCCTGCGTTGATCACGCGATTCTCCGAACTGGCCTGGAAACTCGGTGCGCGGCCCAGCGTCTGGCAGCCGGGCCAGGGAACTCGGCGGCGGGTCCACCGTCGCAGTTGACCCTGCGCGCGCGGCCCTGGTATTCTAGCCGCCGAATTCACGAGTGTCGTACGGGTTTTACACCCGTCGCGCTGGTTGAATCAGGGAGTCATCGGTGCCCCGTTCCCCTGCCCGTCTCACATCTCAATTCATTGCCCTCGCGGCTGTCGTCGCGTGCGCAGGTTGTGGTCCTTTTGGCTATCTCAAGAAGGTTGCGAGCGAGGCGACTCGTGTCGTGGCCGAAGCCGAGGCCGCTGGTGCCGAGGAGTACGCCCCCTACGAATACTGGGGAGCCGTCACCTACCTCGAGCAGTCCAAGGTTCTGATGGGCTACAGCGAGTACGAACGTTCGTTCGACTTCGGTGAGCGCGCCAAGGACCTGGCCAAAGAAGCCAAGCTCAAGGCTCAGCGCGTAAAAAAGGGCGGCTCGGTCGTCCATGACGACGACATTGCTGCGCCCGTGGACATGGTCGACGGGGACGGCAACAAGGCCGAGACCCTCGAGGAGGCCCAGGATGAGGCCGAGACCAAAACCGAGGCCGAGAGCCCGAAGGGGGACGAGTAAGTGGCTCGCTCCGACAGCTTCGTGGTCCGAGGGTTCGCGCCTGTCGCGGCCGCGATCTCGCCGTTGGTGTTTGCTCTGCTCCTGCCTGGCTGCGCCGGCCAGAAGCTCGAGGGTGAGGTCGCCGGGACCCAGACTCGTCTTCAAGACGCGATCGCCAACGGCTCCAAGAGCATCGGCTGCGCGCCCAAGGAGACGGCCCTGGCCGAGGCCAACATCAAGTTCGCCGAGGAAGCCCTGCGCATGGGCGAGTACTACCGAGGCAAAGAGCACGTGCAGCTCTCCGGTCGCTACACGGAGATCGCCGAGCTCAAGACCGACCCGGTCCGCTGTCGCGCCCCCGGCCAGGTGGTCGCCGCGGCCGCGCCCAAGGCCGGCGACAGGGACGGCGACGGCTACGACGACGACGTCGACGGCTGCCCCGACGACCCGGAGGACTTCGACGCCTTCGAGGACGAGGACGGCTGTCCCGACCCCGACAACGACGGTGATGGGGTCCTCGACGCCGCGCGGCTCGAGAATGGGATCTGGATCAACCTCGATCAGAAGGACGGCGTCGACTGCCGCAACGATCCCGAGGACCTGGACGGCTTCGAGGACGAGGACGGCTGTCCCGACCCCGACAACGATCAAGACGGGATCCTCGACGAGCCCGATCAGTGCCCGAACGAGCCCGAGGACCTGGACCAGTTCGAGGACGAGGACGGCTGTCCCGACCCCGACAACGACAAGGACGGGATCCTCGACGCCGACGACGCCTGCCCGAACCAGGCCGAGGACATGGACGGCGACCAAGACGAAGACGGTTGCCCGGACATCGACGCCAAGGTCGATCCCTGCGCGATCGTCCTCAAGGACAAGGTCACCTACGTCAGCGGTGGTAGCGCCGTCAACGATCCGAAGGACGGCGAGAAGAACCGCAAGCTCCTCGATGAGGTCGTCTCGGTGCTCACCAACAACCCGGACATCACCATCGAAGTCGGCGGACACACCGACTCGAAGGGCAGCTCCAAGTCGAACCAGCGCCTGTCTCAGCGCCGGGTCGACGGGGTCCGCAAGTACATCGTCGAGCATGGCATCGACGGTTCTCGGGTCGCGGCCAAGGGCTACGGCAAGGAAGTGCCGATCGACACGAACCGGACCAAGGCCGGTCGCGCGATCAACCGTCGCGTCGAGTACAAACGTACCGACAACCCCGAGTGTTCGAACTGAAGTTCGAACTTCAGTTCGGCGGGGCTCGGGGCCCGCGTGATCCATAATCGCTGGCCTCGCCGTTTCAACTGGCGGGGCCGGCAACGCCTGGACAGACCCGACATCGGTCGCCTGGAGATCTTAGATGGAGCTCATCCCCCTCATGCTTCGCCGCCCCCGTGGACTGCTGGTCCTCGCGGGCACTCTCCTCAGCCTCACAACCTCGCTGGCACCACGCTCGGCGCAGGCTTTCACCCCGCCGCGGGACGAGATGAGGGCGGCCTACGACAAGGCCCTCGAGGACGCGAACAACCTCGAGTACGACGCGGCGCTCAAGGCCATCAACGACTCGATCGTCAAGGCCAACGATGAAGGCAACGGGGAGGACCCGGTGCTCGCCTCGCTCTACCTGCTGCGCGCGGCCCTGACCTACTCGGCCGAGGGCGAAGGCGCCCGCGATCGGATCCTCGCCGACCTCAAGGGCGCGGTGATCCTCAACTACTACGTGGTCGTGCCGATCGAGATGCGCTCGGAGGAGCTGACCGGCTTCCTCCAAGAGGCGCGGCAGTCGGCGGGCCTCCAGGCACCGCAGCCGATCACCTTGGTCCAGCCCACTCAGGCCTGTGGAACCCCGCTTCTCTTCGAGGTCCTGCTGGCCGTCCCCGATGGGGGGTCTGCGGCCCTGTACTGGCGCAAGCAGGGCAGCGAGGCCGAGTTTGTGGGTGCAGACATGCCCGCCTTCTCCAATGTGGCCGAGGTCGAGCTCTCGCTGGAGGAGCACGGCGAGACCAGCATCGAGTATTTTATTTACGGCTTCGATGCGTCGAGCAACCCGGTCGCCAACTTGGGGCTCCAGGACGCCCCGCTCACCTTGGAGCAGTCCTGCGTCGAGGACGAGCCCGAGCCGGTTCCGGTCGAGGCACCCCCGACCAAACCCAAAAAAACCTCGGCCCTCCCGCGTGGGTGGTTCAACCTCGGGATCGGCACGGGGATCGGGATCGCCCGGGGGACGGCGGCGAACACCTACCAACAGTTCTTCCCCAAGACGCAGGGCTACGGCGCTGCGGAGGCCGGCTGTGCAATCGCGCGCTGGGTGGCGGGTCCAAAGAACGTCCGCTTGGTGAGCTCCACCGATCTTCAAGCGGCGTTTGAGGAGTACGGCGCTCCGGGCCAGGCCCAGGCGATGGTCAACGCCTTCGATATCAACAGCTGTGCCGAGCGCCACCCCGTATCCACGGGTCTCGCTCTGGCCCCGCTGCATATCGCCCCAGAGCTGAATATTCGGGTCGGAAAGCGCCTGTCGCTGGGTCTGTTCTCGCGTCTACAGGTCGTGTCCGGGTCCAAGGCCTTCCGCGACGATCCCTCCAAACAGCTCGCGGCCTCCTTTATTCAGGATGTGCGGGCCCCGAACCCACAGGGGATCCGGCAGACCGTCGCGTTCGCCTGGAGCCTGGGCATGAAGCTCAAGTACTTCATGGGTCGGGACGAGTGGAAGGTGCGGCCCTATGTCGGCGCCATGGCGGGCTATGGCAACGCCAGCTTGCGCGTGAACATGGGTTTCACCAACGACCGCAACGGCAACAGCATCCCCGACGACGCCGAGATCGGGAAGGTCGACCAGGGCAACAATTGTTTCCCGGTGTGGCCCTACAACTCGAGCTGCGCAGACCCGGAGGCCGGCGGCGACAACCTGTTGGCGCTCGGGGTCGCCAGCTCGGCAGACGGTGCCTCGCGCCTCGACGAGGTCAGGATCGGGCCGGTGTTCATCGGCGGCCTCGTCGGGTTCAACTACCAGCTCCACAAACACTTCGCCCTGTTCGGCGAGCTCTCGATCGCGGGCTACTTCCCCACTCAGGGCAGCATGCTGATCGACTTTACGCTCGGCCCGGCGATCACTTTTTGAGAACGGGAGCGGCCGAGGAGGATCGTCGCGGCAGGTCCACGCTGATCCGCGTGCCCTCTCCGACTTTGGAGTCGACCCGGATCTCGCCCCCGTGGTCCTCCACGATGCGGTGGACCAGGGCCAGGCCGATGCCCGACCCGCCCTGTTTGGTCGAGTAAAAGGGCTCGAAGATCCGCTCGAGGTCGGACTTGGGGATTCCCCGACCAAAGTCCCGCACACCGATCCGCACCGAGTCTCCCACGGCCGTCACGCTGAGCTCGAGGCGGCCATCGTTGTCCATGGCTTGGGCGCCGTTGCGGACCAGGTTCCACAGGGCCTGACTGAGCTGGACGGGATCGAGCTGCGCGCTCAGGGCGGGTTCGGGGAGGGTGGTGACGAGCTCGACCTGGGCGTTGTTGGGGTCCGCGGCAAAGGCCTCGGCGAGCTCGAGCAAGGTTTGGTTGAGGTCGACCTCGGTGCACTGGAGTTCGCGCGCCCGCGTGAAATCGAGGAGCTCGGTCACGATCCGATTCAGGCGCACGGACTCCCGGCGGATCACGCGGATCAGGCGTTGGTCCTCGTCGTCGATCGCGTCCGTGTCGAGGAGCTCGGCGCACCCGGAGATCGCCGCGAGCGGGTTTCGAACCTCGTGGGCGACCGAGGCCGCGAGCCCACCCAGGGCCGCGAGGCGCTCGCTGCGGCGCAGCTCCTGCTCCATCCGGCGCAGCTCGGTCACATCTTGGAAGTTGACGACGTGGCCCAAGAAAGCGCCGGTGTCGTCGAGCAGGGGACTCGAACTCAGGCCCAAGTGCACGCGGCGCTGGTCGTCGCGCCGAACCACGCGCAGCTCGAAGCGCTGTCGTGAGGCCGCCGAACTCTCGAGGTGGGCCTCGAGTCCGGGGATGAGCGCGTCGCAGGGTTCGCCGGTCAGCGAGCGGGGCTCACCGAGCAGCTCGTTGGCCGTGGGGTTGGCGAACAACACCAGGCCCGAGGGATCGACGGTCAGCAGCCCCGAACTCAGGGAGCGGACGATGTCCTCGTTGAGGGCCCGGAGGTCGCCGACTTGGGAGACCGAGGACAGGAGCTGGGTGTTGAGGTGGGCCGACAAGATCGCAACCAGGCCGATGGCCGTGCTGGTGCGCAGCAGGGAGACCCACAAGACCTTCGGGTCCAGGGTCGTCAAGACCTCGCCGGGACCGTGCAGGGGGCGGACCAGGTCGATGAACTGGGCCAGGCTGAAACCTGCGTAGAACAGGCCGCAGATCGCCGCCGAGGCCCAGATTTGCCTTCGGTCGCCCATGGTCGCCGCCCCCAACACGGCGACCGGGAACAGAAATACGAGCCCCGAGTGGGCGCCGCCGGTGATCACTACCGAGGCCGCGGCGAGCAGGATGTCGAAGCCCGTCTGGGTCGTGGCGATGCGGCTGAGGACCTCGCGGGGGAGGGGACCCCTGTCCGGTCGCATGCGCCAGGCGAACACCAAGGTCAGCACGTAGCCCAGGGCGATCGTCGCCCAGGTCAACCAGTCGCGGGGGCCGACGCTGTGGTCCTCGGCCAGCCAGGTCGTATATGCCGCGACGACCGTGAACGCGGCGAGCAGGCCCAGGCGAAAGGCCATGAAGTAGCTGATGCGCCTGTGTCGGGCGACCTCGCCGAGATCTTCGCCCCGCTGGATCGGCTCGAGCAGGTGGCTCGCGCTGACCGAGAGGTCCCCGCTGTGTTCGCGCCTGGGGGGGGCGCCGCCGCCGGGTCGAGGGTTCCGCCGCCGCGTCCGGGGCTGCGCAGGTTCGCCCGGGCCTGGGTCCGTCGGCGTGCGTGGGTCAGGCCCGCCCACGGCTCACTTGATGGCGCCTGCGACGTCGAAGATGGGCAGGTACATGGCGATCAACATGCCGCCCACGCCCACGCCCAGGCCCACCAAGATGATCGGCTCGAGCATCGCGCTCATGGCCGAGACCGCGGCATCGACCTCCTCCTCGTAGAAATCGGCGATCTTTTGGAGCATGTCGTCCATGGCGCCGGTCTGCTCGCCGACCCCGATCATCTGCACGACCATGGGCGGAAAGATGCCGGTCTCGAGCAGGGGCGTGGCGATGTCCATGCCCTGGGAGACCTTCTCGCGGGCGTGGAGGATGCCCTTCTCGATGACCGCGTTGCCCGAGGTTCGGGCGACGATGTCCATGGCATCCAAGATCGGGACGCCCGAGGACAGGAGCGTGCCCAGGGTGCGGGTGAAACGGGCGACGGCGCCCTTGCGCACGACGTTGCCGACGACCGGCAGCTTGAGCAGGATCGAGTCCCAGGTGTAGCGCCCGCTCGGCGTCCTGATGATCGCGGAGAAGCCGAAGCCGGCGGCCACCATGATCGGCACGATGAACACGAAGTTGCCGGTGATGAAGTGGCTGATCGCCAGCACGAAGCGGGTCGGTGCGGGCAGGGAGCCGGCCCCGAGGCTCTTGAACATGTCCTCGAAGGAGGGCAGCACGAAGGTCATCATGATGACCATGACCAGCCCACCCACGACCATGATCGCCGTCGGGTAGACGAGGGCCCCCGAGACCTGACGGCGCAGCTTGGCCGACTTCTCGAGGTAGGTCGCCATGCGGCGGAAGATCAGGTCCAAGATGCCGCCGGCTTCGCCCGCGGCGACCAGGTTTCGGAACAAGCTGTCGAACACCCGCGGGTAGAGGCCGAGGGCCTCGGACAGGGATTTACCGGTCTCGACCTCGGCCTTGACCTTGCCCAGCATCTCGCCGAAGCGCGGGTTGTCGGCCTGGTTGGAGAGCATGTCCAGGCACTGGACCATGGGCAGGCCCGCGTCGACCATGGTCGAGAAGGTCCGGGTGAAGACCACGAGGTCCTTGAGCGAGACCCCCGAGCCGATCGTCGGCAGGCGGAGTTCCATGCCCTTCTTTTTGACCCGATTGACGACCAGGCCCTGCGCGATGAGTTTGTCGCGAACGGTGGCCTCTGCGTCGGCCTCCATGGTTCCTGAGCGGAACTCGCCCGCGCGTGTCGAAGCTTCCCAAATCCAAGCGGCCATCGTGCTTCTCCTCAGTAGTGATTCTTGCGGTTGCGCTGGACCTGAGACAGACCCTTACCGGCCTTGAGCATCGAGGCCAGCTCGGAGGGGTGGCTCGAGCGCAAGAGGGCGATCTCGCGCTCGAGTTGCCCTGTGAGCACCAGCTCAGCCAGTGATTGATTGAAGGTCTGCATGCCGTGGTCGCCCTGGCCGACCTGCATCTGTGAGTAGATCTGATGGATCTTGTCCTCGCGCATGAGGTTGCGGATCGCGGGGGTCGGGACCATGACCTCGAGGGCCAGGCAGCGCCCGCCGCCGATCCTGGGTAAGAGGGCCTGGCAGAGCACACCCTCGAGCACGAAGCTGAGCTGGGCTCTGACCTGGCTCTGCTGATGGGGGGGGAACACGTCGATGATGCGGTTGATGGTCTGGAGCGCGCTGTTGGTGTGCAGCGTGCCGAAGGTCAGGTGACCGGTCTCGGCGACCGTGAGCGCGGCCTGGATGGTCTCCGCGTCGCGCATCTCGCCGATGAGGACCACGTCCGGGTCCTGGCGAAGGATCGACTTGAGGGCCCGGCCGAAGCTGTTGGTGTCGGCCCCGATCTCCCTTTGGTTGACCAGCGATTTGCGGTGTTGGTGGATGTACTCGATCGGGTCCTCGAGCGTCATGATGTGGTGACGCTTCTCCCGGTTGATCATGTCGATCATGGCCGCGAGTGAGGTGCTCTTGCCCGACCCGGTCGGGCCGGTCACCAATACGAGCCCGCGGGGTTTCTCGGCGAAATCTCGGACGACCTCCGGTAGACCGAGGTCATCGAAGGTTCGGATCTCGTAGGGGATCAGGCGAAAGGCGCCGGCGACCGAGCCCTTTTGCATGTAGAGGTTGGCACGGAAGCGCGCCAAACCCTTGACTCCAAAGCTCAGGTCGAGCTCCAGGTCCTCCTCGAAGCGGTGCTTTTGTTTGTCCGAGAGGATCGAGTAGCAGAGGCTGCGCGTGTCGTCCGCGCTGAAGGGGGGGGTGCGCAGGGGGACCAGACGCCCATCCAGACGCAGCATCGGCGCCGAGCTGGTCGTGATGTGCAGGTCCGTCGCCCCTTGGTCGAGCATGGCCTTGAGGAGCTGGTGGAGATTGACTTGAGTCATCGAGTTCCAAGACCGACTCGTGTCTGCGGCCGAAAGCGCCCCCAGGGTACCGAGGCCCGGCCCGCAGCGCCAACTTTCGCCGGCTTTTGAGGCTCGACTTCGCTCCCTGTGCGACCCCGCCCTGGAGCTCCGACCTCTGTCGGCGCCGGGCCGGAGCCGGGGACCGGCCCTCAGACCAGCTCGAAGTCGTGGTTGCAGCCGGGAGCGAGGAACTCGAGCAGCCGCGCCCCCTCGTCGGCGAGGGCGACCTTGTCGGCCTTGCTCAGCTTGCGATCGGCGAACGCCTCGACCTCCAGGCGTGCGCGCTTGCCTTTGTGGACCACCTTCCAGGTGCCGGCGACGAAGCCGTCGATCAGAAAGGTCGCTCGGACCAGGAGGTTCTTGGTCACCAAGAGCTTGCGGTGATCGTCGCCGACGATGCGCGAGCGGTGGGCGTGTCCAAGCACGAGGTTGTCGAAGCCCGGGATGTAGCGGAGCGGGGCCTCGACCGCGGGATCCGGGCGGGTGGCGCGAGGGAGATCGAAGAGCTCGCGGCCCTCCGGATCTCGAAAGCGGCGCAGCTCCATGGCCTCGAACACGGGGCGCAGCCCGGTCCGCCCCGACCAGCTCTGGGCATCGGCCGGGCTCGCAGGCCCAAATCCGGCCAGGTAGCGACGCACGAGGGTCTCCACCTGATCGCTCGGATCCGGGCTGGCGTCGAGCCAGGCGGAGGCCGTGGTGACCGGGGAGTTTGGGGCGTGGGCCCAGGGTAGTAGGCCGCCCTCGGCGGGCAGCTGGATCAGGGGCAGGTGTGTGCGCACGGCGTAGCCCATGGCTCGGGCGTCGGCGTCGGGGAAGCGGGCGCTCAGGGCCTCGCGCAGGGGAGTGAAGGGCATGGGCTCGGCCTCGACGAGGTTCCGGGCGGCCGCACACAGCTCGGGGAGGTCGATCGCGTCGAGCCGCGACTTCAAGACCGACCGGGCCGCGCTGGACATGACGGGCTGGAGGCTGGAGCGCAGGGCGAGGAAGTCCTCCGCACGCATGAGGTGCAAGGTCGCTCGCATGGCGGTGACCTTGACCACCTTGCGCGTGCGGATGGCCTCGGCGAGCTGCTCCCGAGAGGCGCTCGCGCTGCGGGTCCACAGGCCCACAAAGGGGGGCGAGACCTGCTGGGCCTGGAGCCCCACGAGTCGGTCGAGCACGCGCGACAGGGGCCGGGCCTTTCGTTCGAGCAAGAGCTGGCGGGCGAGGAGGGCGCGGTTGAGGGCCCGTGTGCTCAGGGTTTTCACGGCCACGTCTATTCGTGCTCGGGCTTGGGTGGCAGGTCAAGGGAGGGGTCGCTACTGTGGGGGCACCGATGCTGATCGAATCGAAGAGGTTCGAGGTCGTGCGCGAGGCCGAGACTGCCGAGGTCCGCCAGGCGATCTATCGGTTTCGCTACACCGTGTGGGTGAAGGAGCGGGGCTGGTCGAGTGTCGCCGGGATCGATCCCTTCGCGGACATGGTCACGACTCCGGACGACGAGGGGGAGGGCGTCACACACTTCTATACCGGCAGTGTCTACGGGGCGGATCTCGACTCGAGCGCCCGACTGCGGACCTGGGCGCCGGGTGAACTCCCCGACACGGTGCGCGAGTTCTACTCCCTCGACCGTCTCGTCCAAGCTCGTGGGGCCGGCGCGCTCAAAGTCGCCGAACTCGGCTGCGTCGTCGCCCACCCGGAGAGCCGGCGCAAGGCGAACCTGCCGGTGGCCTCCCTGTTTCGCGCGGCCTTCCAAGTTTGCCTCGACGCCGATGTGGACCTGCTCGTGTTTGCCCTGCACCCTGGCATGGTCGCTGCTGCCGCGCGTGTATTTGGTGCGCGGCGCTACGGCGCGGCGCTACGGGACGACCACTCGGGCCCGCTCCGTCCTCTGGTCGTCGTGCCCTCCGACACGGATCACCACGAGCGGGTCGGCTCGTTGTTCGCGGGCCCGGCCTGGAAGCACTTCGTGTTGGGGCGTCGCCCATGCGTGGACCTGGGTCCGCTCACGCCTTGCTTCGTCGAGCGAGACGAGCGGGCCTTCAGCCCCGACGCGCGCTGGGCCGACTACGAGGAGCGCTTTTTTCGGCGCGGCGTCGACCGTTGGTCGTTCTTCGAGGGCCTGCGCCCGGGCGTCACGGAGGAGCTCATGGCCCGGGGCGAGCTGCGTGAGGTCGAGATCGGGACCCGCCTGTTGGACGACGAAGAGGAGCCGCGCGAGATGTTCGTGGTCATCGAGGGCTGCTTCGAGGTCCTGGTCGGCGATCGGGCCGTGGACGTCGCGGGCAAGGGCGAGCTCATCGGCGAGGTCTCCGTGCTCAGTCCCGGGGGAGAGCGCACCGCCAGCGTCCAGGCCCTGACCCCGGCGAAGGTGTTGGCTCTCGACGACGCGGCCCTGTGTGCCCTCAACAGCGGGGATCCGGAGGCCGGCTACCTCGTGATGATCAACCTGGCGCGCTTCATCGCCGAGCGCTTCCGGGAGCGGGCGCGCTTGGTGGGGCGACTCGAGCGAGAGATCAGAGACCTGCGGGAGCCGGAAGACTGAGCGGCTCGGTCAGCTCGGTCAGGTCGGTCAGGTCGGTCAGGTCGATCACTTGCGCTCACGCTTGCGCATGAGCCCCTCTTGGATCGTGCTAGCGACCAAGACCCCGTCTTGGGTGAAGACCTGGCCACGGACGAGGCCGCGGCCGCCGTGGGCGGAGGGGCTGTCGACGACGTGCAGCATCCACTGGTCGACCCGAAAATCCTGATGAAACCACATCGCGTGGTCCAAGCTCGCGACCTGCATGCCCGGGGTCAGCCAGGACACGGCGTGGGGGCGCATGGCGGTGGTCAAGAACCCGAAGTCCGAGGCGTAGGCCAGGAGGTAGCGGTGCAGGGCCGGGTCGTCGGCCAAGGGAGCCGAGGCCTTGAACCAAAACATGCGCCGGGGTGGACCGACCTCCGGGTTCGTGGGGTCGAGGGCCGTGCCCAGCGGGCGCATCTCGAAGGGGCGCTCGCCGAAGGCCTGGCTGAGGAGGAACTCGGGGAGGGTGTGGCGGTAGGCCTCGGCCTGAGCTTGCTGCGTGGGCACGCTCAGGGGATCGGGCGCGTCGGGCATGGGCTCTTGGTGCTCGAAGCCCGCCTCTTGGACCTGAAAGGACGCCGCGAGGTTGAAGATCGGTCGTCCCTTTTGGATCGCAACCACGCGCCGGGTCGTAAACGAGTTGCCGTCACGGATGCGGTCGACCTCGTAGACGATCGGCATGTCGACTGCGCCCGGGCGCAGGAAGTAGCCGTGCAGCGAGTGCACGTGGCGCTCCTCGGGGACGGTCTGGACCGCGGCCGAGAGCGCCTGACCCAGGACCTGACCGCCGAACACGGTCCCCCACCCGAGGTCTTGGCTCTGACCCCGGAACAGGTTGACCTCGATCTGCTCGAGGGCGAGGAGGTCGACGAGCTCGTCGAGGACCTTGGTCATGCGTGGCTCCGGGCGGGCGACATCGCCAGCCTTCATACCACTGTGGCCGGTCAATCCGACGCGGTCACGCGCACGACCTCCTCGAGGGTGGTCATGCCTTCGCCGACCTTGTTGAGTCCGCTGCGGCGCAGGGTGAGCATGCCCTGGCGGATCGCCTCTCGCTTGATCTCGGTGGTCGATGCGCCCTGCAAGATGAGGTCTTTGAGGCCGTCTTTGAGCAGCATGACTTCGTAGAGGGCGACCCGCCCTTTGTAGCCCGCGTCACCGCAGGTCTTGCAGCCCTTGCCGACCATGGGCTTGGAGGTCTTCGCCTCTTGGGCGTCCATACCGGCCTCTTGGAGGGCCTCGGGGAGCACCGTCGTGTCCTGAATTTTACAGTCGGCGCAGATCCGTCGAGCGAGGCGTTGGGCGACGATCAGGTTGACCGAGGCGGTCACCAAGAACGGCTCTACGCCCATGTTGAGCAGGCGGTTGACGGTCGAGGGGGCGTCGTTGGTGTGCAGGGTCGAGAGTACGAGGTGGCCGGTGAGCGCGGCCTTGACCGCGATCTCGGCGGTCTCGAAGTCACGGATCTCGCCGACCATGATGATGTCGGGATCCTGGCGCAGGAACGAGCGCAGCGAGGCCGCGAAGTTCAGGCCGATGTCCTCGTGCATCTGGACCTGATTGATGCCCATGAGGTTGAACTCGACCGGGTCCTCGGCGGTAGAGATGTTGACATCCTCGCCGTTGAGATCCGAGAGCGCCGAGTACAGCGTCGTGGTCTTGCCCGAACCGGTCGGCCCGGTCACCAGGCACATGCCGTAGGGCCGGTGGATGGCCTCTTTGAAGTCGGCCAAGGGCGCGGCCTCGAAGCCCAGCTTGGTCATGTCGAGCTGGAGGTTCGCCTTGTCGAGCAGCCGCAGCACGATCTTCTCGCCGAAGAGGGTGGGCAGGCAGGACACGCGGAAGTCCATCTCGCGCCCACGCGCGAGCTTGATTTTGATGCGCCCGTCCTGGGGCAGGCGGCGCTCGGCGATGTCGAGGTTGGCCATGATCTTGAAGCGCGAGGTGATCGCGTTTTTGAGCTTCAAGGGCGGGTGCATCTCGTGGTGGAGGACGCCGTCGATGCGGTAGCGGACCCGGTAGGCCTTCTCGTAGGGCTCGATGTGGATGTCGCTCGCGCCCTTGTTGATCGCGTTGACCAAGATCAGGTTGCAGAGCTTGACCACCGGGGCCTGCTCAGCCTCGTTTTGGCTGTCGAGGACCGAGAAGTCGTCCTCGGATCCGTCCTCGAACTCGATCTCGTCGAGCTCCATGTCACCGAGCACCTCTTGATAGGAGGCGACCTCGGCCGAGCCGCTGTAGTAGCGCTCGATCGCGGCCTCGATGGCGGCGTCGGTGCTGACCACCGGCTCGATGTGCAAGCTCGTCATGAACTTGACGTCGTCGATGGCGTAGATGTTGGACGGGTCCGCCATCGCCACGATCAAGCTATTGCCGGCCTGTTGGACGGGGATCAGCAGGTGCTTGCTGGCGACCTCGCGCGGGACCAGGCTGATCACGTCCGGATCGATCTCGAAATCGTCGAGGGTGATCGAGGGGACGCCATACTGTTTGGCGAGAAAATCCGTGAGCTCGGTCTCTTGCAGGATCCCGAGCTTCGTCAGGCTGTAGGCCAGGCGTTTGCCGGTCGAGCGCTGGTCGGTCTGCGCGTCGCGCAGCTGCTGAGTGGAGATCAGGTTCTCGCGGACGAGGAGTTCGCCAATGCGGTCAGAAGCCATGAGGTCTCGTGCTGGTCACCGGCGCGATGGGCGGTTCTCGACTCCGGTGTCGACGTCCGTGGGGACGCCGAGGGCCGCGTCACCGCCTGCGTGGTGGGGGCAGGTTACACGGGCTCGCTGGCTGCCGCCAACGACCTGCGAGGCTGGCCAAGCATGGTGGGTGGGCTATCCTCGCGGCTCATGAGCGTCGGCGACAAGCGCGATACGCGCAAACCCCGGGGGGCCAGCCATGGTCCCGAACCCAAGCGTGGGCACGCAGGCGCTCGCCAAGGACCGGCTCGAGGCCGGCGCAAGCACAACCAGTTTCGGCCTCAGGTCCGACGCGGCGGCGCCAAGGTGTCCGAGTCCGTCGCCCGTTGGATACGCGCCGGTCATCCGTGGATCTTTCGTGATGCCCTGGCCCGGCCCCTCGACGGGTTGGCCCCCGGCGCCCTGGTCCCGGTCGCCGATAGCGAGGGCAACCACCTCGGTCATGCGCTGTACGAGCCCGAGGGTGCCGTCTGCCTGCGGATGATCTCGCGCGAGCTCGAGTTCGAGTGGAACCGGGAGACCATGCTCGCGCGCCTCGAGGCCGCCAAGGCTCACCGGGCGCGCTACGTGGATCCGAGCTTCGAGGGCGCCGCCCGCCTGGTCCACGCCGACGCCGATGGCTTCCCTGGCTTGGCCATCGATCGTTACGGCGATTTCCTGCTCGTCTACAAATACGCGAACGCAGTCGACAGCTACCTCGACCAGCTCGTGCCCATGCTCGAGCAGACCTTCGGGCCCAAGGGTATCTACCTTCAAGATCGGACCCGCTCGGTGAGCGCGGAGGACAGCGTCAAGCGCCCGCCCGCCTTGTTGCTCGCGGGTAACCACGCGCCCCCGGAGTTCGAGGTCGAAGAGGACGGCCTGCGGTTTTTGGTCGATGTCACCGCGCCGGTCTCGCCCGGGCTGTTCCTCGATCTGCGCCAGGGTCGACGCCTGCTCGAGGGCATCTCCAAGGACAAGACGGTGCTCAACCTGTTCTCGTTCACGGGCGCCCTGGCCCTGCGGGCGGTCCGAGGTGGGGCCCGGGACGTCACCAATATCGACGCGGCAGCCCGCTCCCACGCTCGCTGCCGCCAGAACTTGGCGGCCTCCGAGATGGACCCAGAGGCCTGCGAGGCCCTCAGCGGCGATGTGTTCAAGCACCTCGAGCGCTTCCGCCAGCGGGGTCGGAGCTTCGATCTCGTGGTCGTCGATCCGCCGCCCTTTTCCACCGTCGGCGGATCCATGTTCTCGGCCCTCGACCACTGGCACCAGCTCGCCGAAGCGGTCGCTCGGGTGGTCGCCCCCGGCGGGGAGGTCTTGGCGGTCGCCAACGCGGCGGCCCTGACCGAGGAGGAGTTCCTCGGCTCTGTCGGCGAGGGCTGCCACAACGCGGGCCGCATCGCCCGGGTGATCGGGGAGTGCGGCCTGCCTCCCGATTTCCCCGTCCTGGCAGCCTTCCCAGAGGGCAAGTACCTCAAGGTCAAGCTGCTCTCGCTCGGCTGAGCGAGGGCCCGGTAGGCGGGGGCTGGGTCACGGCGGGGCTGCCGTGCCGAGTGGAGCGCGCACTCAGGGTCGCTCACGCCGCGTCACTCGAAGGTGGAGCTGGCTCGAACGCGCTGCTGTGGTTTACCGTCACTCGGCCGCGGCGCACCCGAGCGCGCAGCGCAGGGATCCACGATGAACGAGATTTTCGACCGAGTGCTGATGGCTGCCCGCAAACTGGGGGCCTCCGACGTCCACCTGAAAGTGGGGCGTCCACCGATCTTCCGCATCCGTGGGCAGTTGCGCACCCTCAAGGACGTGCCGGCCATGAACAGCGACGTGATCGAGACCTTCGCGGTCAACATCATGACCCAGCGCCAGCACCAGGTGTTCATGGAGAACTGCGAGGTCGACCTCGCCTACGGCACCGAGGACGGCTACCGCTACCGGGTCAACGTGTTTCGCCAGCGCGGGACCACGGGGATGGTCATGCGGATCATTCCCTCGCAGATCCCCGCCTTCGACCGCCTCAACCTCCCCGAGCGGGTCCGCGACCTGGCCGACGAGCAGCGTGGCCTGGTCCTGGTCACGGGCATCACGGGCTCGGGCAAGACGACGACCCTCGCCAGCTTGCTCGAGGTCGTCAACACCCAGCGCCCCTCCCACATCGTCACGATCGAAGATCCGGTCGAGTACATGTTCGAGGACAAGCGGGCGATCGTGAACCAGCGCGAGGTCGGCTTCGACACGATGGGCTTCGAGGGCGCGCTGCGTTCGGCTCTGCGTCAAGACCCGGACGTGATCTTGGTCGGCGAGATGCGCGATCACGAGACCATCCGAACGGTGATGCTCGCGGCCGAGACCGGTCACCTCGTGTTCTCCACCCTGCACACGGTCGACGCCATGGAGACCGTCGCGCGGATCGTGCAGATGTTCCCCCACGAGGAGCAGCTCGCCGTTCGTCTCCAGCTCGCCTCGATCTTGCGCGGCATCGTCTCGCAGCGCCTCCTGCCCCGGGCCGACGGGCGCGGCATGATCCCGGCGGTCGAGGTGCTCATCAATACGCCGCGTGTGCAGGAGATGATCTCGGACCCAAGCCGGACCCACGAGATCATCGACGCCATCAAAGAGGGCGCCAACCCCTACGGCATGGTCAGCTTCGACCAGTCTCTGAGCCAGCTGGTCCAGCGCAAGTTGGTCACCTACGAGGTCGCGCTCGCGGCCAGCACCAACCCGGCCGACTTCGAGCTCGCGTTCAGCGGAGTCACGGGTAGCCCGGGCGACGACGACATCGAGTTCGAGATGTAGAGCGGGCCCGGCGAAGGCTCTCACAGACGAGTTCTCTCACAGGCGTGAGCCCGCCGCTCGGTGGGCCATCGCCTGCCCTGAGCGGCGGCCAGGGCTATGCTCCCGCTCCCATGGCTGGCCCCGCCGACGCCCACGCGATCCGCTCTGCGTTTTTGGACTTCTTCGAGGAGCGGGGCCACAAGATCGTGGCCAGTTCGCCCCTGGTGCCCTTCAACGACCCCTCGCTCCTGTTCGTCAACGCGGGGATGGTCCAGTTCAAGGACGTGTTCACCGGTCGCGACAAACGCGACTACAAGCGGGCGACCTCGGCTCAGCGCTGCCTCCGAGCCGGCGGAAAACACAACGACCTCGACAACGTCGGGTTCACGCCTCGCCACCACACGCTCTTCGAGATGCTGGGGAATTTCTCCTTCGGCGACTACTTCAAGCGCGACGCCATCCGGTGGGCCTGGGCCTTCCTGACCGAGGTCCTCGAGATTCCTGCTGAGCGCTTGGTGGTGTCCGTGTTCAACGGCGAAGGGGAGAATGTGCCCTTCGACCGAGAGGCCTACGACCTGTGGGCGCAGATCATCCCCGAGGATCGGATCTACCGCTTCGACGCCAAAGAGAACTTCTGGCAGATGGGCGACACGGGTCCCTGTGGCCCCTGCTCGGAGATCCACATCTTCAACGGAGATCAGGCGCCCCCCGACGGGGGCAAGCCCGGCAAGGGTCCGGCCTTCGAAGACACGCGCTACACGGAGCTCTGGAACCTCGTGTTCATGCAGTACGAGAAGCTCCCCAGCGGCGAGATGGTCGCCCTGCCGGCACCCTCGGTGGACACGGGGGCGGGGCTCGAGCGACTCGCCGCCGTGGTCGAGGGTTGCGAGACCAACTACGAGACCTCCCTGTTCACGCCGATCGTCGATCGGGTCAAGGCGCTCGCGGGTGTGTCGGGCCCCCAGGGGGAGCGCGAGGCCAGCTTTCGGGTGATCGCCGATCACGCCCGGGCGACCGCCTTCCTGATCGCCGATGGGGTGACCCCCGAGCAGAGCGGTCGGCCCTACGTGCTGCGCCGGATCATGCGTCGGGCGATCCGTCACGCCACCTTGGTGGGCCTCGACGAGCCCTTCTTCCACCTCGTCTGTGACGAGGTCGTGAGCCAGTTCGGGGGTGCCTACCCGGAGCTGCGCGAGGCTCGTGAGGCCATCGAGGGGGCTGTGCAGATCGAGGAAGAGGGCTTTCGTCGGACCCTGGCCCGGGGCCTCAAGCGGGTCTCCAAGGTCCTCGAGCAGCTCGATGCCGAGGCCCAGGCGGGCCGAGGCGCGACCGAGTTTCCGGTCGACGAGGCGGCCTCGCTCTACAACAACGCCGGCTTCCCCGTGGATCTGACCCGGGTGATCGCCGAGGAGCACGGCCTGCAGCTCGACGAGGCCGCCGTCGCCGTGGCCCTCAAGGCCATGCAGGGTGGCAACACCTTTGCGACCAAGGACACGGCCGTCAGTGACGTCTACTTCGAGATCGCCAACGAGCTCGGCGAGGGCACGGAGTTTGTGGGCTACAGCGAGATCGCCGGCGAGGGCACCTTGTTGGCCATCGTCCGTATGGGAGAGGGCGAGACGGGTGCCCTGTCTCGGGTCGACTCCGCCGATATCGGCGAGCGTGTCGGTTTGATCTTCGATCGCAGCCCCTTTTATGGGGAGAGCGGCGGACAGGCCGGGGACTCGGGGCGGCTCGAAGCTGCAGGTGGGGCCGGGGTCATGGCCGAGGTCCGCTCGACCTCCAAGCCCACCGGGGGCCTGCATGTTCATCACGCCGTCGTCGTGGCCGGGGGGCTCCGGATCGGCGAGCGCTACAGCCTGCGTGTGGACCAGAGTCGGCGCGACGCGATCCGCCGCAACCACTCGGCGACCCACCTCCTGCACCACGCCCTGCGAGCCGTGCTCGGCAAACACGTGACCCAAAAGGGCTCGTTGGTCGCGCCCGAGCGCCTCCGCTTCGACTTCTCCCATGCCCGCTCCCTGACCCGAGCGCAGACCCGCGCGGTCGAGGCCATGGTCAACGAGATGGTCCTCGCCAACGCCCCGTCGGCGACCACACAGATGAGCCTGTCCGATGCCAAGGCGGCCGGCGCGATCGGTCTGTTCGGCGAGAAGTATGGTGACCAGGTCCGGGTGGTGACCATCGGCGGGGATTCGGTCGAGCTTTGCGGCGGGACACATGTGGGCCGAGCGGGGGACGTGGGCCTGTTCAAGATCACCGCCGAGAGCGGCGTGGCCCAGGGAGTCCGGAGGATCGAGGCTGTGACTGGACTGGGGGCGCTGCGCTGGGTCCAGGAGACCGCCGCCGTGGTCGAGGACCTGGGCATCGAGCTCCACGCCCGCGGTCGCGAGGACATGGTGCTTCGCCTCGGCAAGCTCCAGGCCGAATTGGTGGCGAAGGGTCGAGAGCTCGATGCCCTCAAGCGCAAGCTCGCAACGGGGGGCAAGGGAGAATCGAAGAGCGAGGTTCAGGAGGTCGCCGGCGTCAAGCTGACCGCCCGCCGGATCCCCGTCGCTGATCCCAAGATCATGCGTGAGGCCGCAGACACGCTGCGTGACCGGATGGGCTCGGGCGTGGTCGTGCTTGCCGGAGAGCGCGACGGCAAGGCCAACCTCCTGGTCGCCGTGACCAAGGACTTGGCCGGGAAGCGGGTCCACGCCGGCAAGCTCGCGGCGGCCCTGGTCACGCATGTGGATGGACGCGGCGGTGGCCGCCCAGATTTGGCTCAGGCGGGTGGCCCCAACGTGGGTGGCCTCGACGCGGCGGTCGCCGACGCGGCGGCTCAGCTCCGGGCGCAGCTCGAGGGCTGAGCGCTCGGGCAGCTAGACATTTGGACCTGGTCGATCGTGTTAGGGTCCGGCCATGGAGCTCGGCGAGCTTCTCAAAGCTGAACAACTCGATGGTGACCAGCTCCTCGATTGGGCGCGCTCACGCGTGAGCGCGCTGCTCGATGGTCTCGATGAACACGACGCCCTGCGCGGGTTGCTCGACGGCGACTCCGAGTCCTCGGGGCTGACCGGGGTCGGACTCGAGTCCGACGATGTGCCTCGAGGGCGCCGTCGTTACCCCTCCGAACCTCAGCCGACACACGCCTCCGAGCTCCCGCCTCCACCCGAGCACACCGGCTTGCAGGACGGGGAACCCGAGCCCGTGCTGGAGCGGGTCGACACCTCGCCCATGGATCTCCGTGAGGATGAAGGTGGGCCGGCGAGCGACGCCGAGCTCGGCACGGCGAGCGAACTCGAGGAGCTCGACATCGAGGAGGTCGAGGAACTCGAGGAGCTCGACTTCGACGAGGTCGAGGAGTTGGAGGAGTTGGAGGAGTTGGAGCAGGACCCGCTTCCGCCCGCTCCGCCACCCGCTCCACCCTCCGCGACCCCACCACCTCCTCCTGCATCCAGTCCCACAGACGAACCCGCTGGGGTGGCCGAGCGCGAAGAACCGGTGCGCAGCGGGGACACGGACGTGGGGATGTCGCTAGCCGCGGTCGCTGATGCAGCGGCAGACCCCGAAGAGCCGGAGAGTTTGGAGGAGCCGGTGCGCAGCGGGGACACAGACGTGGGGATGTCGCTAGCCGCGGTCGCGGATGCAGCGGCAGACTCGGAAGAGCCGGAGAGTTTGGAGGAGCCGGTGCGCAGCGGGGACACAGACGTGGGGA
>CAYVJQ010000037.1:0-7717 GCA_964451725.1 uncultured Nannocystaceae bacterium | reverse complement strand
CGGCAGACTCGGAAGAGCCGGAGAGTTTGGAGGAGCCGGTGCGCAGCGGGGACACGGACCCGGGCATATCGCTCGTCGTGGTCGCGGATGCACCGGCAGAGCCAGAGAGTTTGGAGGAGCCGGTGCGCAGCGGAGACACGGACCCAGGCATATCGCTCGCCGTGGTCGCGGATGCACCGGCAGAGTCGGAGAGTTCGGAAGAGCCGTTGCGCAGCGGAGACACGGACCCAGGCATCGCGCTCGTCGTGGTCACCGACGATGACGCGGATCCGCCGGTGCGCAGCGGAGACACGATGGAACTCGCCGCGTTGACCAGTGAGGACCTCGCCGCGGCTCCGAGCGACGACGACGATCTCGACTTCGATCTCGACTTCGACGACGATTCGGACTGAGGCCTACGCCGCCCGCGGGCCTCAGCGCTGGCTCGACTCGCCGAAGTCGGCGCCCGCAAACAAGAAGTGGTGGACCATGGCCCTGCGGCCTTGGGCGCCGCGTCCGGGCTCGGGTCCGAGCGCGGCGATGGCCTCCTCTGCAGGCGTGGTCCCACGTGCGACCTGAGCGTCCAGGTTGTCGAGAAAGTGGGCTTCGCTTCGACCCTTGTCGTCGCGCACGTCCTGGCGCTCCAAGCCCGCGCGGGCGAAGGACAGGAGCCGCCGACACTTGTGCAAGATGTCCGGGTCGGCCATCCCGTGGGTGCGCGCGCGCTTCCACTGGTCGAGGCGCTGTTCGAAGCTCAGGTCGTCGACCAGCTCCCAGGCAGCCTGGCCCGCGTCGTCGTCGTACATCAGGCCTTTGCACAGGGCAGGGAGGGCGCAGACCGTCTTCGAACCCACCGAGTCCGCGCCTCGGATCTCGATGAAGGGTTTGATGCGGACTTCGGGGAACAGGGTGCTCAGGTGCAGTTCCCAGTCGAGCTGGGTTGCGCGGTGGAGTGTGCCCTCGGGATCGGTGAAGCCCTCATTGATGAAGCGGCGGAAGCTGGCGTGGTGGGCGTGGTAGCGACCTCCACGCTTGACGAAGAACATGGGCACGTCGAGCGCGTAGTCGACGTAGCGAGACCAGCTGAAGTCGCCCTCGAACATGAACGGGAGCAGGCCACATCGGTCCGGGTCGACCTCTTCCCAGGTCGCGGAGCGCAGCGAGCACACACCCGCGCTGCGTCCTTCTTTATAAGGGGAGTTGGCGAACAGCGCGGTCACCAGCGCCGAGACCCCGAGCATCATTCGCAGGCGGTCGCCACACTGGGCCTCGTCGCGAAAGTCCAGGTTGGCCTGCACGGTGCAAGTCCGGAGCATCATGTCCAGGGCCAGGTCGCCGCGTGTGGGCAGGTAGGTCCGCATCACGTCGTAGCGGCCCTTGGGCATGACATCCAGCTCGTCCCGGCGCGCGAAGGGGTGAAACCCACAGGCGACCCAGGCCACACCCATGGGCTCGGCGACCGTGTGCAGCTCTCGGTGGTGCTGGCTGAACTCGGCGCAGGTCTCGTGCACGTTGCGCAGCGGCGCGCCGCTGAGTTCGAACTGGCCCGCGGGCTCCAGGGTGATCGACGCGCCGTCGCGCTCGAGCGCGACGAGCTCACCGTCGACGCCTCGATCTTTGGCCTCTCCCCAGCCAAAGCTGTCGCGCATCGCCTCGAGCGTCGGGCGTACATGCTCGGCGTAGCGGACCGGCTGAGGTGTGCCCTCGGCATCGAGGACCATGCCGAACTTCTCCTGTTCGGTGCCGATCAATTGGGCGCCGTCCGGTCGTTTGGCCGTCTCGAACCACCCGACCAGTTCATCGGTTCCTGTGATCGAGGTGCTGTCGCCCCGCCAAGTCGAAGCTCGCGGCGTGCTGATATCGGTTGAATCGGACAAGGTAGGACTCGATGTCGATCGCTGGTGATCGCTGAGATCGCGCTGGGCCGGGTTACGTCTGGAGCTGGCTCGCGTTACAGCGCGCTCGATGTCCGGTCCGGCCATCTAGCATTCCTGCCCAGCGCCGCCCAGTGGTCGAGGTCCGGCGGTGTGTGCAGGGGCGTTTTGGCCCGGATCGAGGTTCCGGTGGTTCCGCTGGGCCCGCCGAGTTGTCTTGACCCAGTGGGGGCACAGATGTAGCCTGCCCGGGCTCGATCACCGGGCACGACCGAGGCTTGCATGGCAATTCCCACCGCTCAGGACGCTCCTTGCGTCATCGGCAACCAGATCCTGATCCGCGGCAGCCTGGTCGGCGAGGAAGACCTCGTCGTCGAGGGTCGCATCGAAGGTGCGATCACCCTCGCGGGTCACCTCACGATCGCCGAGGCGGGTGTCGTCGAGGCCAACTTGGACGTCGACAGCGTCGAGGTCCGAGGTGAGGTCATCGGAGACATCTCCGCGGCCCACTCCATCACAATCCAACAGGGCGCGCGGGTCCAGGGCAACGTTCAGGCCCCCCGAGTCATCGTTCATGATGGCGCGCATTTCCGGGGTTCAGTGTCCATGGTCGTCGATCTTCCCGACGACCTGGCCAAGGCCCTCGCTCGATCCTGAGCCGCTCCGTCCTGGGGCCGCTCCTTCACCCGTACCACTCAGTTTGGAAACTCCTATGGCCAACACAGTCATTGGCAGCACGATCGTCGTCGACGGCGAGATCTCTGGCGACGAAGATCTGATCATCCTCGGCACCGTCAAGGGCCAGATCAGTCTGCGCGAGAACATCGTCGTCGAGCGTGACGGCGTCGTCGAAGCGAACGTCGAGACTGCCACCATCACCGTGCACGGCTCGGTCACCGGCGACATCCATGCCACCGACCGCGCCGAGCTGCGCGCAGAGTGCAGGGTTGTCGGAGACATCCACGCGCCTCGCATCCTCATTGCTGACGGAGCCTCGTTTAAAGGCAACGTCGACATGGACGGCTAGCCGATGGCGACCGTGCGCACATCCGGTGACGAAGAGCCCAGTCACGAGACCGTGGTCGGGCCCAATATTTCGATCCGCGGCCGTATCGAGGGTGAGGAAGATCTTCGTGTCGAGGGCCGCATCGAGGGCTCGGTCGTCCTGACCGAGACTCTCTACGTCGAGCCCGAGGGCGTCGTGATCGCCCAGGTCGAGGCCCGCGACGTCGTCGTGTCGGGGCTCCTCTTGGGCAACGTCAACGCCAGCAACAGCGTCACCCTCAACAAGGGGGCCAAGCTGGTCGGCAACATTCAGGCGCCGCGGCTCATCATCGCAGATGGAGCGGCGTTCAGCGGAGACGTGGTGATGGGCGATGAGCCCGCGTCCTCGTCCTCCCGGTCGTCTCGAGCGACCTCCACTGTCTCGCGCTCCGCCGTGGGAGGGCGCGCACGCGCAGTGAGTGGGAGCTACGAGAGCAAGCGACCGGCGGTTGCGACCCCGGCCCGCCGCGAACCGGCGGCTGCGAGTACGCCGAGTCGGGCTGCGAGTACGCCGAGTCGGGCTGCGAGTACGCCGAGTCGGGCTGCGAGTACGCCGAGTCGGGCTGCGCCCAAGCGACGCTCCGGCGCCGACGACGACGACGTCACCGTGGTCATCAAACACGCAGCGCTGCGCAAGGGAGAGGCTCCGCCCGAAGAGGAGGAGCCGCCGGCCAAGCGTCGCCGCGCCAAGAAGTCTGCGCGCATGCCCGCCCGGGGTCGCCGCAAAGTTGGACGTAAGACCAAAGACTGAGGTCGACCACGCCCGAGCCCGATGAGCCCGCCGTCCACGGCGGGCTTTGTCGTGGTTGGGCTTTGGGTTGGGCTTGGTCGTGGGCTTGGTCGTGGCATGGGCCACGCTTGTGTCGGGGACCGTAAAACCGGTTACCATCGCCCAACTCGAGGTCTGTGAAGCCATGCGTAAGTACGTGATTCAGTCCATGTTTGCCGCCGTCTTGGCGATCTCCGTCACCTCTACCGCGTGCAAACAAGGCGATCCCAACGCGCTCGAGACCCACGTCAAAAAGCTCGATGAAGACGAATCCCGCGGTCCCGCCTTCCAACAGCTGGAGCGGATCGTCGACGGGATCGCCAACGATACGGACGATGTCCGACGCAAGGAGTTCGCCGAGAAGGTCCTGCCCAAGTTCGAGGAGATCTGGGATGAGGCCGAGCCCTATCGCGAGCAGATGCTGAACATGGCGCTGGCCATGGAGCGGCCCGAGGCCGCGGGGATCTGGTCCAAGGCGCTGGTCGTCGATGGCAGCGGAGAGGGGCACAAACAGGCGGTGCTCGCCCTCCAAGGGATCCGCGCAGCCAACGCGACAGATGCGAGCGCTGCGATCGTCGAGCAGTTCACGGCGTTGATCGAGAATCCCGGGAAGGACCAGGGCGAGGGGCAAGATGGCGCCCTGCGTTACGAGATGGCCAAGACCCTCGGTGAACTCCGAGCCACCGAGGCCGTCGATGTGTTGATCTCGGCCCTCGACCAGCCCGAGGAGAAGCAGCCCAAGGCGATCTTCAAGGCGGCCATCGACGCGCTGGGTCAGATCGGTGATCCAAAAGCGACCGACGCTCTGATAGCTGTCCAGTTCTCGGTCAAGGACCAGGCCAGCACCCAGTCGATCGGCGAGCGCGCTGTTCGGGCGCTGGGCGCGATCGGCGAGCCGGCCGTGCCCAAGCTGATCGAGACCATGGAAGGCAAGAACACCAAGGTCAACGATCTCGCGGCCAAGAACGGGCTCGACGTGCAGATCGTTCAGCAGAGCGCGGTGCGGATCTTGGGTGTGATCGGTTCGCGGAAGGCGACCCCTGCGTTGGTCGCCTACATGCCGCAGCGCGACTGTGGAGAGGAGCCGGAGGAGCTCGAAGATCCCGGTCGCGCCGTGGGCCTGCGGGCGTTTGCGGCCAATGCAATGGGCAACATCGGTGACCCGGCAGCGGTCGAGGCGCTGTGTAGCTGCCGCAACGCGACCCGCAACCCGGGGGACCTCTGGGAGATCACCTCCGCGCTCGGTCGCATCGGTGGGGACGAGGCCTACGCCTGTCTCGAAGACATCGTGAAGACCGGCTACTACGACCCCGAGGAGGCCGTGAACTCGGACTTCAAATATCAGATCCGTTGGGACGGCGCGCGCTGGATGATCCTTGCTGCGGGCCCCGGCAACGTGGCCGCGGCCAAGGCCGCCATCGAAGGCAACGACGAGAAGGTCAAGACCGAGATCGAGAACAACGGCTGGCTCAAGGGCATCGCTGTCCTCGAGGAGTGCAAAGAGGACCAGGCCTGTTACGAGGGAGTGCTCGGGGACGCGACCAAAGATTGGTTCGAGCGCGAGGTGGCGGCCTTCAACTTCGCCAGGTTGGCCGAGCCCGGGGACGTGGAGGCCGCGACGAAGCTGGCCAAGGGTTTCAAAACCCGAGATCCGGGCGCCCGCATCAATATCGCGCTGCTGACCGGGCGGGTCGCCGGCGACAGCGACTGCCAAAGCTGCGCCGATGCCCTCGAGGCGGTCATGAAGTCCGAGAAGCTGACCAAGAAGTCGGACATGCAGGGTGCATGGCTGACCGCTCGCCAGATCATCGCTCGTGTCGAGGCGCCAGGGACGACAGACGACGCGGCTGCTGAGGGCGAGTAACTCGGAGATCGTTTACAGATCGCGCGAGCCACGACCTGGGCCGGCGCTGCGCCGGCGTTGTTCGCTGGCCACCAGGGGGACCGGCCGCGAGCGCGCGTGCCGGTCTTCCTCTGTCTGCGGTCCTTCGAGCCCCGTGGTCGTGGGCAGATCTACGAGGGACGGGACGTCGTTCAGCGCGTCCAGTCGGTGCTCGAGCTCGGCGATCTGCCTCGGATCACGGCCCGCCTCCCGGGCCCCCGCCAGGGCGGCTCGGGCTCGCTCCATACTCCGTTCGGCCTTGAGCACCCGCCACTCGAGGGCGGTCGCCGGGGCCGCGCTTGGACTGCGCCCAAGAGGCAGCTCCGGACGCAATCGCCAAGTCGTCGGGGGATCTGCGGGGGATGAATGTTCGGCCAGTCGAGCCAGGCCCAGGGCGCCGACCGCAGCGGCCGTGAGAACACCGATGGCCAGGCCGAGTCGGCGCCACGAGTTGTGTTCGGCGGAGCCGAGGAAAGAAGGCGGGCCTGTGGTCACGACCCATGTATAGCCCATCGCTGCGGGCGGCCTGACGCCCCCGGGCCGGGAACATCGATCGTGTGCCCGTGTCATGCTGCCGTGGTGTGCCCTCGGACCTCTCGCAGGCCTCTGATCCCAGCCGTACTGGTACTGGTACTGGGGCTTTCGGCCTGTGCAGCCTCCGGGCAAGCCAACCCAGCACCGGTCGGCCCAGACACCTCGATCTCGTCTGCCGAGGTGGCCGGGGACCCGAGCGAGCAGATCGACACATGGATCGCCTCGGCAGAGGCGGCCCTCACCGCAGATCATCCCGCCCGCGCGGCGGCCCTGTTCTCTCGCTACCTCGGCCAGCGACCCAGGGACGAGGGAGCTCGACGCGCCTATCCAGGATTGGCTCGGGCGCATGAGCAACTCGGTGATTTCGAGGCCGCAATTCGGGCCTACGACAGCTTCCTGGCCCACTTCGGGGACGATCCCGACAGCGGCATCTCACTCGCGCGGCGTGGGGCCTGCGAGGCAGAGATCGGCCAGTGGGAGCGCTCTGCCGCATCCTACGCCAAACTGCTCGAGACCCGGGACGCGCTGCTCCCGAGCCGGCAGGTCGAGGCCCTCGCCCGGCGGGGCTTCGCCCTCTACCAGCTCGAGCGCTACCCCGAGGCGGACGTCGTCTTTGCCGAGGCGGACGAGATCTACGAGCGCGCTGAAGAGGCGGGAGAAGAGCGCTTCGCCGACACCTACTTCGTGGGCCTGTCTCGCTTCTACCGGGCCGCGATCATCCACCTCGAGTTTCGGAGCGCGCCCATCCGCCTGCCGGAGTCGAAGATGGCCGAGGACTTCGAGCGCAAGCTGAGCCTGTTGGAAGACGCCCAAGATGCCTACAACCACGCGATTCGGGCACGTCACGTCTACTGGGTGTCGGCGGCAGGCCTCCAGTTGGGCTCCCTGTTCGAAGAGTTCTACGACGCCGTGATGTACGCGCCGGTGCCAAAGTGGCTCGACCGTGAGCCGCGCCGGGCTTACTACGTGGAACTCGAAGAGCAGCTGCGCCCGGTCGTCGAGAAGGCCGTGTGGGTGTTCGAGAAGAACCTGGAGACCGCCCGCAGGCTCGGCTACGACAGTGATTTTGTGGAGATGAGCGAAGCTCGGCTCGCCCAGCTCCAGTCCGTCATGCTCGCCCGCGGCAGGGTCGGGGAACCTGTTCCGCGACTTGCGCCGTTGCTCGCGCCCGAGCCCGCGGATGCCGAGCGGCCAGGGGGCGCGGTGTACGAGGCGCTCCCAGCTGTCGAGCGGAAGCTGTTTGTGCCCATGCCGACCACGCTCTGACAACGAGTGAGTTTTGACGCGTTCAGAGGGGCCTCTCCGCCTGCCCACGCCGTCTTGACCCCTGCGAGAACGGGCGCTATACACCGCAACCACTTCGCTGGACCGGACGGGTCGGAGCGAAAATTTCGAGACCTTCACCTCCGGGAACTCCCCGGCACTTTCCCCTGGAGACCGACTCAAGCTGGCGTAGCTCAATTTGGCAGAGCACCTGATTTGTAATCAGGCGGTTGCGGGTTCGAGTCCCATCGCCAGCTCTCGCCCTCGCCCACAGCAACAACACAGCCAGGCCACCACTATGGATGGGTGCCCGAGTAGGCCAAAGGGAGCGGACTGTAAATCCGCCGCGTTATCGCTTCGAAGGTTCGAATC
>CAYVJQ010000036.1:54405-56594 GCA_964451725.1 uncultured Nannocystaceae bacterium | reverse complement strand
TGCTGAGGCCTCCGCGGCTCGAGCCGCCGCATCGAGGCTATCAGGGCCAGGCTCGGGTCGCAGCTACAACCGTCTCGCGCAGAGACCATCGACATCGGACATCACGCAGGGTCCACCGACCACAGGCGCGGGAACACCACACCTGCCCAACCACGGGTCAGGTCCCAGGCCACCTAAGCCAACTCGGCCACTGGGCAGCCAAACAGCCGCTCCAGAGCCACGAACAGCGCGTCGTCAGCCGTGACTCGGAACTCGTCACCAAACACCATCTTGGTCTGGAACTGGCCTTCGGCCCGAACCTCGAGCTCCATGGAGCACTGGCCGCGATGATTTGCGACGACGTGCTTGAGTGCCAAGATCCGATCGCTGGTGAGCTGATCCGTGCGCAGACGTAGGCGTACGCGACGGGTGCGGGCCTCACGGACCTCGGCGATGGGCTCGACCTTGGTCAGCAGAAGCTTGAAGCGACTGATGTCTCCGACGTCGTTCTCCTCGGCCTCGACCTTGCCAGTGACGAATACGGGATCCTCCCCGTGGGCCATGAGCCAGTCCCCCCAGCAGGGGGAGTCTTCGTTTTCAGGGTCGATGCTCCGCGCCCAGGTCCGGGGAAACACCACGACTTCGATGCGGCCGAACTGATCCTCGAGCTGGAAGAAGCCCATGGTCTTGCCGGCCTTGGTGGTCACCTGGCGCAGCTCACAGATCACACCGCCGAGGACCAGCTCCTGGCCTGTGAGCTCCTTGCGCAGGTTCCCGATCCGCGTGCTCGCGTGTTTGTCCACATCTTGTTGGTAGCGGTCGAGGGGGTGTCCGGTGAGGTAAAAACCGAGGGCCTCTCGCTCGTTTAGCAGGCGCTGCTTCGGCGCCCACTCGGCGATCTTCGGGTACTCCTCCACAAACACCTCGTTGCTGGCGAACATGTCGAAGAGCCCCGCTTGGCCGCTCTCCCGATCCCGCTGGCTGCTCTGGCCCTGTTCGACGGCCGAGTCGATCGCCGCGGTGATCCGCGAGCGACAGTGGCCGTCGCTGACCGAGTCGAAGGCCCCCGAGAACACGAGCCCCTCCAACGTCCGCTTGTTGACCCGCTTGAGATCGACCCGGCGACAGAGCTGGAACAGGCTCTCGAAGGGCCCCTCCTCCTCGGCCCGCGCCGCCAAGATCGACTCGACGGCGTTCCCGCCCACGTTGCGCACGGCGCCCATGCCGAAGCGGATAGCAACGATCTCGTCGGGGGGAGTGGCGCGCAGCGGTCCGCGCTTGCGAGCTCGCTTGCCGTTGGCTTTGCTGCGCTCAGCCTCGGCCCGCTCCTCCGGAGTCGGCTCCGGCCTGGGTCGAACCACTACGTTGAAGTCGGAGGCCGACTCGTTGACGTCGGGCGGCAACACGGTGATGCCCATGGACCGGGACTCGGCGATGAACTTGACCACGTTCTCGCTCTTGTCCTTGTCGCAGGTCATGAGCGCGCACATGAAACACTCGGGGTAGTGGTGTTTGAGGTAGGCGGTCTGGTAGGTGATCAGCCCGTAGGCGGCCGAGTGCGACTTGTTGAAGCCGTAGCCGGCGAACTTGTCGATCAAGTCGAAGATCTCGTTGGCCTTCTCGGCACTGATGTCGCTGTGTTCGGCGCAGCCGTCGACGAAGAGCTGGCGCTGGCGATCCATCTCCTTGACCTTCTTCTTGCCCATGGCCCGGCGCATCAAGTCGGCGCCGCCGAGCGAGAAGCCCGCGAGGATCTGTGCGGCGAGCATGACCTGCTCTTGGTAGACGAACACGCCGTAGGTCTCGCGTAGGACCTCGGCGAGCCGATCGTGTGGGTAGGCGATGCTCCGGCGCCCGTGTTTACACTCGATGAACTGGTCGACCATGCCGCCCTCGAGCGGGCCGGGTCGGTACAGAGCCACCGCAGCGATGATGTCCTCGAACTTGTCGGGGCGGAGCTTCTGCAGCAGTTTCTTGAAGCCCGACGACTCGAGCTGGAACACGCCCGTGGTCTCGCCTCGCGAGATCATGTCGTACACAGCGCTGTCGTCCATTGGGATCTTCTCGATGTTGAAGGTCGGGACCTCGCCGGAGGTCCCGACCTCACCGGACGCAGGGACCTCGACCTGGCTGGTCGGGTCCAGGCGCCAGGGCTTCGGCAAGCCGTTGATCTGATCGACGGCGTGTTTGATCACCGTCAGGGTCTTGAG
>CAYVJQ010000036.1:41606-54305 GCA_964451725.1 uncultured Nannocystaceae bacterium | reverse complement strand
TCGGCAAGCCGTTGATCTGATCGACGGCGTGTTTGATCACCGTCAGGGTCTTGAGGCCCAAGAAGTCGAACTTGACCAGCCCGGCCGTCTCGACGTCGGTCATCGTGTACTGGGTGACGATCTTGTCGTCGGCCTTGAAGCAGGGCACGTGCTCGGTGAGCTCCCGGTTGCCGATCACGATGCCGGCGGCGTGCATACCCGCGTGCCGGTTGAGGCCCTCGAGAGAGCAACCGATCTCGACGATCTTGCGGACCTCTGGATCGAGTTCACAGCGCATCCGCAGCTTGCTCGCGGCCTCGGCGATCTGCAGCTTGCCCTCCAACTTGCTGGCCTTGTCCGGGTCTTTTTTCATGGCCGCGCGAATGGCCTTGGGATCGGCCATGCACAGAGAGAGCGAGACCTTGGGGCCCTCGGGCACCATCTTCGCCAGCTCGTTGGCCTCGGAGGGGAGCTTCTCCATGACCCGACAGACGTCGCGCAGCAGGCCGCGGGCCTTGAGGCTGTGGAAGGTCGCGATCTGGCCGACGTGTTTCTTGCCGTAGAGATCGCTGACGTACTGGATGACCTCCTCGCGCCGGTCCATGCAAAAGTCGATGTCGAAGTCGGGCATGGACACCCGCTCCGGGTTCAAGAAGCGCTCGAACAAGAGGTTGTACTCGAGCGGATCGATGTCGGTGATCCGCATGCAGTAGGCCACCAAGCTGCCCGCACCCGAGCCCCGGCCGGGGCCCACGGGCACACCGATCTTTTTGGCGTGACGGATGAAGTCCCAGACGATCAAGAAGTAGCCCGGGAACTTCATACCGATGATGATCCCCAGCTCGCGCTCGAGGCGAGCGCGGTAGCGATCTTCATCGGGTTTCTTGCCGAGCAGACGCAGCTCGACCAGTCGCTCGTTCAGGCCCTTCCCGGCGACATCGCGCAGGTAGGCGACCTCATCCGTGCCCTCGGGGAGCTTGAAGTCGGGCAGTTCGGGCTGACCGAGCTTGAGCTCCACGTTGCACATCGACGCGATCCGCGAGGCGTTGTGCATGGCCTCGGGGTAGCGCTCGAAGTAGCCCCACATCTCCTGGGGGGTCTTGATGAAAAACTCGGTGCAGTCGTGCTTGAGGCGCTTCTCGTCGTTGATGGTCCGACCCATGCCCATGCACATGAGAACGTCGTGGGCGTAGGCCTCGGACTCGTCGACGTAGTGGCAGTCGTTGGTCCCCACCAGCGGCACACCGAGGTCCTCACCCAGCTGGGCCAGGTGGGCGTTGACCCGCTCTTGAGCCTCGAGGCGATTGGGCTGGAGCTCCAGGTAGTAGGACCCGGGCTCGAAGATATCGGCGTACTCGCGGATCCGGTCTCGGGCGGTGTCCATGTCGCCACCGGTGATCAAGCGCGAGATGTGGCCCCCGAGGCAGGCCGACAGTCCGATCAGTCCCTCGCGGTGTTCGCGCAGAACCTCTCGATCGATACGCGGGTTGTAATAGAAGCCCTCGAGGTGCCCGTAGCTGACCAGGCGCTGGAGATTCTTGTAGCCGACCTCGTTCTTGGCCAAGAGGACGATGTGGTAATTTTTGCGGTCGGTCTTGGCCTTGGCCTCACCATCGGCGATGTAGGCCTCGCAGCCGAAGATCGGCTTCACACCGTGGGCCTTGGCCTGCTGGTAGAACTGGATGGCGCCGAACATGTTGCCGTGGTCGGTCATCGCCACCGACTTCATGCCCCGTTCTTGAACCTTGCCGCAGAGGTCCGACATGCGGATGGCACCGTCGAGCAACGAGTACTGGGTGTGCAGGTGCAGATGTGCGAAGTCATCCACGCCCGAGGCATCGCCTGTGAGGTCGGTCGCCATTGGCGGGAGCCTACTCCCTCCGGGTCGCGGCTGGGCCCGGCGTAGAGGAAGCCCGACAGCGGGCTCTTGGGTCCCTCGGCGAGCGCTCACGACCCGCCGGAGCGCGGGCCGCCCAACGTCGGTCGCTCACTCGGCGCGGCGCCCGGAGGCGGCCAGGAAAAGAAGATCGTTTCGTTTCGTTGCGGCTCGGCTTCAGCCGCCGCAGCCGTCGGGGAGGTTGCCACCGACCGCGACACCGCCCCCGATGAACGAGAGCTGTTCCACCAAACCCTCGGCGGTGCAGGTCGGCAGGTCGACGTTGCCGACGATCTCGACGTTGCCGCCGACGGCCTCGAGGATCTGAAGCCCCGAGATCACCGTCAGGTTGGTGTTCCCCCTGATCTTCAGGTCCCCGCCCACGCCCTGGAGCGCGTTGAGACCCGCGAGGGTGAACAGGGCCTCGTTATCGACGATCTTGAACCAACCGCTGACACCCACGAGATTGGAGAGCCCCGAGACGCTGACCAAGGAGAAGTTCTCCCGCAGGTTGATGCCCCCAGCGAGCTCGAGATTGGAGAGGCCGTCGAGGTTCGACAGGGCGTCGTTGTCGATGAACTGGACCCGACCGAAGACCTGGGTGAGGTTGCCGAGGCCCTCGACCGTCGTGAGGTTCTGGTGCGCGCGCACATCCAGGCGCCCGCCGATGGTGGCCAGAGAGTCGAGCCCGGCGAGGCTGGTGAGCTGCGGGTTGGCGGACAGCGTGAAGTCGCCGCCTACAACCTCGAGCGCCGGCGCGGCGATGGTGTCGACCTGGGAGAAGCCGACCCGGAAATACTCGTCGACGCTCACGAGGCTGTCGAGGCTCGTATCCATGAGCGCGAAGTTGCCCCACAGCGACAGCCCCCCGCCCACGGTCACGATGTTGCGCAGACCTTCGGTCTGGACCAACGCCGAGTTTTGATCGATACGCACCGAGCCGCTGGTCGAGCTCAGCGCTTGGAAGCCATCGACGTTGCTCAGGTTCGGGTTGCCCTCGATCCAGATGTCGCTGGCCACGATCGACAAATTGGCGAAGCCGTCGATATCGCTGATGCCCGTCTGCCACACGACCAAGAACCCGTTGACCCCAAACAGGGACGAGAGACCGTCGAGGTTTTGCAGCGCCGGCATGTCGACGATCACCAGGCGGCCGTCGATGGTCTCGAGACTCTGAAAATCGAGGGCGGTGAGCGAGGGAAGAGCCTGGATAAAGAGCGCCCCCTCGATCGCCTGGACCCCACTGAGACCGCTCAGATCGACGAGCGAGGCGTTGGCGATCACGCCGAGGTCACCACCCACACCGATCATCCCGGCGAGCCCGTCGACTTGGGTCAAGCTGGCGTTGCCCTCGATACGCAAGCTGGCCTGGGTGCCCGGGAGCAGGGCCAGGCCGTCGAGGTCGGTGAGCGCCGGGTTGTTGTCGACGTGCACGAAGTCGCCGACCTCGACCAAGAGGTCGAGACCCGCGAGGGTCCCGAGCCCGAAGTTCTCGGTGACATGGAAGAAGCTGCCGATCTTGCGCAGCGCACCGAGGCCCTCGAAGCTGCCGAGCCCCTCGGTCTGACCCACGTAGAAGAACCCACCGATCTCCCGCAGCGCGCCCAGACCCTCGAAGTCGGGCAAGCTGGTGTCGTGGACGAACAAGAACCCGGTGATCTCGGTCAGGCACTCGAGACCCTCGAGGTTCTCGAGCTCACCGATGATCTCGACGTCCCCATCGATCCGAGTGACGCCCTTGATCTGCTCGAGATCCTCGGGGCTCCCGAGGGACACGTTGCCCGTGTTGACCAGCTCCGGACACAGGTCGCCGGTGGTCTCGGTGTCGGTATCGGTATCGGTGTCGGTGTCGGTGTCGGTGTCCGAGCCGAAGGTCTCGCTCCCGATCTCATCCCCAGCGCTGAAGCCCTCCCGGCCCTGCGGCGTACCGGGGCCACAACCCAGCAGCAGCGTGGTCGAGGCCACCCCCGCGAGCAACGTCACACCTGGTTTCCACACCGTCGCGGCTCCCGTCCGGCGTGCCCGAGCCTGCAGTCCTCGCACACCGATATTGAAAGCCATGGCGAGATCTTGCCAGAGTTGGAGCACTCTGGACAAACGCAGGACGAACTCCTAGCTTCCGCCCGCCATGCAACGAACTTTTGCCGCCATCAAGCCCGACGCCTTCGCCGCAGGTTACCAAGGCAAGATCATCGCCGCGCTTCAGGAGTCTGGCCTGAGCGTCGTCGCCCTCAAGACTTTGCACTTGTCGGAGACCCAGGCGAAGGGCTTCTACCATGTCCACGCCGAGCGCCCTTTCTTTGGCGATCTGGTCACCTTCATGACTGAGGGACCGATCTTGGCCATGGTCCTCGAGGGTGACGACGCCATCAAGCGCTGGCGTGACCTCATGGGTCCGACCAACGCCTCGGAGGCTCCCAAGGACACGCTCCGCGGTCAGTTCGGCACCAACATCGAGCGCAACGCGACCCACGGCTCCGACGCCGTCGACACTGCCGCGTTCGAGATCGGCTACTTCTTCGCCGGTCTCGAGCTCGCCCGCTGAGGCTGCGCCACCTACCCTGATCGACAGCCCGGTCTCCCTCAGGAGCTCGGGCTGTCTTCGTTTGGGCGGGCCTGCTGAAGTGACGGCTTCTAGAAGCCGGCGTGAAAGAAAAACGAGATCGCGCTGACCGTCTCGAGGCGGGTCGAGGCGAGACCCTCACCACTGACGGCTCGGTAGCGTTCGAAGGTGTGTGAACCACACTCTCCGTGGGACCAGTCACCGTCCTCGAACAGCTCGTCCAGGAACGAGGCGGGCAGCACGAGTGAGCCGCTGTCTGGGCCCTCACACTCGATCTCCGCCGCCGCGATGCCCCCGTGCGAGCCGACGCAGTCGGTCATGTACAGGCGGACCCGGGCCGGACCGGGGTCCGGCACCCACTCCAGCTCGAGGTCTTCCCCGTGGGCCCGGACCTCGAGCATGGCGCCCCAGTCTCCGATCAACTCGAGAGTTGTGACCATCTCGACGGCGAGTTCGACGCCGCCGACGCCGACGCTGGTCTCCCCTTCACTCGAGTTGCTCTCGATGGCGTAGTAGTTCCCCGCGACGCTCGGGGCCACCGTCATCGTTCCTTCGGGCCAGCTCCACTCGACCTCCCCCTGCGGGCTGAGCTCGGGTTGGTCGACACACTGTTCGTCGAGACAGACCTGGCCCGCGGCACAGGGCGGATCACAAAACGAGGGTGTGAATCGCATCAGGCGACAGTTCCCGATCCGCTCGCCCTCCTCGCTGAGGACCACGGGCGGCCCATCCCAGAACCCACCGGAGAACGAAACCTCGTCGCTGAACCAAAAATTGCGGACCTGAAAGCGACTGTCGGAAACACTGAAGTCGGGGTCCGAGGGACCGCCTGTGTCGGTCCCCGTGTCCGTGCTGTCTGTGTCGGTATCCGTGCTGTCCGTGCTGTCCGTACCGGTGCTGTCCGTGTCTGAAGACGAGTCGGTCTCCGTATCCCCGTCTGACGTGCCCAGGTCGCCGCAGGCCGTCAGCGCGAGGACCATGGGGAGGGAGAAAAGGGCATAGAGGAGGGAGTCGAGCCGGGGAGAGGGTGGGTAGACAGAAGGGCGCATGGCGAAATCAAGTCAATCAGGGCGGCCATCGGGGGATGGCCGTGTCTAGCGTCCCCGCGACCCTGCGGGAGGATCAGCGGGAACCCAAAATAGTCTCAGCGAGTGCGCACGATGTCGCGCCGGAACATGAAATCCCGAAGGAACTCCGCGCTCTCCTGAGACGCCCGCACGGCGCGCGCCCCAGCGCCCCTGTCGCCCTTGGCATAGAGGGCCAGGAGCTCGGTCTGTCCGGGGACGTTGCCGCCTGGGACGTAGACCTCGTGTTTGCGCGGGACGAGCACACGCGGGATGGAGATCGGCGGGTTGGGGTTGTCGATGAACGCAGGGTCGATACAGCTCGAGAGATCGTTGGTCGCCGCGACCCGATCGTTGAGCGGATCCAGACCCCAGCGCACCGCGACCGTGGCCGCGATCGACACGTGATCGAAGACCGTCCCGTTGACGCAGCCGCGGCGCACCTGGGGCCCCACGACCATGGCCGGCACGCGAAATCCGAGCTGCTCGAAGCCGGGGTTGGGGTCGGCGGTCAGCGGCGGTGGTACGTGATCGTGAAAGCCCCCATGTTCGTCGTAGACGACGACCAGCAGACAACGCTCCCAGTTGGGGCTGGCCGCGAGGGCCTCGTAGATGCTGGCAATGAAGGCCTGGCCCTCGCGCACGTCCGCGGGTGGGTGATCGTCGTTGCCCACAGTGAGCCCGCCGCTGAGGATCGGCTCGACGATGCAGAAGCTGGGCAGGTCGCCGGCCTCGGCGTCGATGAAAAAATTGTCGATGGTCTGGATGTGCTCAGAGCCCCCGTCGGCGCCGTAGGTGAGCACGAAGGGTAAGTTGGCGTAGTAGTAGCGGTGCGAGATGCCGGCGTCTGCGAGCTGGTCGAAGATGCTCGTGACCCCGTCGATGCTGGTATTGCCCTGGGCGCCGTTGGAGGTCGCGCAGTGCAGGTAATGGCGGTTTGGCCAGGTCGAGGTCATGACCGAGGCGAACCAACGATCGCAGAGCTGATAGGCGTCGATGAGGCCGTGATAGACGGGCAGCTGGTCCCGGAGGTAGTAGCCCATGGCCTCTTCGTAGGCCTGCGCACCGTGGTCTTGGTGTTCGCGGACGAAACCGTCGTTGACGCCCGCGTTGAACTGGGCGTGGCTCGCGTTCCAGGAGTGGGGCGGGTCCTCACCGTGGGTCCACAGCTGGGTATTGAACACGGGGATGGCCTGGCCTTCGAGGTTGGGGTTGCTCTCGGCGCCGCTGAGGCCGTCGACGGGCAGACCCTCGGCCAGGGACAGGGCCCCAAAATAGTGGTCGAAGCTCCGGTTCTCCATCATCACGACCACGATGTGATCGATGCCCGCGAGCAACTCCGCCGGAGACAGGTCGCTCTGTTCACACAGCTCGTAGGGTTCGTCGCCGGTCTCGGTCCCGGTTTCGCTCTCTCCCTCGCTACCCGTGTCCGTGTCGAGCTGCGTCCCCCCGCTGTCGCTGCCCTCCGAGCCGCCGCTCCCACTGGTCCCGGTCCCCTCTCCCACATCATCCCCGTCGTCCGCCCCTTGATCGTCGCTGCAGGCACCCAAGCTCGCCGCCCCCACTAGGGCTCCCAGACCCTGGAGCGCGCGGCGCCTCGACAGCCCCTGACGAGTCCGGCGAGTCCGGCGACGAAGCTTCGGGTGTAAACGACGAATTGGGAGCGAGGCCATGCCCGGCCCTAGCACGCGAGCGCGGCGGCTGTCTGTGGGCCCCCGCCAGCCGCATTTTCTTCGCCGGCAGTCTGGGCCCGGGCCCCGCCTCAGCCCTGGCGCATGGCCGGCAGCAGCCGACGCATCTGACCGTCGAGCATGACCAGGCTGGCCACAGTCACGTCACCCTCGAGATCGCGGCCGATCAAGGCCTGGACCTTGTTGAGACCGTAGGCCTCGATCATGGCCTCGACCCCATCTTCGGTGACCAAACGGGCCATCTTGTGGGCGTGGAACTCGAGCTGGCGACCCAGGGACTGGGCCGCGGGGCCGTCCCAGGGCGAGTCGAGCTTCATGCGCGAGATCGCCGACTGGAGCTCCGGCATGCGCATCGCGTCGGAGACCCCGATCCGCAGGTGCAGGACCTCGTCCACATCCTTGCCTTGGACCCGGGCGAGCTCGAGAGCGTCGAGGATCATGAGCAAGAAGTGGGTCCGAGCGACGGCGAGCGCGACCGGCTCGGGGATCCCGACCTCGGTGAGACTGTCGACGTGACGCTGGAAGCGACTGCGGTGGCGCGAGTCTTTGGGCAGGAAGTCGATGACCTTCGCCAACAGCCCTCGGGCCTGCTCCACGTCGAGTCGGCCGCCCTCGGCGATCGGACCCAGCAGGTAGAAGGTCGCGTCTTCGAGCGCGAAGTTCAGCCTCTCCATGGCCCGGTAGACCCCCTCTTGGCGATGCTTGTCCTCGAGGGCATGGAGCTGAGCGAGCAGCTCCCCGATACCGCCGAGTTCCCGGGCTCGGAGGTAGGCCACCGCGACGTCGCGACAGCTGCGACCCGTGACCGTGACCATCTCGGTGAAGAAGGAGCAACCGGCGTTGTCGACGATGCGGTTGACCGCCATGGTGGTCGCTATCTCCCGGAACAGGAGGTGCCCGGACAGGGCCTCCTCGCCCGCGACCTCGCCGACCCGGGCTGGGAAGTACTCGCGGACCAGCTCCTGAGCGATATCGTCGGGCAGGGGCTCGTCGGCGAGCAGCTCCCGGTAGGCCAGCATCTTGGCGTGTGAGCCGAGCACGGCCGACTCACACTTGTACAGACCCGCGGCCTTGCGGTGTCGGTTGCCCAACTCGTCGTCGTTGGGGAGTGCGAAGGCGTCCGGGTCGAAGGGCACCTCGTCGGTCAACACCTCCAGCGTTCGGGCGTAGCGCCATAGGTCGGAGCGAGAGCGCCGCACGTCATGGCTGACCATCCGGCTCTGGGAGCGGTTGTTGGCCAGGACCATCTCGCAGATCTCGGTCTCGACCTCTTCCAACACGGCGTTGCGAGCCTCCCGAGGAGTCCCGGCTGCCAGCAGAGGCTGGAACAGGATCTTGATGTTGACCTCGTGGTCCGAGGTGTCTACGCCGGCTGAGTTGTCGAGGAAGGCCGTGTACACGCCGCCCCCGTTTCGAGACAGCTCGACCCGACCGCGCTCGGTGATCGACAGGTTGGCCCCCTCGGCGAACACGCGGCAGGCGAGCTCGCGGGCGTTGACCCGGACCGCATCGTTGGCCTTGTCGCCGACCTCGGCGTGGGTCTCGTCGTGGGCCTTGACGTAGGTACCGATACCGCCCATCCAAAACAGGTCGACACGCAGACGCATGACTGCCTTGATCAGCGTGTCACCGCTGACGACCTGCTCGGCACCGAAGCCGAGCATCTCCCTCGCAGCGGGCGACAAGGGCACTTCCTTGGACTTGCGCGGGTACACACCACCGCCCTCGGAGAGCACCTTCTCGTCGTAGTCGGCCCAGGTCGTCCCGGGCGTCTCGAACAGACGCAGGCGCTCCACGAACGAGGTCTCGACGTCCGGGTTCGGATCCACGAACACATGCATGTGGTTGAAGGCTGCCAGCAGCTTGATGGTCCGGCTGCGCAACAGGCCGTTTCCGAACACGTCGCCGGCCATATCGCCGACCCCGATCACCGTGATCTCGTCCTCTTCGGGCTCGATCCCCAACTCGCGAAAGCTGCGCTTGGCGATCTCCCACGCACCACGGGCGGTGATCCCGGTCTTCTTGTGGTCGTAGCCGTTGGAGCCGCCCGACGCGAAGGCGTCGTCGAGCCAGAAGCCCTGCGCCATGCTGATCCCGTTGGCCGTGTCCGAGAGGTGCGCCGTGCCCTTGTCGGCCGCGACCACCAAATAGGGATCAGGGTCTTCGGTGTGGAGGATGCCCTCTGGGGTCACCGTCACCCCGTCGACGACGTTGTCGGTGACCGAGAGCAGGGCCTTGATGAACACCTGGTAGTAGCGATCGCCGGCCTCGCGTAGGGGCTTTCGACCCGCAGGTGGGTGGCGAAGGACAAACCCGCCCTTGGCTCCCATGGGGACGATCAATACGTTCTTGACCATCTGGGTGGCCATGAGCCCGTGGATCTCCGTGCGGAAATCGTCGGGTCGGTCCGAGAACCGAAGCCCGCCGCGAGCGACCTTGCCGCCGCGCAGGTGCACCCCCTCCATTTCGGGGTGGTAGACCCAGATCTCCCGGAAGGGCTTGGGACTCGGCCCAAAGCTCAGCGCCTGCGCGTCGATCTTGAAGGCCAGCGCCTCGTCGGCGTCGACCACGAAGGCGTTGGTGCGCACGGTCGCCCGGACCACCTCGGCCACGGCCTGCAAAACGCGATCGTCGGTGTAGTCGGCCACCGAACGCAGCTCCGCGGCGACGGTGCGCGCCGCAGCCTCGGCGCTGAGGGTCGACTCCTCCGGGTCGAAGCGAGCCTGGAGGAAGGTCAACATGGCCTGGCTCACCGTCGGATGCCGGACCAACACCTGGTTGACCAGGTTCGTATCCCAGGGGACGCCGAGCTGGTGGAGGTAGGCCACGTAGGCCCGTAGCACGGTCACCCCGCTGACCTCCATGTTGGTCGCGCCCACGAGACGGTTGAGCTTGTCGCGCCCAGCCGTGCCGGCGTAGACCGCCCGCAGCCCCCGCATCAACTGTCGCGCCCGACCGAGCAGCGCCCGGTGTCGCTCCCGGCGAACGTCGAGGCGGAAGGTGTGCATCTCGTAGCGGACCTCGTTGGGCAGCCGCAGCTCGCGGGTGTACTGATCGATGACCTGCATGCCGAAGCTCCCGATCACGGGCAGCTGCACACTCAAGGTCATCGGCGCCCGGGTGAACACACGCAGGTTCAAGCTCCCCGGGTGATCGCTGGTCCTTGAGATGAACAGGTCACAGTCGAGGGGCGCGCCGTTGCGCAGATTCTCGAGGCAGCGCAGGTCTCCGACCAGGCGCTCGTCGGCGGCCCGGCGCCGGTGCTCCTCGTTGAAGGCGTCGACGTAGACCGCGAACAGACTCTCGACCCGGGCCTCGAAGGCCTCCTCGCCGAGCTCACCCTCGTGTTTCTCGACGTAGTTGTTCAGGGCCTCGCGCAGGCGCTCGTTCCACCCCTTGGCCATGGTGTGGATCTGGGCGCGGAGGCTGTCCGTGCCGACGTCGCGGAGCCGGCCGGCCGCGGTGACATAGAAGTGCAAGATCGCGTTGTCGTAGCGGTCGAGGTAGATGCCGTAGTCCGAGTAGCTCGCGCCGAGCTCGGTCAGCAGCAGCTCCTGGAGCTCCACACGTAGATCCTCAGAGAACTGGCCCTTGGGCAGCGAGACGAAGATGAACGCGAACCGGCTGTCCTCCCCGAACTGGATGTGGACGTCGCTGCCGCCCTCTTCCTCGGCCCGCAGCACCCGATCGGTGAGCTCCCAGACGTTGGTCCGCGACTCGGCCAGCAGGTACTCGATGGGCAGGGAGTTGAAGGCGTTGGTGATGCTCTTGCCCCGGTGGCTGTCGACGGTCACCTCCCGGTCGTGCAGGAAATCGCGCAGGGCCCCGCGCAGATAGGGAATCTCCTCGGGCGGGGTGTGCAGCGCCTTGTAGGTGAACAGACCGTCGACGACGGTCACGCCGGTGGGTTCCCCCTCTCGGTCGACCGAGGTGAACACGAAGTGGCCGGGCTTGCCGGCCCGGTGGACCGGAGACTCCTCGTGGATACGCTGGTAGCGGACCAGGCGATGGCCCGAGTTCGCGGCCTTGGTGAGCAGGGCCAGGTCGCGTTTGGGGACGGAGACCGAGGCCGTCCCGAGGGCGCTGAGGCCGACTCCAGAGACGTCGTAACGCTCGACGGAGAAGATCACGTAGTTGTCGTCGCACAGCCAGCGCAGCAGGCCCTCGGCCTCGCGCAGATCGACGGAGGCCTCCGGGTCGCTCATCGCAGCCGCGCCGGCGTACTCGTCGGCCTGGGTACGGATGTGAGCCTTCATGGCCGAGAAGTCCCGGACCATGGCGACCGTGAGCTGGAGGCGCTGCTCGAGCCGGTCTCGCAAACTGGCGAGGGCCTCGTCGCTGAGGTCGTAGCCCTCTGGAGCCCGCGCTTCGATGCGGATGATCGACTCGCGCATGCCCGAGTTGAAGTCGATGAGGTGGCCGCTGCGATCGCGGCCGAGCTTGGTGACCGCGTTGAGGGCCGTGCGGACCTCGAGCTTCTCCTGAGCCAGCAGCGAGCGCAGCGCAGAGACCAGAAAAGGCTGGTCGATGGAGCAGGTCTCGAACACCACCCGGTCGCCGTTTTGACGCCGGACCTGGGCCTTGATCTCGCCGCTGGCCCTGACTTTGATCGTGTCGAGTACGTACTCGAGCTGCTGCACCAGACCGACCGCGGTCGTGTCCCGGAGGTCCCGAACATCGATCGCCGACAGCACCGCCTGACACAGGCGCGCGAGCTGGCTGACATCTGTGTCGGAGAGCGCGGCAGAGTAGGAGGCGAGCGCCTCGCGAACTTCGTGGATTCGACGGTTGCTCAGCTCGCGCGGAGACATCGCTGCCACGATGGGACGGCCTCGCCGACTTGGCAACCCGGACCGACGCGCAGGTTTGAGGGAGGGGCGGGTTCGGGGGCGAGGACGCGCCTGCGCTGTTTTCGCTCACCGCCGCCCTCCCCTCACCGTGCATGGCGCTGCACCGCCTCCTGCCGGCCACAGACCAACCAATTCCGGTGACCGCGGTGTCGGCATCTCGGGCCGCGAACCCGGGTGCGCAGCCCCACCCCAGGGCTCGAGCACAATACGATAGCCGGCCGCGGCCGGCCGCGAGCGAACGCACCCGGGCTGCTCGCGCGCAGGCCGAGAATCGATAACGACCCCCGACCTGCGATACTGGGGCGATGGCGATGGTTCAACGGCCCAGCCCCGACCTCGACACCTACCTCGCACGCCGCCGACGGATCTCCGCTCGGCTACATGTGGAGAACGCGGCCCTGGTGCTCTACGGAGGCGAGCTGGCGACCCGCGCCCACGACACGGAGTTCCGTTTTCGCCCGGACTCGGACATGCACTACCTGTGCGGCCTCGAGGAACCGGGCGCGGTCGTGGTTCTGACCCCGGGCAAAAACGGCGACGACGAGCCGACTTTCACCGTCTTCGTGCGGCCCCGCGATAGCGAGGCCGAGGTCTGGAGCGGCCGACGGATCGGGCCCGAGGGCGCCGTCACCCACTGGGGCGCGGACGCGGCCCACCCGATCTCGAGCTTGGACGA
>CAYVJQ010000036.1:38926-41506 GCA_964451725.1 uncultured Nannocystaceae bacterium | reverse complement strand
GACGGCCACCTCGCGGCCATGCGCCAGGCTCGACCCGGGATGTGGGAGTACGAGATCGAGGCGATCTTGGCCTACGAGTTTCGCCGTCGGGGCAGCACCGGGCCCGGCTACGGGAGCATCGTCGGGGCGGGCGACAACGCGACGATCCTCCACTATGTGGACAACTGCGCGCAGCTCGGCGAGGGCGATGTCCTGCTGGTCGACGCGGGCGCAGAGTGGGACTACTTCAGCGGCGACATCACGCGCAGCTGGCCGGTCTCGGGCGCGTTCACAGGCGAGCAGCGGGCCGTCTACGAGGCCGTGCTCGCGGCCAACATCGCCGGCATCGAGAAGGCCACCGTCGGCAGCAACATCGACGCCATCCACGAGGCCTGCGTGGCCAGCCTGTGCTCGAGCATCGCCGAGATCGGCCTGCTCGACGCCTCGGCGGACGAAATCCGGGAGCGCGCGCTGTACAAGCGCTTCTACATGCACAAGACCAGCCACTGGCTGGGCGTCGACGTCCACGACGCGGGCCGCTACACCCTCGACGGTGAGCCGCGCCCGCTGGCGCCTCGCCAGGTGCTGACGGTCGAGCCCGGCCTCTACATCGCCCGAGACACGGCCGGGGTCGCCGACGGCTTCCGCGGCCTCGGTGTGCGCATCGAGGACGACGTGTTGATCACCGAGGCGGGACCCGAGATCCTCAGCGCCAAGGTCCCCAAGTCGGTCGCCGCGCTCGAGGATCTCATCGGTTCGGCAGTCTGAGCTCGGGCTCGAAGCGAACCCGCGCCCGGATCGCGGCCAGGCGCGCGGGACCGATCCCGGGGACGGCCAGCAGCGACTCGAGGTCGGCGTAGGGGCGCCCACCGACGATCCGCCCCGCCAAGGTCGGGCCGATCCCGGGCAGGCTGGCCAACTCGGTCTCCGATGCGATGTTGACGTCGACGGCCTGTCCGAGCGCCGCCAGGTCCTCGGGTGGCATACGTGTGCGGGTGCAGGTCTCGAGCGAGAGCGCGTCACCTGGCCCCACCGCCACCGACTGCGGGAAAGCGGGCGAGCCGAGCGGCCCACATCCAGAGCGGAGCTCTTCGTCGCAGTGCAGACGGCCGTCGACCAACTGTGCCCGGCGACAGCTGCGCCCTCGGCCCATGGAGGTCGTGCGAGGGGCCCACAAGAACAGCGCCGGGGCCAGGAGCATGGGGGCGCTAATCACCAACCAGCGTCGCGGCTGTATACGTTTTGGGACCTCCACGCCGAGGTGTCGGCCCCGGCCGCCAGGTGTTGCAGCCGTGCTAGGGTCGCCTGCCATGCGCGAGGAAGATCCGCTCGTCTGCCACTGCCTCGCCGTCAGCGAGGTGGAGGTCCAGGCGTCGATCGACCGGGGCGCGGACACGCTGGAGGCCGTGGGACACCACTGCGAGGCCGGTACGGGCTGCCAGAGCTGCCACGGCGCGATCCGAACGATGCTTCAGGACCAGGCCGTGCGCGACCTGGCCCGCAGCCGATCCCCCAAGACCCTGCACCAGCTTCGCCTCTTCAATGGGCACGAGGGGCACGAGGGGCACGAGGGGGTTCAGGGGGGTCGCTCGATCACGCCGGCCGGTAGCCATCGCCGGCCGGCCAAGTAGGCGCTGCCCCCCCTCGGCCGCCTTGCTGCACCAGAGCGGCGCGGTCACCCTTCTCGCATGGCGAGTTTCGAGGATCGAGTGGAGCTGCCGGGTCGACGCGCCGAGGCGCTCCGCCTGATCGTCGAAAACCAGCACATGCTGCACGAAGTCGTCGCTTGGATGGCGACTGGACGCCCGGCTCCCCAGTTGCTCAAGGTCGTGGACCAAGACGAATACACCAACGATGTCGTGCTTACGCTCGACGATCTGTGGCTCGTCTACGACTGTTCCTGACTCGGAGCGGTCGCGGCGGTCGCCGCGTGGGCCCACGAACCCAGCGCCGATGAGCTCCTCGAGGCTCGGCTCGAACGAGGATGGCGACCCATCGCCACCACCACGGTGGACGGTCCCGTGGTCATGGGACACGCGGCAACTCGATGTGGGCGAGATGGGACAGGCTGCTAGCCCTTGAGTCAGGGCAGGCGCAGGCGTGCACGGGCCAGGGTCTCGTCCTCGCGCTTCACGGCCCCAGAAAAGCGCACCCGGACAGTGCCATCCGCGTTCACGGCCAAGATGCTCGCGGTGTGGTAGCGGCCATCGATCTCGACCTCCACGCTCTGACCCATGGACAGGACGGTCCCCTGCTCGACAGCGGTCCCACCCGAGTCCACGGGGCCGCTGTTGAGCACGAGCACCCCCGTCGCCCCGATCAGGGCGACCACGATCGCAGCGATCAACAACCACGAGCGCTGCGTCGCAGCCGGTCGACCCAGAGCCCGGATCCGCGCCCGCTCGACGCAGTCGTCGAGCTCGGGACCCCAGCCGATGAAGTGCACCCGCCAGCGGTCGGCGTCGACTTGGGCACGGACCTCGGCCTGCCACCATAGCCCCCCCCACTCCGCGAGCACCCGGTCCCCCTCCTCGTACACGAGCGTGGGAGGATCGCTGCGCTTGGGCGCCGCCACAAAGGCGTGACTGGCATCGCAGGCCG
>CAYVJQ010000036.1:33288-38826 GCA_964451725.1 uncultured Nannocystaceae bacterium | reverse complement strand
GCGTCCCCCGTGCGCAAGACCAACTCCATGCGCAGCTGGGGGTGTGATCGGAGCATCGGGTCTTCGTCGACGATCGCCAGCGCGGCCTCCCGCGCGGCGATCAGCATTTTCATGCCTTCGCCGGAGAAGCTCGCAAAGCGCAGGCGCGGGACCCCGGACTGCTTGGTACCGAACAGCTCTCCAGGCCCCCGCAGGCTGAGGTCGCGCTCGGCGACCACAAATCCGTCGCCGCTCTCCTCGAGCACACGCAGGCGTTCCCCGGCGTCCGAGTTTCGATCGCTGGCCGTGTGCAACATACAGTGGGATTCGCCCACAGAGCGCCCCACCCGACCGCGCAGCTGGTGGAGCTGGGCCAGGCCGAAGCGCTCCGCGTGCTCGATCAAGATCGCCCGCGCATCGGGGACGTCGACCCCGACCTCGATCACCGTCGTGGCCACGAGCACACGCAGCTCACCGCTGCGAAAACGCTGCATGACGGCATCTTTGTCCCTTCCGAGCATGCGGCCGTGGACCACCCCGATCCCGTGTTTGGGCAACAGCTTGCGCATCGCCGCGGCCGTGGCTTCGACATCGGAAGCGTCGACGGCCTCGCTGGCCTCGACCAGCGGGCACACCACGTACGCCTTGTCGCCCGCGAGCACCCTGTCGACCAGGGCTCGCCGAGCCTGAGTCAGGGCCCGCCGGCCTGGAAATACGCTCGTGATCGGCGACACCCGACCCGGCGGAAGCTCATCGATCACCGAGGCATCGAGCTCGCCGAAGGCCGTGAGCGCCAGGCTGCGCGGGATCGGGGTCGCGGTCATGACCAAGAGGTGTGGGGCGGCCCCCTTCTCACGCAGCGCCCCACGCTGCTCGACCCCAAAGCGGTGCTGCTCGTCGACGACCACCAGCGCCAAGCTGGCGAACTCGACCTCGTCGACCAGCAGGGCATGGGTGCCGACGAGCAGATCGATCTCCCCCGCGCCGAGCAGAGCCAGCAGGCTGGTCCGCTGAGCCCGGGGCGTGGATCCGGTCAACAGGGCGATGCGGACACCCGCGAGCTCGCACCACGGCTCCATGCTCCGCAGGTGCTGCTCCGCCAAGATCTCGGTCGGAGCCATGATCGCCGCCTGGGCGCCGGCATCGATCACCGCGAGCGCCGCGGCGAAGGCGACGGCCGTCTTGCCCGAGCCCACGTCCCCCTGCAGCAGGCGCAGCATCGGCTTGGGCCGGGCCAGGTCCGCCTCGATCTCGGCGATCACTCGCCACTGGGCGCCGGTGGGCTCCCAGGGCAGGCAGGCCCGGAGCCGCTCCCGATCGAAGCTGCCCGCGACCAGAGGAGGGAGCGCGGTGGGCTCGGCCCGATAGATGCCGCGTTGCCGCAGCAGCGCGAGCTGCAGAAAAAAGAACTCGTCGAAGGCCAGGCGACGGTGGGCCGGACTGTCACGCTGGATCAGAGACTGAAGCAACTCTTCGGGGTCTTCTGGCGGGTGGTGGAGCATGGTCAGGGCCTCGCTCACCCCGATCAACGCGTGCTCCTCGATCAGCGCGGGCGGCAGCGGATCGACGACCTGCGCGTCCGCGAGACAGACCAGCGCCGCCCGACACAGGCGCACCAAGGTCCGCTGCCCGACCCCCTCGACCACCGGATAGCGGACCGCGATCCCCAGGCCCGTCTCCGGATCCAGGACGTCGGGGTGGACCATGCTCAGCTTGCCCCGGAAACGCTTGACCACCCCCGCGAGCAGCACGTCTTCACCGGTGCTCACCCGCTGCCCGAGGCCGCCCACGGGGTGAAACCACTTGGCCTCCAACCCGACCTGGGCGCCGTTGGGTTGGTCCTGCTCGATCCGCATCGTCGCCGAGTAGCGGCCGCTGAACCACCCCTGGCGAAAGCTGCGGATCACACCGTGGACCACGGCCGAGTCGCCCTCCTCGATGTCGGGCAAGAGCACGGTCTCGCGCCGATCTTCGTAGCCCAGGGGCAGGAGGTAGGCGAGGTCTTCGATCGTCTCGAGCCCCCGCGCCGCCAGCTTGTCCGCGGTCTTGGCCCCGACCCCCGCGAGCACCCTGACGGAGGCCTGGCGCTGCTGCGCCGCCGTCCGGAGGGCCTCGAGTTCAGCCTGGGCGGGGCCCTCGAACCCAGTCTCCCCAACGGACGCTCGGGCACCGGTCTTCGACACGTCTTTTTCCGCCGCGGTTTTTTCCGCCGCGGTTTTTTCCGCCGCGGTCTTCTTCGACGCGGTCTTCTTCGCCCCGGTCTTCTTCGACGCGGTCTTCTTCGCCCCGGTCTTCTTCGCCCCGGTCTTCTTCGCCCCGGTTTTCTTCGACGCAGACTTCTTGTCGCCGGCTCCCGAGACGGTGTCCCCGGACACCGCTCGCTCGGAGACCCCCGGATCGGGGACCGCTTCCACCTGCGGAGCTCGCTGGTCCTCGACGGCCGCCGCCTTGCTCGATCGACCGAGACGGCGCCCCAGGTCCGCCCTGCGCTTGCGCGGAACCGGCTTGCCGGCGCTCTCCAGATCGTTGCGCCGAGCGGCCATGCCCATACACAGGCGCAACCCGTGGGCCACCACCCGGCTTCGGTCCTGGCGGCCGCGCTCTTCAAAGCGCTCGATCCCGGACCGAAAATGCTGGAGTTCGACTTGCTGAGATCCAACATCTCCGGCCAGCAGCGCGTCGACAGCCGTCCGGAGTCGCAGTCCCAACCCCTCGCCCATGACACCCGCGAATTGCTGGGCGGCAGCCTCGCGCAGGCTGCCCCGAAGGTCATCCAAAGGATCGCTGTCGACCATCACCGCTCAACCCGGGTCGGCCGACCCGGGCCCCACTGCGAGCGCCGGGCGATGAGGGGCGGGTCCAGATGCGCCTGGCGTCGTGAACTCAAACCAATCGCCGCACACAATCGCCGCTCTAGCAGTCCGTGGTGAAACCCATCGCGTCGCCTTGCGCAGGATTTTTCGTCGAGGGCGAGGCGCTGAAACGCCGCTGTACCGGGCGTACTGCAAGGTTCGACAACGCGGCCATCGGCGGAAGGGCCAAGCGTCGTGAGGTTTTTTGCCACGGGCTGCTAGTAGGGCGGGTTGTAGGAGAAGCGCAGCTCGTGGTCACACAGGTAGTAGACGTTGCCCTCTTCGACAGGGTGGTTGTCGACCCGTTGACCCGCAAACTCGATGCCGTTGGTGCTGCCGAGGTCCATGATGAAATACTCGCCGTTTCGGCGGACGACCGAGCAGTGGCGCCGCGAGATGTTGGCGTCCTTGATCGGCAGGTTAGCGAACTTGCTGCCGCGGCCAATCACGAACTCGTCTTGGTCGACCGTATACCAGCTGCCCTCGAAGAACAGGTAGAGGGGACGGGCTGGGGCGGGAACCGGGGCTGGGGCGGGAGCCGAGGCTGGAACTGCGGACCGACCTCCTGGAGGGGGCAGGCGCGCCCCCGCATTCGGACGCGGCGGCGGTGGTCCGCTCGGGCGCCGAGGTGGTGGAGCCTGCCTGGGAGGCGGAGCCTGCCTGGGAGGCGGAGCCGGCCTGGGCGCCGATCCGGCTCCAGACTCACTCTCTGTGGATCCAGACTTTTTCTTCCGAGTGAACAGCTGGATCAGGGCAGCCTGGACGATCTCGTCGGTCGTCATACTCCGCCGTTTGGCGAGCGCCTCGACGCGCTTCCAGATGTCGTCTCGGCACTCGAACTGTTGGACCGTCTTGCTCATGCCGTTTCCTCGCCCGGTGGACACTGACCGCCGGGCGCCGCGCTCGCGGAATCGTAGGTCGAGGCCCATCGAGGGGTCAACCAATGGATTTGTGGGGATTTTGGGGTCAGTTGCCCGGCCACGCGCCACGCGCGATGCTCCGACAGCGCGAGAGAGATGAGAGGGTATGCTCCCGCCGTGACCCGCCCCTGCGGCTCGAGGCTCGGGCCCCCGCCCCCGACCGACTCGGGCGCCCTGCCCCGGATTGCTCTCACTGTCGCGCTCGCGCTCGGAGCGTGGCTGTCCCCGAACATCGCGCTGGCCGCCCCCGGTGCGGCCAACAGGCTCGCCGGCGCCAACGCCCAGGGACCCGCCACACCCTCGGTGACCGGCATCTATCACAACCCAGCGATGCTCGGTGCCCTGCCTGGTCTCAACTTCCAGGCCACGCTCCGCACCGGCGTCGACCATCAGTCCATCGCGCGCTTTGCCACCGCCACCGACGGCGCGCCGTCCGGCTCCCTCGGCCCATCCACCCAGCTGGTCAACCCGGCCTTCGACTACTTCATCGGGGCCAGCTTCCTCCTCGATCCGATCGCCGTGGGCGCGGCAGTCCACACCTTCGACAGCCGCTACCGCCTCCGCAGCGCCCCCAACCTCGCGTACCACATGGCCGAGGATCCGGACCTCGGCTGTGGCAGCGATCGCAGTCGCAACTGCCCCGCGCTCCGCTCCGGCGGGACCCTCGACCTGCGCACCGACTTCGACCTCTCGCTGGCCTGGAACGCCCTGGACTTCATGAGCCTCGGCGCCACCGTCCACTTCCCCCGCCAGCGCACCCACTTCGCTCGCGACGTCGACTCGGCCCTGACCAACGTCAACACCGAGACCGGCTGCGATCCCGCCGTCGACTCGGTCGAGAACCCCGCCTGCGCCGAACGCCTGAGTTTTCGAGGCAGCACACGCCTGCGCTGGTTCGGGCTCCGCGACACCCCCTCGAGCCGCCTCGACTTCGCCCTGACTCTCGGCGCGGCGTTCGTGATCCGCGACCAGGTCGTGATCGGCGTCCGCTTCCGCACCCAACCGATCCTCGAACAGGGGGTGCTGACCCTCAACGGCGACGCGGTCGTGTGTCTCCCCAACAGCGCTGGAGGCGACGGCTACCTGCCGAGCTGCCAGAGCGCGACCCCGGTCGCCGCCACTCTCACCGAGGTCATCCCTCGCGAGCTCGCCATCGGCATCTCCGGGGCGATCCGCAACTGGCAACTCGACGGCAATTTCTATTGGATCGACCGCTGCCCGGGGTTCGATACCGACAACGACGGCGGGTGCGGGGGCCGAGATGCCCGCACCCTCGAGCTGGTCGGTCTCGACGCAGACGCCTCGACCCTGCCCGCAACCACCCTCTACCGGGGCGCCCGAGATATCTACGGGGTCGAGCTCTGGGGGCGCTACCGCCTCGACGATCTGATCGGGGCCAACCTCCCCTACTACAAGGTCCTGTGCAGCGGCGGCGAGTTCGACCCCAAGACGGGCAAGCGGGTGTCCTGCGTCCCGCGTATCGACCTGCTCTTGGGGGCGGGCTTCAACTCACCGGGCACCGCCCCGGGCGCGCTGACGGCCGCGAACAACGACGGCTGGGCCGTGGCGGTCACACTCGGGACCAGCTTCAACCTCCCGGGAAGGCGTGGCACCTGGTCTCTGGTCCCCTCCTACGGCCTCGATCTCAACCTCCCGACCCGCGTCGGGCCAGGCGGACAGACCCCGGCCTACGACCCACGGGACGCGGTCGCGTTCGAGGCCAGCGGCGCCGATCTCAACGCCCCCAGCGCCCAGGCCGTGCTCGCCGGGCGAGCGCTCCCGACCAA
>CAYVJQ010000036.1:31386-33188 GCA_964451725.1 uncultured Nannocystaceae bacterium | reverse complement strand
ATCTCAACGCCCCCAGCGCCCAGGCCGTGCTCGCCGGGCGAGCGCTCCCGACCAATGCCGGCACCTACGTGGGCGCCGTCCACACAATCATGTTCGGGGTCCGCTGGTCCGAGCGGGGCCTGGGCGTCCGCGAGCTCCCGGCCCGGCGCTGAGGTCCTCGCGTGACGGCCCCCCGGTCCTGGCTCTGACCAGACCCGAGCCGTACACTCCCCAGGTGCCTCGCCGGCCTGCCCTACTGACCCTCGCCCTCCTGTTGTTCGCGGCGCCCGCCTGCAGGCACGGAGACGCGCACACCGACGCCCCCGTCCTCGTCGCCCCTGCCGAGATCCACGATCTCGACGACTATGCCGACGCTGGCAACGCCTACGCCCTCTTGCCCCTCGACCATCCCGACCGCAGTCGACTACGGGGCCAGCTGCGAGACTTCATCGCGGGCTACGTCGACCAGGCCATCACCGAAGACCGGGCCGAGGCCGCCTACGAGGGTCTGCGCCAGCTCGCAGCCCTGTGGACCCCCGGCGAGCTCCACACCCGCTCCGCAGATCCAGCGACCAGCGCGATCGCCATTCGCGTGTATGGCGCGGTCGCCCCGGCGGGCGACGAGATCCCATCACTCTTGGCGCTCGCGTTCATGCAGCACTTCGGAGGCGAGGCAGACCGGGCCAAGGCCGAGCTCGGCTTCGCTCAGGTCCTCGACTGGGTCGAGCGCAGCCAGGGTTTCAGCGGCGATCCTCGCTTCGGCAGCGACCTCGACCGTCTGCTCGAAGAGACCGCCAGCGTCCTGCCGACGCCCTTCCTCACCCAGGCGCTCGCGGACAGCTACCTCGCCCGCTACCGCGAGGCCCAGCGCGATCCTCGCTTCGGCAGCGACCCGCGTATCGGGTTCACCGGTTACCTCGTCGCCCGGGCGCACCTGTGTGCCGACGACCCAGCCAAGGCCATCGCCGCCATCGATCGCATCGAGGTCGACAGCCCGACCCAGGGCCTCCGCGACCTGATCTTCGAAGCCACCGACCCCACCACCGAGACCAACGCAGACCTCGCCCAGCTGATCCTCGAGTTCTTGCCTGGCGACGAGAACAACCTCCCTCAGGCCATCGTTCGCCAGAGCTGGATGATCGTCGACAACCTCGCCCGCCGGGTGTTGCGTGACGACCCCGACGACGCCCCCGCCAACCTCGCCCGAGGCCGGGTCCTGCGCGCGCGCGGCCTCGGTCCCGCCGCGGTCGTCCACTATGAGCTGGCCTTGAAGAGCAGGACCCGAGCGACCAGCCGCGACGACCTACACGCAGCCTGGACCGAGCTCGCGGGCCTCTATCAGCTCACCCTCGAAGACGAGGTTCGCCGCGGCACCCCGGCCGAGATCGACACCGTGCTGGCCAAAGTCGACGACTTCCACCAGCGCGCCAGCCAGACCTGGCCACAGCGCCCGATCCGGCCCGGGCTCCCCGTCGCCTGGATGACCGTCGCCCTCGCACGTTTCAACGCCGGCGCCATCGACGACTCGGAGCGGCTCCTGCGTGAGGCCGTCGTCGCGGAGCCCTATCCCCTGGGCCTGTCCCTGCTCGGCACCATCGCCCTGCGCGAGGGCCACTACGACGAGGCCAGGGACCACCTCCAACGCATTCCTGGGCTCCCCTTCGCCGATCAACTCGAGCGTTACGACTGGCAGATCAAAGCCGGCCTCTTGCTCGCCGAGACCGAGCGCTTCGCCGGCGACGACGCGGCCAGTCGCGCGCACCTGCGCGAGGTCCTCAGCCAGGTCAACACCTTGCTCGCCTACCCCGGGCTCCACCTCGACC
>CAYVJQ010000036.1:26323-31286 GCA_964451725.1 uncultured Nannocystaceae bacterium | reverse complement strand
GAGGTCCTCAGCCAGGTCAACACCTTGCTCGCCTACCCCGGGCTCCACCTCGACCTGCGCGCGGAGTTCCTGGGCCGACGTGCGATGGTGTTCTTCCAGCTCGGCGAGATGGAGCTCGCCATGCAGGACTTCCGTGAGGCCCACAGCCAAGCGAGTGGCGGCATCCAGCTCTACGCCGACGCGCTGAGCTTCGCGGTCGTACACGGACAGCTCGAGCAGGCCCAGGAGATGTTCGCCGCGACCCTCAGCGGCGACCCCGACGGCGACCTCCAAGTCTACTTCGCCCTGTGGATCCTGGACCTCGGCGCGCGCAGCGAGCACACCGAGAAGACCGCAGCGAAGACCGCCGCAGAGGCCTACCTCCAGGCCTTCGTCGCCGACTCGGACAACCCTTCGGACAACGGGCCCTCGAACGGCTCTTCTGACAACGGCGAGGACGCCTGGGCCCGCGAGCTGGCGCGTTATGGCCTGGGTGAGCTCGACAGCCCCGGCCTCCTCGCCGCCGCTGGCCGAGACCCACGCCGACGCTCCGAGGCCCTCTTCTACACGGGCCTCCAACAGTGGCGCAGCGGCAGCCACGACGCCGGTCTCGCGGCAATGCGAGAGGTCGTGGCGGCCGGCATGATGAGCGACTTCGAGTACCAGATGGCCCAGCAGTACCTGCTGTGGAACGAGCTCCCCAGCGCGCCCCGAGCAGCGCTCGCAGAGCAGCCACTCTGAACACCACCTACAAAAAGACAGGACCCCAAGGGGTCCTGTCTCACTGAGGCACGGGCCGGATTTGAACCGGCGAATGGAGCTTTTGCAGAGCTCTGCCTTACCACTTGGCCACCGCGCCGTGATGCTTGTGGGACGGAGGAACTAACATGCTGCCCCGACAGCCGCAAGCAGTTTTGAACGGGTCCCAAGCATGCGAGAGCGCCGGTGGGTCAGTCCCATCGGCGCTCTTGATGTGCCGCTCGGCTCGGCACAGCCGGCGTCGCTGTCGGTCGCTACGACCTTGGGGGTTTAGAGCGAGAGAGGATCTCCGTTGCCACCGCCGAGCTTGATCTTGTCGTCGTCTTTGCGGCTCGTGACCGGCGAGTTGTTGCCGGTCTTCTTCTTGGTTTTGCCGCCCTTCTTGCCGCCGGTCTTCTTCTTGGTGTCGAGCGAGTCCTGGTCTTGCTTGAGCTTCTTCTGCTCGTCCAAGATGGCCTGGCGCTCCGCCTCGGTGGTCGCCGACTCGAGCTTCTTCTCCAGCTCTTCGGCGCGCTTGTTGAGCTCTTCCTGCTCCTTCTTGAGGGCCGCAGTCTCGGCCTCGGCCACCGCGCGGGCCTCCTTTTCGATCTTGAGCTGCTCGTCTTGCTCGACGTTTTGAGCCGCGATCCTCTCGTTCTCGATCTTGTTTTGCCACAGGGCATAGCCACCGACGAACAGACCCAGGGTCAGGACACCCGCGGTCGCGTAGAGCCAGTACGGAGTCTTCTTGCGCTCGGCCATCTTGACCTGAGCGTCGAGACGCATCTGCTCCTCACGCAGGCGCGCCTCTTGCTCGGTTCGGCTGCGCGCCTCGGCCTCGGCGACCCGAATCCGCTCCTCACGCTCTTTGCGGTCGGTCTCCTCCTGCTCAGCCTGAGCCTGCGCCTGCTCGGCCGCCTGGACCCGCTCCTCTTCTTCCCGGCGCGCTCGCTCTTCCTCGGCGGCAGCGGCCTGGCGGGACTCTTCTTCTTGAAGCACGTCGTCGGCGACTTGCTGGACTCGCTGGGCCTCGAGGTTCTTGAGCTCTTCGAGGGCGATCAGGGCTGAATTTTCTCGTGACATGTGTGGTGGACCTCTGGTGCCGCAGTAGCTGTTGACGCGATATCGAACCCCCGACCTGACATCGGACCGCGCGCTCATATCCGCATGGAGTCAGGGCAGTATGCGAGAGTACGAACTTCGGCCAGAACGCACGCTCGCTGGGGATGGTCTCCCAGAGCGCCGACCGAAGAGAATGTGCTCGGACACAAAATGCCGGAATTTTGCCGCTTTCGCCAGCCCTCGTTAGCGTCGTTCCATGTCTTCGCCGCGCACGGGTCGTGCCCACACAGCCCCCCCTCCACACGCAACCCGCGTTTCTGGCCATCAGATCACCCGCACGATCCAGTTCGCTACGATCGCGCTCGTGCTCGCCGTGGTCCCCGCCCATGAATCGAAGGCCGGTGTCACCATGCTCGCGGGTCCCCTGGCCATGCTCGAGCACCGACGCATTCTGAGCTACCCCCTCGACCAGGTCTGGACCACCGCGATCCGCTACTTGCGCATCGACCGGGGCTTCGAGCTCACCGACCGCGACGAAGAGTCGGGCTACTTGCTCTTCGAGTTCACCCTCGCCGAGGGCGGGGTGGGATCGGGGAGCCTCCAGATGTTCGCTACCGTCGATGTGTCCGGGCGCCCCAGCGCGAGTGTCCAGATCAACACGGCCGCGGGGCCCCTGCATCTACCCAACAGCCTCCTCGACGGCCTCGCTGCCAAGGTTCGATCCGAGCGTGGACAGCCCAAGGCCCCACCGACCCCCGAGCCCCCGCCTGAGCAGGACAAGCCCGAAGACGACAATGGCGTGCCGCTCTTGCCCCCTGCCCAGGATCCCTGACGTGGACATCGACCTTCGCAGCGACACGGTCTCCAAACCCAGCCTCGGCATGCGCGAGGCCATGGCGGCCGCGCCCGTGGGCGACGACTGCTACGGAGACGACCCCACCGTCAACGCCCTCGAGGCCCGGGTGGCCGCCCTGCTCGGCAAACCCGCGGCCGTATTTGTGCCCTCGGGGACGATGGCCAACCAGCTCGCGGTCAATACCCACACCCGACCGGGCGAGGTCGTGGCCTGCGTCGCAGAGGCCCACGTCCAGGTTCACGAGGCCGGGGCTGCCGCTCGACTCTCAGGCGCGCAGGTCGAGAGCCTCGGCACACGACGGGGCTTCGAAGCCCCGGATCTCGAGTGCCGCATCCGCGAGGAGAGCTGCGGCTGGCCGCGGGTCGCCCTGACCTGGATCGAGAACACCCTCGGTCTCGCCGGCGGCCTCGTATGGCCCCTCGACTCGATTCACGCCATCGCCGAGGTCGCCTCCCTCCACGGCCGCAAAATCCACATCGATGGCGCCCGCCTGTGGAACGCCCACGTCGCCTCTGGGGTCGCCATGGCCGAGTACGCGTGTGCTGTCGACAGCGTGAGCGTGTGCTTCAGCAAGGGCCTCGGCTGCCCTGTGGGCTCGATGCTCGTCGGTGAGGGCGACTTCATCGCCCGCGCACGCGACTCGAGACACGCCTTTGGTGGTGCCCTGCGCCAAGCCGGGGTGCTCGCGGCGGCCGCGATGTACGGCCTCGACCACAACCTTCCGCGCTTGGGTGAGGACCACACCCGCGCCCACCGGCTGTGGGTGGGCCTGCGCGACCTCGCCTGCTGGCGGGCCGTCGAGCCCCAGACCAACGTGCTCATGCTCGAGCTCGACGAGGGCCAAGACGCGGAGGCCTCGTGTCGGCCGCTGCGCGACGTCGGGGTGCTCTGCTACCCCAACAAGTACGACGAGATCCGTCTGGTCGTACATCTGGGCATCGACGACGACGCGATCGACGACGCGATCGCGCGGATCCGGGCGACCCTGGGCTGAGTGAAGCCAGAAAACCGATATCAATTAGAGACGGGCCGTCCCCCAAGGAGAACGGCCCATCACCAGTCGTTGGTCTGCCGCTCAGATGCGGAAGTTGAACTGGAAGCCCTGCTGTGCAGCCTGGAACTTCGGGAACTTGGCGCTCTTGGCCGCTCCGGCGACACAAGATCCGACCGGCGTCCCCGCAAACTCGCCGACCGGCTTGGCCGAGACGACCTTGCCCGTGGAGCCCTTGACCGAGAACTTGATCCCGACCTTCGAGCCAGCGGCGTTGTGCTTGGAGCCACAAGTCTTGGCCGCTCCCTTGATGCCCTCGATGCCCTTTTTGATCTCGGCCGTGCCGAGTTTCTTGGGCAAGCTGGGATCCACGGGGTCGCTGCCTCCACCGCCACTGCTGCTGCTGCCACCCTTGCCGCACTTGGCCAGCTTCGGGTTCAACAGACAATCGACGTCGACGTCGGGCTTGCTCCCACCGCTCGACCCGGAACCGGAACTGGAGGTCGTCGTCGTCGGTGATCCACCGCTGGTCGTGGTGGCCTTGCCACCCTTACCGCCCTTGCCGCCCTTGCCGCCCTTGCCGCCCTTGCCGCCGGTCGTGGCTGGGACCTCGCCCGTCTCGGTACCCGTCTCGGCCCCGGTCTCCGACTCTTCGCCCGACTCTTCGCCCGACTCTTCGTCGTCGTCCTTGTCGTCTTTGTCACCCTCGTCGTCGTCGTCCTTGTCGTCGACAGACCCGGGGACCGCGACCTCGCGCTCGATGATCTTGGTCTTGTCTTCCTTGAGGAAGACGAAGGCACCCAGCCCGATCAGCCCGATCAGCAACAGGGCGATCAGGATGTACATGGGCGCGTTGGAGCGCTGAGGAGGAGGCGGCGTCGCCGCGACGACCACCGGGGTATCCGTCACGAGGGGCTCGACCGAGAGCCCGCCCAGACCACCGCCACCGAAACTCGGCAACGCGTCGTCTTCGGCGGCCCCACCCGGGCCCGGGCCGCCGACTGGAGCATCCATCATCGCGCCCATGGCCCGGATATCGATGAGTCCGGAGCCTTCGGAGGCCGGAGCCGTGGTCGAGGGAGCCGTGCGAACCGGCCCAGCCGACGCCGGCCTCTGTGCACCGGCCATGGCCTTGAGGCTGTCCAGAGAAAACAGCACCGAGTTCTCGTTGCGCTGACCAGTCAGCGAAGAGACCCGCGGAGATTCCTCTGCCGGGGCGGGCTGCGCGGGTTCGGCTCCGAACCCACCGCTGCCGCCGAACTCACCGCTGCCGGCCGCGAACGCGTCGTCCGAGCCCGAGCTGGCGAAGGGATCCGATGATGCAGATGCAGATGCAG
>CAYVJQ010000036.1:0-26223 GCA_964451725.1 uncultured Nannocystaceae bacterium | reverse complement strand
GATGCAGATGCAGATGCAGCAGATCCTGCAGCTGCACCGACGGCAGCGCCTGCAGCCGCACCGGCGACCGCACCACTCACCGCAGCCGGCTCGGGCAAGTTTGCAAACGCCTCGATCTGTCCGAGCTCCAACCAGTCTTCGAAGCCCTCCTGCCAGACCGAGGTCGACTTGTCGATCTGTCCAGCATCGTAGCGACGACGAACCTCGTCCTCCGGCAGCGGGCCGACGGTCTCTCCGTCGATCGCCAAGTGCCAGCCGGGCGGCTCTTCAGCCGCAGCTGCTGCCGCCGGAGCACTGGCGCTGGCTGCTGCCGCCGCCTTGTCCCGGACGATGATGACGTTGCTGCATTTCTTACAGCGAATTTTGAAGGTCTTACCGCGGACCTTTTCATCCGCGATCGAGTACTTCGCTGCACACTTGTCACATTCGATTCTCATGACAAATCCTCTGTCGGCGCGATCGCCTGGCCGTCTCGAGTGAGATCATGTTGCCCGTACGCTGCCACTCGTCGCGGGGCCCTGATGCCCCTGATGGCCTTGATCAAGACCACCGCGGGGCGCTGGGCCTGCCGCGAAGTCGGGATCCTGAATCGTGGCCTCATGGAGTCGGGAAGCGCGAGCGCCAGGGGCTGGGCATGGTGACCATCCTCGAGGCGCGCGGGCGGGGCGTCAGTATATGGAACCAAGTCGGTGCAAACAACATGAGAAACACCGGCAATTCGAGATCCTGCGGAGTCAACGCAACACGGTAGACGCGCGACTTGGGACCCGGCCCTGAGACCAGGCTCCCCAAAATGCCTTGTTCCCAGCGCATTCAGGCTCAAAACGCGTCCTGCAGACGAACGGTCTGGGTTCGGTCCGCGCCCACAGAGACCATGGTGATGGCGACCCCCGTCGCTTCGCTGATGCGATCGAGGAATCCACGCACGGGCGTCGGCAGGTCCTCCAGGCGCTCGGCCTTGCTCACCCGTTCACCCCAAGTCGGGTCTCCCCAGCCCTCGATGGACTCGTACACGGGTACGGCATTGTCGAAACCGTCGCGGCCCGGGTCACAATTATCTCGATAGTGGGTGCAGATCTCCACTGCCGGGAGTGTGGCCAACACGTCCAGTTTGGTGACCACCAACCCGGTCAAGCCGTTGCGGCGGGCGGCGAAACGGAGCGCGGGCAGGTCCAGCCATCCGCAGTCGCGGGGCCGACCCGTAGTCGCTCCGTACTCTCCGCCGGCGGCCCGCAGCGCGTCGCCGACAGGACCCTCGAGCTTGGTCGGGAACGGACCTGCCCCGACCCGGGTCGTGTACGCCTTGGTGATCCCCCAGACATTGTCGATGAGGGTCGGGCCGATCCCGATCCCCGTACACACGCCTCCGGCCATCGTCGAGCTCGAGGTCACGTAGGGATAGGTGCCGTGGTCGACGTCGAGCAGCGCCCCTTGGGCCCCCTCGAAGAGCACCCGCTTGCCGGCGTCGATGGCGTCGAGGACCTCGGCTCCCGCGTCGCAGACCATGGGCTCGAGCCAGCCCAGCCACTGGGCGACCGTCTTGCACAGCGCGTCCACGTCGATCTTGCGGGCCCGACCGAGGCGGGCGAACTCGGGCTCGAGCGCGCGCTTGTTGTACTCGAGGCGCTCCCGGAGTCGGGCTTCGTCCAGCAAATCCCGAACCCGAACACCGCGCCGGCCGACCTTGGCCTCGTAGGCTGGACCGATCCCCCGCCGGGTCGTCCCGATGGTCTGGCCCGCCGCTGCATCCTCGCGCAGGCCGTCGAGATCCCGGTGGTACGGAAAGATCACGTGAGCGTCGAGAGACACACGCAGCTCGTCTCCCTGCAGAAAACCGTGGGCCTTGATGGCATCGATCTCCTCGAGGAAGACCTCCGGGTCGATGACCATCCCCGCCCCCAGGAGGCAGCGGGTCCCGGGGTAGGTGCACCCTGAAGGAACCAGGTGGGTGACGATCTTCTTGCCCTCCACGACCAGGGTGTGACCGGCGTTGTTGCCCCCGGCGAAGCGCGCGACCAAGTCGGCCTCGGCCGCGATCACATCGACGATTTTCCCTTTGCCCTCGTCGCCCCACTGGGCACCGACCACGACCAGTGTACTCATGATCGCCGCTCTCCTCGTGACTCGACCTGGGGGCGCGCCTGTGGGCGCGTGGGCTCGTGGAACTCTGAACGGGTGCGCATGCTTGCTCTTCCTATTTCCTGGACTCTCGCCGCCAGCCCTTGGCGCCTCGACGCCAACGCTCACGCACGAGCTGGGCCGCGCGGGCGCGACCTCGAATCTCGAACCATGTCAGGCGCTCGGCCCCACGCCGCTCGGCCGTCGCCTGGGCGGCCTCCAGCCCCAAATCAGCGTCGATCCAGGCCCGCAGCCCCCGACGTCGGGCGTCCCGAGCCTCGGCGACCGCGGCCGCCCGCAGCTGGGCCGCACCGGCCCTGGTGCAGCGCCCCGGCGCCGTAGCGACCAGGCGCGCCGACGCCTGCCGCTCGCCCACGACCTCCGCGCCCCCGGCGATCAGGGCTTCCTCGAGGGCGTCGAGGTCGACCGCGAAGCCGGTCGCGGGCATGTCGGCGCCATAGCGGGCCAACATGTCGTTGTAGCGTCCTCCACGGACGATCGGCTCGCTGGCGCCCGGCGACCACACCCGCATTCGCATGCCCGTGTAGTAGTCGAAGCCCCGAACTTCACCGAGGTCGACCATAATCCGATCGACAGCCTCGGGATACTCGCGGGCCACCGTCTCGACGATCGCCCGGAGCCGATCGACCGCGCCCCCCGCCCCGACCGCGGCGAGCCGCCTCCGGGCCTTGGGCAGCAAGCTCGGGGGACCGTGGAGCTCACACAGCGAGGCCACGGCCTCGACCTCCGAGCCCGACCAGCCGGCGCCACGCAGGAGCGCGACGATGCTCCCCCGATCCTTGCGTGCCAAGCTCGCCAGCAGGTCCCGGCCCAGGGCCGACTGAGGGGACAGGCCGAGGTGGGCGAACACCTCGCGGACGACCGCCGTGTGTGCGAGGTCGAAGCGGTGCCCCTCGAGCCCGAGCCCGACCAGCGCCTCGTGAGCCAAACCCACGAGCTCCGCGTCGGCGACCGGCTCGTCTTCACCGACATACTCGATACCGACCTGGTCGCGCTGGGCCCGATCGTCGCGGCCGCTCGGGAGCCGGACCAAGGTCGCGGCGTAACATAGACGTAGGGCCTCACCGGCCCCGACGGAGCCCCCGACACGCTGGGCCACCATGCGGGCGATCTGCGGCGTCACGTCCGAGCGCAGGCTGACGAGCTCGCCCGTGCCCGCCTCGATGAAACGGACACAGCGCTCCGCCTCGTCGGCACCCAGCCCCCGACCCAAGACCTCGAAGTACTCGATGAGCGGGGGCGTGACCTCTCGGTAGCCCCAGCGCTCGAAGGTCGAGACCAAGCGTCCGCTGACGGCCCGGCGGCGACGCGTGGTCTCTGGCAGCAGGTCGCGCGCGCCGATCGGAAGCGGACTGTAGACGCTGGCGTCGATGATCGAAGTCGCCGAGGTCGCCGAGGCACCACCTTCGGCTGACCTCGACACCTGCGAAGACCGAGCATCCCCGGCTGACTTGGCTGGCCTGCGTGCCATCGGCCTCACCCCTCGCGCTTCGCGTTGATCGTGTGGAACACCAGCCCGGTGGGGATCTTCGGGTAGAAAAACGTGCTCTTTTGCGGCATCACCTGGCCGCTGTCACACACCGCGACCACATCTCGAACCGGAGTCGCGTTCATGAGACAGACCAGCTGCGTATCCCCTACCCCACTCTGGGCGACCTCGAACGCGGCCTCCGTCGACTTGTAGTAGCGGAGGTTGGTCTTTGCGGCCTGGGCGGCCTTGGTGATGCCGAGCGCCCGCTCCAGCACGAGCTCATGGAGCAGGACCACATCGAGGTGCTGGAGCGCGCTGGGCAGCTCGCCCAAGCCCGCGGCGGCCGGGTCGAAATCGGCCTTCAAGGTCAACAGGCTCAGCTCCCCGGATCCCGGCAGCGTCAGCCCAAAGGCCGCCCGTCCACCGGCGTCACGGCTGGCCTGCATGATTCGCTCGCGCATGGCCGGGGCCGTGTCCGGCAGCGCGACCGTCTCCAGGTCGAAGTAAGGACCGACCGAGGCCGTGATCGCGGACAGGTCGATGCCCCCCCCAAGCCGAAGCCCATGCTCGAGCCCATGCACGAGCCGGTGGGTGGGCAAGACCACGAGCCCCTCGTCGTCGAGGTTGCTCAGGTAGATCATCCCCCACTTCACCGCCTCGCCCCGGCCCGCCGCTACGAGCTCATCGCTGAAGCTGCACATGGTCTCGTAGCGGTGGTGGCCGTCGGCGATGTAGATGTCGCTGTCGGCCACCACCGCCTCGAGCCCCGCGCAGGCGGCCGGATCGTCGACCCGCCACAAGGTATGTCCGACCCCGTCCCACTCGACCGCCATCACGGGCTCCCCCAGCGCGGGCTCGAGCGCCGCCTCCCAGCGCCGGCGGGGATCGCTGAACAGGCCGAACACGAGCTCGAGGTGGGCGTCGCAGGCCCGCATGAGCTCGAGTCGGTCTTGCTTGGGTCCCGAGAGCGTTCGCTCGTGGGGCAGGACCGGACCCGCCCCGAAGTGGGTCAGCTCGACCAGACCCACAAAGCCCTTGCGGACGTAGGTTCGGCCTTCAGACTCGAAGCGCTGGTGGTAGACGTAGTAGCTGGGCTCGACATCGCGGACGAGGACCTCGGACATGAGCGTCTCGAAGGCGGCCGCCCCCGCCCGGTATTTGGCCAGGGGAGCGTCGTCGTCCGACTCTGGGAGGATCACCCGCACGCAGTTGTGTGCCGAGCGCCCGGCGAGCGCGGCCCGCCGGCTCGCGTCGATCACATCGTAGGGCGGCGCCAGCAGGTCGGCGGGGTCTCCCGCCCGCGGCAAGTCATAACGCAGCCCTGAGAACGCGCGGATCTTGGCCATCGGACCCCTATACCGCGCCGTGGGCGGGCCGCAAAGCCCTCAGTCTTCGGGCGTGCGCCCAGACCCAGGGCCAGACCCAGGGCCGGACCCGAGATCAAAGCCCGCGCGAGACCCGATGTCCCGCCGGTACTGACCACCCTCGAGCCCGATCTCAGCGAGCAGCGCGTAGGCCTTCGAGAGCGCCTCGTCCAGTCCTTCGCCGCTCGCACACACGCCGATCACGCGCCCTCCCCTGGTCTCCCAGACCTCCCCTTCGAGCCCGGTCCCGGCATGAAAAATGGCCTGTCCCGAGCTCGCCCGCGCACTCGCCATGGCCGCCTCGAGTCCCTCGATGGGCACCCCCTTGGTCGAGGTCTCCGGGTAGCCGGCCGAGGCCAACACCACAGTCGCCGCAGGGGCCCCCGGGAGGTGCCCGTCGCGGAGCTCCCCGTTCGCGGCAGCGAGCAGCTGGGGCACCAGGTCCACCTCCAGCCCCAACATGAGCGGCTGGACCTCCGGGTCGCCGAAGCGGACGTTGTACTCGACCACGCTGGGCTCCCCCGCGTCGATCATGAGGCCCACGAAGAGCACCCCCACAAACGGACGGCCTTCCTCGCGCAACCCGGCCAAGGTCGGTCCGACGATCCGCTTCATGACCTTGGCGCGAACGGCCGCATCCACGATCGGAGCCGGACAGTAGGCACCCATGCCCCCCGTGTTCGGGCCCGTGTCGCCGTCACCGATCCGCTTGTGATCCTGGCAGGGCTCGAAGGTCACGGCGTGGGTACCGTCGGTGAGCACGAAGAAGCTGGCCTCCTCCCCCGACAGACGCTCCTCGAGCACGACCTCCGCACCGGCAGCCCCGAACCTGCCCCCCTCCAGGCACTCGCGCAGCGCGGCCTCGGCCTCGGCCTTGGTCTCGGCCACGGTCACTCCCTTGCCCGCTGCCAATCCGCTGGCCTTGACCACAGGGGGAGCATCGAAATCCGCCAGCGCGGCGAGGCCCGACTCGAGATCCCGAACCGTCACGTGGCGCGCCGTGGGGATGCGGTGGGCGACCATGAAGGCCTTCGCCAACGACTTGCTGCCCTCGAGCTCGGCCGCCCGTGCACCCGGGCCGATCGTCGCTACGCCGGCCGCTCGGAGCAGGTCGGCCAGTCCGTCGACCAGGGGGGCCTCCGGACCGACGATCACCAGGTCCACCGCTTCACGCAGGGCCAGCTCGACCACCCCCTCGCCGTCGCCCAGCGAGATCGGCGTACAGCGGGCTCCGTCCAGACGGGCGATGCCGTCGTTGCCCGGGGCCGCGATGACGGCGTGCCCTTCATGGGTGCAGCGCCACGCCAGGGCGTGCTCGCGCCCACCGCCGCCGAGGATCAAGATCGTCGAGGTTGCCGTGCTGGTCATAAAATCCTCAGTGCCTGAAGTGGCGCTCGCCCGTGCAGACCATCGCCAAGCCGTGCTCGTCGCAGGCCGCGATCACGTCCTTGTCCTTGATCGAGCCACCCGGTTGAATCACCGCCACGACACCGGCCGCAGCTGCGCCGTCGATGCTGTCGCGGAAGGGGAAAAACGCGTCCGACGCCAACACGGCGCCCTTGGCCTGGTCGCCCGCGCGGCGGATCGCCTGGCGCACCGCTTCGACCCGCGAGGTCTGCCCGCCTCCGATGCCGACCGTGACCCCATCTTTGACCAGCACGATCGCGTTGCTGCGCACGTGCTTGGCGACGCGCTGGGCGAGGTCCAAGCTGGCGAGTTCACCCTGGCTCGGCGCCCGCGCAGTCGGAGCGTCGGCCTCCGCCGCCGAGACTCCGATCAGGTCTTCGCGCTGCATCAACACACCGCCGGCGACCGAGCGCAGGCGAACCGAGGCCGGGCCGCTGTGGGCCGCGAACATGTCGGGGACCTCGAGCAGGCGCAGCCGCTTCTTCTTCTTGAGGATCTCGCGGGCCGCCTCCGAGTAGCTCGGCGCGAGCACGACCTCGAGGAAAGTCTCGACCAGCCTCTTGGCGACCTCAGCGTCGACCTCATGAGTGAGGGAGACGATCCCGCCAAACGCGCTCTCTGCATCGGCCTCCCGCGCTTTGAGGTAGACCTCCGCCAGCGCGTCGTCGGGCCCACCGACGGCCGCACCACAGGGCGAGAGGTGTTTGAACACGGCGACGGCCTTGCCCTCACTGGGCAGGCCCGCGTGGAGGTCTCGGATGAGACCCAGGGCCGCGTCCGCGTCCAGCAAGTTGTTGTAGCTCAGCGCCTTACCCTGGTGGATCAGCGCCTGATCGAGGCCGGTGGCCTCGTCCGCGGCGTAGCTGGTCCGAAAGAAGCGAGCTTGTTGATGCGGGTTCTCGCCATAGCGCAGCGTCGCCACCGACTCGCCCGAGAGGTACAGACTCGGGGGAATGGCCCCCGCGTCCAGAGCCTGCCCTGCATCGTCGTGGCCCACCAGATAGCTGGCGATCGCGGCATCGTAGGCCGCCGTATGCTCGAAGGCCTTGCGGGCCATGGCGCGCCTGAAGGTCTCCGGCAGGCGGCCGCCGCTGGCCGCCAAGACTTCGCCGAGGCCCGCGTAGTCCTCGGGGTCCACGATCACCGCGACCCGGTTCCAGTTCTTCGCCGCCGCCCGGACCATGGTCGGACCGCCGATGTCGATATTCTCGATCGCGTCGCCAAAGGTGCAGCCCGGCTTGGCCACCGTCTCCCGGAAGGGATAGAGGTTGACGACCACGAGGTCGATGGGCGCGATGTCGTGGAGCTCGAGCTCGCGCGTGTGGGCCTCCGTCGGCAGAGCCAAGATCCCGCCGTGGATCTTGGGATGCAAGGTCTTGACCCGACCGCCGAGGATCTCGGGAGCGCCCGTGAACTCCGAGACCTTCACGGTCGCCACACCTAGAGCTTGGAGAGCCTTGTAGGTACCCCCGGTCGACAGCACTTCGACCTTGTGGGCAATGAGGATCTCGGCGAGCACGTCGAGTTTCGACTTGTCGCTGACGCTGACGAGCGCGCGACGGAAGGGCGCAGGGGTCGACACGGCGCCCCGGTACCACAGCCCCCGCTCCCAAAATAGGCTCGAGTACCCAGCGCACTCCCACACCTGGCGACACATACTCGCTCTCAAACCAAAGGGCCGGTCCAGCGCACCAAACGCCGGCCAAGCTCACATGGAGATCGTCCCGCCCTTGGAACCCAAACCACGAAAAAGCGGCCGAACGGAGCGCCCCTTGCTCCCCCTCCGCCGCTTCTCAACGCTCCCTGCAGACCCGCGCGAAGAGCACTTCTTGATGTCGCACCGACTCCTCCGATTCCCGTCAGAGCCGCGACCAGCATGAAGGCGACAGGCCTTCATACTGGTCGTCGCTAGTCCTTCATCAGGTAGCTCATCAGCTCGTGGCCACCGGCCTCCTTGAGCTTCAAGAGCCCGCGGACCTCGACCTGACGGATGCGCTCGCGGGTCAGGTTGAGGATGTCGCCGACCTCCTCCAGCGTGATGCCGCCCTGTCCGGACACATCGAGGGCGCAGGAGTTGTCGAGCTCCCACACTTCCCGATCCGGGAAGTTGATCTTGATGCTGCCCGTGCGTGGGTTGACATCGATGTAGAGGTGGTACTTGCAGCTCACGTAGGGGCAAGGACGAGAGACGTTGGCACACTCGCCGCGGGTCGCCGGCCGCCAGTAGGTCTTCTCCGGGTAGAGGAGCGCGCCGATCCGCAGCTCCTCTTTGGTCAGCCGCTTCATGGCGATGGTCTTGGCTCGTGCGCGCCGCTTGATGGGCGGAACACGGTCGCCCTCGGCGGCAACGATCGGGACGATCGCGGGCGCGGCCATGGGCATCGGGACGATCGCGGGCGCGGCCATGAGCATGGGGGTCGAAGTCGGGGTCGGGGTCGGGTCGGTGTGAAGCATGGTCGTCTCTCGGGTGCGGGCGAAATCGGAATCGGGGTCGGAGTCGGAGTCGGAGGGCGAGGTCGGAGTGCAGGTCGGAGTGCAGGTCAATCAGAGGCCGCAGGGAGCTCGGGCTCCGCGCTGAACAGCGCGGACCTCTCCAAAACAGGCGGTGAGTCTAAGATGATTGGAAGTCGGCGAAGTGCTCAGAGGAGCTCGGTGGGACCGGCGACGCCGCCCCCTCGTGGCCGGCGCATGCCGCCGGCGGGAATCAGTAATTTTTCGAGGCGATGGACGGCCTCGAGCAGCTCTGCGGCCGCCCGTTTGACTGCGGCGAGCTCCCCGAACAGGCGCTCGCGGCGGGAACTCGAGGGGAGCTCACCGAGCTTGCGCTCGAAACCTCGGACCAACTTGCCGCTCGCCTCATCGAGGGTCTCGATGTCGTCTTTGAAGGCGAGGAACTTGTCTTGGATCTCTTCGAGCGTGTAGCGCTCGGCCATCAACTTCTTGATCAGGTTGATCCGTCGAACCGCGCGGACTGGGTACACACCCCGAGATCCCTGGTGCATCCCTTTTTGGCCGATGCGGTGCGAGCGTGGCACGAGCCCCAGCTGGACGTAGCGACGCAGGTTCGCCTCTGAAAATCGAATCTTCCGCTCGCTGAACACGCGGACGAGCTCTTGCGAGCTCAGCCCGGTGGCGTTGGCAGCTTCGATCTCGCGGAGCTGTGCTTCAGACAATGCGGTGGCTGTGGCCATGGCCGTGATCGTGCGTTCGAGGGAGCGGGGAGATGCGCGGGAGGAGACTGGCGCGAGGAGAAGAGTGGATGAGCGTCGATGTCGATCGCAATCGTTCAGTCGGAATCTAGTATGAATTAGATGTCCTTGTCGGCGACTGAAGCTACTCTATTCAGTGGAGTCAAGGAAGCACTTTCTCTTGGATCACTCAAATTTTGGGATGATTTTGATGCGAAAGGACCGCGCGAACCTGAACATCATCTCAGGGCCGTATTCGAGCAGCAGCTATAGAACTGGGATAGAACGACGATATCGACACAATTCGGGACTGTACAAAAGTCAAGTCAACTCTAGCTTTCGGCCTCTACGGCGATCGTTTCAAGAGATCATGGACCTCCGACTCGATCTCTCGAGTAGATCACGAGGACACTGAACAGAAACGCCTATTGCATACACCCCGATCGTGAATGCTCACACATCGGATCCGGAATTAAACGAATCCTGGATTACAAAACCAATAACAAAGCCTCCGCAGCTGAGCTGTGGAGGCCTCCATCGAGCGTGGCTCGGCTACAACCTTTTCAGCGTCAAACCCGCAGGCTTCTTCATGCGGACTTCGTAGCGTCGACCTGCGCCGAGGTTGATGGTCTCAGACCTGCGCCAGTTCTCATCCTCGCTGATCCGAAAGTACACGCGGTGAACGCCAGGCTTGACCTTCAGCCTCTTCGTGGGCTCGAGCGCGATCACCGTGCCCGCGACCTTGATGTAGACGAACAGGAAGTCACCTGTAAAGAACTGGACGGTCGCTGGCTTGAGTGCCTTGAGCTCGCCACCCGTCCCGCTCTTCTTCTCCGTCCCGCGTTTCACGCTCGGACTCTCCTCCGCCGGAGCTCCCGGAGCTTCGGCGCTCTCTTCGACGCCACCATCACTTTCGCCGTTCGGAGTGTCGACTGCGCCGCCGCCACTCGCGACTGCGCCGCTCGGACTCTCGACCGCGCCGCTCGGACTCTCGACTGCGCCGCCGCCACTCGGTCCCCCACGCACGCCCGAGCTGTCGTCGACGGCTGCCCTGTCACCACTCGGTTCAGGAGAGCGCGCGGTCGGCTCACTCGTCCCTCTCGCATTCGCGGCCTGGGTCGACGCCTTCTCGCCACCCCACCAGCCCATCCCGAACCCCAACCCCAGCACGCCAAAACACAGGGCGAACACCGCGGCGAGGCTCATGAGCACCATCCACATCCGCATGCCCCGAGAGGTCTCCGCGCTGGCGGCCGGCATGTTCGGGGCTGTCGGAGACTCGCCCTGTTCTCTCGTCCCTTGCCAGGTCCGTGTCTCGGGGACCGCGCGGGTATCCTTGAGCTGCGTCGTCGGATCCATGGCCGCCGTCGCACCGCCACCGACGGGCACAGTCTCGCGCTGAGTGTCGGGGACCTCTGTGGCTTCCCTGGCGACCGTGCTCTCGATCCCCGAGCGCGGCGCGGTGACGCCGACCCAACGCCTGACTTGCCGACCGATCTCGAGAGACCGGTTTCGGTAGCCGGGCCAGGCCGAAAGTCGTTCGAGCGCTTCGGCGGCGGTCGAGAGGCGCACCTTTGGATCGGGCTCGAGCAGGTCCTCGCACAGGCGGGCGAGCAGCGGCGGGACCTCGCTCGGGAGCGGCTGATACTCCCCTGAGAGGACCATGGAGTAGAGGTCGCCCTCGTCTCGAACCCGGCGAAATTTCTCACCGACGATCAGCTCGTGGAACATCGCCCCCACGGCGTAGAGGTCCACGGAGGGCTCCCGGGAGCGCCCGCGCAGCTGCTCGGGCGCCATATAGCGGAGCTTGCCTTTCACATGCATCCCGGAGGTCTCTTCGCTGGCCAGGCGGGCAACCCCAAAATCGGCGAGTTTGACCTCCCCCGAGACCGAGAGCAGCACGTTTTGAGGCGAGACGTCGCGGTGGACGATCGTCGACTCGCTGCCGTCGTGGTGGAGACCGTGGGCGTAGTTGAGGCCACGAAGGACCTCTCCGATCACGTGGGCCGCGGTTGCGTAGTCGACCGTTGTGCCCTCACCCTTGAGCTTGCGAGTGAGCTCGGACAGGTTGAGCCCGTCGATCCACTCCATGACCATGTAGATCTCGCCGTCCGCCTCCCCCACATCGAAGACCTGAACCACATTCGAGTGAGTCAGGAGCATGGAGAGGCGGGCCTCGTCGATGAACATCTCCCGGTAGTCGGGATCGTCGATCATGTCGCGGGCCAGGAGCTTGACGGCCACGGCCTTGCTGGCCCCGCCCATCGCCGCCCGCCGGCCCATCCAGACCTCGGCCATACCTCCAACCCCGATCTTTCGGAGCAGCTCGTATTCTCCAAGGCGACGCAAGGACCGGTAGACTCGCGTTCGAAGGTCCGAGATGTCAATGGCCCTGCGTCGACGGCAGGCGCGATAGCGCGACTTCGCCGAGACGGGGGAAGCGATGAGGGCAGCCACGCCTGGGTATCGGCCCGAGCCAGCCCGCCTTGCACCTGTTTCGAGCCAGAGCCAACGCCAACCGGCCTTCTCCTCGCCCCTATCCGTTCAGAAAGAACATGGGTCGTGAGAACAAAGCCTGGGTCAACGCCGGGTTGTAGCGCTCGGGTCCCCCGTACTTGTAGGTCTTCTTCTCGTGTTGCCAGATTGGGCCGGTGTCCTCGCAGCCCAGCCAACGGTCGCCGCGCGAGCAGTAGAGGCGCAGGTGAAAGTGGTCGTCGTGAGGTGCACCGGCGCCAGGCTGGCGCATCACCGCGCGCGCGTATTCGACTACCCAGGTCGGCCGGTCGTGGCTCACGGCCCAGCTCAGCAACCTCGAGCGCAACTTGTTGCTGACGAAGATCCACTGCACTCGGGCGCCGCTGTCGGAGAGCAGCGCCTCGACCAAGGCCCAGTTCCGTGGGACGTCGAAGCGACGGACGGCCCAGGTAGGCTCCTCGTAGCCGGTCTCCTGCATATGTTTGGGGATGAAGGGCTCCCCCTTGCCATCGAAGTGGACCATCTCGACCTCGGGCGGAGGCAGGGAGCGCCCGTTCTCATCGACCGCGTAAAAGATGAGGTCGACGTCTCGGCCGCTCTGGTGGCTGGCGTGCCAGATCGTATCTCCCCCACGTTTGGGCGAGAGGTCTGCCACCCCCAAGGTCACCCGGCGCCGCTCCCGGACCTTGGCCGCGGCACGCTCGATGGTCCCGACGAGTTCCTCTGTCCCCCATTGATTGCCCCGCTCACGCCAGGTCCCGGGGACCTTGTACCCGCGGCCGCGCTTGGGCATCTGGACCGGTCGATGGATGCGACCGTGGTTCGCCGTCCCCACCGAGACCGAGGTGTAGTCCGTCCAGTAGCCCGGCGTCGCACACCCCATCCCAACCGTGGCGACGAGAGCGAGCAGACCTGTGCCGGCCGCGCCGACCAGGGTCTTGCGCCGCACCGAGCGACGCCGAAACTGGCCCAGGCCCCAACCCGGATGTTGCAGCGCTTCGACTTTGGAGAGGCGCGTGTCCACCTCAGGAGTTTGGCCCAAGCCGCCGACACACGCCAATTGCTCGCGTGCGGGGCGGGCCACCTACTGAGGATCGGGGATCAGGTCCGCCGCCAAGCGGACGATCAAGAACCGATGGTCTGGATTGCTCCCGCGGGCTGCTAGCCCTCGAACACCTCGTCACAGATCTCGAGCCCACGATCGATGATCTCGAAGCCCTCGAGGAGCTGGTCCTTGGTGATGCACAGGGGCGGATTGCACATGAAGCTCCCCCAGCGAACAAAGGTGAACAGACCCTCGTCACGAAAGAACTGGGCGAGCTTCCCCATCGCCGGGTGGGTGCCGTTGTAGGGGGCGATCGAGTCCCCTGCGCTGTTCTTTTGCACGTCGATCATCCCGAACAGACCGATGCAGCGCCCCTCGCGGACAGAGGGGTGCTTGGCGGTCAGCCGGTCCATCTCTTCACGCATCACGAGACCGAGTGTGGCCGCGTTCTCGACCATCCCTTCCTCGACCAACACATCGACCGCCGCGAGCGCGACCGAGCAAGCGAAGGCGTGGGCGTTGTAGGTCAACCCACCCCAGAACACGTTGTCGCGAAAGTGATCTGCAATCTTGCGACGCACCCCCATGGCCCCGAGCGGGACATAGGAGCTGGTCAGCCCCTTCGCCATGGTCAGGATATCGGGGACTACGCCATAGTGGTCGACCGCGAACAGCTTGCCCGTGCGCCCCCAGCCACACATGACCTCGTCACAGACCAACAAGATGCCGTGCCCCTCGAGCAGGGCGTGCAGCTGAGGCAGCCAGCCCTTGGGCGGGGCGAGGATCCCATTGGTGCCGGTGATCGTCTCGACGAACATCGCCGCGATCGTCTCTGGACCCTCGTACATGATCACCTCGTCGAGGTAGCGAAGGTGGTTTGCGGTGATCGTCTCTTCGTCGGCACCAAAGTCGTATTGATAGGGCCACGGCGGCATCACATGGACAAAGCCTGGACCACCGGGCTCGCTGTGCATGCGACGGGGGTCTCCCGTGAGCTGCATGCAGGCGTTGGTCGCCCCGTGGTAGCTGCGATAGCTCGACAGGATCTTGCTCCGACCCGTGAACAAGCGCGCGGCCTTGATCGCGTTCTCGTTCGACTCGGCGCCGCTGAGCGTGAAAAAGAAGGTGTCGATGTCGCCTGGGCAAAGCTGCGCCAGGCGCTTGGAGAGCCGGGCCCTAGATTCGGTAGCCGCCCCAGGGAACACATACATGAGCCCCTCGGCGGCCTCCTTGATCGCGGCCACCATTTTGGGGTGGCTGTGGCCGATGTTGACCGACATCAACTGGCTGTTGAAGTCGAGGATACGCCGTCCCTGCGGGGTGTACATGTACACCCCCTCGGCGCGGGCGATCGGCAGTGGGTCGACCTTGCCGGTCGCTGCCCATGAAAACATGGTGTGCTCCAGACAGGTCGAGATCATCTCTTCGGCGGTCATCGTCATAGGATTCTCCGTGCTCTTAGAGGGCGGCGGCGCGGTGCGGCGCTCAGCTCATCCAGTTCGAATCTTTCTGTAGGGCCCACTTGCTGGTCACCTTGCGCGGGCGGGTCCAGAACCGAAACCCGTCCCAACCCGTGATGTTGCCGTGGCCGAACTTGGAGTCGTTCCACCCGCCGAATCCGAAGGGCTCTCGGGGTACGGGCACGCCGATGTTGACCCCACACATCCCCGCCTCGACCCGGTTCATGACCTCTCGCGCGACGTGTCCGGAGGTCGTGTAGATGGAGCTCGCGTTGCCGAAGGGGCTCCCCGCCTCGAGCGTGAGCGCGGCCTCGAGCGTCGGGACCCGAACGATGCTCAACACCGGTCCAAAAATCTCGTCTCGTGCCGCCGGGCTGTCCGCCTGTACTCCATCGATGACGGTCGCGCCCATCCAGTAGCCCCCGGCTTCCTCGCCCCGCTTGTCGCGTCCATCGACCAGCACCTTCGCGCCGCCGGCCTCGGCCCGATCGATGTATCCACGGATCCGGTCGATGCTCGACGCATTGGTCAGGGCGCCGTGATCCCTCCCGGGGACCAGCCTCCCTGCCTTTTCCACGATCGCGGCGATGATGTGGTCGACATCGCCGACCGCGACCAAGTTCGCGGCCGCCATGCAGCGCTGGCCCGAACAGCCCGTGAACGACGCGACCACGTTCTCCGCGGTCAGCTCCACATCGGCATCCGGAACGACGATGAGATGGTTTTTTGCCCCGCCCAGGCACAGGGCGACCTTGCCCGTCGTCGCCGAGCGGCCGTAGACGGCCTTGGCGACCGGCGTAGACCCGACAAAGGCGAAGGCCCTGATATCGGGGTGGTCGCAGAGGGCTTCGACGGCCGCGCGTCCGCCATGCACCAAGTTGAGCACCCCTGGGGGAAGGCCGGCCTGCGCGAACAGTTCGGCCAGGCGGATCATGGACAGGGGGACCTGCTCCGAGGGCTTGAGCACGAAGCAGTTCCCCGCCACCAGCGCCTGCGGCAGCATCCACAGCGGGACCATGAGCGGGAAGTTGAAGGGCGTCACCCCAGCCACGACCCCGCGGGGCTCATAGCTGATCTGACAGTTCACACCACGCGAGACGTCGAGCTGCGTCCCCGCGGCCAAGTTGGGCAGGGCGCAGCCGAACTCGACACACTCGATGGCCTTGTCGACCTCGGCGAGGGCCTGACTGTAGATCTTCCCGTTCTCGTGGGAGACCAGCCAGGCCAGGGACTCGCGCTCGCTCTCCAACAGTGCACGGAGTCGATAAAAAACCAGGGCCCGCTCCCGCATGGGCCAGGCCTTCCAGGCCGGGTAGGCCTTCGTGGCGGCCGCGACCGCGGCGTCCACGTCCTCGGCTACCGACATCGGCACGCTGCTCATCGCCTCACCGTGGCGTGGATTGATGACCGGGTCCGCCGCCGCCGAGCTCGATGGACACCACTGCCCACCTATCAAGTTCTGGGCTGGGGGCGCTTTGAGGAAGGCGTAGCTGTCGGCTTTGAAGGCTCCAAGGATCTCACTCATGTCGTTCTCGTCTCTGGTCTCAGTCTGGCGTGACTGCGGTCTTGTGTGGCCCGAACTTCAGCACCTTCATGAGCGCCAAGTACAGGCACCCACCAAGCAGGAAGCCCACGAACCACGCGTAGTTGTAGATTTGGTCCCAAACCGGCGCGACCCGATCGACGATGCCCGCGGCGTGGATGAAACCCGGCACGTTGGGCAACACGGCGATGAACAGGGCGATCATCGCCGCCGGGTTGAAGCCTCGCCAATAGCGATAGGGACCATTTCGCTGGTACAGACCCTCGAGGTCGAGCTCGGTCCGGCGCAGCAGGAAGTAGTCGATGATCAGGATCCCACCAATCGGCCCGAGCAGCGCCGAGTAGCCCATCAACCAGGTGAAGATGTAGCCGTCGGTGCTCTCGAGCAGCTTCCAGGGGAAGATCACCACGCCGAGGCCCGCCGTCACGTAGCCCCCCAGGCGGAAGCTGATCCTGCGTGGGTCGAGGTTGATCATCGCGTTCGCGGGCGAGACCACGTTCGCGGCGATGTTGGTCGAGAGGGTCGCCACGGTCAGGGCGAGCAGGGACAAAACCACAGAGAAGCCGCCCCCCATCCTGCCCAAGAGCACGGTCGGATCCCAGATCGTCTCCCCAAAGATGACCGTGGTCGCCGAGGTCACCGCGACCCCGATGAACGCAAACAGGGTCATGGTGGTCGGCAGGCCGATGGCCTGCCCCAAGATCTGGTCCCGCTGCGACTTCGCGTAACGTGTGAAGTCGGGGATGTTGAGCGAGAGGGTCGCCCAGAACCCGACCATGGCCGTCAAGCTCGGGAAGAACACCTGCCAGAACTCCCCCTCGCGCGGCTGCCCAGGGCTGAACTGGCTCGGCGTCGAGAGCATGGGGCCAAAGCCGTCGGCCTCGACCCAAGCCCAAGCGAGCAGGGCCAGGCCCATGACGATCAAAAATGGGGCGGCGATGCTCTCGAGCACACGGATCGACTCCACGCCCCGATGGATGATCACCACCTGGATGGCCCAAAAAAACAAGAAGCAGGCCAGCTCCACCGCATTGATGCCCAAAATGGGCAGGTCGCTCAGCGCCCCCAAGTTCGCGCTCGACACGACATCGAGGAGCTGGAAGATCGCCGACCCACCGACCCAGGTCTGGATCCCGAACCACCCACACGCGACCAGAGCACGCAGCAAACTGGGCACGTGAGCACCCAGGATCCCGAAACTCGCCCGGGCCAGCACCGGGAACGGCACCCCGTACTTCGTGCCGGGGTGGCCGTTGAGGATCATGGGTGCGAGCACCACCACGTTGCCCAACATCACCGTGAGCACGGCCTGCCTCCAGTCCATGCCCTGGTCGATCAGGCCGCCAGCGAGCATATAAGTGGGCACACAGACCACCATGCCCACCCACAGGCTGGCCATCGAGAACACCGACCAGTGCCGCTCGTCGGCGGTTACCGGTCGAATGTCGTCGTTGACCAGCGATGGGTCCGGGTTCTCGAGTTCGAGCTTTGGTGCCAGGCCGGACACGCCTAGCGCTCTCCCGGCCCCGAGCTGTCCGCCAAACCGGCGGCGGTGGTCCGCTCGGGCAACTCCCGGACCACTGGTTTCACCTCGGCTCGGGCGTTGCGGAGCTTTTGCGCCGACCAAAATGGCGCCCAGTTCGGACGGTCGACGTAGCGCCCCGTTCCTCGCTCGGTCTTGAGCTCCCCGTCCTCATAGACGACCCGTCCCCGGGAGAGGGTGAACGCGGGTGTCCCCACCACTTCCATGCCCTCGTAGATCGAGAAGTCGATGTTCTGGTGGTGAGTCTGGGCCGACAGGGTCCGGGTCCGCTCCGGATCCCAGATCACGATGTCGGCGTCGGCTCCAGGGCGCAGCGATCCCTTGGTCGGGAACAGGTTGAAGATCTTGGCGGCGTTTGTGGAGGTCACGGCCACGAACTCGCTGGGGGTCAACCTGCCCGTGCGAACGCCGTGGTGCCAGAGCACCGCCATTCGGTCCTCGATGCCGTTGGTCCCGTTGGGGATTTTGCGAAAGTCACCGACCCCCATGCGCTTTTGCGGGGTGCAAAAGCAGCAGTGGTCGGTCGCGGTGGTCTGGAGCATCCCCGACTGGAGGCCCGCCCACAGGGCATCCTGGTGGTGCTTGGGGCGAAAAGGAGGGCTCATCACATGGTGCGCCGCGAAGTCCCAATCCGGATCGCGGTACACCGAGTCGTCGATGACCAGGTGCTGAGCGAGGACCTCCGCGTAGACGCGTTGGCCCTCGAGCTTCGCCCGGGTGACGGCCTCGAGCGCGTCGATGCACGAGGTATGGACCAGGTACAGGGGAACCCCCAGCACCTCGGCGATACGGATCGCCCGGTTCGCCGCCTCGCCCTCGACCTCGGGGGGACGCGAGAGGGGATGCCCCTCCGGTCCGGTGATCCCTGCATCGAAGACCGCCTGCTGGAGAGCCCAGACCAGCTCTCCGTTCTCTGCGTGCACGGTACACAGGGCCCCGAGTTCGCCCGCGCGACGGAAGCTGCTGACCAGGATCTCGTCGTCGCACATGATGGCGCCCTTGTAGGCCATGAAGTGCTTGAAGCTGTTGACCCCGTGCTCGCGCACGAGGGTCTCCATGTCGGCGTGCACACTCTCGTCCCACCAGGTCACCGCGACATGGAAGCTGTAGTCGCAGGCCGCCTTCTCGGCCCACCCTCGCCACTTTTGATACGCGTCCAAAAGTCGCTCTTGGGGCGCTGGGATCACGAAGTCGATGGCCATGGTGGTCCCACCGGCAGCCGCCGCTGAGGTCCCGGAAAAGAAGTCTTCGGAGGCCACCGTGCCCATGAAGGGCAGCTCCATATGGGTGTGCGGGTCGATACCACCAGGCATGACATAGGCACCGTCGGCGACGATCACCCGGACGCCCGCGGGGGCCTCGAGCCCCTCCCCGACCGCCACGATCTTCCCATCCATACACAAGAGGTCCGCACAGGCCTCGTCGTCAGCGGTGACGACCGTACCCCCGCGAATCAAAACCGAGTTGGTGCTGGTCATGGGCGGCCTCAGTCCTCGGTGATCTCGTCGTAGGCGTCGGGACGCCGGTCTCGGTAGAACTGCCAGGTCGACCGGACCTCGTCGATCATCGACAGATCGACGTCCGCGATCACGAGCTCGTCGTCGTCCTCGGAGGCGGTCGCTATGAACTCACCACGTGGGTTCACGAAGTAGCTGGTCCCGTAGAACTTGCCGATATTCCAGGGCTCCTCTGTGCCCACCCGGTTGATGGCACCCACGAAGTAGCCGTTGGCGACTGCATGGGCGGGCTGCTCGAGCTTCCACAGGTACTGACTCAGGCCGGCCACGGTCGCGCTCGGGTTGAACACGATCTCCGCGCCATTGAGGCCCAGGCAGCGCGCCCCCTCCGGAAAGTGGCGGTCATAGCAGATGTAGATGCCGATGGTCGCGTAGCGGGTCTTGAATACGGGGTAGCCGCCGTTTCCGGGCTTGAAGAAGAACTTCTCCCAAAACCCCGCGACCTGGGGGATGTGTTGCTTGCGGTACTTGCCCAGGTAGGTCCCGTCCGCGTCGATGACTGCGGCGGTGTTGTAGTAGACCCCGCGCATGGCCTTCTCGTAGATCGGCAGGATCAGGACCATCTCGTGTTTCTTGGCCAGCGGGGCCATGCGCTCGACCATCGGCCCGGGCACCGGCTCGGCCAGCTCGTACCAGCGCGGATCTTGGCTCGGGCAGAAATAGGGACCGTTGAAGATTTCCTGGAGACAGAGGATCTGGACGCCCTTTTTCCCGGCCTCCTCGATCATCGGAATGTGTTTTTGGACCATCGCCTCGGCGATCTCGGAGACCGGTTTGGTCTCGTCATTGATCGGGTTTGAGCATTGAATCAGTCCACAACGTACAATCTCGGCCATTTCCACCTCTTTCGCGGTCTCGGGTTCAGGGAGCGGCCCAGCTTACAGCCGGGGGCTCGCTGGACACAACCGATTCCCGCGTCCCGGGCCGATCCTGGGTGGTCATCCCCGCCCAGCTTGGACATGAGCTCTGATCCGCAGGCCAAGTCGAACGACTCGAACCACTAAAAAAGGGGGAGCCGGCTGGCTCCCCCCTGTTCTCGATTGCGTCGCGCTCAGTTCTTTTCTTCGAACTCTGCGTCGATCACATCGCCCTCGTCAGCACCTGCATCGCTGCTCCCGTCGGCTCCGGGCTCCGCGCTGCCGGCCGCTCCGGGGTCGTCTCCGGGGCTCTCCGCCCCAGCTTGACCGTACATGGCCTCGGCGAGCTTGTGGGAGGTCGCCGTGAGCTTCTCCTGGGCTTCCTTGACCCGAGCCTCGTCGCCGGACTCGAGCGCCTCTTTGGCATCGGAGAGGGCCGTCTCGACCTCGGCCTTGGAGTCGGCCGGCAGCTTCTCGCCGCTGTCGGCGAGCAGCTTCTCGATCTGGAGGATCGTCGCCTCGAGCTGGTTGCGGCTCTCGACCGCCTCCTTCCGCTTGGCGTCATCCTCCTCGTGGGTCTTGGCGTCATCGACCATGCGGGTGATGTCGTCCTCGGACAGGCCAGAGCTCGCCGTGATGGTGATCTTCTGCTCCTTGCCGGTCGCCTTGTCCTTCGCCGACACGTTGACGATGCCGTTGGCGTCGATGTCGAAGGTCACCTCGACCTGGGGCACGCCGCGGGGCGCCGGGGGGAGTCCCACGAGGCTGAACTTGCCCAGGGTCCGGTTGTCGCCGGCCATCTTGCGCTCGCCCTGACACACGTGGACCTCCACGCTGGGTTGGTTGTCGGCGGCCGTGGTGAAGCTCTCCGATTTGCGGGTGGGGATGGTCGTGTTGCGGGGGATGAGCACGGTCATCACACCGCCGAGGGTCTCGATACCCAGCGACAGGGGTGTGACGTCCACGAGCACGATGTCGCTGACTTCACCCGAGAGCACGCCGGCCTGAACCGCGGCTCCCAAGCCCACGACCTCGTCCGGGTTGACGCCCTTGTTGGGCGCCTTGCCGAAGAAATCCTCGACAGCCTTTTGGACCATGGGGATGCGGGTCGATCCACCTACCAGCAGGACCTCGTCGATCTCGCTCTTGTTCTTCTTGGCGTCGGCCAGCGCCTTCTTGAGCGGCTCGATGCTGCGCTTGACGAGGTCCTCGACCATCGACTCGAAGCGCGCCCGTGAGAGCTTGATCTGGAGGTGCTTGGGGCCGCTGGCGTCGGCCGTCAGGAACGGCAGGTTGATGTCGGTCTCGTTCGCGTGCGAGAGCTCGATCTTGGCCTTCTCGGCCGCGTCCTTGAGACGCTGGCGCACGAGCTTGTCGCTGCTGACGTCGATACCCGTCTCCTTTTTGAACGACTCGACCAGCCAATCCATGATCCGGTCGTCGAAGTCGTCACCGCCGAGGCGGGTGTCGCCGTTGGTCGAGATGACCTCGACCACGTTCTCGGCGACCTCGAGAATGGAGATGTCGAAGGTGCCTCCACCGAGGTCGTAGACCGCGATGACCTGCTCCTCTTCGCTGCCCTTGGAGCGGCCGTAGGCGAGCGCAGCAGCGGTCGGCTCGTTGACGATGCGCTTGACCTCGAGGCCCGCGATTCGCCCGGCGTCCTTGGTGGCTTGGCGCTGCGAATCGTTGAAGTACGCCGGGACCGTGATCACCGCCTGGGTGACCGGCTCTCCGAGGTAGTCCTCGGCGGCCTTCTTGAGCTTCATCAGGACGCGCGCGCTGATCTCCGGCGGCGGGTAGACCTTGCCGCCGACGTCGAAGTGCACGTCGCCGTTGGGCGCCTCGACGATCTTGTAGGGGATCCGGTCGATGTCCCCCTTGACCTCGGCGAAGCGGCGCCCGATGTAGCGCTTGGCCGAGAACACGGTGTTCTCAGGGTTGGTGATGGCTTGCCGACGTGCCTGTTGGCCCACGAGGACGTTGCCGTTGCTCTCGAAGCCGACCACCGAAGGCGTGGTGCGCCCTCCCTCTTCGTTGGTGATGACTTTGGGCTCGTTGCCCTCCATCACCGCGACGACGGAGTTGGTCGTGCCAAGGTCGATACCGATAATCTTGCCCATTTGCTGATGTCCTCTGTGCTTGAATCTGTTGGGGGTTTGGGTGGGGCCATCGAGGCTGAACGCGCAGCGTGGGCTGGGTCAGTCTCCTGGTCCCTGGAACTGGACGGCGAGAAACCTAAGTCCGGCCCATGGCCTGTCAAGACTCCCTGCACACGTGCGCCAGCTCAGGTCGCCACACCACCCGCCGGGCTCGGCCAGCGAGCTTCGCTCAGGCCGTATCGTCGCCCGTGGGCTCCGCGTCCTCCAAGGCCCGCGCGAGCACGTCATCCACCGATTTGGCGTAGATGATCTCGATCTCACTGCGAATCTCGTCGGGGACATCGACGACGTCTTTGGTGTTGCGCTCGGGCAGGAATATTCGGCGGATACCCGCGCGGTGGGCAGCGAGCAGTTTCTCCTTGATGCCACCGACAGGAAGGACCAAGCCGCGCAGCGTGATCTCGCCGGTCATGGCGACGTCGGCCCGAATGCACCGTTTCGTGAGCAGAGACACGAGCGCCATGAAGATGGCCACCCCTGCCGACGGCCCGTCCTTGGGGATCGCCCCTGCCGGCACATGGATATGAACGTCGCGGTCGGTGAGCTGCTCTTGGGGGATACCGAGCTGCTCGAGGTGGCTCTTGAGGTAGCTCATCGCCGCCTGTGCCGACTCTTTCATGACGTCCCCGAGCTGACCGGTGAGCATCAGGCCGCCCTTCCCCGGCATCGCGGTGGCCTCGATGAACATGATCTCGCCGCCCGAGGGTGTCCAAGCCAAGCCGGTCGCCACACCGGGCGACGCCGTTCGATCGGCCATCTCGGGCATGTAGCGCTGAGGCCCGAGGTAGTCGGGGATGTCCTCCCCGCGAATCTCGATATCCCCCACGAGGTCGTCCTCCACGAACTTCACGGCCACGCCGCGGATCACAGAGGAGATTTCACGCTGGAGGTTTCGAACCCCAGCCTCGCGTGTGTAGCTGTCGATCATCTCCATGACCGCTCCATCGGTGAACGAGAGCTTCAGGTCCTCGCGCTCGAGCCCGTGCTCCGAGATCTGTTTGGGAAGCAAGAAACGGCGCGCGATCGCCAGCTTTTCTTGGCGCGTGTACCCCGGGAGCTCGAGGATCTCGAGTCGATCGCGCAGCGCCGGCGGAATCGGATCGATGGTGTTCGCCGTAGCGATGAACATCACCCTCGAGAGGTCGAAGTCGACCTCCAGGTAGTGGTCCGAGAAGGCGTGGTTTTGCTCGGGATCCAAGACCTCGAGCAGGGCCGAAGCCGGATCGCCGCGGAAGTCGTGGCCCAGCTTGTCGATCTCGTCGAGGACGATGACCGGGTTGTTGGTCCCAGCGCGCTTGAGAGCCTGAATGAGGCGACCTGGAAGTGAGCCCACGTAGGTACGTCGGTGCCCACGGACCTCGGCCTCGTCTCGGACTCCGCCCAGACTAATGCGGACGAAGGACCGCCCTATCGCCCGCGCCACACTCTTGCCCAGCGAAGTCTTGCCCACACCCGGCGGCCCCACGAGGCACAGGATGGGCCCCTTCTTCGAGGCGTTGAGCTTGAGCACCGCCATGTACTCGAGGATCCGTTTTTTGACCTTCTCGAGGTCGTAGTGGTCCTCGTTGAGGACGTCGCGGACTGTGGAAATCTCGAGCTGATCCGTGGTCGACACCGACCACGGAAGGTCGGTCAACCACTCCAGGTAGGTCCGGGTCACCGTGTACTCCGCGCTCGAGGGCTGCATCTGCTTGAGCCGGGCGAGCTGCTTGAAGGCGACCTTCTCGGCCTCCTCCGACATCTTGGCGTCGTTGATCTTTTGCTCGAACTCGTCGGCCTCGTCGTTGTCGTCGTCGATCTCGCCGAGCTCGCCCTTGATGGCCTTGAGTTGCTGGCGCAGCACGTACTCGCGCTGCGAGTGGCCCATCTCCTCTTGCACCTGTGTGTTGATGCGCTCGCGGATCTCCAGGATCTCGAGTTGCCGGGTCAACAGGGTCAGCACGGTGCGCAGCCGCTCGCCCACGTCCGCAGCCTCGAGCACGGCCTGCTTCTCCTCCGACTCGATGTCGAGGTTCGAGGCCACCAAGTCGGCGACCTGCCCCGGCTCGCTGACGCTGTCGAGCAAGCCGGCAGCCTCTCGCGGGAGCTCGGGGACCAGGGAGATCAGCTTCTTCGCCGTCTCCTTGATGTTGGCGACCATCGCCTCGGCCTCGAGCAGCGAGGTGTTGGTATCGGGGAGCTCGTGGACGCGGGCCTGGAGGAAGGGCTCGTCGGCGACGATCTCCTCGATCTCGATGCGCATGACCCCCTGGAGGATCACCGAGTAGTTGTCCCGTGCGAGCTTGATGACCTTCAGGATCCGGACCGCACAACCCACACCGTGCAGATCCCCCTCACCGGGGTCCTCCGTGCGGGCCTCTCTCTGGGTCACGATCCCGATCACGGGTCGCTCCGCCGCGATCGCTTCTTCGATGAGCTTGACCGACTTCGGACGGCCGACATCGATGGGGATGATCGACCCAGGAAACAGCACCGAGTTGCGCAGAGGCAGCAGAGAGATGACCTCGGGGAGGTCTTTGATTTCTTCGATCTGCGGCGGCGGAGTGGTCATTTTGATGCTCCCGCGAGGGTGCTCGAACCTAACATCGGGGCCCCCCCTGTCAACACAATAAGCGGGCCTAGGGACGCCTGTAGCCCCACTCCCACCCGCTTGGACAGGGCGGCGATCGGGCTCCTCAGCCGGCCCTATCGACCTCCCCTCGCATCGGGTAGACATGGACAGTGCACGATCCCCGAGCTGGCCATGGCGACCCCGGGAACGGAGCGGGCACGCTCGAGGTCATTGTTCGGGCTGGACCCGACGCGGGGCTCCGCGTCACACTGCACCCAGACCAAGCCCTGTCTGTGGGGCGCGGCCGAGCGGAAGGGCTGAAACTCGCCGATCAGGCGGTCTCTCGTCACCACCTCAGCCTCACCTGGAGCCCCGAGACGGGCTCCGTCCGCGTGGTCGAGATCGCGGGGGTCAACCCGGTGTGGACCTTGGTCGAAGGCCAGAGGCGCACGCTCTCCGGCGGGGAAGAGCTGCCCTTGGCGACCGCTCTGACCGTCGGCAATACGACCCTGGGCTTCGAGCTCCCGCGGGCGCCAGAACCCCGAACAGCGGACCCGGGCGGGGCCGACGGTCGCGGGACGATCGAGATCGATGCGGCCGCCCGCACCCCCAGCCGACTCGCCGCCCTCGCGGCGCTCGGAGACCGACTCGCACGCTGTGGCTCACTCCAGGCCGTGTATCGGACCGCGAGTGAATGGGCAGTCGAGGCGCTCCCGGCCAGCCGAGCCCTGCTCCTGAGCGCCGACGGCAGCGATATTTTGGCCGCGGCCACAGCCGGACCGATCGTCGATCTGGCGCTCTCGCGCACGCTCTTGCGGCGGGTGCTCGCAGACAACCGTGCAGTGCTGGTTCGCGACGTGCTCGCCGAGCCCGACCTCGCAGATCGGCGCTCCGTCCAGGTCCGGGGCATCCAAGGGGCGATGGCTGCCCCAGCCCGGAACCTGGTTTTCTACGCCGAGTGGAGTGCCCAAGAGGCCGTCCAAGGGGGCATTCTCGCCCCCCGCTGGGACGACGGTGCCCTCGATCTGCTGATCTGTGCCGCGCAGCTCCTCGACGCCCTGGGCGAGAGCGCGAGCGAGCGATCCCAAATGCGTGCAGTGTTGTCCCAGCGCGGATCCACCGAGCCCGGCCGCATCATCGGGACCTCGGCGGCCATCAAAAAGCTGCACGTCTTTCTCGAGCGCGTGGCCGCGACCAACGCGACCGTACTCATCAACGGTGAGAGCGGCACGGGCAAGGAGCTCGCCGCTCGCATGATCCACGCCCTCTCGCCGCGCGCGGCCCGACCCTTCATCGCCATCAACTGCGCCGCGGTCCCTGAGAACCTGCTCGAGAGCGAGTTCTTCGGCCACGAGAAGGGCGCGTTCACAGGCGCAGTCGCCAGGCACCTGGGCGTGTTCGAGCGCGCCCACATGGGTACCTTGTTCCTCGATGAGATCGCCGAGATGGCCCCCTCGACCCAAGCCCGCATGCTCCGCGTGCTCGAGCATCAGTCGTTCAC
>CAYVJQ010000035.1:48701-56914 GCA_964451725.1 uncultured Nannocystaceae bacterium | reverse complement strand
CGGAGTCGGAGTCGGAGTCGGAGTCGGAGTCGGAGTCGGAGTCGGAGTCGGAGTCACAAGGCGTCCGCAGTGGGGGATGGCTGTTCGACCTTCTCGCCGTGTTTGCTGCTCACCGGGTCGCGCTCGTGTTGGGCTCGGTGTTGGTGGTGCTCGCGGCGGCCTGCGCCCTGCCCACGGCCTACGAGGTCCCGATCGGGATCAGCCTCGAGCTTCGGGGCTTGTCCGGCGACCGTGGCCAGGTCCAGGAGCTCGCCAGCTTCATCCAGGCCCGCAGCGGTGCGAGCGAGGTCGAGGTGATCGTCCGTCATGTCGTGGGCCCCGACGCAGAGGTCGAGACCTTCATGATGGTGCGGTTTTGGGATCAGAAGTCGGCGCTGGGCGAGCTGGAGCCGCAGCTGCGGGCGGCTTTCCCCGACTTCCTCGACGACGCCGAGTTCGTCGAGCGGGCGCTCGAGGCCGACGTCGAGACGATCTGGGGTCGCAGGCTGGCGCACCGCGCCTTTCGTGTGGGTCTGAGCCGGGCCTCGGTGGACGAGGCCCGGGCGGAGCTGACTCGTCACCTGCACGCAGAGGCCATGCAGGGAGAGGGGGCGGTGTTCGAGATTCGCCATCACCCGGGCGGCCGGCGCGAGATCCAGATTGGGATCGAGCGCGGCTTCGGGGGGGATGCCCCGTTCTCCAGCGAGGACCTGCACTGGATCCTCGACCTGAACTCGATGGAGTACCGGAGTCTGCCCACCCTGTCTCCGGGCCAGATCCTGCGGATCGAGGTCGATGTCGAGGAGCACCCGGGACGGCGCCACCGAGGTCGAGACTCAGCGCGCTCGGACCAGGGCGCGCAGTAGGGCCTCGAGGGTGTCGACGTCGAGCTTGCTCAGGTCGCGGCCGAGCTCGATCTGGATGCCGCCCTCCCAGGCCCGCAGGTAGGCCGTGGGGAAGCTGGTCAGCGCGTCGAGAGGCGCGTCACCGAAGGCCTCGAGGGCCCGGAGTTCACCCACCACCCGGTGCGATCGCGCCAACAGGTGAGCGGGGCGCTGACCCCGGTCGCCGGCTTCGGGGACGAGCTCGAAGGTGGTGTCGCCCCGTCCGCGCAGCCCGACGATGAGCTCGAGTCGGGCGCCGCTGAGTTCGAGTCGGGCGCGGAGGTCGAAGCTCGCGCCATCGAGCTCATCGCGGATCGCCACGGTGTAGCCGACGTCGGTCTCGACCTCGGTCGGCGCCTCGATGTCGAGGCGAGCCGCGAGCGCCTCGAAGCTGGCGCGGACCAGCAATTGGTCATCGTCGGGGGAGGTCGACGTTCGAGCAGGGGGCGGGGCTCCGGCCGTGCCGACGCCCGACCGGCCAGCCTCGAACCAAGGCGGGGCGAGGTCGCGGAAAGGGGCGCCCGGGAGCAGGGTCTCCACGAACAACATGGCACCCACGCCCAACATGAGCGCGAGGTGGGGGCTCGAGAGCCCGAGCCCGGCGACCACCATCAGGCCCAGGGAGGTGCCCCTGACCCGATCTTCACTCGAGACCAGGGCCGAGTAGACGGTCACGGACATGAAGAAGAGGCCCATCATCAGGGCCGCCGAGCGCAGGTCGTCGGCGTAGGGCGGGTAGGGGACCTGAAACCCGAACATGGACTGCAGGAGTCCGCCCAGACCGTCCTCGAACTCGCCGAAGCCGTGCTCGTAGAAGTAATAGAAGAACATGCTGCCGACGAGGCAGATCAGCCCGATGACGCCGGTGAGCAGCCGGTCCAGGCGCGGGCGCAGGAGCAGCAGGGTGGCGAGGGCCGCGACGACGATGCCCGCACCCAGCCAGGGCACACGTGCGGGCAGGATGAGCGCCCCCGAGAGTCCATCGACGCCGGCGAAGGCCAGGCGCAAGACCACAGGCAAGAGCAAGATCAGGGCGATCGGTCGGCGGAGCTTTGGAGCCATCTCGGTCCAAAACAAGGCCGTGGCCAGGGGCCAGGTCAGGAGCAGGAGCCCCGCTCCTGCGGTCGCTACCCAGCGCTCGCTCGTCCACTCGGGTCCAAAGTCGAGCGGGGCCAGGTGTGCGGCCGCGAGCAGGGTGGCCCCGGGCACCGCGAACATCAGGGGCAGGGCGCGGAGCTTGCCCAGGCGCGGGTCGCGAGCCCAGCTGGCCGGGACCGAGATCGCCAGCACCAGGCAGGTCAGGGCCGAGAAGTGGTGAAGGAAAAACTCACCGTGAAAGGCGAGGCCGAGCATGCTGATCTTGCCACGCAGGCCGAGCCACAGCCCCAAGGGCCACGCGACGACCAGGCCCAAGGCCACGGCGACCCGCTCCCGGGCCAGCCACACCGAGAACACACCCACGGTGAGCAGGGCCGCGACCAGCAGGTAGAGGCGGGCCGGTTCGGCCGCCGCCTCGGCGAACTCATCGATCCTGGCCATGCCCAGCACCACGCTGGCGATGATCTGAAGCATGCCAGCGCACAGCGCGGTCGCAGCGAGGCCCCAGGGGGAGCGCTGGTGCGGAGCAGGCTGTGTTTGGCGGGGGGTCCGCCGATGTCCGGGAGGGGCGCTCACCGTGGGCTCGTGGCCAGAATGCTGGCCAGGCGGCCGAGTGTAGCAGGATGTAGAGCGCGACTTTTTTGTGTCTCCGGCGAGTTGTGCCTACATGTAGGCCATGGACCGCATCGACCCTTCGGATCGCATGGATCGCCGAGGCTTCCTGGGTGGGTTGGCCACCGCCTCCCTGGCTGTGGGCGCCGCGCTCTCGGTCCCGTCTGTGGCCCGGGCCGCCCCCAAGCCGGTCACCGCCCGGGGCTTTCGACTGGTCATCGATCCAGGCCACGGCGGTGAGAACTACGGGTGTCGCGCTCACGACGGCTCAGTCGATGAGAAGCAGCTGACCTTGGTGCTGGCTCAGCGTCTGGCCACGCGGGTTCACACCTTGATGCCCCACGCCGAGATCCTCCTGACCCGGGACGGCGACGAGACCCTGCGCCTGTCCCAGCGGATCGGGTTTGCGAACGCGGCCGAGGCCGACCTGTTCCTGAGCCTGCACTGCAACGCCTCCCCGCACGCCGACCAGGTCGGTTTCGAGACCTTCCTGCTCGACCTCGAGGCCTCGAGCACAGAGGCTGCGCTGACCGCCCAGCGCGAGAACGACGAGGGCTTCGCCCGGCCCACACGCCGCGAAGACGACGAGGTCTCGGTCATGCTCCGGGAGCTGGGCCTGACCCAGGACCGCAAGCAGGCGGCACACTATGCCCGGGCGATCCAGCGCGAGCAGGCCCGTCGCTTCCCCGGACGCCCGGACCGGGGGGTACGCCAGGCGGCCTTCGACGTGCTCAAGGGCGCGCGCATGCCCGCCGTGCTCCACGAGGTCGGTTTCCTGGACCACGCGCAGGAGGGCGCCATGCTCTTGAACGACGGCGGACAGGGCGAGATCGTCGAGTCCATCGCCCACGCGACCTTGACCTACTTCAACGAGGTCGTGCGCCGGAGCTGAGCAGCTCGATCTGGCCCAGGGTGCTCGGGGTCGAGGCCTCGAGGGTACCGATGATCGCGGCTTGGTGTCCGCTCTGGAGCAGACCCTGGAGCAGGCGCTCGGCGGCGTCGGGTTCGAGGGCGACCAGCAGGCCGCCGCTGGTCTGGGCGTCGGCCGCCAGCATGGTGCGCTCGCTCGCCCCGATGTCGTCGCTGGCGTAGCGGCGGATCAGGCTGGGCTCGACATAGTCGAGGTTGGACTGGCTCCCGCCGGGCCAGCGCCCCGCCCGGAGGTGGTCGAGGGCGCCGGGCAAGAGCGGGAGCTGGCCGAGATCGATCCGGGCCCGCAGCCGACTGCCCCGCAAGAGGTTGCGCAGGTGGCCCAAGAGGCCGAAGCCGGTGACGTCGGTGCAGGCCGTGGCCCCACAGCCGTGGGCGAGCTCGGCGGCCTCCATGTTGAGGCGGGTCATGGACCGGGTCGCGGCCGCGATCTGCTCGGGGCTGGCCTGGCCGCACTTGATGGCGGTCCCGAGCACGCCGGTGCCGAGCGCCTTGCTGAGCACGAGGACCTGACCGGGGGTCGCCCGGGTGTTGGCCCACGGTCGGGGACCGTCCAGGGTCCCGGTCACGGCGAGCCCAAACTTGAAGTCGTCGTTGCGGACCGTGTGGCCGCCGACGATCGCTACTCCAGCCTGGGCGCAGGTCTCGGTGGCCCCCCGCATGACCCGACGGAGGATCTCGAGGGGGAGCTCCCGGTCCGGGAAGAACACCAGATTGAGGGCCCACAGGGGCCGGCCGCCCATGGCCCAGACATCGGACATGGCGTTCGCTGCGGCGATCGCTCCGAAGGCCTCGGGCTCGTCGACGATCGGCGCGATCGTGTCGGTGGTCAGGACCAACTGGGGGGCGCTTCCCTCCATGCCAGGGGCGACGGGCAGCCGAACGACTGCCGCGTCGTCGGAGGTCTCGACCCCGACGATCACACTCGCGCCCCCAGCTGTGGGAGGGGGCAACCCATCCAGGACCTCGACCAGGTCACCGAGCCGGAGCTTGGCGGCTCAACCTCCGCCGCTGGCGAAGGCGGTCAGGCGGATGGGGTCGCCGCTGTCTGATTTGCTCATGGGCGGAGCCTATCAGACAGGGGGGTAGGGCCCGCCCGGGTGGCGGTGCCGGGCGCGGCGGGGACCAGGGCTAGGGCTGGGTGGTCTCGGCCTGGGCCGTCCACAGGTCGAGGGGATCGGCGTCACACAGATCCGCACGGCTCGCGCACAGGGTCGAGGCTCGCTCGGCCCAGATCCTGGAGCGCGCGCGCTCGCCCGGGTCACCGCCGAGGGCCGAGAGCGCGGCGTCCCGCAGGAGCAGGGCGTGGACGCCGGGCTGGAGCTCGACCTGTTCGGCCTGGGCGACGAGCTGCACATAGGCCGCCCGCGCCTCGACAGGACGGTCGAGGGCGACGAGGGCCTCCGCGCGGCCCTGCCGGGAGAACAACAGATCAGCGTGGCTCTCCCCGTGGCTGCCCTGGGCGATGGTGATCGCGCGTTCGTACTGAACCAGGGCGAGCGCCGGTCTGCCCATCTCCAGGTAGCTCGCGCCGAGGTTGGACAGGGGCAGGGCGAGGCGTGGGTGGGTGGGGCCCAGGGCCCGCTCGCGCACGGCGATCGCCCGGCCCAGGACCTCGACCGCCCCCTCTCGGTCGTCGAGGGCCCATCGGGCGTTGGCGAGGTTGATGAGGGTCGAGGCCAGGCGGTGGTCCTGAGCCCCGAATACGCTCGTCTTGATGGCCAGGGCCTCCTCGGTGAGGATCACTGCCTGATCCGTGTTGCCGGCCTCGAGCTGGACCGCGCCGATATTCGTCAGCAAGTTGGCGACCGCGGGGTGCTGGGGGCCGAGCTGTTCGGCATAAATTGTTCGGGCGAGTTCGAACTCGGCGAGGGCCGCCTCGGTCTGCCCCTTCTTGGTCAGGGCGACCGCGAGGTTGATCCGGGAGTTGGCGACCGCGACCGCCTGACCCGGGAGCGCCTCGCGAAGGGCGAGCGCGCGTCGGTGGAAGTCCTCGGCGTCGTCGTAGCGGCTCTCGACCACGGCCAAGATCCCCGAGTGATCGAGCCAGGTCGCGCGCAGCTGGGGCTGTTCGCCGAGCGCGTCGATGAAGGCGTCGGCGTCGCCCAACCACCGGGCTGCGTCGACGGTGTCGTCGTGGTGCTGGATCTGGGCGAACGCAGCCATGAGCGCGGCCTCGGCTGCGACCCGCTCGGAGCGGCCGCGAACAGCCTCGCGGAAGGCGGCGCCAAAACTCTTCAGGGCCCGCTCTCGCTGACCGAGGACGAGCGCCGCGCGGGCTCCAGCCAAGAGGGCGCGGGCGCTCGTGGGCGGGTGTGGGGGCGCGAGCTCGGCCGCGCGGGCCGAGAGGGTCCGGGCGCGGGCCATGGAGAGCTTTGGATCGGTGGTCGGGAACGCCCCCTCGAAGTCGGCGAGGTCGAGGTCGAGGTCGCGGGCTGCAGCCCGGGCCTCGGGTCCACCCGCGATCGGGACCTCGTGGAGCAGGGAGTCCGTGTTTGCACAATCTTCGAGGCTGGGCAGCTCTGAGCTGGCTCCGACGGCCCGGGCGACGCGCTCGGGCGACCCCTGTGTGGCCACGGTCTCGCGGATCAGGGCGTGGACACGCCGGAGTTGGCGGTCGAGGCAGGCGTCCCGGAGGTCGCGGAGCTCGGCAGACTGGCGGCCCTCGACCCGCGCCGCTTTGCAGGTCTCGATTCGGGCGCCGCGCCAGCGCCCGACCCAGCCCTCCACGTTGGTCGCAAAGGCGCGCGCAGACTGGTCGCGGAAGCTCGATCGCTCGGCTTCGAACCACGCCCGGGACTGGGCCTGAGCGTCCGCACTCCACAGCGGATCCGCGGCCTGATCGGCGTCCGCACAGGGGTCTTCACCGGGTCGGGAGAGGCCGAGGCCGAGGGCCGTCAACACCCCGGCCACGGCGAAGACCCCTGCGCCGATCCATGCCCCGCGTCGGCGTCGGGCGAGCCCGCTCTCGAGGACCGCCAAGAGCGTGTCCATGTGGTCGAAGCGGGCGCTCGGATCCCTCGCCAAGCCGCGCCTGATCGCGGGCCTGAGCCACCTGGGGACCCGGCATGCGGGCCTGAGTCGTCCCGCTTCGATCTCCGCCCAGATCTCGAGCAGGGAGCGACCCGCGAACGGCCGGTGGCCCTCGAAGCTCTCGTACAGGGCCACACAAAACGCGAACTGATCGGCCTGGGCGTCGACCGGCTCGCCGATGGTCTGTTCTGGCGCCATGTATGCGGGCGTGCCCGAGGCCCGCCCGAGCGCCGTGTGTTCGTCGTCGTAGGCCGGCCGCGGTGTGTTCGGCGTCTCGGTGGATGTGGGCCTGTGCTCGGGCTGTGTTCCGGGGAGCGCTCGGCCGTTGGGGTCGGTGGGGTTCGACTCCAGAGCGCCGGCTTGGGCCGGCACAGCGAGCCCAAAATCGACCACGCGCGCGTGAGCGCTGCCGTCGGGTCGGTCCTCGACGAGCACGTTCTCGGGTTTGAAGTCCCGGTGCACCAAGCCCTCCCGATGGGCTGCGGCCAGGCCCCGACCGGCGCCGAGGAACAGGGCGACCAGCTCCGCGTCGGTCCTCGGCGCGGCCTCGACCCAACGCCGAAGCGTGAGCCCCTCGATGAACTCCATGGCGATCCACACCAGCGGCCCGAGGTCGCCGGATTCGCCGGATTCGCTGGACCCTGCCTCGCCCACATCGCTCGCTTCACCCACCTCGTAGATGGTCACCACGTTGGGGTGGTTCAGGCGCGCCGCCGCCCGGGCTTCACGAAGCAGTCGACGGTGCAGGGCAGGGGCGCTGCGGTCCGGGCGTACGACTTTGAGGGCGACGCGGCGGCGCAGTCGCGGGTCCCACGCTTCATAGACGATGCCCATGCCTCCCGAGCCCAGGCGACCCTCGATCTCGAAGCGATCGACGGTCACGCGCTCACTACGGCCGAACAACCGGGCGCCGATCGAGGCCCGCAAGCGCGCGTCTTCGAGGTCCTCGAGGGGCGCGTCTGGGCGCAGACCTGGCGTGCTGATCGGGGTCTCGTTCACGGCGTGGCGCAGCGCATGGCGGCCCTCTCCAGCAGGGGTCGATGTTACCATGTTCCGGTGTCGCTCCCCTCCGACTTCGAGCTCCTCGAGGCCTGGCGCGAGGGCGACAGGATCGCAGGTGGCGCGCTCTTCGATCGCCACCTCGCGTCGGTCTCGCGCTTCTTCAAGAACAAGATCGACGGCGACATCGAGGACCTGGTTCAAGACACTTTCCTGGCCTCGGTGGAGGGGCGGGACCGCTTCGAGGGCCGGTCCAGCTTCCGCACCTACCTGTTCAGCATCGCCCGGCACCTCTTGTTCGCCCACTTCCGGGGCCGGGCCAAGGATTTTGATCCGCTCGGGTCTTCGGTGGTCGCCCTGGGTGTCTCGATGGGCTCGATGATCGCCCGTTCGGAGGAGCAGCGCATGCTCTTGAGAGCCCTGCGGACCCTGTCGATCGACCTGCAGGTCGCGCTCGAGCTCTACTACTGGGAGGGGCTCACCGGCAGCGAGCTGGCGGAGATCTTGGAGGTCTCGCCGCACACGGTGCGCAGCCGCCTGTCCCGAGCTCGGGCGGCGCTCAAGACCTCGGTCGAGGATCTGGCTACGAGCCCGGAGATCGGGGCGAGCACGGTGGCCGAGCTCGACGCGCTGGTCGCACGCTTGGGCCCACGGCGGACCGGTTGAGGCCGGTCGGGA
>CAYVJQ010000035.1:42422-48601 GCA_964451725.1 uncultured Nannocystaceae bacterium | reverse complement strand
GGGCCCAGTCGCACTACCGCGACGATGACTCCAATCAAGCGCAAGCTTCTCCTCCCTGCACTCGCCGCGTTCGCGCTCATCGCCTGCGACGGTGGTGAACCGGGAGACGGCGGTGAACCGGGCGACAGCGCCGGCAACAAAAAGGCGGCCGACACCGAGACTCCGGCCGGGGACAACGCCGAGGTCGAGCCTGGGACTGCGACGCCCGCTGCGGGCGATCCTGCGCCGGCCGTACCCGCGCCGGTCGCCGACCCGGTCATCGCAGGTGGGATCACTGGGGTCGTCAAAGGTTGCACAGTCGACGCCAGCCGCGGGTCGCTGAACGAGTGCGACGCCGAGCAGTACAAAAAACTGCGGGAGGTCATCAAGGCCGACACGGCCGCCCTCGACTCGCTGGCGATCGTGTTCCAGGGCGAGGACCCAGTCGAGGCCTTCGTCGCGGCCAGCTTGATGATGGACCAGGTGCGGACCTTGGGAGACACACCTGCGGTCTCGAAGGCGACCGCCGACGCGCTCATGACCGGCTTCGCCAAGGCCGAGAAATACACCGCCAACCGGGCTGGGCCGACGGTCGCCATGGCCGCTGGGGCGACCCAGGACAAGGCCGTGATCGATCGTTTGTTCGAGGTCGGGGCGGCCCACTCGGACCCCTCCGCCTCCGCCTCCATCTACCGCCACGCCATGCGCTACGGCCGACTCATGGCCCTGCCCAAGCTCAGGGAGGTCGCCGCCGAAGGCGACCCCACGCTCACCGCCGCGGCCCTGGGCGCGCTGCGGGAGACCTACGACGTCACCGAGGACGAGAAGGCGGCCGTGTGCCCCTGGACCCAGGGCTTCAACAACGACGACAACGGCCAGATTCGCACCCAGGCCGGGTGGGCTGCGATCCGCTGCGGGGGCGAGTACGTGGACAAGCTCCTCGAGGTCGGGGAGGCCCGGCTCGAAGCCGACAAGTTCGACCGCGACGACTACATGGTCTACCGGGACGTCTGCTTCTCGTTCATGGGCGAGAAGACGGCCGGAGTCGAGGCCCAGTGCGAGCGCAACTACAGCTTCTTGCAAAAGGTCGTCGACGACCCGGACATCGAGTCGAGCAACCGGAGCCTGGCGTTGTTCGCGATCTACTACCAGCGCCGCGACGCGACCACCAAGGCTCTGGCCAAGCGCTACAAAAACCACAAGGACCCGGAAATCAAAAAGCGGGCCGTCGAGATCATCGAGAGCCTAAAGGACAAGTAAAGACCGCGATCGGTGTCGAGCCTCGCTACGAAGGAGACCTTTTGGTGAGCCCTCGTATCTGAAAATCAGGGCTCGATGCCGGTCTTCGAATTCGGGAAAAAGTGCCCTCTGGGATAGCTCACGACGTCTCGCTCGGCCCTGCCCTTTCACCGCTTCTGCTTGGGAACTCGCGGCCGCTTTGATAGGGCTTTGATTCGTCGTTCTCGGCTTCCGGCGAATGATCCCGAGCGAGGTGGTGAGGCGAAACAATCTGTTCTTCGGGTCTGGGTTCGGGGTGGGTGATCCACCTGGAGGAGCCGTGTCGGTCGTCGAGACAGCTTCCGTCGGATCCAGCCTCGTGTGATGCTCGGTCGATGGCAACCGCCGTGAATCGTTGGAATTGGAACCTGAACCTGAACCTGAACTGTCTGGTCGCTGGGCTCGCGCTCGCAGCCGTGGGCTGCACGGATGACGGGGGCGGAAACGCCGATGAAATCGGTGCTGACGAGGGTGTCAGCACGACCTTGGGTGGAACAGAGACCTCCGGATCCGAAGCGACCGACAGCCTCGACGAGGGCGATACCGGATCGGTCTGTGAGGACGAGCAGGTCGAGTGTGGATCGGATTGTTGTGCGCTCGGGGAGGTCTGCTTCGAGGGGGCCTGCGCGGCCGACTGTGGCGGTGAGCCGGCCTGTGGGTCCGAGTCGCTGTGCTGCGGCGACGCCGAGGTCTGCTATCTCGGGGCCTGCGTCGAGCCCGCTGGACCCTGCAGCCAGGCCGCCTGCGCCACCCAGGAGAACCCGTCTGAGTGCGATGAGGGCTACGTCTGTGACCCGGACCTCGAGATGTGTGTGCCCAGCGAGGCCGATTCGACCTGCACCTACAAGCCGCCGGACGGCGATTTCTCGCCCCACCCCGAGTTCACCTGGGGCATGCGCAAGCAGGTCGCCTGTGACGACGAGGCCCAATGTCAGACCGGCGAGGATTGCATCGACGATGTCTGCACCGTGTCGTGGACGCACGTGAGTCCCGCCGACGCGGTGGACAACGTGCATGTGTCCTCGATCCCGGTCGTCGCGGACCTCGACCGAGACTGCGTGCCCGAGATCATCTTCAACACCTACAAGGCCGGGGTGTACAAGGATGAGGGCGTACTCCGAGCCATCAACGGCGCGACCGGGGAGCAGCTGTGGTCGGTGACCGACCCCGACTACGAGAGCGATGCCACGGCCAACCCGGCCGTCGGTGATCTCGACGGAGACGGCTTTCCAGAGGTCGTCGTCGCGGGCCCGGACAACAGGCTGATCGCCATCGACAGCGATGGCACGCCACTTTGGATCTCCGATTCCTACTCAGGGAACGACAACAGCGGCTCGGTGTCGATCGCCAACATGGACGGGCAGGGCCCGCCCGAGATCGTGTTCGGGGCCGCGGTGTTCTCCAACGAGGGGGTGTTGCTGTGGGAGGGAAATATGGGGATCGGCCATGAGTCCCAGGGCCCGATCTCGTGTGTGGCCGATCTGGACAACGACTTCCGCCCCGAGATCATCGGTGGCAACACGGCCTACAAAACCACCGGCACGGTCGCGGGGGGGGACTTCAGCGGCTCCGTGTATTGGGAAGCGCCGGTCGGTGATGGTCGCTGCGGCGTGGCCGACTTCGACGAGGACGGGAACGCCGAGGTCATCCTCGTGCGCGGCGGCAACATTTACGCGCTGGATGGACAAGAGGGCGCCCTGATCGACACCTTCCCCATTCCCGGGAGCAGCGATCGGGGGGGGGCACCGAATATCGCCGACTTCGATGCCGACGGCGTGCCGGACGTGGCCACGGCCGGAGCGACCTTCTACGTGGTCGCCAGCTTCGACGGTGTGAGCTTCGAGGAGCAGTGGCGAGCGGCGACCGAGGACGGCTCCTCCCGGGTCACGGGCTCGTCCGTATTCGATTTCGATGGCGACGGGAAGAACGAGGTCATCTACAACGACGAGAAGTTCATCCGCATCTACCCCGGGGTCGAGCCGGACTGCGAGCTCGTACCAGTAGGGCCGAAGTGCGACGGGATCATGGACGACGACGAGGTCCTGTTCCGCGACCCCAACACCTCGCGCACCCGCACCGAGTACCCGGTCGTCGCCGATGTCGACGGCGACTTCAAAGCCGAGCTCGTGTTCTCGAACAACGCCGACGTGGACTGGGGCCTCGATGCCGGCATCGAGGTCTGGGGGGACCTGCTCGACAACTGGGTCAGCACCCGCCCGGTGTGGAATCAACACAGCTATCACATCACCAACGTGGGGATCGACGGCAGCATCCCGGTCGTCGAGCAGAGCTCCTGGCTGGTGCCCGAGGGCGAGCCCTACAACGGCTACCGACGCAACGTTCAGGGGGCCTCGGACTTTTGTGCGCCCGACCTGGTGCCCTTCGATCTGCGCGCGGAGTGGGAGGCCTGTCCGAGCTTGATCTTGACTGTCGATGTCGCCAACCTCGGCTGCCTGGGAGTCGGGCCCGGAGTCCAGGTGTCGTTCTACGAGCAAGAGGTGGGTTACCTGGGCACGATCTCGACCCAGGGTGCGCTGCCGGCCGGGGCCAAGGAGACCCTGACCCTCGACACGGGGGTCTCCATGAGCTCGGCAAATGTCTGGGTCGTGGTCGACGACGACGGTGAGGGCAAGGGCGCGCTCAACGAGTGCCACGAGGACAACCAGTCCGAGGTCGTAGAGGTGTGCAAGCCGATCGGTTGAGTGCGTTCGAGCGGGGCTGAGCCCGCTTGTCGGGCTCGCTTCGACCGGGCAAAGTGGGGCCCGTGGACGCGGTCGACAGCCCCTATGCCCTGCTCGGTGGGCGCGAGCCCGTGCTGGCGCTCGCCGAGGCGTTCTATGACGCCATGGAGCGCACCGAGCCCGCGCTGACCGCGGTCCACAAGCGGGACGCCGAAGGCCGGGTCAGCCGCCAGAGCCGGGACCGCTTCGGTCTGTTCTTGGTCGGTTGGCTCGGCGGGCCCCAGGACTACATGGACCAGCATGGCCACCCGCGGCTGCGCCGGCGTCACAGTGGCGTGGCCATCGACTCGGGTATGCGCGACGCCTGGCTGCGGTGTATGGGCCTGGCTCTCGACGCGCGTGGGGTCGAGGGTCCGGTCCGCGGATTCTTGGATCGGCGCTTCGCCGAGGTCGCCGATTTTCTTCGCAACCACCCGGACGCCCCGCCGAGGGAAGTCAGCCAGGGCTGACCTCCCTCGTCGCCTGGTTGCGTCGTCGCCACGTTCGTCACGTCGGAGATCCTCAGGCCGCGCCGTTTGCAGCGGGCGCGCGGTGCAGCGGGGAGGGGTGGACGCCCGATCGGGGCTTCCCTGAGGGGGCCGCCTGAGGGGGCTGGGCTGTCAGCGGGAGGGCGCCCGTGGGTCGGACCTCGGCGTCGATCCTGCCGATCCAGGACCGCAGGCGGCTCAGGTAGCGGGCCGGATCGGTGATGCTGTCGAGCTCGGTGTAGAGCTCGAACAGGAGCTCGCGCTCGGCCGCGGCCTGGGTCGAGCGCAGGCCGGGCGCACCCTCGAGGATCGTGAGCTCGGTGCGCAGGCCCGGAGCGGTGGCCGCGAACGAGGTGGCCACCCGGCGGGCGCTCAGCGGAGGCAGCTCGAGTTGGTGGTCGATGTGGGCGACCTGGGCATCGATGACCCGGGAGATGAGCGCGTCTGGAGCTCCGGTCTCTCGGTAGACCTGGGTCAGGCCGGCGCGCATGGACTGGGCGTTGTGGATCGGATGGCTGGACCCGAACTCGGCGCTCAGCGAAGCCCGGAGCTGACCCAGGAACACGGCGACCCCCGGGCATGCGGCCCGGCGTTCGAGCACGCCGAGCCGAGCATCGAGGGTCTCGAGGGCTCGGCGGACGGTGCGGGCGTAGAGCAGGAACTCGATCCCGAAGGGGCGACCCGAGCGCCCGAGCTCGGCCGAGGCCGGGGCGGTGCTGTGTTTGCAAAGCAGGGCCTCCCCCGAGATCAGGGGTGTCTCCAGGTCGAGGATGCGGCCATCGAGGGTCACGTCTTCGTGGCCGATTCCACCCAGGTAGAGGCCATGGCGAAAGCAGGTCTCGAGGGCCGCGAAGCCCCGGCTCAGGGCCGCGCTCAAGCTCGCGGCGATGGTCGAGGGCGAACAGGTCTCGGGGTGGGGGAGGTTGTGCTCCCGGGGCCCCCTGGCGAGGGCGAAGTGCTCGCAGAGCCACGCGAACTCGAGCACGCTCTCGGGCTCGGGGGCGGTCTGGTGGGCGAGCCACAAGATGTTGCTCCAGCGGGCGAAGTTGGCTGGCTTCACGCTGATCGCCTGCATGTGCAGGTCGCTGGGGGCGAGCTGGATCCCACGTCGGGCGTAGGCGCGAACCAGGGGCTCGCCGAGCTCGCGGGCGAGGGGGGCGATCAGCAGCCCCTCGCAGGCGACGACGTGCTGGGCGAGGCCCTTGGCCCGGAGGTAGCGGCTGACCACGAGCTCCCGCAGGCCGGCGCTGGGGGGGAGGTGTCCGGTGGTCAGGGGCGCGTCGCGGTGGTCGTGCCAGTCGAGGGCCAGGGGAGTCCGCCCGGCCCCCTTGAGGTAGTAGGCGCCGTGGAATACGGCCCGCCCCGCCCCCTGTCGCCGCGGCCCGGCGTACTGGGGGTCGAGCTGGTAGTCGGCGAAGCCCAGGTTGGTGGGGGCGAGGGGCTGGGGCACGCCGAAGCTCGCCAGCGCAGCGAAGTCCGTGATCCTGTTGCAGCTCTGATGCTTGGCGAACAGGCTGACGAAGCGGCCGGCCTGGAGGGGGACGGCGGCGGACCAGGGGCTGCGGACGCTGGCTTGGATGTGGGGCATGGCGAGGGGGGAGCCGCGCTCGGCGGCTCGATCACCCTTCGCGAGCACGCCCGGATCCCTGACGCGGGAATCCGGGCGCTGGGACGCGGGAATCCGGGCGCTGGGACGCGGGAATCCGGGCGCTGG
>CAYVJQ010000035.1:34347-42322 GCA_964451725.1 uncultured Nannocystaceae bacterium | reverse complement strand
CCGGGCGCTGGGACGCGGGAATCCGGGCGCTGGGACGCGGGAATCCGGGCGCTGGGACGCGGGAATCCGGGCGCTGGCGCGCAGTCGCCTCGACCGGCTCAGCCGGGCGGGTTGACGACCAGGTTGAGGCCCTGGCCGGTCATGTCCGAGTAGGTGTAGGGCGAGATCAGCCCGGTCACGGTGCCGATGATGATGTGGGCGTTGGGCTCGACCTTCCAGGCCAGGCCGGCGCCACGATCGACGACCCACACGTAGCCGTCTCGGTCGACGCTGACGCCCACCGGATCGACGCAGCCCGGGAGCGGGATCGCGTCGTCGATCTCGGTCTCGGTCTCGACGTCGAACACGGCCAGGCGGCAGGGGCTGTTGCCCGCGACCCAGGCGCGGCCTTCACGATCGATGTTCATGCCCCGGTAGCGACCGGAGGTGCCGCCCGCCGACGAGAAGGTCTGGAGGTCGGGATCGAAGCGATACACGAAGTCGCCCTCGCCCACCGAGTAGGTCGCGATCCAAGGGTGGCCGTTTTGGTCCATGCCGATGCCGTAGGCGTTGCTGCCCGGAACCGGGAAGGTCTGGACCTCCAGGGTCTCGCCGTCGATGCGAGACAGGGTCTTGCCGGCCCGATCCGAGACCCAAAAGTCGCCCTCGGCGTTGACGGCTCCGCCGTAGACGTAGCCCGACGACGCCACCGAGACCATATCCAAGACCTCCCCGGTCTCACCCGAGAGTCGGTAGACCTGGAGCGGGTTCTCGCCGTAGGCCACCCACAGGCGCGGGTTGGGGACCGTGTTGACGCAGTTGACCGGATCGAAGGTGCCGCCCTCCCAGGCGACCGCGCGCGTGCCCTGGGCGTGGGCCGGGAGGTCGATGGTCCACAGCACACACTCGTCTTCTCCAAAGGGGAGGATGTCGTCGGGGCCGGAGGAGGTCTGGATCACGCCGTCGTTGTTCTTGTCGACGCAGCGCTCGGGCAAGGCCGCGACCTTGGTGACCCGGGCGGCGAAGCGGTGGCCTACGGCGACGTCCCCGAACTGGTTCACCGAAGTTCGCGAGGGCTGCTGCGCGGGGGTGTCGGTGACCGTGAAGCGACCCTCTTCGTTGGTGCTCACCGTGTCGATCTTCGAGACCGTGCCCTGGGTGGAGTTGGCGATCCAGATGTTGCTGAAGTCCTGGCTCGGGCTCTCGCACAGCTCCGGTGCGTCGGGGATCGGGGAGAGGTCGAAGCGAGGGCCCTCGCTGGGTCCGTCCGAGGGACCGGCCGAGTCGCCCTCGGAGTCCGCGGTCTCCGAGCCCGTGGCTCCGCTGCTGTTGCTGTCGCTGTCGCTGGGATTCCCGATGCTGTCCTCGGTGCCCTCGCCCTCGGAGCGCGGGTCCGGGTCTGAACAGGCGAAGCTGAGCGAAGCTGCGACTGCAACGACTGCGACATCCAGTGTCTTCATAGCCCGACTCTACGATCGCTGGAGTTCGCGACGCCAGGCATAGCGACGACAGATCGATGAAGAAACAGAAAAAAGAATGTGAACAATGGCGCCCGCTAGAGTGGGCGGATAGCTACCAACTCGGTGTCCCCCTGCTTCGGGGTCGGCAGCCTGTGGTCGACCGCTGAGGGCCTCTCGCTCGGATTTTCATCGAGGCCGCGTCGCTGAAACTGGTAGCAAGCCCGTTACAACGGCGTTCCGCGCCTGGCACTCGATGGACTATTCGGCGAGACGGGGCGATGGGTGATGCCCCAGGCTGGCGGCTGGCTCACCTCATTGTCGGTGCGCATTGGGCCGCACGTCAGCCCTGTCCCTGGGCGCCCTGATCGTCGGGACAGCGCTCGAGCACCAGCATGGTGAAGCCGTGGGCGTGGCGTTCGTCGGCGTTGTGATGGACGGCCTCGACGGTGGTCCACAGGGTGGGGTCGATGATCGGGAAGCGTGTGTCGCCGTCGACGATCGCGTGGACCCGGGTCAGGTAGATGCGCTGGGCGAGGGGCAGGGCCTCTCGATACAGGCGCGTCCCACCGATCACGAAGGCCTCCTGTTCCCCGTTGGCGCGAGCCAGGGCCAGGCCCTCCTCGAGCGAGTGGACCACGTGCCCACCCTCGGCCTGGTAGTCGGGCTGCGCGCTCACGATCACGTTTGTGCGTCGGGACAGGGCTCGCCCTCCTCGGGACTCCCAGGTCCGCCGACCCATGATCACGTGGTGTCCCTTGGTCGTCCGCTTGAAGTGGCGAAAGTCGTCGGGGAGGTGCCAGGGGAGATCGTTGTCCCGGCCGATGATGCCGTTCTCCGAGGCGGCGCTGATCAGGGCGATACGCATGAGAGGCTCCGAGTTCAGACGGCGACCGGGGCCGCGATCCGAGGGTGTGGGTCGTAGCCCCGCAGCTCGAAGTCCGAGTATTCGAACTCGAACAGGGACGCGGGGGTGCGGGCGATGTGCATGGTCGGCGCGGCTCGGGGGGCGCGGCCGAGCTGGAGGCGGGCCTGCTCGAGGTGGTTGAGGTAGAGGTGGGCGTCGCCGAAAGTGTGTACAAAGTCGCCGGGTGCGAGGCCGACGATCTTCGCCAGCATCATGGTCAGCAGGGCGTAGCTGGCGATGTTGAAGGGCACCCCCAAGAACAGGTCGGCGCTGCGCTGATAGAGCTGGCAGCTGAGCTTGCCGTCGGCGACGTAGAACTGAAACAGGCAGTGGCAGGGGGCGAGCGCCATGTCGGGCAGGTCGGCCACATTCCAGGCGCTGACCACCATGCGCCGTGAGTCTGGATTGGTGCGCAGGGTCTCGACCAGCTCGCGCATTTGATCGATGGTCCGGCCCGGCTCGGACGCCCGGCGGTCGGGCCAGGACCGCCACTGGGCGCCGTAGATCGGACCCAGGTCTCCGGCCTCGTCGGCCCACTCATCCCAGATCCGAACCTTGTTGGCGCGGAGGTAGGCGACGTTGGTCTCGCCCCGGAGAAACCACAGCAGCTCGTGGATGATGGACCGGAGGTGGACTCGCTTGGTGGTGACCAACGGGAAGCCCTCGCTGAGGTCGAAGCGGAGCTGCGCCCCGAACAGGCTCTTGGTGCCCACGCCCGTCCGGTCCGCCTTTTGGGTCCCGGTCTCCAGGACCCGGCTCACGAGCTCGAGGTAGGTGCGCACGACCGGAGCCTACAGAGGACCGGCCCAGGGTCCAGGGGTTCGAATGCCCAGGAAACCATGTGCGTTGGCCTTCTCAAACCTAACTTTACATACTTTTTTTCATCATGTAGTTGATTTAGCTATGAAAACCTTCGTTCAGTCCCCTGCTCCAGGATCGGACTTTCAGCTCGCCTCGACGGCGATTCGCGTTGTTCACGCGATGCCCAGAGGTTTGTTCGGGGCCGCCATCTGGCTGGGGCTCGGCGCCTGTGGTCCGGCTGGGCCCGACGGCACGGGGAACGGGCAGAGCGACCAGGGGGAGGAGCAGAGCGATCAGGGGGAGGAGCAGAGCAATCAGGGCGATGAACTGGCGACGGCCGACGGCGCGGTCGACGACACGGAGGAAGACGGGAGTGACGACGGAGATGAAGACGGTAGTGTGCTGGGTTTCGTCTCCGATTTCGACCTGACCGCCGAGGAGCCGTGTGACCAGTACGCCCAGGACTGCCCCGAGGGCGAGAAGTGTGTGCCCTACAGCAGCTCCGGTGGCGGCTTCGACGACCTCCGCTGCGTCCCCGTGTTGGGAGATCAGGCCCCTGGCGAGGTCTGTGAGTACGACGATCGGTCATCGGCAACCGACGATTGCAACGCGACCAGCTACTGCTGGTATGTGGAGGACCACGTCGGGGAGTGTGTGGCCCTGTGTCTGGGTGCCCCAGACGACCCGGAGTGTCCGCCCGGCAGCAATTGCAAGTTCACCGCCGAGGATGTTTACTCGCTGTGTATCCCCAACTGCGATCCCTTGGCTCAAGATTGCGGGGAGGATCTGGGGTGTTTCTGGACCGGTATCGGTACTACCTTCGACTGCAACTTCAGGACCGAGGACACGCCTGTGGGTGAGTACTGCGGGGTCCCCAACGACTGCGCGCCGGGTTTGGTGTGTCTGGAGAACGAGTTGCTCCCTGAGTGTGAGGACGGGAACTGGAGCTGTTGCACCGCTTTTTGTGACCTCGCGGAGGGGGATGCGGCCTGCGAGCAGGCGGTCCCGGGGACGGTCTGTACGCCATTTGTCGACGATCCCCCCGAGTCGGAGATCGTCGGTGTGTGTGTGCTGGAGAGCTGACCAGACGAACTCGGGTGCGCGAGTACCCCGGAAGCCGTGTGGTGTGGACCATGAAAACTAACTTTACATACTTTTGTTCGTCGTGTAGATGATTTAACTATGAAAGCTGCCGGCCTTTTCTTCGTTGTGAGCTCGGGTTCGCAGCCGACCGCGCCCTCGGTTCGCCTTGTTCGCGCGGCCGCCGGAGGCCTGTTCGGGGTCGCCATCTGCCTGGGTCTCGGCGCCTGTGGTCCGGGTGGCTCGGCTGATGAGCAGGGGGAGCAGGACGACGAGCTGGGGACGGCCGACGACGAGCTGGGGACGGCCGATGACGCGGCCGATGCCGATGACACGGACGAAGGCGGGAGCGACGACGGGGACGACAGCAGCGACGGCGGAATCATCCCCCAAACCGACATGGCCGCCGCGGTGCCGTGTGACCACTACGCCCAGGACTGCCCCGAGGGCGAGAAGTGTGTGCCCTACAGCAGCTCCGGTGGCGGCTTCGACGACCTCCGCTGCGTCCCCGTGTTGGGGGATCAGGCCCCCGGCGAGCTCTGTGAGTACGACAGTATCTTCTCGGCGAACGACGACTGCGACGCGACCAGCTACTGCTGGTATGTGGAGGACCACGTCGGAGAGTGTGTGGCCCTGTGTCTGGGTAGCCCAGACGACCCAGAGTGTCCGCCAGGCAGCAATTGCAAGGTCACCGCCGAGGATGTTCTCGCGCTGTGTATTCCCAGCTGCGATCCCTTGGCTCAAGATTGTGGGGAGGGCATGGGCTGCTACTGGGCCGGCGGTACCTTCGAATGTGTAGAAACTGCCGAGGCCAAGCCCCTGGGCGAGCCCTGCAATTTCATCAATTCATGTGCACCAGGCTCGAGCTGTGTGTCGGCAGAGTCGCTCCCTGAGTGTGATGGCTGGTCCTGCTGCACCCTCTTCTGCGACCTTGCACAGGGGGATGGGGCCTGCGAGCAGGCGATCCTGGGGACCGTCTGCGTGGCCTTTTTTGATGACCCCCTCGATCCGGACGACATCGACGTCGGTCAATGTCTGCTGGCTCCATGACCCGGAGCCCTTGGGAAAGTCATCGATGGTAGGCATGAGTATGAACGTGAATATCGGATCGTCACAAAGAACGGCGCGGCTGTCGCTGTGTGGGCGACCAGCGACCACCGACAGCGGTCGGCTCGTCTCCACAGTGCTGGGTGCGGCGATGTTGTTGGGCGTGGCGGGCTGCGGACCCGGGAGCTCGAGCGACGCCGGATCGACCCGGACCGACGAGCACGCCGACGAGCACGCCGACGAACTGGGTGACGAACTGGGCACGAGCGAGAGCGAGAGCGGCGAGAGTGAGAGTGGTGAGAGTGAGAGCAGCGAGGACGAAAACGACTGGCTCGGGTCCTCGGACATGCTCCCCGACGACTCTCCCTGCGACTCTTTTGTTCAAGATTGCCCGGACGGGGAGAAGTGTGTGCCCTACAGCAGCACCGACACCGAGTTCAATTCGCTGCGCTGCGTACCCGTGTCGGGAGACCAGGCCGCGGGCGAGGCCTGCCACTACGATGGGCCATTTCAGGCGACCGACGACTGCGACGCGCTCGGCTACTGCTGGTACGTGGAGGAGGACAGCGGCGTGTGTCTGACCCTGTGCCTGGGGAGCCCCGAGAGCCCCGAGTGTCCGCCGGCGACGACCTGCTCGATGGGGGCGGCGTGGGTCGTGCATCTATGCATTCCCCACTGCGATCCCCTGGCCCAAAGCTGCGCGGAGGGCTCGGGTTGCTACTGGCATGAAAACAGCTTCCAGTGTGTCGCTAGGGGCGAGGACAAGACCGTGGGGGAAGACTGCGAGTTCGAAAATTCCTGTGAGCCGGGCCTGTTCTGTGTCGATGGGCCGGTCGTGCCCGGGTGCGAGGGCGGGGCCTGCTGCGCCCCCTACTGCGACCTCGAGCAGGGCGACGGGCCTTGCGAGGGCGCCCTGCCCGGGACGGTCTGCGCGGCGTTCTTCACGGAGGATGCCCCACCCCAGTGGGCCAATGTCGGCGTATGTGTTCTGGAGTCGTAGTGTGAATTCGTCACGACAACCCGCGCGATTCGACGCAGCGATCACGTGGAAAAATGGGCTCGTGTCCAGCGTCTTTGGGGCGGCGATCTGGCTGGGCATGGCCGGCTGCGGGTCGGCGAACTCGAGCGACGCGGGGTCGACCCAGGACGACGAACAGACCGATGGACAGACCGATGAACTGGACACGACAGAGATCGGTGAGGGCGAGAGTGACGACTTCATAGCGACTGCGGACATGCCCTACCACTCTCCCTGCGACCCCTTCATGCAAGATTGCCCCGATGGGGAGAAGTGCGTACCTACCGTCATCGGTACCGGCCACTTCAATGCGCTGCGCTGTGTCCCCGTGCTGGGTGACCAGGGCGTGGGCGAGGCGTGTCACTACTACGGGCCCGAGGAGTCCACCGACGACTGCGACGCGCTCAGCCACTGCTGGTTCTCGCAAGACGAGATCGGCGAGTGTCTGGCGCTGTGTCTGGGGAGCGCCGACGACCCCGAGTGTCCGCCGGCGTCGGATTGCTCGATCACGGGGGATGGCTCCGTGAATCTATGCATTCCTCACTGCGATCCCCTGGCCCAAGATTGTGCCGAGGGCTTGGGCTGTTTCTGGACCGGATACAATTTTGGGTGCTCTCTCCGAGAGCAAGACAAGGAGCTGGGGGAACCTTGCGACCTCATCAAATCGTGTGAGCCGGGCCTGCTGTGTGTGGGCCAGGCGTCGATGCCCGAATGTGAGAGCGCGGGCTGCTGCTCCTCCTACTGCGACCTCGAGCTGGGTGACGGACCCTGTGCAGAGTTGCTGCCAGGAACCGTCTGTGCGCAGGTGTTCTGGGAGGACCCGCCGCCCCAGTGGGCGAGCGTGGGTGTGTGTGTCCTGGAGCCCTGATGCGAATCAGGACGATCTGAACGTGGTTGATATGAATATGAATATGAAATCTGAAACGGAGGGGCTGCTGGGGCCATGGGGGCTGGTCGGTCGAGTGGCTGTCGCAGTGAGCGGGCCGCTCGTCTCCAGCGTGCTGGGCGCGGCGATGTGGCTGGGGGCGAGTGGCTGTGGACCGGGGGCGGCGAGCGACGGCGAGTCGACCCGGAACGACGAGCATGCCGACGAGCAGGACGACGAACTCGCTACGGCGGAGACCGAGAGCAGCGAGGGTGAGAGCAGCGAGGGTGAGAACAGCGAGGGTGAGAACGCCTTGACCGGACCGGCGCCGCCCCCCTCCGATATGTTCATCGAACTTGCCTGCGACGCCTTTCTTCAAGATTGCCCGGACGGGGAGAAATGTGTGCCCTACGTCAGCGACGGTGGGTCTTTTAATGCGCTGCGCTGTGTCCCCGTGGTCGGCGACCAGGCTGTGGGGGAGACCTGCCACTACGACGGGCCCGTACAAGCGACCGACGACTGCGACGAGCTCGGCTACTGCTGGTACGTGGAGGGAGACAGCGGTGTGTGTCTGGCTCTGTGTCTCGGGAGCCCGGAGACCCCGGAGTGTCCGCCATCGACGTCCTGCTCGATCACGGGGGACGGCGTCGTGAATCTATGCATCCCTCGCTGTGATCCCCTGGCCCAAGATTGTGCGGAGGGTATGGGGTGCTACTGGAATTCGAATGAATTTCAGTGTGCCCTCGAGGGCGAGGACAAGCTCGTGGGGGAGGCCTGTCAGTTCATCAATTCCTGTGACCCGGGCCTGATCTGTCTGGACG
>CAYVJQ010000035.1:6175-34247 GCA_964451725.1 uncultured Nannocystaceae bacterium | reverse complement strand
GGCTGCTCGAAGTGGGCGGCGTGGTCGGCCTTTGGGATCACCACCCACTGCCGGTCTTCGACTCGGAGCCCCGAGAACAGGGCGGCCTGCCACGCGGGCTTGGCGATGGGATCGTGGGCGCCGTGGATCAAGAGCGTGGGCACGGGGATGGCGGCCGGGTCGAGGGCGTTGAACTCATGGATGGCCCGCCAGTCGGTGCGCACCGGATCGGCGCGCAGGCAGTGCTCGACGAAGGCGGCGATGAGGGCCTCGTCCGTGCCCGGGACGAGGAAGTCGCTGCGCACGGCGGGCTCGGTGGTGGCCTTGGCGGGGGCCGGCTCGTCGAGAGTGGCGGGCCGCTCGGGGGTCCGCGCCCGCGGGTCGCGGGGGTAGCCATAGAGGACCAGAGAACGGGCCGCGTCCGGGTGACGCTGGACGGCCAGCTGGGCGATGATCGCCCCGTAGGACCAGCCCAGGAGGTCAGGTGGCGCGCCCTCCAGGTCGCGGACCTGGGCGAGGGTCGCCCCGAGGTCGTCGGCGGCGCGCTCGGGCTCGAGCCAGCCGCTGGGGTCGCGCTCGCTCCCGCCGTAGCCGCGCATGTCGACGCCGTAGACCGTGTAGCCGGCGAGGGTGAGGCGGTGGGCAAGGGACGCGCGCGGGTCGTCGCCGATGCGCAGGTCGAAGTCCGGGGCGCTGCTCCAGGTCCGGCCGTGGACGAGCACGATGGCGCGGGCAGGTTGGGCCTGATCTGGCTCCAGACCTGGAGCCTGATCGGCGGGCGGCTCGAGCACCCAGGCGTGCAGGCTGTGGCCGTCGTCGAGCTCGATGCGCAGGGGAGTCGCGTCGGCGGCGGGGGAGCGGGCGTCGGTCTTTGTCGGGTTCTCTGGGCCGGCCTCGGTCTCGGCGCAGGGCGGACACTCGGGGGTCGGGGCAGTCTTGGCGCAGCCGGTCGAGAGGGCGAGCAGCGGGAGCACGAGGGCGACACGGAGGCGAGGCCTGAGCATGGGGGGGGACGGTGCGCTCTGAGAGCTGAGAGAGCAAGCGCCGAGTGTCCTCGCTGAACTCCGTCTCTCCTCCACATGCTCGAGCTCCCGAATCGCCACCCGCCCTCGCCCGATCAGAAGCTCGAACTCGCTGGCGTCGATAGGGGGTCGTGGAGGACCGAAGAATCGAGGTCCACCGTTCGAAATCAACGCGGGCTATTCTGCCGTTGCGTCATGCCGTCGGCTCAGGGATATCTCACCAATCGCGCTGAATGTATCCTGGCTTTCACGTGCCTCGGGCTCGGGCTGTTGCTCGGCTCGGGATGTCGTGGACGGGAGGGCAGCGCGAGCGGACAGGCTGAGTGTATCAAACGGGGGGCCGCCGATGGACTCGGGGGCGCGTTGGTGAGCGCAGTTCGACCTCGTGCCTCGGAGCCGTTTCGGCCGGTCCGAGACCCGGTTCTCAGCTGTCTGAATGGAGCACTGGAGCAGAGCCTGGAAGAGGTGAACTCCGTGGCGGTATCGGCGTCCCTGATCACAGACGGCGGCGAGATGTGGACTGGGGGCTCACCTCGGCGGTTCTTTTGGGGCAGCATTGCGAAGCCTTTCGCCGTCATGACGGCACTCCTGTTGGAGGATGAGGGCAGATTGTCCCTCTCGGACCCGATCTCGAGCTACGGCTTTCACCTGCGAGGCGGGGAACAAATCTCGATTCACGATCTGTTGGACCACACTTCTGGAATCGCAAATTTTACTGCGCTGGAGGGATTTGTTCATGACTCCGCCTACCACCCCCCGGATGAGCTCATCGGGACGGTCGCTCACAAGCCGGTCGATACCTGCGGGGCGTGGGCGTACTCGAACACGGGCTACCTTATTGCGGGGTTGGCGATGGAGACCGCCGGTGGTCGTCCCTATCATGAACTCGTCGGCGACCTTGTTTTTGCACAGGTAGCCCCGACCTCCCTGAGTGTTCTGGCCCCAGACAGTCTTGGCTCCGATCTGGAGCTTCCGGCGCCCCGTGGTGAAACGCCCAATGTGTCGATACCTTTCGCGGCCGGCGCCCTCGTCGGCACGTCCCTGGATCTCGCACGTGCTTGGCGGGCATTCCTACAGGGCGTGATTGTTCCTGAATCAGACGTGCGCCGTATGTTTGGGGATCTGCGTCGCACCGACAAGCCTGGGCGGTCCTATGGGTTGGGTGTCATGGCCTACCGCGGGGCCGCGGCCGAGGGGGATACTCGGCTCGGTCACCAAGGGTCGATCGACGGTGCTCGTGGAGTCGTGTTTTGGTCGATGAAGGGCAGGGCGGTGGTCGCGGTAGCGGTCGCGGGGCCAGGGAGCGCCAAGGAGATAGGCGCTGAATTGGTGGGGTGTCTGTCAGATGCTGACGATGGCTGACAGCTCGCGGTGAACCCCCTCGCGCCGCCCTGTCTCGAGCCAAAAACCTTCAGATGTTGATGCTCTGGGGGATCCGCGACGGCATCAAGGGCACATAGACCGCCCGCTCGAGGTTGCGACTCCCGATCGTTCGTTCGACCTCGGCGAGCGCCGCATGAAAGGAAGCCAGCGGATCGGCGACGTGTGGATCGCTGAAATAGGGGGTGTCCTGGTGGCGGTCGTACTGGCCCAGGCGAGTGAAGTACACACCACCGAGGAGCTGCCCGATGATCAGCTGAACCACGCCCATCTGCAGGGGCGGGAGAGTGTTCATGAGCGCGTCCTGGGGCAGATCGCCGCCGGCCTGTGCGGGCGCCGGAGCATAGGTCGCCAGGGGCATGGCGGGGGTGTAGCTCATGACGTCGAGCTGGGGGAAGTTCACGGTGGCATGCTGGGCGCTGCCGGTGAAGATGATCATGGTGACGATCTTCACCAGATAGGCGAAGGTGTAGAGGCCGACGGCGCCCTCGGGATTGCTGGGGTCGGGCTCACCGAGGCCCTTGACGCAGCCGCCCTCCATGGAAACCAGATCGGCGTACCAGGCCTGTAGCTCGCTGTCGGCGACGACGGCGTTGTCGTCGTTGTAGTAGATGGCCAGGTAGTTTTGCGTCCAGGTCTGGATAGCGTCCCAGATGAGCAGGGCGTCGTCCCGGTAGGGGTAGTTGGGCAGGGCCTCAGCGTCGGCGACGCGGCGGGTCGAGAGGTTGTTGGGCAACATGTGCTCGTTGAAGTTCAGCTGCGTGAGTGCGGTCGCGGTGACGGTCCAGTCTGCGGCGATGGGCCCGGCCAGGAGCATGTCGACGGGGCTGCCAGGAGCGATGAGGCTGGTGACGGCCGACTCGTTGATGAACATGGTGCCCTGGAAATGGGGCAGCAGCAGCAGGAACAAGGGATGGGTCTGGGCGAGGTTGCGGTGGGTGGCGACGGCGAACGGCTCGATGAGAAAGTGGGTGAGACCGAGGTGGCTGATGAGCTCGTGGTAGTTGCCGTCGGCGGACTGGATGTGGACCTTGGCGAGCTCCCAGGTGTCGCCGTCGTCGGCGTAGGTGACGGGGGTGGAGTTGCCGGGCTGCTGGCCGCACTGGATGGCGACGGGGCGCAGCTGCCGACGATCTTCGCTGAGGGCGAAGAGGGCCAGACCTGGGCTGATGTACTTCTGGCCGGCGGGGAAGGTGCCACCGGGATCGAGCGCGCTCAGGGCGGCGTAGTCGACGAGGTAGACCCGCTTTTGGGCGAGGGCGTCGGCGAGGGTCTGGCCGGTGATGGTCTCGAAGCGGGCGAGGTCGACGGGGAAGTTGGCGGGCAGGGCCTCGACGCCCTCGAGCAGCAGCGGGTTGGGGCCGGCGATACGCATGCGCGCGAAGCAGGCGTCGCTCATGGTCGTGGCGGAGACGTCGGGGATGACGATGGTCTGGAACAGGCGGGCGAAGGCCTCCGAGTTTGGGGCGGTGCCGTAGAGGCCGGCCTTGGTCAGGAGCTCGATGGCGGCCTCGGCGACTATCATCTTGATGATGTTCTCGATCAGGTCGGCCAGGCTCTCCCGCGATTTTTTTGCGGCTTTGGTCTTGCCCTTGCTGTCGTGGGACATGGCCTGACCCAGGGTGGTCTGTAGGGCCTTGGCCTGTTCGTGGTAGCCCCGCAGCTGGCCGACGAAGCTCTTGGCCTCGGACCGGAGCTCATACAGCTCGCCGGCGGCGTGAGTGATGTTGTCGACGGCGTGCTTGGCCCTCTCCAACAGGCTCTCTCTGCCTGAGTCCGAGGACTCGCCGGGCTTGAAACCCTCGGGCGGCGGCGGGTCGAACTCGACCGCGCCGATGCCAAACTGGTCCCCGACGCGGGTGAGGATGTCACCGGTGATCTCGAGGACGCGGGTGAGGATGTCGAAGAGCTGGATGATGCTGGGCTCCTGACTGGAGGGCAGGGGTTTGTCGTCGCTGACCTCGAGGATGGCGATGGGCGCGAGGATCTGGCCGTCGGGGTAGGTGTAGGAGTGCACCCACCCGTACTGGGTCTTGGCCCATGCGAGGTCGCGGGCACGTTCGGCTTGGGTGGAGGAGCTGTCTTGTTGGGGGAGAGTGGGGGTGGTCATGGTGTGCATTTCGAACTCGAAAAGGGGACCGCTCGACGCCCGCGAAGCTGGAGCGACGGCGACATCTGAATCGGCAGCTGGACTCAGGATACGCAGTTGGGAGGGGCGAAGGCGCGCCATCCTCTGGGTTATTCGTGTGACGAGATGCCGTAGCCGGCTGTCCCCGATCCCCTAAAATACCGGCCATCGAACCGGTCGGGGGCCTTTGGAGCGTGTACTTGTCGGACATTGACGATGGCTGGAAGTCGTAGGAATTGGAACAGGCCGGGCTGTGGAGAAAGACCGATCGTACTCGACGCCATGTCCCGTGAAAACGTCCTGGGCGCTGGGCCCGTCGGCGACCCAAAGGCCAGTGGGGGAGGTTGGATTGTTCGTGGAGGGGTGTACACCACTCCATGGTTGTCGTGGCAGCTTGACGGGTGGAGCTCCTTGCTCCAGTGTCGATTCTATGAAGATTCAAGTGGCTCTGTGCTTCTCCTTCGCTCTTGTTGCCGTGCCTCTTGGTTGCTCGGTGCAAGAAGAAGATAATGATGACATCCTGCGTTCATGTACGCCGGATTGGGATGTCGTCGAAGATGCGAGTGTCCCCTGTCATATGGACATCGATAAACATTTTTTCTACCGAGAGGCGGAGGCTTACGGGGTAGACATGTATATGGACTTCAACGATTGCATTCCGGGACCTCACTACAAAAAGGTCCTCATGGGCACCAATAAATGCAACTGGGGCTACCCGACTATCCTGTGTGCCGCTGAGCTGTGGGATGAAATTGTTGGTGGTGTCGGCAACATGCCCAGTGGTGTCTATGATGAGGACGCCTGTCCTGGACCGTTGCTGCCAGAGGGCGGCGGCGGCAACGGCAGCGGTGGGATTGACAGCGGCGATGGGGTGAATGAGGAACTCGAGATCGAGCTCGAGCCCACGCCCTGAGCTGGAGTTCGTCCATGGCAGCGCGCTGCTATCGGAGTTGGAGCCCTCGGCTCCAACTCGGCTGCTCTCAAAGCAGAGGACCAGCCAGCGTCCACCGGCTTCTACAGTGTTCAACAGCTCGGCGGCGCCCGATTCGGCGCCTGGGCGGTCAGCGGCCGGGTCAGGGCATCGGCTCGACGTCGAGCGTGTAGGCCCCGCTGCCTCGGATCACCACGGCGTAGTCGCCCGGCGCGAGGCCGTGGAGCGTCGTGTCCAGGCCCTCTACCGACGGTGTGGGTTGCCCCCAGACCGTCGCCTCGATCGGGTCCTCGGGGCAGGTGAGGTCGCAGCGCTCGATCAGGACCCGGCCGTGCTGCAAGGTCCCGCCGTCGCGCAGCTGTACGTGGTAGTTCGCGGTGTCGGTCCCCTCGACGACGAAGCGCCGGTAGGTGAGCAGTGTGCCGCCCTCGACCCCGATGGCCCGCGAGTCGCCGCAGTCGAGTTCGACGTCGAGGCTGATGGGGTCCGCCCCCGCCGAGGTCGCGAACTCGGGCTCGCCGGCGCACTCCCACAACTTCGACCGGTATTGGTCGGTCGTGCAGTGTGGGTAGTTGGCGTAGTGGTCGATGACATCGCCGAAGGGCTCGCCCAGGGTCTGGTCGAGCTTGCGACGCCAGTCGCCGAAGGTCGCGTCCTCGGGCAGTTGCCCGCTCAGGTCGTTCGTGGCCTCGATGCCGTAGCGGTCGACGAGAAACGAGGTGAAGTGCCCGACGCGACTGAACTGGGCGGCGTAGGTCGGCTGGTCGAGCAAGATGGCAACGATGTCCCCCCAGTGTTCGGGGGCGTCGTGACCTGCGTGCCGGTCGAGCTCGAAGCCGGCGGCGGTCGGCGAGCGGTGGATGGTGGCGAACCCCTCGGCGAGCGGGCTCGACCGGTACGGCAAGAACACCTGGTCGACGGCGTGCGATAGCTCGTGAAAGTGGGGGATGGTGGGGGACTTGACCCTCCCCTCTCCCGCGCAGGCCGAGGCGCCGCCAGGGCACCACGGCTCGTCGAAGAAACGATCTCGGTCGACGTAGTGATAGTCGATGTTCAAGCCGTCGAGGTCGAAGCCGTGCTCGTCCGCGATGGCGAGGGCCACGCGGTCCAGGGCATCGAATGTGCCGGGGCACACGGTGTCCTCGTCGGTCCCGTACCCGTGGACGGTGACGACCTCGCCTTCGCGCGTCCAGTCCGGCGTAGGTTTGAAGTCGGCGACACACGCCCCACAAAGCAACGCCGAGACGGTGATTGCGACCCGCATGGTCGGATCTTTCCACATTGCAGCGCGACGGCAACCGCCCAGGGCCGGCCCCACCCGGTCCGTGAAATCAACCTCGGCTTCAACTCGGCCCTCTTCAAAGCAGACGGTCACGCCAGCATCCACTGGCTTCCACACAGGGGCTCACCGACCTACTGAGTCGACTCGCAGGGCGCCCCGACGCAGGTCCCGGGACAGCAGCGCCTGGTTTCGGCTTGGCCATCGAGGACCGTGAGCAGCTCGTCGAGCTCGGGGCGGCGCCCATCCAATTTGCGGTAGCGCAGCAAGCCGCTCGAGTCGACGATCCACACCGCGAAGCCGATGCCGGCGGATTCGGCTGACTCGGCCGGGTCGTCAGGGTCGTCCGATACCAACCCCATGGCCGCGTGCAGGGTGCCCTCGCTGTCGCCGACCACCGCGGCCTGAATGTGGAGCTCGCTGGCCCAGCGCAGCGCTCCGGCGGGGTCGAGGGGCCGGACGAACACCAAGTTGGCGCCCCGGGCCTCGAACTCGGGCAGGGCATGGGCGAGCTGCCCGGCCCACTCGGTGAGCAGGGCGTGCTCGGCCCCGCCTACCGAGACGAGGACCACCGGTCCGGCCCCGCGCAGGTCGGCGAGCGCGAGCACGCCGAGGTCGGCGGTGTCCCAGCGCAGAGGGGCGGCGGCCGTGTCGGGCACGGGGTCACCTGGGGCCAGGGCATCCGGGAAGTCTGGATGTCCGCCGTAGGCGGGGCTGAGGATGGGGAGCCGCAGCGACTCGCTGGACGCCGCCGAGTCGCCCCTGTGGCTCGCGTCCGGGGCGGTGCTGCCTATGGGGGGCTCGGCTCGGCAGGCGACGAGGGTGCCGACCACAGCCCAGACCGAGGCGAGCCTGGGGAGCCTCGGTCTGGGCCCGTGTCGGTGGGCTGCGAAGGTATCCGAGTTCACAGGTCGCTAGAAGCGGCCGGAGAGGCTCGCGCCGACGCTGCCGGGGGTCACCCCCGGGCGCACGGCCCACTGGCCACCGCCGTAGCGACGCAGGTTCTTGCGGTAGTGCTTGGCCCAAGAAAACAGGCTCAGGCCCGTGTTCAGGAACGCCGCGCCGCCGTCCGAGGCCGCGATCCACAGCGCCCGGCGGCGGAGGTTGCAGTCCCAGTCGGTGCAGGGGTGCTGGTCGGCGCTGTAGACCAGCGCGACGTGGCCCGCGATCGCGGCGACGCCCAGTCCAGTCATGACCGCGCCCGCGACGATGCGGGAGTTGGGGTTTCGAACCCGGTGGTCGCCATAGGCGGTCTCCCACGCCTGTCGCTGACCCAGGGCGCCCGTGCCGATCATGCCGATGACCATGCTGGAGCCGTAGAGCATGCCGATGACCGGGTCGGCGCCGTCGAGGGTAGGCGGGTCGTAGCGGTCCAGGCAGGTGGTGGGATTGGGCGCCCCGATCCCGCTCGGGGTGCCGGTGCTGCATCGGGTGATGGCGTAGTCGACCCGGCTCAGGCGGCGGCTCAGACCGGTGGTGAACAGGACGGCGGAGGTGACGATGAGGCCGACACCCATCAGAGGTCGGCGCGGCAGGGGGGCCGCCGTCGGGGGTAGAGGCGGCGGCGCGACGATGACGGTCGCGGCGACGAGCTGGGAGCCACCGACGTCGGCGCTGGGTCCCCAGCTCGGATCGGGCGGTGCCGCTGGAGCGACGACGACCGCAGGAGCGATGACCGGCGCGGGAGCGATGACGACCGCAGGAGCGACGACGACCGCAGGAGCGACGACCGGCGCAGGTGTGGCTGTGGGGGCCGGCGTGACGATGAACCCGGCCTCGGCCTCGGCCGGAGGAGGCGCGAAGCCCAAGGTCGCCGCCAAGGTGAGTCCAACGAGGTTCATCATGGCCACGATAGCACCATCGCGTGGACCGCACGGCGAGACTCGCAGGTGGTGCCCCGCAAATAGGAACACCCCCCTCCATAACTGGAGGGGGGTGTGGACTTCGCCCGGGAGGGCGGTCGGGTGCCGAGTGGCGGACTCAGCGTCCGGCGATCTTTTGGGCCGCGTGGGCGACCTTCTCGTCGGCGTCTGTGGTCAGGGCCTCGAGCGTCCCGAGCTCGCTCAGAGCCTGCGGATCGATGCGGTCGATGGCCTGGAGCGCGCGCAGGCGAACCCCGGCGTCCCGGTGGGTGAGCAGCTCGGAGAGCGCGCCGGTGGCCCCGTCGGCTTTGACAAAACCAAGCGCCCGGGCGGCGGCCGCCTGGACGCGGGCGTCGCTGTCGCCGAGGTGTTTGGTCAGGGCCTGGGCGAGGTCTCCGCCGTCGGCACGCCGGCCGATGGAGAAGGCCGCGGTCACCCGGACGTCGGGGTCGCCGTCGTCGAGGGCGAGGGCCAAGGCGGCGAGCGCCTCGGGACCGTCGGCGCGCTGGAGCGCGGCGACCATGCCGACGCGGACCAGGGCCTCGGGCTCGTCGGCCATGAGCTCGGTCAGGGGGCCCGTGTAGTCGCCCCCGGTCCGGGCGAGGGCTGCGACCACGGCGGCGCGCACAGCTGGTGCCTCGCCGCTGGTGGTGTAGCGATGCAGGAGCACGGGGGTCGCGCTCGGGCTCTGGAACGCTGGCCCGACGAAGCGCAGGAAGCCGCTGCGGGTGCGCTGGGGCTCGGCGTTCATGAGGTGGGCGAACCACTCGGGGGTCTCGGCGGACACACGAGCGACCTCGCTGTCGACCCACACTCGCCACTGGGCGCCGGGGATGGCTGGGTCCGCGGTGGGCGGAGTCAGGGCCGCCGGTGCATCGACATCTATGGCCGGGGTCGCTCGGGTGGCCTGCTCCGAGAGCGGCGCGGGGTCGAACTCCGGGGCGGCGGCGGGCGCAGCTTCGACGGCCCGAAGGACGTCGTCGTCGGCGTCGCTGGAGCGGTCCGGGTCACAGGCGGTGGTCAGGCTCAGCCCAGCGCCGAGCGCCAAGCAGGTGATCAGGGTCGTGATTGAGGTGCGCATCAGTTGCCTCCTCCAAGGCCCAGGAGCTGGGCGCCGTCGGTGGTCCAGTCGGCGTTGGGTGTGCGGGTCACGTTGGAGCCGCAGTGCACCTCGCCGTCGAGCAGGTGGTAGCTGTACCAGTCGTCGACAAACACGACCTCGAGTCCCTCGGGCATGCGCTCGAGGAAGTCCTGGGCCATGGGGTCGTCGGCCGGTCCCATGCCGTCGGGGCGGGCGTAGGGATCGGGGACCATGAGCTTGACGCCGCTGCCCTCGAAGTTGGCGACGATCAAGTTGACCGTGCCGGGGGTCAGGGCGACGTTGTAGCCGCCACAGAAGTCGGGGGCGTCGAAGATGGTCGGGATGTCGATGATGTCGTCGTCGCTGAGCCCGAGCTCAGCCTTGAACCTGGCTCGCAGCGGGTCGAGCTCGTTGGTCTGAAGGTCCTCGTTGAGGGCCCGCAGGGCTCCATCGCCGACCAGGTCTCCGGCGGTCGCGTAGCCGAAGGCCGCCTCGTAGCGGCCGAGGCCCCAGCCGGGGTCGATGTCGTTGTCGAAGAGATCGTAGGCCGCGGTGGTGCTGGCGATCAGCATCTTGAAGCCCTTGGGGGAGCTCGGGTCGGGCACGAAGCTCGAGAACTCGTCGACGTGGCCGACGCAGAGCCAGGCCGTGTCGACGGGGAAGGGCTCCTGCAGGGTCTGGGAGCCGAGGAAGGCCGCGAGCACACCGTCGAGGCCCGTGTTGCCCTCGAGGCCATAGTAGATCCGGCCGAAGGGGTAGCCGTCGACCGGCGGGCTCGCGTCGAGGTTGCCGAAGGAGTCGAAGGAGGTCGCGTCGAGGGAGTTGCCCCAGGTGCCGATGTACCAGTCGGGGAGGGTGAACAGGTCCTCGGGGAAGTTGTCGAGGCCCCGGTCGCGGATCGAGTCGATGACCTCGTCGAGGCGGACGCCGTCGGGACCCGTCGAGTAGCCGAACTCGATCTCGTCTTGGAGCCAGCGGTCGTTCTGGTAGGGCCCGCCCGGGACCCCGGTGAAGTCGTCGCCCAGGGCCTGCTGGTAGTCCTCGATGAAGGCCTGGTTGTCGTTGGTCTGGATCGCCCACACGTGCTCGGCGATCTGCAGGTGGTGGTTCATGATCAGCGGCGAGCTGACCAGCTCGATGGTGTCGCTGGCCGAGACCTCGCCGTCGCTGCCGACCCGCTCGAGGGTGAGGTCGCCGTACTGGAGGAACTCGCCGAATTCGACCTGCAGGGAGTCGCCTCCGGCGGCGGGCGTGAAGGTGTAGGTCGTGAGCGGATCGCCGGCGCCGCTACCGAGAATGTGCTCGCCCGCGTGCCACAGACGGATGCCGTCGAGGTCGCCGCTGAGGGTCAAACGAATGGTCTCGCCCTCTCCAAAGGAGCCGGTCAGCTCACTTGGGAGGTCGATGGTGGTCAGCTCGTTGTCGCCCTCGAAGGGGAGCTGCTGCCAGTCGCTCTTGGCGTCGAGGTCGTCGTCGTCGATGTTGGCGACACCGTAGACGTGGGCAAATTCGAAGGCTCCCGGGTTGGTGCCCGTGTCGCCTGACTCGCCGGATTCGCCGGAATCGGCGGACTCGTCGGCGGTCTCGTCCCCGGTGTCCCCCACCGAGTCCCCGACGTCGTTCTCGTCGTTGCCGTCAGACTCTTTGCAGCCGGTGCTGACGAGCAGCCCCAAACTGGCAGTCATGACGGCGACCCTGGGTCGCATCAATCGCGTACGCTGCATGGGCGAACCGTACCCGAAGACTGGCGAACAGACACCCCCGAAGCTGGTTAAACTGCTCAAGCTGTCCCATTAGGGGCATTTGGAATTGTGTCCATCACTTCGGCCGGGGAGGGACTACGCGGTCCCATCAACCTGGTTACCACTGGCACCGAAAGGCCGATCGAGCGTCGAAATGTGAAGCTCAGTTCGCGGTCGCGGGGTCGTCCGAGCGCGAATCTGTGGCGGCGGAGTCGGGCGTCGCAGATTGAACCGCCAGGGCGATTCGCCACAGCCCGAATACCAGGGCAGCGAGGCCCCCCAGTCGCGCGATCCAGATCGCGCTCGCTCCCCCTGCGCCGCTGGCCACCCAACACAGAGCGGCGACCCCGACGCCGACCTTGGCTGTGTCGAGGATCGTACCGGAGAGCCACAACAGGGGCCGCACGGCGACATGGGAGATCGCGCGGGCGAAGGTCCCCGGGTGATAGGGACGAGCGCCCTCGAGGACGACGGCGGCGCGGGCCCGGTCGAGCACCAGCACGGGGAAGCTGGCGAGCAGGGCGAACAGGGGCAGGCCGGTGGGGCCGAAGAGGGCGAGCGGGATGACGCCCACGCCCGCACACACAGCGCGGAACAGGCCGCCGTAGATCGACTGGACGAACATCGGTCCGAGGTAGCGCGCGCTGGCCTCGGCCATGGTCGTGGCCCCACTTTTGCCCTGCAGCCGCACCAAGATCGCGGGCGCGGCGAGGACCGAGAACAGGGCGGCCGCGACGACGGTGGCCGTGAGGGTGGTGTGGACGGTGACGAGCACCGCCCGATCGCGGGCGATGAGCTCGACCAGGGCCCGGAGCCGGTGGCCGTCGTCGAAGCTGTGCCAGCGCCCCATGGCCGCGAGCGCAGCCGAGCGGGGCAGGTGGGCGGCCGCGCGGGCAAACAGCATCTGTGCGACCCACAGGCCGAGCACGAACAGCGGCACGCCGATCACCAGGCGGCCGGCCGCGAGCGGCTTGGTTCGGGTCGCGCTCACAGGCCCAGCCCCCCGAGCGCGGCGAGCTCGCTGGCCTCGGCGATGTCGCCGATCCACTCGGCCAGGGGATCGTCGGGTGGATCCTCGTCGGTGGACGCGAACCGGGCGTTGTCGAAGCGGTTGGGCTCGAGGACGAGCTTGCGATCGGGATCGAGGACCGCGCGCACGACCCTGCGGCCGGGGAAGTCGAAGCGCTGGTGCGGGGCCTGGCCGTCCCAGATCAGGGTCTCGGGCTCTGCGTCCGCGAACTCGACCCGCAGATCCACGGGGATGCGGAAGCTGGTCCGCCGCTGGATCACCACGTAGCCCTCGACCTCGTCGACGTCGATGTCGGCGGTCGGCGAGTCCCAAGACTCGGGGCTCGGGGTCAAGGTCCACCCGGCGGGACCGTCGACCGGCGCCCGCCCAAACAGGCCGGTGAGGATCCAGTGGGCCTCGGCGACCGCGGGCGAGACCTCGCGCTTGTCGGAGACCCCCGGGTGCCAGCCCGAGTGGCCCAGGCGCCGCCGGTTGCCGACCTCGGTCAGGCGGAAGTCGACGACCCCGACCTCGTGCAGGCCCTGGTCGAGGACCTCGCCGACGTCGAGCCACACCGATCCGGGGCCGCCCTCGCCCGAGAGCAACACCCGGCCCTGGGCGCCGCCCATCTCGGCGCTCAAGATGGCCTCGAAGTCCCGGCCCGTGGGGTGGCGAAAGCGGGCCTGGGCGGCGTACTCGGCCATGGCCCGATCGAAGCGCTCGTGGCCTCCGACCTCGCGCAGGGTCAGCAGGAGCGCGGCCGTCTTTTGGTAGGTCGCGGTCCCATAGGCGCCGCCGATCGGATCCCAGGCGTCTGCGGGCTGGTCGATGGGATCGACGTCGCCGTTGAAGAGCAGGCTGAGCGCCACGAGGTCTTTGCTGCTCAAGGGGTTGCCGAGCAGGTCGATGACCCAGGGGTCCTCGCCGTAGGCGTCCCAATACACGAGGTGGTTGGCGGCCGTGTTCAGGCCCTCGTCGAGCCAGGGTTGGGCGAACTCGTTGGAGGCGAACAGGCCCTGAAAATATTGGTGTCCAAACTCGTGCACCGAGGTCATGACCCCGGTGACTCGCTCGCGGATCAAGAACTCGGGGACCGCGCTCGAGATCGAGATGTCGGAGCTCGTGTAGAGGGTCGGGTACTCCATGCCGGCGGCGCCCTTGGCTCCTTCCGGCGGATGGACGATGGTCAGGGTCGACCAGGGGTAGGCGCCGAAGCGGGCCTCCATGCTCTCGAAGGCCGCGAGTTGGGCCTGCATGTGAATGGGCGCATCGGCGGCGTGGGCGGGCTGGATCAGCTGACGAATGCGGATGCCCTCGTACTCCCCCCAGTGTTCGACAAACTCGGGATCGGCGACCCAGGCGAAGTCGTGGACCATCTCGGCGTGGTAGCGCAGGCGCTTGCGGCCGGGCTCGGCGGTCTCGCTTTCGACTCGGATGCCCGTCGCCCCGACCACGTAGTCCTCGGGCACGTCCAAGGTGACGTCGTAGGTGCCGAAGTCGGCGTAGAACTCGGAGAAGAGGCTGAAGGTGTGGGTCTGCCAGCCGCCCGGATCGTCGAGCACGCCGAGCTTGGGGAACCACTGGCCGGCCATATGGAATTCGTCGAAGTAGCCGGCACGGGCGAACACCCGGGGCAGGCGGGTCACGAACTCGAGGTCGAGGACCACGGCGTGGCCGGGGGGAACGGGCTGATCCAAGGCGACCTGCATGGTGCTCGGATCGTCGTCCTCGGCGTAGTCGAGCGGCCGGAGAGGGGATTGGGGTGGGGTGGGGGGCGCGGAGTCGGGCCGACCGTCGAGCTCGAGCAGGGCGCTCGGGACCTCGGTCGTGGGCAGGTGGGCGACGAGCTCGACCCGCGAGACGTGGATGAAGCCCCACCGGTCTCGGCTGAACTGCTGGCCACGGTGGCTGCCGCGGGCGCTGGCCATCCACGCCGTGTCCTCGGCTCGGAACCCGTTCATGTAGAGGTGGAAGGGCAGGGTGTCGACGGTCTGAGCGCTGCGGTTGCGCCAGGCGACCCGCAGCGTGGCGTGGATCTCATGGCTGCGCTCGTCGAGGCGCGCGTCGATCCCGTAGTCGGTGATCCGCGCCTCGCTCGGGATTTCGCCGCGGGTGGCCACGGGCCGGAGGGCCTCGGAGGGTTCATCGACGAGTTCGGAGAGGGGCTCGGCGTTCGGGGCTCCGGCGTCGTCGCAGGCCGGCAGGGCCAGCGCCCCGAGTCCGAGGAGTCCGAGGAGTCCGCAGGCGGTCCACAGGCGCATCGGGACATCGGTACCACCTCGGGGGCGACGCATAAAGGGATCTGGAGTCGGGCTGCCGGGGCCTCTACCATCGCCGTCATGGCCCAGGCCCCGCGTGTGCATGTGCAGATGGAGCTCGACGAGGGGTCGATGTGCGAGTGGGCGCGGCGGCTGGGCGCGCAGCTCGAAGCGGGCGATGTCCTGCTTCTCAGCGGCCCCATGGGCACGGGTAAGACCACGCTCACGCGGGCGCTCGCCGTGGGCATGGGGGTGCTTCGGCCCGAGCGGGTGTGTAGTCCGACCTACACCGTGTGCATGGAGCACCCGGGTCCACTGACCCTGGTCCACATCGATCTGTTTCGGCTCGGCGAGACCAGCGGTGGCTCGGTGGGCGCGGCCGCGTTCGAGTCCCTGGGTCTCGAGTACGACGAGCTGCCCGGACCGGGCAGGGTCATGGTGGTCGAGTGGGCCGAGCTGTGGGCCCAGCCGCCCGAGCCGTGGCTGGGCATCACCCTCGAGCGGGCGGTGGGCCACAGCGCGACGCGGAGCCTGAGCCTGCTGCGCCGGGGCGAGCGCTGGACGCGAGCCACCTTGCCGGCGGCACCGACGGCAGCAGGCCCCATCTCCGAGTAGACCGAGGTCGGTCGGGGTCCCCAGTCCGGATGCGCGGCGACCTCGTGGGCTTTGCAAGCCTCCTGGGCCCGTCTATGGTCGCCCGGCTTCGACCTGGGCTGTTCGCCCAGGCCCCTCGACCCGTGATCTACGAATTTCATCTCACCGCTCCGCGCGGGGCCGAGGACCTCCTCGGTGCCGAACTCATCGCCCTGGGCGTCGACAAACCCAAGGTCCGCAAGGGCGGCGTGTCGTTCCGCGGCCGCCTCGAGCTCGGCTACCGAGCGTGCCTGTGGTCCCGGGTCGCCAGCCGGGTGCTCGTGGAGATCGCCGCGTTCTCGGCGGTCGATGCCGACACCCTCTACGAGGGATCCCAGGCCGTCGACTGGACGGCCCACATGCGCGAGGGCGCGAGCTTTGCGATCGCGGCCAGTGGTACCCCCGCTCCGGCCAGCGGCATCGACAACACCCACTTTGCGGCTCTGCGGGTCAAAGATGGGCTCGTCGATCAGCTCCGGGAGCGCTGGGGTCGGCGCCCCAACGTCGACCTCGACGCCCCCGACCTGCGCCTGCGCCTGCACCTCAACGGGGGCCGGGCGCACCTGAGTGTGGACATGGCTGGGGAGGGCCTGCACCGGCGTGGCTATCGGGTCGCAGCAGGGCCCGCGCCCCTGCGCGAGAACCTCGCGGCGGCCGTGCTCCTGCGCTCGGGCTGGGGCCTGGGCGACGCCGCCGATCCCCGGGCGCTGCTCGACCCCATGTGTGGATCAGCGACCTTGTTGATCGAGGGGGCCGCGATCGCCGGTGACATCGCCCCGGGCCTGTCGCGCACACGCTGGGGCTTCGAAGGCTGGGCCGTCCATGGCGAGGCCGAGGCCGAGGCCTGGACCGCGATGCTCGACGACGCTCGGACCCGGCGTGAGCGGGGACGAGCGATCCTCGAGCGGACGCCGCTGATCGGCTACGACACCGAGCCCGACTCGGTCCGGGCCGCGCTGGCGTGTATCGAGCAAGCCGAGATGCGTGGGTTGATCCACGTGGAGCGCCGGGCCTTGGCGGATGCCCAGCCGCCCAAGGGGGCCGAGGGCGGGCTGCTGGTCTGCAATCCGCCCTGGGGGCTGCGGCTCGGCAATCGGCGCGAGCTCGAGTCCCTCTATGCGGCGATCGGCTCGCAGCTGCGCCTGCACTTCAAGGGCTGGCAGGCGGCCGTGTTGACCGGCGACCCTGGCCTGGGTCGGCACCTCGGTATCCGGGCGACGAAGCGCAACCGGCTCCACGACGGACCCATCGAGTGTCAGATCCTGCGTCTGGATGTGCCCGCGGAGGGCAGCGAGGCAGAGGCCGCTGCCCAGGTCGCGGCCGAGCGGCGGGATGAGCCTCGCCCACGCAGCGAGGGGGCGCGCTCGTTCGCCAACCGCCTGATCAAGAACAAGAAGCAGCTGCGCAAGTGGCTCGGGCGCGAAGGGGTGACCTGCTTTCGCCTCTACGACGCCGACATCCCCGAGTACAACTTCGTCGTCGACCTCTACCAGGCCGTGGCCCGCGACGGCTCGGCCGGGCCCCTGCACGCCCACGTTCAGGAGTACGCACCCCCGGACACGGTCGACGAGCACCACGCCCGGCGCCGCCGCGGCGAGGCCCTCGCGGTCATCCGTGAGGACCTCGATCTGCCCCGTGAGCGGGTCCATCTCAAACAGCGCGAGCGCCAGCGAGGTTCGGCCCAGTACGAAAAGCTGTGTGAAGAGAGCCCCGACTTTGTGGTCGCAGAGGGTCCGGCGAAGCTGTGGGTCAACCTCGACATCTACCTCGACACGGGCCTGTTCCTGGACCACCGACCCCTGCGGACCTGGCTCAGCGACCCGGCGGGCCCGGCTGCGGGCAAGCGGGTGCTCAACCTGTTCAGCTACTCGGGGGCCGTCACCGTGCACGCCGCTCTGGGCGGGGCCAAACACACCACCAGCGTCGACCTCTCCCGCACCTACCTCGAGTGGACCGGTCGCAACCTCGCCCTCAACGGCTTCAACTCGGGCGGCGACCTGGGCGAGAGCCCGAGCGCTGGCAGCTCGCGCAGCAGCTCTCGCAGTGGATCGAGGCGGGCCCCCCATCAGCTCGTCCGCGACGACATCCTTGAGTGGGTGCTGCATCAGGGCTCGCTGCGCTGGGACCTGATCATCTGTGATCCGCCGAGCTTCTCGAACTCCAAGCGCATGCGCGGGGCCTTCGACGTCGAGCGGGACCACGTGGATCTGATCCGCAGCTGCGTCGCCCTGCTCAGCCTTGGTGGCCTGCTCGTGTTCAGCACCAACAAGCGCCGCTTCAAGCTCGACCGCGACGGCCTCGAGGGGCTGAGCATCGAGGTCCACGCCGACAGCGTGCCCCGCGACTATGTGCGCCGGACCAAGGCTCATCAGGCCTGGCTGATCCGGCGAGACTGAGGCCCAGGGGAGGGGCTGCCAGAGCTCACAACCAAAAAGCCGGGGGCCTCTCGACCCCCGACTCGGTGTACTCGGCCGCTGGCTCCAGCGGCGCTTCGCTCAGTGCGAGCGAGCGGTCGGCGTGCCGCCGACGCTGATGGGCGCCTGGAGAGCCTTGGCTTCGGCCTCGGCCTCCATGAGGGCTTTGACCGGGATCGCCTGTTCGGGGTCGAGGGCGTCGATGGGATCGGGCAGCACGGCCTCGAAGTCGTTCTCCTCGCAGCACGGCCCGGAGCTGAGGAACTGGTCCATGACCTTCTTGCGGTGGGGGAGGAAGCTCTCCTTGAGGGCGTCGGAGATCTGGAAGCAGGTCGTGCCGTCCCCACAGTTCTCGGTGTTCACCTCGTGGGTGTGGACAAACTTGAGAGACGAGGGCGCGATGACACCGTCGCCGAGCTTGATGTTGTTGGTCTGTTCGTGGCAGCCGATGCAGCCGCCCGCGAACGCGGCCCGGTTGGCGATGTCGGCCGAGGTGAGGCTGCTGCCGGGGTCCAACATCTGGATCCGGGCGTTGATCGCATTCTCCAGAGGGGTGTTTCCGCTCAGCTGGAAAGCGTAGCGCTGGATGTTGTTGGTCTGGTCGGGGCTCTCGGCCGCGAGGCACTCGGTGGGCACGGCGACGGCCATCAAGTTGGGGTTGTTGCTCATGAGGTGCTCGACGGTCCCGACCAGGCCCTTGATGCAGGGTTTCTGATGGGGCAGGACGAGCTCGTCGTCCCAGTACTCGCCGTAGGGGTTGGCGGCGACGGGGACCTGCACCAGGCGGGGCGCGGCTTGGGGCAACATCTTGGATAGCGGTGGGTTGCCTAGGGTGACCGGGACGATCTTGAACTCCCGCAGGGTCCAGGGCGACTGATCGAAGTTGTTGGTCCGCACCTGCCCGGTACCGAAGGTCAGGTTTTCCTGACTGATGAACGGCCCGAATCCGGCGGCCTCGAGCGCGGGGTGGCCCTTGATGAAGGCGTGGAAGAGCTGGTCGCCGCGCTTTTCGGCGTTGTCGGTGTCCGAGAGGTCGGCCCAAAACTGTTGGACCGGCTCGCAGGCGTTGATGCCACATTCGGGGTTCGGATTCGGGATCTTGGCCTCGAAGATCACGAACATTCGGCGGTTCGAATTGTTGGCCATGACCAACCGGGCCTCACCACAGTTGGCTCCGTCCGAGGGCGCGAGGTCGAAGCGGTTGACCGCGGCGATCGGGAACCATTCCTTCATGTCGCCGATATGCTGACCCTCGGCGCGCGCGCAGACATGGGGGAAACCATTGATCCCCGAGGTCCCGTCGAAGGCCAGGTCGTCGTCACAGTTTCCGCCCAGTCCCAAGCCCGGACCTTCGTTGTAGGTGTCCATGAGCTGGTCATGGGTGATCCCCGGTTGGGAGAGGAGGTTGCTGTTGGTGGCCACGGCGCTGAGCACCACCTCCATGTTGAAGCCAGCGAGGGCCTCGGGGTTGGTCTCGAACAGGGAGCGGCGCGAGTTGACGTCGAAGTCCTCGGCGTCGAGGTCTTCGCAGAAGGGGCCCTCGCTGCCGCCGTCGTCGAGGGTCGTGTTGGTAGTGTAGCCACGCAACATCTCCTCTTGGGTCTCGACCTGGCAGGCGCCGGCTCCGAGAAGCACGAGCCCAGGGAGGATGAATGTGGGAATTTTTCGGGGGGACATGAAAAGACAAGGTCGCAGGAATTAGAGTCTATGTGTGTGACTTAATGATTAACTCGTAGTCCCAATCGCAAGGTCGGCAAACGTTGGTCAATGAGGCATACAAAACAATGTCCAAAGGTTCATGTTGTGTTCTGTCGACCAGTGAAGAGGTGAGGATCGTGCTGGAAGCCCCTCGCAGCGACCACCAACAGCTGCGGAATCGACGCCAAATGGTCGATTGGGCAGTCCCTTGGATGGGGTCCGATTGGGTCCAGTTGTTCAGACCCCGTCTGTGGGCCAGATCCAGGGTCAGGGTCGAAGACGGAGGGCAGCTTCGATCTCCCAGGCGTACACGCTCTTGCCCTCGCGCTCGAGGCCGGGCAAGAGGTCTCCAAAGGCGTTGGCCTCCAAGATCGTGTGCCCGCGCAGGTCGGGGCTGATCAGCAGGTCGACACCCAAATGCAGGCAATCATGAGCGGCGAAGGCTCGCTCACAGCTGTGCATCGCCCGGGTCCAGGCCTGCTCTCCCATGTCGGCGCGAAAGCGAGGGAGGTCGCCCCGTTGGCCGCCGAGGTGGAGGTTCGTGAATGGGTGTCGGCTCTGGCGCAGGACCTGAAAACCGGCCTCGCCGTCGACCACGAGCACACGCATGTCGACCTTGCGCCCATCGACGGTGGCCTTGGGGAGGGCGCGCTCGATGTGGCAGCCCTGAGCGAGGAGCCAGTCGAGCAGCGGGTCGATGCGCGCCCGGGTCTCGAGGCGCGGCGGTCGAAGCGAGTTGAAGCGACCTTGCTCGGTCTCGACGACGGTGGTCACGAGCAGGTCTCGACGCTCGGGGGGCTGGTGGGGGAGGTGGCGATACAGGGCCAGACAGGACGCCGAGGAGGCGCACGAGAGCTTGACGTAGACGGCAGGCCAGGCGCGGGCCCGCATGTGTTCACGCAGGCTCTCGGCGCAGCGGGGCCCCCCCGAGCCGGGCCCGGAGTCGGCTCCCGCATCGGGGCCGGTGATTCGCTCGGACAGGCTCGGGGCCACGGGTAGACCCCGGGCGGCGTAGTGTCGGGACAGGGCCCGCTTGTCGAAGAGCAGGCGAATGTCTGCGATCGGGTTGAGCACGCGCCAGGCTGGTCTGGCCGCGAGCGCCCGCTCGAGGGCCCCCAGGTAGCGCTCGAAGCCGAGGTGGTGCTGGCGAGGAGCGAGGATCTGGCCGTGGCGCAGGGCCAGGTGGGCCAGGGCCTCGGGGGAGCAGGTCTCGATCAGGGGGTGGGCGCGGGCCTCGGCCCAGCCCAGGCGCAGCAGGGCCCGCTCCAGCGCCGGATCTTCGCCGGCCGCGTCGATGCGGACCAGGAGTGGTTCGTCCCGGCGGAGCAGGGGCTGGCCAGGGAGGTCGAAGAGATCGGGGGGCTCTGGCCCGGAGCAGGGGTCGTCGCCCGACAGGGCCGCGACCAGAGCGGCATGGGCGAGGACCAGGGGCGGGGGCAGGCCCCGGGCGACCACGGCGGCAGCGAAGTCGACGACCCGGCGGTTGTCCGGGTTGCCGACGATCAAAAACCGGGGCGGGACCCGGCTGGGGGAGCGCAGGCCCGGGCTCACGCGCCGACCCTCACTCGCCGACGGTGGTGAAGTAGTACTGCTCGCCGTCGCCCCAGTCTTCGGGGACGTTTTGCTGGCCGACGTGGACGAGGTCGCCCAGAGCCTTGCGCAGGGCCATGCTCTGTTTCGGAGGGATGAAGTTTTCGTCGAGTTTGAGGGACTTGAGGTGCTTGAAAGCCGCCGCGTTGTCGATGATCGCCTGGGCGCCCTCGGCCCGCATGGTGCCCATAGAGAGGTCGACGCTGTCGATCTGAGCGAGGATCTCGGACTTCGCCAGGGCGACCGCTATCGCGTCTTGCATCTCCGAGTTTTGGAGCCCGAGGTGGCGCAGCTTGGGCAGATCCTTGGTCGACCACAGGGCCTTCAGGTCGTCGATGTCCGTGCTCCCGTCGTAGTCGCTGCGCCCCAACCACAGGGAGACGTGGGTCAGTTCGGGGAGTTTGGCCGAGGCGAAACCGCGCAGGCCTTCGCCCGGCAGCCCGCCACTCTCGATCTCGAGGCGCTGCAAGTTGGGGTGCTCGAAATGCGACATGTGGGCTGATCCGCCTCGGACACGGAGGGTGCGCAGAGCGGGCAGGGCCGGCAACAGGGCGCCCAGATCGCCGATCGTCGTCCACGAGATCTCGACCTCGTCCGGGTAGTTGAAGTCGCCGATGAACAGGCTCTCGAGTCGCTCCAGCTTGCCCGCGGCGATCGCTTTGATGTAGGTCTCGAAGTCGAACTCGTCGCAGGCGACCAGGCCCAGAACGAGCTCGCGCATAAAGGCTGCGGCAGGAGAGCGCGCGAGCGCGGCGAGGATCGTATCGGGGGAGGGATCGCTGCTGTCGTAGCTGGTCTTGCCGACGCGTGCGCGCGCGACATAGCCGTACTCCCAGGTCAGGCGAGCGCCCCGCTCGAACTCCTCCTCGGCCATGAGGGGGAGCAGGTCGGCGCCGTAATAGTGCTCACCGTGGGCTGCGTCGAGTTCCTTGAGCCGGGCTTTGAGCTTGCGCTTGTCGGCGGCCTTGGCCTGGTCCCACTGGGAGAAGACGGTGATGCGCTCACCCCAGGGATCGCCGGCGGCCTGGAGGGCGTCGGCGCGCACGGCCCAGTCGTCGACCCCGTCGGCGGCCGGCTTCGGCGGGGAGGCGCCGACGCTGACCTCGGCGTAGCCCTTGTTGGTCTTCGACTTGATCTTTTTGGCGGCCTCGGATGCAGCCTTGTCCGCGCTCGGGAAGCTCTTGGTAGAAGCGCTGCCCTTGGTGCCGACTTTGCCGTAGCGAACCGTGAAACTGGTCCCTTCGACCTCGATCTCCCAAAACTTGTACGAGCGGGTGTCTTTGAACTCGAAGCGGCGCATGCCCGGATCAAGCCACAGGCGGCCGAGCGATGCCAGCGGGAACATGGACCCACAGCCCGCTGGTCAGCGAGCATCGGCAGCCGCGGCGGCGGCCTTGGGGGCGCCGATGAGCAAGGTCGCGCGGCACTGGGCATCCATGCCTGGAGCGACCTTCTTCATGACCGCCTCGACACACGCGGCGACCTTGGGAGCGGGATCGTCGACGCTGATGACTGTCGTCTTGCGGCCGCCGAAGTCCCAGCGCACGATCGGCGCGGCTCCCTTGGGCGCACATTTGTCGAACGCCTTTTTGTTCTTTGCCAGGGCACCGGCGAGCGCCATGCTCCCGAATACGCCGCCGCCATCGAGCCGACACTGGAGGTCTCGAATGGCCATACCGTTCACTTCGAGGGAGCCCACACGCAAGTTGGCGCCGACGACCGCGCTGGGATCGCGGGCCGCGGCGAGCTCTTCGGCCGCCTCGCACCCATCTTGGTCGCCGAGGGTACAGGCCTCGCGCATCCACGCTTCACCCTCGACATCGTCGACAGCGACACCTTGGCCGGTGCTGTAGATGACCCCGAGGTTGTAGCAGGCGCCCGCGTCCGAGCCGCGGCAGCCTGCGCTGAACATGGCCATGGCCGTGGGCTGGTCGTAGAGCACCGACAAGACGGCGACCCCCGCGTCGGCGCAGGTCGCCGTGCTCAGTTCACAGGCTTGCTGGAGCGCGTCGAGTCCGGCTGTCGCGTCGCCATCGTCGAGCGCGTCGAGCCCGACCACGAGGCAGCCCTGTGCGTGTCCGAGATCGCAGGCTAACGCGAACGCGGCGGCGGCCCGCTCGGGGTCTTTCTCCACGACCTCGCCCTCGACGAAATCGGCCCCCAAGAGGGTGCAGCTCTGCCCCCACTTCGCCGCGCAGCCACGGGTGTTGGCGCCGTGGAGCTCACCCTCGGTGGGCGGGGGAAGGTCGCCCACTCGGTAGGCCGCGGCCAGGTCTCCGCAGGCTTCGCCGTGGCCCTCGAGGCAGGCCCAGGTCAGGAGTGGGATGGCGTCCTCGGGGGTCGGCGAGATCAACATCCGCGCGCCCTGGCTCCCGCAGTCTGCGGCGTCGAGCCCCGCGCAGGCCTCGGGCGCGACGGTGGCAGCCCCGGCCGAACTCGTGTCGTCGAGCTCGGCGCTGGCGACCGGGGCCGTCGGGTCGTGCCCCGGCGGGTGGGTCTGCCCGCGACCACACGCGCAGGCCAGCAACCCCGCGAGTGCGACGGCCGAGACGTGCAGAGCCGAGTGTGGAGCGGGGGGGAGCGGCATGGCTCATGATACTGGCGGATCGACGGGGCGAGCCAGAGCCTCGGTGCGGGGAACGGGCGGTCGAGGGCAGGGTGCTCGGGATGACCCGATCTGGCCGCGGTGGACCGAGTTCGACGGAGCTTCTCCTCGGGTCTTCCTGGACTCCGAGATTGGGTCTAGTTCGGTGTCGTAGTTCGGTCTCGAAGTCGAAGGTCGTGGATCGGTCTCCCGAGCGCCGTCTTCCTTTCGGCCTCGGTTTTGGACTCCCTCGCAGAGTCGCCGTTCGGTCTCGCTTCGGGCCCGGTGGATTCAGGGGCGGGTCGTGGCGAGCAGGGGCCGCTACAGTACCGGGATGCGCCCGCGCGTCGTTCCTCTGGTCCTCGCAGCCTCGTTGCTCTCACCCGCCGTGGCCTGCCGTCGAGGCGAGCCCCAGACCGACGATACTGAAGCTCGGCGACACGGAGCCCAGGCCGAGGACCCGACCCTCGACCCGATCCCCGACGAGGGTCCGCTCCCGGATCTGCGTCGGGGGCAGCTCGATCCGGTCGAGGGCAAGGCGGTGGTCGGGAAGGTGCTCGTGTCCCAGGAGCGTGGGGGGGCCCGCTATCTCGAGTTCGAGCTGCCTACTGACGACGGCCTGCGCGAGGCCCTTCGTGTGCACGTGGACGAGCTCGATGGGGTGTACGCGCTGGCTTGGCCGGGGCTGGGGCGGGGGACCACGGTGGTGCTGCGGCGCGCCGGGCTCGAGGCGTGGCCCTCGTCCATCGAGGGGACGCTGTGGATCGTCCGCAACGTCGAGGACGGGGGGACCCGCTGGCACCGACTTCGCTTCGAGGTCGATACCTCGGTCGAGGCGCCCGCTGGATCTGGATCTGGATCTGGATCTGGATCTGGATCTGGAGCGGTTCGCCGGTGGCAGGAGGACCTGTGGGAGGAGGACCTGGCCGAGCGCTACGCGGATCACTTTCCGAGCGGAGAGGTGGTCGACCGCTGGAGCTTCGACTCGCGCCACCCGTGGTTCGGGTTCGCCTCGGCGCGGCTGCTGGCCATGGGCGAGCCCACGGCGGAGGGAGGCGAGACCCCTGCGCTCGAGCGTCGCCGGGCCCGGGCCCGGCGGACAGAGCTCGGTCGTCTGATGGGCACGGTCACCGCGTCGACCTCGATTCAGGAGGCGCTCCAGTACGACCGGGGCCTGCGTCTGCGAGAGGGCAGGCCCGAGCGCAGTGTGCCGCTGGCCGAGCTCGAGGGCCCGCCTCTGGACAGGCACCCCTTCGCGGCCATGCGCGCGGCCCTCGACGATCCCGACGGGGGCATCGCCGAGCCGCTCGCGGCCCTGACTCCGGCCGAGTTTTGGTACCTGCGCTTCGCCGACATCCGCCTGTTGCTGCGGACCCTGGACGAGGCCGACGCCTGGGTCACGCCGGTGGTGGCGATCCTCCAGTCGAACGCCGAACACCTCGATCTCGCGGGCCGCTACCAGGCTCAGCTCGGGCTCAGGCGCAGCGCCCTGGCCAAGACTTTGGGTCATACGGTGGTCGCCGAGATCGCGGTCGTCGGCAGCGATCCCTACCTGCGTGAGGGCAGCGATCTGACCCTGATCTTCGAGGCCGCGAACCTGGGGATGCTGACCAGGGAACTCGAGGCCCAGCTCGAGCTGTGGCGCGCGGAGGTGCCCGGGGTCGAGCGCAGCAGCATCGTGCACGGGACCCACACCATCGTCGTCGACAGGGACCCGCTGGGGTTGGTCCGCCGCCATCAGGTCACGGTTGGGGAGCGGGTGTTGGTCTCGAACAGCCTGGCCGCGATCACCAGGGTCCTGGATACGGTCGACGGTGAACACGATCGCCTGAGCGAGGAGCCCGACCTGAAGTTCATGCTCGCCCGGGATGGGCGCAAACACGACGCGCTGGCGTTTTTCTCCGATCGCTTCATCGAGTCGGTGGTCGGTCCGGTCCAAAAGATCGGTCAATCACGGCGCCAGCAAGCGCTGACCGAGCTCAACACACCGGGCTACGCAGCCCTGCTCTACGGCGCGCTGAGGGGGGTGGAGCCCGAGACCACCCAGGCCCTGATCGATGCGGGCATGCTGGGCGCCGATGAGCTCGCCCACGCCGATGGATCGCCGATCAGCTTCGAGCCGGGCCAGGCCGCCCACTCCCGCTTTGGACGAGTCGCTGCTCTGACTCCGCTCATCGACCTGACCGACCAGGGCGAGGCGGCCCCGGACGCCGGGTTCGTCACTCAGGAAGAGCGCGACGCCTATGTGGACTTCGCTCTCGGCTACCAGGACAACTGGACGACCTTCATCGACCCTGTCGCCCTGACCTTGGACATGAACGAAGGCCCGGGCGGGGCGGTGGGCGCGACGATCGCAGCTCGCGTGCTGCCGGTGATCGAAGCCAGCGACTTCGACGACATCCGGGAGGTCGTGGGCCGGCAGCGCGTGCTCGTGCCCCCCTTGCGCGACGGTGTGCAGATGGTCTGGGCCCTCGGTGCGGACTCGAGCCTGCGCCGGGAGCTCGATCAGGCCGCGGCGAGCCTCGGCGAGGGACTGGGCCTGAGTTGGCTGGGGGACTGGGTGAGCGTCGGCAGCCTCGATCGCCGGGCGCTGCTCGACCTGGCCTGGTACGGGCTCGACGACGTGCAACTGCCCAGCCCGGAGGGCGACGAGAGCGAGCGAGAGATCGCCAAACGGGTCGGTCGGCTGCCGATCTTCGCCATGGTCGAGGTCGGCAATCCGGCGGCGTTGGTGGTGACTCTGGCCTCGCTCAAGGCGCTCACCAATTCTGTCGCTCCGGGCATGCTCGCCTGGGGGGAGCACAGCCGGCACGGGGAGGTCGCGATCGTCAAGATCGGCGCGGGTGACGATGTCGGCGCCGAGTTCCGGGATTGGGCCGACGCCGTGGCCCTCTACTACGCCCAGACCGAGGGCACGCTGATCGTCGCCCTGCGCGAGGACGTCCTGAAGCTGCTCATCGATCGGGCCGTGCGTGGCGACCTGCCCGAGAGCATCGACCCCAAAGCCGGGGCGTCGGCAAGGGGCGAGCTTCCGGGCGCGCAGTACGTGGTCGAGGGTCGCTCCGCACCGGATCGGGCGCTTTGGTCGGCGCTCGCGTGGAGCTTGCAGGCCGAGGCCAACAACGGGCAGGGTCTGGCCAGGGAGGCGGCCGAGGCCGTACTCCGCGGGGCACCCTCGACCCAGGGCGACCAGGCTCGCTTCGAAGTGATCGCGCGGGCCTACCTGGGCAGCGTACCGGTGACGGCGTCGGGTCAGATGAACTGGTCCCTGGCGCCCGAGGGGGTCAGCGACCCGGTCCACGGGAGCGAGGTCATCCCCAGGTTCCCGGCCTTGCCCGTGCCCGGCTCTCCGATCGCCGCGCTCATGGATCGCCTGGTCGGGATCCGCGGTGAGGTCTCGTTCGAGCCCGAGGCTGGATCGGGAGAGCCGCCCGCTCAGAGCCTGCGGACGAGCTTTGAAATTCGCTTCTAGTGCGGGCCTCAGCGGGACTCGATAGGGACCTCGCCCTGGGCGACCGGCGTGTGGGGAGGGTCGTCCCCGCGCGTGGACGAGTGGGCCTCGAGCTCCAGGCTCCAACCGACCCGCTGGGCCGCCGGACTGCGCAGGCGAAGTTCGAAGCGCCGCTCGCCCTGTCCAGGGGGCGGGACTCGGCTGTCCTCGACCTCGACCGAGAGGTCTCGGGGTCGACCTTCCTGATCTACGCTGGCGACAGTCTCGAAGCGCCTGTACATGCGGCGTAGGTCCATGTCCGACTCGCGCTCGATCGTCCACACCCGGAGCACGGCCTCCCGGAACAGGTCGCCCGTGGGGAAGGCGTGGCCGATCGCAGCCCCGCGCAGGGTGGCCTCGACGATCACCGTGCCGCCCTCGCGCCTCGCCTCGATCTCGACCTCTACGGCGCGGCCGAGCAGGTCCGCGTCGAGCATGCCCACAAAATTGTGGTCCCGGTGTCGCCCGTCGGTATCGGTGTCGGCGACCCAGGGCATGTGGCAGTCGAGGCAGTCGCGCCCGGACTCGGCCGCGTCGCTGCGCGACCACTCGCCGAGCGTGTCCTGCATGAGGCCCTCCGGGTCATAGGGGACAGCTCGCCCCCGCTCGGAAGGGGATAGGGGAGCGGATAGACGCAGGAAGTGAAACTGATGGCAGTCGCCGCAAGCCTCGATGCCGGGGCGAGCGGCGTGCGCTCGACGATCCCCGCTCGTGTGTATGTGGGGGCGGCCCAGGGCGTCCGGTGGGTTTGGAAGGTGACAGCTCCCACAGCCGATGTCGCCGCCAGCCGCGAGCGCAGGGCTGTCGAGAACAGGGCGCCCGGGTGCGTGGCAGGCCGGGCAGCTCGGATCGGGGGCGGCCGCGTACTCGGCCTGCACGAGCGGGTCCGACCAGGCGATCGCGTGGCGGGAGTGGGCCCACTCCCGGGCAACGGCGACGTGGCAGCCTCCGCACTGGCCCGGGTCCGCACCGGGTTCGAGGTGCCCCGGTGG
>CAYVJQ010000035.1:0-6075 GCA_964451725.1 uncultured Nannocystaceae bacterium | reverse complement strand
CGCGCGCCACGGGTTCCGCTCGGTCACCCCGCCTCGCTCTGTGTTCGAGTCCACCTGTGCTCCGGGCTCAGGGGACCGGGGCGGCCTGGCAGACCTTGGCCCTGGAGTCGTGGGTGACCTTCAACACCAGCTCCACGCGCCGGTTCTGTGCCCGCCCGTCCGCGTTCTTGTTGGAGGCGATCGGTCGTGTCTCGCCGTAGCCGACCGCCTCGAGCCGGTCGCGGGCGACTCCCGCCGCGACCAGGTACTGCATCACCGACTCGGCTCGGTCGCGGGTGACCAAGCGGCGGCTGTCGACGGGCTCGCTGTGATCGTCTCGGTGGCCCTCGATCGCAATCTCGACCTCGGGATAGGCGAGCAGGGTCTGGGCGATGGCGTCGAGCGCGACGTGGGAGCTGGAGGCGACCGCGGGTCTGTCGGTTTCGAAGGTCAGCCCCTCGATCGGTCCGAGGATCTGGAGGAGTGCGTCGGGGATATCGTCCGGGCATCCGTCGGCGTCTGCGAAGCCGTTGTAGGTCTCGCAGGCGTGGGGACAGGCGTCGTCCGGGTCGAGAGGCCCGTCGCCGTCGCTGTCGAGCAGAGGACAGCCCGCGGGCGCGATGCCGGCCTGCTCGGGGCAGGCGTCGGTGCTGTCTCGAAAGCCGTCGCCGTCCCCGTCGGGTTCGGGTTCGGGGGCTCGCGCGAGTGCCGGGTCTGGTCCGCCGCTCTCGCCGGGGGCGACACTCACCCCAGTTTGAGATCCGCAGCCGAGCCCCAGACAGAGCCCCAGACACAAGACCGTGCTCGAACTCGTCCGTGACCACTGACGCATGTCCCAAGCATGCCGGAGTTTGGCGTCCCTCGCATGGATGGCCGATGGCCGCCGCCCCGGTCGCGCTTGGATCAGGCGAAGGGACCACGCATCGAGGCCATCGCCGACCCGTGATCGCCACAGGCCGATCCGGCTGTGGTTTTCCCCTCTATTGGTCCGGGGCCGGGGCCGGGTCTGGGGCCGGGGCCGGGTCTGGGGCCGGGGCCGGGTTCTGAGGCTGGGGCTTGGCCGCTTCACGTAGCGCTCCGGCCAGGCGCCGAGTCAGGTCGACGGTCAGGGCCGCAGTGTTGGCCTTCGCCACGCGCGGGCTGTCGCTGGCGTCTGGAGCGCTGATTTCGACACTCTCGCTGCTCTCGACCGCGGCCGAGACTGCACAGACCAGTGTCGCTCGAGTATCGAACACCAGTATCCAGCCCTCGAGGGAGCCCGGCCTAAACTCGCCGTCGTCGGTGAGCTGGGGTTGGAGGTAGTGGGTCGTCTTGGCGACCCGCAGGTACGCGAAGGTGTCGATGGCCGCGCGGGCTCGGGCGATGTCCTCGAGTTGCCTGGGCTCGGCCCTGTGTAGGCCCACGCCGCGGAACAGGTTTGGATTTCGGAACGTCTTGTCGTTGAAGGGCAGGGGGTCGCCCGAGTCCACGGCGTGGGCGTCGGTCGCTGCGACGCCGTCGATCATGTGGTCGAGGCGACCCCAGGAAATGTTGATCGCCGGGCCGGAGAGGCGGGGGCAGGGCAGGTATGTGGGCGTGCCGAGCTCCAAGACCGCGGCATGGAAGGGGGCCAGACGTGCGCTGACTTCCGCGCCCTGGGTCGCCGCGAGCTCGGCCTCTGCGCTCAGTGGCACCTTCCGAGCGACCGCCGTGGGAGAATTTCCACCACAACCCAGCAGCGAGGTGGCGAGACAAGAGGCGAGTCCCCAGCGCGCCGTGCTCCACTGCGATCTGCGGAGTGCGGTGCGCTGGAGTGAGAAGGGCTTCACTGGCTTGGCCTGCCTGTCCACGTCCCACTCAGCCTACCAATGTTTGTCAGAGGATAATATCGGCTGGTTGGAGACGGATCGCTGAAGCCGCGGAAGCGCTCGGGATGCGCGGGCGCCTCACCTTCAGGGATGAATGGACACAGGTGGTCCGGTCCCGCAATCCAACGATTCACGATGGACTCGATTCACGAGTTCGGTGACCGAGGTCGTCGACATCGTATTGCGCCACTGTGATGGAATACCGGCCGGTGGTTCAAACCAGCGCTCGCAACAGCTGTCCGAAAGCGCTCGTCCACGCGTCCCAGCCATGGGCGAAGCGCGGGCTCGGTTCACAGCGGTCCTCATTCACGTTCAGCCACAGCAGGGGTTCGAGTCGATCGACGTTCAGCGCGTGTTCGGTGAGCGCGGGGCCGCGGCCTCCGTCCTCCGAACCTGGAGGGCGCGGCGGTGGGCCGTCTCCAAACAGCCAGATCAGGTCACTGCCGCCGATCGAGGCGGCCTCTGTCGCCGAGCTGCGAGCGGCGGCCTGGTCGGGCAGCTCCAGGACCTCGAATACGCCCGACTCCACGAACTCGCGCAAGATCAGCTGGGTCAGGGCGGCCTCGCCGGCCAGTGGTTGCTCGGTCTCCGGTCGGGGACCGAGCTGAGGATCGGCGGAGGCGATCACCAGCAGACGCAGGTGCAGCTGCGCCTCGTCGAGCCAGGCGCAGAGCTTGCGAATACCGGCGACGACGCCACCCACGGCGATCACCAGGCGCTGCCAGGGGAGCTGTGGATCTTTGATGCGCGCGCGGTCGAGATCGGGGCACAGGGCGAAGCTGATGGTTCGCCGCTCGCGGGTGTAGACGCTCTCGTCGCGTGTGTACTTGAGCAGCTCGCCCGCCGCCCAGCGGACGTCGAAGAGATCGACGTGTCCGGCCCTGCGCTCCTCGGGCGGGTTCATGTAGATGAGCTCCGAGCTGACCAGGCTCTCGATCCCACCGATGGTCGAGATCGAGGCGTAGCCACCGATTGGATAGGTGCTCTCGTCTTCCACCCGCGTCGGTGTGCGCCCGCGGCTGGTCTCGCTGCGTCGCACCCGAACCGGCAAACTGCGCTCGATAGCCTGGGCGGCCTCGGCGATCTGGGCCATGGCGAGGCGTTTCGAGGCGCTGCGCAGCGCCAGATGGTTCTCCAGCGTGAACAGCTCCACATCGCTGATCAGCGACTGATGGCGGCGCGCCCCCCTGGCCAGGGCCCCGTAGCGTGAGCAGAGGTCGCGGCGTAGAGGCGCCTGCGCGGGATCGGCGAGGCAGGCCTCCCCGAGTTCGATCAGCTCCGCCGGCGGCATGTGGAGCACGCGGCGCAGGGCGGCGGGGCCCGGCGAGTCGAGGGTCTCGGCGGCGCCGACTCGCGCGAGGATCTGTTCGATGAACACGGCGACCGCCGCCGGGCGCAATCCCGGCGGGAGGCGGAGCAGGGCGTCGCGGGCCGCATCGAGACGGTGGTCTGCGGCCAGTCGTCCCAGCAGGTGTTCTTCGTAGCTGTCGACCGCCGCGCGCAGGGCCAGGTCTGCGATCTGCTCCGAGCGCGCGATGTCGAACTGGCCCCAGGTCAACAGTCGACCGAGATCCGTGATCACGCCCAGAGGTGGGAGCAGGGCCATGATCTCGAGCGTGGATTCGAGCCACGGGCCGCTCTCGACCACGCGCTCGGGGCTGGCAGGCACCCCGCGCATGAGCGCGAGACCCGTCCCGACCCACGCGTGGGTTTTGGTCGAGCCCAACTCCATCAGCTCGGCTCCATCAGGCCAGCCCGAGCAAGCGGGGGACCTTGTCCTCGAGCAGGGCCAGCTCTTCCCGGGTCTCGCCGAGGTACGCGAGCATGCCGAGGTCTTCGCGCTCGACCTTGCCCCCGTGAAACAGCCAGGCGCGGGTGCGCAGCAGCTTGTAGAGCTTCACCACTTTGCGGTCGCTGATGAACACCCCGTCCTCGCGGCTCAGGGTCTTGATCAGACGATGGAACTCGCGCAGCAGGGGCTCGGGAAAATAGAGGTGTCGGTCTCGCAGAGTCGAGCCGTCGGGTTGGGGCTCGAGGCGCGCCATCTGCAAGGTCAGGTAGCGGTTGGCCGCCAACAGATCCACCAAGCTCGCGTGTCCCTCGACCCAGGGTTTGCGGTTGAGGTCGCGCTGGGTCTGGGCGTCGAGGCCCGCGTCGATGAGCTCGAAGAAGTGATCGTCCTGGACGGAGTGGGTGACGATCTTCAGACAGAAGCGGTCTTTGAGGGCCGCGAGCTCCGCGTGCTCTGGAATCTCGTTTGTGGCCGCCAACAGGATATCCAGTGCAACCGGTACAGGCTGGCCGTCTTGGTAGAACTTGCGCTCGTTGATGATCGTCAGCAGGGAGTTGAGGATCGCCGAGTTCGACTTGAAGATCTCATCGAGGAACACCATGCGCGCAGTGGGCAGCTTGCCCTGGGCTCGGCGAATGTAGCGACCCTCCCGCAACAGATTGATGTCGATGGGGCCCATGACCTCGGCGGGCTCTGTGAACCGGGTCAGCATGTATTCGAAGTAGTCCTCCGCGGGGATGCCCAGGGCGTCGCGAAACTTGGTGACCAGGTCCGACTTCGCCGTTCCCGGCACGCCCACGAGCAGGAGTGGCTCTTTGGCGACCGCGCAGACCGTCATCAGGTCGATGACGTGGCGCCGGTCGACGAAGTAGGCGGCGAGGGCCTCACGGAAACGGTTGATCCGCTCACGCAGCGTGTGGGCCCGGCTGGCCAAGCTCTCGAAGTCGAGCGCCTCGATCTCCTCGATCTCTCGGTCGAGGGGACTGTGAGTGGCGGTGGTGGCGGTGGACATGCGCGGCGAGATGGTACCCGCTGGACTCCAACCTCTCCATCGGAGCGCGGTCGGAGGCCAAACGAGGGAGCGAGGCGACCTCGAGACGGAGAGCGCTCAAAGGGGGAGGAGGCCCGGCTTCGCTCGGTCTGTGTTCGCTGCCGTTCAGGGCTCGCAGGCTCGGCTTGTCGGGGCTCGCAGGCTCGGCTTGGCGCGGGCTCGGCTTGTCGGGGCTCGCAGGCTCGGCTTGTCGCGGCCCGCAGGCTCAGCTTATGGCTGCTCGCCCGGCTCGGCTTATGGCTGCTCGCCAGAGAGGGTGAGCGCGAGCTCGTAGATCGCTTGCTCTTGGGTCTTGGTTTCGACCGAGCCGGGACGCAGGCGTCGGACCTCGGCCAGCGCCTCTGCGCCGGTCATCCCCTCGTGGACGAACCACGCTGCAAGGAAGGTTCCCGTTCGCCCGCGCCCGCCGAAGCAGTGCACACCCACGGCGAGATCGGCATCCATCGCGGCTTGGGCCTCGTCGAGAAAATACAAGAGCTGAGCCTGGCTCGGCGCGGTGAAGTCGCGGACCGGGATGTGGATCAGTGAGATCCCGTAGTCGGCCGCGACCTCGGCCGGGGTCGAGGACTCGGTCAGAGAGAACAACACCTCGACCCCCTCTTGTTCGAGGTAGGCCAGACGATTCTCGAGAGTGTCCCCGCGGCCGGGGTAGGGCATCCCGGCGAGTGCACCCGAGCGGACCCAGGAGAACCCATAGTAGTAGGAGTCGCTCTCTTGGCTCGCCGTGGCGTAGGGGTCGGGCTCGCTCTCGCAGCTCACAGCGCCGACCAGCAGCGCGAGCGTGCAGATGTACATGCGACCCTTCACCCCGTGAGTGTAGCAGCTCGACCAGGCGCGATCGAGAGCCCAAATCGGCTCTAGAAGCCCGAATTCATAGCTTCTCGTCTGGCGATGATCGATTCGGGGCGCGCAGGTACACCCAGAGGACCATGAAAACCGCGTTTTCAAAGTGCCTCGTCCTGACGGCCCTCGCCGTCACGGCCGCGACAGCGGGCCTCGTCGCTACAGATGCTCGAGCAACGACCGATGCTGGGGAGGCTGAAGAAGGGACGGGTTTCGACCTCTCCAATCTGTGGTTCATCGAGCCGTTGCCGGGGGCCGAGTACGCCGAGGCGCCCGCGACATTCGACGTGGTCATCGGTATCTACCAGGGCTTTGACGACCAGGAGATCTCGACCGTCGAGCTCTCGATCGACAACATGCTCATCGGCACGGAGGCCTGCCTCGAGGGTTGTACCTTCGCAGACGTGGAGCTGGGTCAGGGGGTCCACGATCTGGTGGTCAGGTCGGACACCGGATACGAGCGTGCGACCGTGGTCTACGTCGACGAGGAACCCCGAGAGACGGGGGAGTCTGGCGACACGGAGTCTGGCGACACGGAGTCTGGCGACACGGAGTCTGGCGAC
>CAYVJQ010000034.1:41074-57831 GCA_964451725.1 uncultured Nannocystaceae bacterium | reverse complement strand
CTCGTGAAGCGAGCAGGCCAAAACGATCGGCGGTGATCTCTCGGGCCACAACCAGGCGCATGGCGATGGCGGCATCTCGGTCGCAGAGCAGACCCTCTTCGGCGAGGACTTGTCCGGTCAACGCTGTGGCGCCGAGCTCCGTCCATGGGCCGTGAGCCAAGTAGTGGCCGAGCTCATGCCCAAACAAGGCGACACCGGCGTCGGCATCCAGCAGCGAGAGCATGCGGCCTTGGATCTCGAGGAGGATCGGGCTGTGCACGAAGTGGAGCGCAGCATTTTCGCGGCCTGCCGACTGATAGAGTTCAAGCTGCCCCTCGAAGCCGCCGAGCGCTCGGCGGGCGGCCTCTGCCTGGGCGTAGGCCTGGGGCGCCATGGATGGTGTCAAACGCAAGGAGCTCGCCAGCAGACGCCGACGGATGCCCTCGCCGCCTCGCGGTACGATGGAGCGCAAAACCAGGGATCTGGGTGAGCGCCTCGCCGAGTTCACGCTCATGCGAGAACCGTACGCGCTCGATATCGAGACCTTCGAGTTGTCGGTGGGTGCTCATGTCGTGTGTTTTACTCCCCATCGGGGACCATCACATTGCGGCCCAGGCGAATGGGTCGACTCTGTGACGATGACCTACCATTGAAACATCATCTCCCGCACCGGAAGGAGCGCTTGTCGTCGCTGTGTCGAGTTTGGTCATTGCCTGAACATTTGGGTGGGTTCGCGGGACGCTTTGTCGAGATCACGACGACGGGCGCCGGCTGTTAGTATCGATGCCTAAATGCCCCTCTGTGCCCCATCCCCGCTTGGCCTCGCCCTCGAACAGGCGATCCAAGACGTGCGCGGCCGAGCCGAAACCTCGACCGCTCCCATTCTCGTCATCACGCCCTCGGAGTCCAACGGAAACCTCGCGCGACAGCAGATCGCCCTCACCGGCCACCTGATCCGCGTCGAATTCTCGACGCCCGAGCGGATGGTCCGCGCCCTCGCTCACCGCGAACTAGCGAGGCGTGGCTTGCGGTCCGAGCCCGGCGGTTGGCGAGGCGCAGCGATCGCCGAGCTCTTGCGTCGCTTCGACGATGAGGGCCTCCTCGAGTCTCACGGCGAGGCTCTGTCCAACCCGGGTTGGGCGATGGCCCTGGCGCGGGCGACTGAGACTCTCGAGAGCGCTAGCGTCACTCCAGAGCAGCTCGAGCAGCTCGAAGGCCCCGCTTATGCGGATCGTCTGCGGATCCTCGCCGAGCTGATGCGTGGTGTGGCCGCGCAGCGCGATGTCGACAGACTCTACTCGATGGCGTCCCTCGCCGAGGCGGCACACCGGGGCATCGCTTCGAGCCTGTGGAAAGGGGCGGTGGTCCTCGGGGACCGTTTGTTGGCACCGCAGATCTACGAGGTCCTCCACGCTTGGTTTGGGAGCTACCCCCACGCCGAGGTCCAGCTCCCACCCTGGAACAATCTGGAGCACGCGCCGAGGGGGCTTCGCGCAGCGCTTCGCTCCGAAGGCTGTTTCTGTTTCGATGTGCAGCGCAGGGATGACACGGCCCTGGCGAGCCTCGCTCGCCGTCTGTTCTCTCCTCCTTCACATCCTTCACAGCCGATCGCAGCGGATGAGAGCCTGACCCTCGCGCGTACCCCCGACGATGTGCGTGAGCTGGGCGAGGCCACACGTGTGGTCCTCGACGCGGTGCGTGGAGGCATGCCTCTCGACCGAATCGCCGTCGTACTCCCTGATCCCGAGCAGGTCGTGGTCTTACGCGAGCACTTCGAACACATGCAGCTGCCTGCGACTTGGCTCGTCGGTCCGCCGCTGTCGACCGCTCCCGCCGCGCGCTTCTTGTCGTCTTGCTTGGAGATCGCCGCAGGTAGAGAAACGGTGCCCTTGTGGTACGAGCTGCTGCGTCTGCCCGGCCTTCGCCTGGGGGAGGCATTGGGGGCACACGGGACGGAGGGGCGTGGACGCTGGCGGAAGATCCTCGCGCGCTGCGGAGCCGTCATCGACACGTCTACGATCATCGCTGCTGTGCAGGCCTGGGTCGCAGCGGTCGATGATGAGGCTCAGGACCCTGCGGGAGACCGGCGCGCGGGGCAGAATTTGATCCGCGCACTGCGGGTCTTCGATGGCACCTTCCGCCGCTTCCGCGGACCCGCGACGCTCGGCACTCACGCCGGCCGATGGATCGATTTTCTGCGCCGCTGGTGGCGTCCGTCGCCCGACCTCGCTCGAGTCTCGCAGCTGTTGCGCGGGTGGGGGCCCGCTGGTATCGGGACCACGCAGCCCCTCGAGGCCGCTCTCGCTCAGCTGCGCTACGACCTCGGGGCCGGCGCCGCGCTGGGCGGCCGGCTGTCGGATCCGGCCGTCCGAGTGACGACCCCCATGGGGCTGCTCGGTGGCAGCTTCGAGCTGGTTGTCGTGACGGGGCTGGTCCAGGGTCGGTTTCCGCGCCGTCCCAGTGAGGACCCGATCCTGCCCGACGCTCTGATCGCACAGCTCAACGACGAACTCGGCACCGAACTGCTCCCGAGCCGCGAGCTTCAGAACCTCGAGACCCGCCGCTTTGCCGCCGCCGTGGGCTCCTGCAACGGACGTCTGTGGCTCTCGTCACCGGCGACGGAGCTGCTTGAAGGCCGGCCGCTGACACCGAGCGTGTTCATGCTCGAGGTCATGTCGACGCTCCTGGGTCGGCGGGCGAGCTACGCTGACCTCGACGAGCAGCGCGTGCGGGTGGGGAGTCGAGCGCGGCCATGGCCGAGGGAGGCTGCGCGCGCGCTGAGTCCCCTCGAGCATCGCGTGGCGACGGTGGTCTCGGACCCTCGGAGGGGGCTGTGTCGGATCGCGGCGAGCCCGTCGACGCGTGGGCTGCTCGGGCTCCATCGCGGCCTCGAGAGTGACGACCCGACTCCATGGACGGGCCGGATGCCGCCGACATTGATCGATGTTCCTGGCTTGGATGGAGCCCCCCTCGAGCCCAGAAAGATCACCAAGTTCATCGTCAGTCCAGGCGCCTACCTGGTCGAAGAGGTCTTGGGCATTCGGAGCCCTGTCCGGCTCTACGACCGCTCCGACCCCCTGCGCCCGAGCTTTCAAGACCGGATGATCCTCGATGCCCTCGGCGAGGCCCTGGATGCGGGCGGGCCGATGTGTCCGATCATCCCGATCATCCCGATCATCCCGATCATCCCCGGGTTCGAGGCGGCCTGGGAGCGGGCGATGGCGAGCTGGCGCGAGTATCGAGATGACGTCGACGACGAGATGGTGGCGCTCCTGCGCGGCTTGGCGCGGCAGCGGGTAGCGAAGCTCGAGCTGGTGGGCGCCCTGCCCCGGGGTAGGCGTGGGTTGGTGACGGGATGTGTGGTGTCTGGGCTTCCATGGGTCGTCGAGACGGAGATCGGCCGGCGTGTGGGTGTGGGGAGCGAGCTCGCACAGCTGCGCAGGGCCAAGCCGGCGCGCGGGCAGCTGGCCCGTGATGCAACGGAGCTGGTGCTCAGCGCGATGGTCCGACCTGAGGTCACCAAGCTGCGTGTGGTCGCTCTCGACGGGGCGATGGTCGAGGGCGAGGCGGCTGTCGAGGCGGCGCTCGTCACCCGGCGCCTGACCTTCGCCAGCACTTGCGTGATGGGGGGTAGCTGGTGGCCCTGGGGCTCGAAGCACCCGCTGCGGCTCACGGCCGAGCACGACGTCGGCTACGTGCACGGGGAGGCGTGGCCCGCCACACCGAGGAGGCCGACATGAAAGCGCAGGATCAGGGGACCCGCGACCGTGCGGTCCGAGAATTGAATCGCTCGATTGCGCTGTCGGCGGGCGCGGGGTCGGGCAAGACCAGCGTGCTGACTCAGCGGGTCGTCGAGTTGATGGTGCAGGGGACGCCCGCCTCCCGCATCGCGGCGATCACCTTCACGGAGAAGGCCGCGGGGGAACTGCAGGCGCGGGTCCGCGACGCACTGGAGCACCGCTTGGCCGCGGGGCTCCCCGTCCCGGAGGGCCTCCTCTCCAGCCTCTCCTCACTGGAGATTTCGACGATTCACGGCTTTTGTAGGCACCTTTTAACCGCCGAGTCCTTCGCTGCAGGGTGGGCACCCGACACGGAGGTGGTCCCCGATATCCTCGCCTCGCCCGAGGTTGCCGAGGGGTACCGCCGCTGGGAAGCGGGCTTTCGTCGCCGTCACCGTGCAGCCAGCTTGGTCATCTACCAGCTCGTCGAGCCCTGGACCTTGCGCGAGGGGGCGCAGCGCTTGCTCGGCTACCGCGACCTCCGACCCGCGTACAGCTTCTATAGCTTTGAGCCTGCAGACTCCTATCTGCAGCTTAGGATTTTGGCGGAGGATCTTTTCACCGCAGCGAGGGCCTGCACGAACCCAAGGCTCGACAAGCTGCTGCTTTCGACCCGGGGACTGTTCGCGGTGCTGCAAGATGCCTATACCCGGCCGCCGGTCGAAGCAGTCGTGCGTGTGCTGGCGAGCGGTGAGGGAGTCAAGGGCAGCCTTCGTCTTGGGCGCAAGGTCGATTGGCCAGGCAAGGGAAAACAGGTCTTCGCTAGGGTCGTGAGACAGTTTCGCACCTGGCGAAACCATGAAGTCGAGAAGCTTCATGGCCTCGTCGTTCGAGATCTGGCTGAGCATTTCTTGCCGGAGATCGATCGTGCCAAGGCTGGTGCCGCCGTCGCCGATTACGACGACCTGCTGTTTCGCGCGGCGCGGCTGCTGCGTGAGCGTCCGAACGCACGTGCGCGCCTCGCCGAGCGTCTCGAGGCTGTGCTCATCGACGAAGTGCAGGACACCGATCCCATTCAGGCCGAGGTAGCGATGCTGCTCACACGCGATCCCGCTGCGAGCGGGGAGTGGGATGCCCACCCACCCCGCAGCGGTCGGTTGTTCGCCGTCGGTGATATCCAGCAGTCGATCTATCGGTTTCGTCGCGCCGATCAGACCATTTGGCGTCGGCTCGAGTGGCTGATGGCCCAAGATGGCGAAAGGCTGTCGCTCAGCGAGAACTTCCGCTCGGTCCCCGGCATCGTCGAGTGGGTCAACTCGACATTTCGCGATCTCCCGGGCTACCAGCCTCAGCATCCTCATCGCAAACCCGCGCTGCTGACTCCGGTCGTGCGCCTGCCCCTGCCCCCGGCGGCCAGCGACCTCGACGAGCTCGCTGCGGTGGTGCGCTACATACTCGAGCTGGAGCGGAGTGGGGAGGTCGTCGATGAGCGTCACGGGGAGCGGCGGCCGGTCGTCTGGTCGGACATCATGTTGCTCTTGCCCTCATGGGCCAACGCCGACACGCTACAAGACACACTCACGCGCGCGGGCATCCCCGCGGTGGTCGAAGGTGGGACGTCCCTTTTTTTGCGTGATGAGATCCGTCTGGCGATCGCGGTCCTGGAGTGCCTGAATGAACCCGGCGACGAGCAAAGCACGGTGTTTGTGCTTCGCGGTCTATTTGGATTGACCTGGGAGGATCTCGCCAGGCATCGCGCTGCGGGTGGGGCGTGGCGCTATGGTGTGCCGAACACCCCCGAGGGGCCCGTCGCCGATGCTTTCTCGATCTTGCGCAGCCTCGCGCGCCGCCGCGGGCGTCGGAGCTGGGTCGCGCTCCTCGATGAGGCCCTCGAGCGCAGCCGTGCGGCAGCTGTGTGGGCCTTGCTGCGCGACGGCGAGGCCAGGCTCGCCAACCTCGACAAGCTCCGCGCGCTCATCCGCCAACTGGAGCTCAGGGCTCGCTCCCCCGCCGAGGTCTTGCGCTTGCTCGGGGACCTCGATCAGGAACAGGACCTCTCGCGCGTCGACGTCGGCGAAGAGGCCGTCCGCATCACCTCCTACTTCAAGGCCAAGGGCCTCGAGGCGCCCATCGTGGTGTTGTGTTTCGCCCGCCGTCGAGCCGAGGGCGTGCAGGCAGCCGTCGATCGCCACGAAAAGAAGGTCACCCTCAAGCTGGGGGCGCTGCGCCTCGTCGACTGGGCCCGCTACGAAGACGAGGAGAAGCTAGCGAACAAAGCCGAGCGGCGCCGGTGGATGTACGTGGCCGCGACCCGGGCTCGGGACCAGCTCGTCATCGTCGACCGTGAGCAGAGCAAGCTGATCCGCGAACACTTGGCCAGCGGGCTCGCGCTGGCGACTTCGATCGACCCGATGAGCTTGCCCGCCCCGAGAGGGGGGGGAGAGACCTTCACCGGCCTCGATGCCGAGGTCGACGCCTGGCTCGACGCGCCGCCCGACGAGCCACAGGAGGCTGACCCGACGCAGCTCTGGCATCGGCAGACGCTGGATGCGATCGCTCAGGGAAGGCGGGAGAGCACAGCGTGGAAGACCGTGCATGAGCTCGCCTCGGTCGAGCGTGTCACGGGACCGCGCTCGGCGGTCGGAGTGCTGGGGGGCAAACTCGTCCACGCGGTGATGGAGAACCTCGACTATCGCGCCAGCGAGGAGCGACAGCGGGCTCGGGTCGAGGCGCTCCTGCCTGGGCTCGCTCGGGAGCTCGGCGTCGGGTCCGAGCGGACGCAGCTGTGCAGACAGATACTCTTGCGTATTCTCGAGAGTCACGTCCTCAAGATGGCGCGCATTGCCCCTGAGCACTGGGTCGAGGTCCCCTTCTCCTACCGAGACGATGAGCATGAGTGCGTAGTCTCGGGGAGGATCGATCTCACCTTTCCGACCGACGAGAGCCGCGAGCGGTGGTACGTCGTCGATTGGAAGAGCGACCTCCCCCCGCGGGACTCGCCTGGCTGGCGCAACTACCAGGTACAGCTCGAGCACTACAAAAGGGCTGTGCAGAAGATCGTGCCGAGTTGCAAGGAGTGCGTCGTGAGGTTGGTCGGGCCGTTCCCTGAACTCGACGAACTGACCTTTCGCGAGCAACTCACGGAATTGCCGCCTGAGCTCGCGGTGGGGGTGGAGCAGCTGATGGGACGGGGGCTGCCGCGACCCCGGATTGGTCCGCGAGGTGCGGCGGAGACCGAAGCCGGGGTCGAGTTGACTTGGGAGTCGCAAAGGGTCGCGCTCGTCGTGAGGAGTATGGGTCCAGAACAAGAGGCGCGGGTGGGGGCGGGCTGGCAGGTCGTCGCGGCGGATCCCATCGCTCCTCGGTGGGTCGAAACAGCCCTCGAGCAGCTTGTCCGAGTCTTCGACCTCGACGCGGAACTCTAGGAGAAGGTCGAATCTCTTGCCGGGCGGGAATGGTTGGACCACTGGTCATCACTCGGCCACCGTGTTTGGCGCGGGCCGTCCTTGCGCGCGAGAACGGGGTCGGCAAAGAGCAAACGACGCAAGTCGTGGCGGATTCGTGTGTAGAGGCCGCCCTTCGGCCGGCCGGAGACGGTCGTCTTCGTCTGGTCGAGAAGCTCTGGGACAGCTTGGTCGAGGGGCGCGGTGACCAAGCTGGGGTTTCGCCGGGGATCCGGGCCGAGCTCGATCTCCGGTCGGCTGCTCACCGACGCGACCTTGCTGTGGCGCTGAACTGGGCATCAGACCAATCCTGGGCGCCGGGGCCGAGTGAGAACTTCATCGAGCTGATCCAATGGACGATCGCCGGACGGATGATCGGGTGGGCTCGCTTCCTGGAAATGCGCTCGCTGAAGTCTCGCGGCCTCGCGTTGCAGATACCGTCATGGTGATCGCTTGCTTCACATTGACGAGGCCGTAACGACGGTCCCTCGATCGACCGTTGAAAAATAATCAGTTGATGTACTGAATGAAGGCCCCCTATGGTGACTCCATGGTGAGCACGACAATTCGTCCGTGGCTGACGGTGGGTGCGCTCGCGTGGTCGCTCTCGCTCCTCGGTTGCTACCAGGGTGTCGGGGACGACCGCGACGAAGTCGGCGAGGACGGCGACGCCGACAGCGTGGGAGAGGGGGAGGACGGTGGTGAGGGCGACGGATCGGGCGACGGCAGCTCGGGGGAGGAGCTGCCCGCGCCCTCGCCCAGGGTCTATAGGCTGACTCACGAGCAGTGGGAGAACACCACCAAGGACATCTTCGGTCTCGGTGAGGTCAGCGGTCTCTCGAACCTGTTTCGCGACGACCCTCTCGTCGCAGGATTCATCTTCGACAACGATGCGAGCGCCCTCGAGGTCGATGAGGCGCTGTGGACCGGATACCGCGTGGCCGCCGGGACGCTCTCGGAGCAGGTCGTCTCAGACCCCGCTTTGTTGGCCACTTGGCTGCCCGACGAGGGGATGGGGGACGAGCAGCGGATGCTCTCGTTCATCGATCACTTTGGGACGCTCGCGTACCGGAGGCCGCTCACCGAGCAGGAGACCGGCGACCTGATCTCCATCTTCGAGGCCGCGCCCGCGCTCTACGACGACGGGCTCGACCCCTTCGCCGCCGGGGTCCGGCACGTGCTCGAGACCGTGCTTCAGTCGCCCCTGTTTCTGTACCGGGTCGAGAGCAGCAGCGAGATCGTCGACGGGGTCATCCCCCTGAGCGACTACGAGGTCGCCTCGCGCCTGTCCTACCTGCTGTGGAACACCATGCCCGACGAGGAGCTGTTCGCGGCCGCGGCCGCCGGCTCGCTCATGAGCATCGCTGAAGTCAGCGCTCAGGCCGAGCGCATGCTCGACGATGATCGGGCGGGCGAGGTCGTCGTCCGTTTCCATCATCAGCTGCTCGAGGTCGACAAGATCAGTACGATCGCGCCTTCGGCCAACGCGTTCCCGGACGCGCCCGAGAACCTGGCCGAGCTCGCGCTCGAGGAGCACGAGCGCTTCATCCGCGACGTCGTGTTCGGAGGCGGGGGCGGACTGGCGACCCTGCTGACCTCGAGCGAGACCTTCATCGACGAGTCGCTGGCTGCGGTCTACGGCGTCGAGGGGATCAGCGGCGACGAGTTTGTGCACGTCGACCTCGACCCCACGCAGCGCCGCGGTCTGTTCACGCAAGTCGGCTTCCTTGCGGCCAACTCCACCTCCCTCGACCCGGACCCCATCCACCGTGGGGTGTTCATGGCCAGGCGCGTCGCCTGTCTAGACCTCGGGGCGCCACCCGACGGTGTGCCGGCCCTGCCTCCTTTCGAGCCTGGGCAGACCAACCGCGAGCGGGTCGCGGCGCACACCTCCGACGTCCTGTGCGCGACCTGCCACCTGGCGACCATCAACCCCTTCGGCTTCGCCTTCGAGTCCTTCGACGCGATCGGAGCCTGGCGCGACATCGACAACGGTCAACCTGTCGACACGGCGGTCGAGGTCACCCTCGGCGACTACAGCGAGCCCGTGTCCGGTGCGGTCGAACTCGCCGATGTCTTGGCGGCGAGTGAGCGGGTTCACCAGTGCTACGTCGAGCACTGGATCGAGTATGCCACCGGTCAGAAGTCGACCAGCGCGGATCGACCCATGATCGACCGACTCGGGGGCGCGTCCCTCAACGAGCAACAGTCGCTCCACGACCTGCTGATCGCGCTCACGGTCTCGCCCGCCTTCCTCACCCGCGCCGCCCAGGAGCTGCCATGAACTCTTCGAGCAAATTTTCCCATTCTGGTCGCCGCGCCTTTTTGGCGGGCTTGGGCGGCGTCGCGCTCGGCCTGCCCTTCCTCGAGGGCCTCGCGCCCCGCCGGGCTCAGGCCGCCTCCGAGGGCATCGAACCCTTCGCTATCTTCTTTCGTCAGGCCAACGGCGTCGCCGCGGCTCAGACCACGGATCTGGGCGAGGAGGCCGAGCGGTTTTGGCCGCACGCCTACGGGGCCCTGAACCCCGGGAACGTGGAGGGTCGGGCCCTCGAGGTCTTGAGCGATCACCTCGACCGGCTCTTGGTGGTCGGGGGGGTCAACATGTATCCCTTCGACTACGGCGACGGACATGCCCGTGGAGCTCTCCAAGGCCTGACCGCGCGGGGCCCGACTGTCGCTGCACAAGGTGGCGACTCGGAGGCCAGCGGCGAGTCTCTCGACCACCGTATCGGCCGGGAGCTCAACCCGGATGGGCGCGACTCGCTGGTCCTCTATAGCGGGATGAGCGGTGGTTGGCTCGGGGGTCCCTGCATCTCGTATCGGGGGTCGGGGAACCGGCGCGCGGCCTTGCACAACCCCTTGATCGGCTACCAGACCATCATGGGTCTGGACAACAACCAGCTCGAGCTGCTGCTCGCTCGCCAGCAGAGCGTCAACGATCTCGTCCGCGATCAAATGCAGACCTTGATGGCCTCGCCGGAGCTGAGCAGCAGCGACCTGCAGCGCCTCCAGCTCCATTTTGACAGCATCCGGGACCTCGAGAACAACCTGACCTGCAACTTCGCCGAGGATCAGCTGGCGGCGCTCGAAGGCCTGTCGCCGGGCTACGGGAGCAACAACGGCGACGAGGTCTTGGCTGCCGCCAAGGCCCACATGCACGTGGCGGCCCTGGCTGTGGCCTGTGGCTACACGCGCTCCGTCTCGATCCAGGTCGGATCGGGCAACGACGGCTCGACTCGCTACCGGAACTTCGACGACGACTCGTTGATGGAGAACTACCACTTCATCTCGCACCGCCGGGCCTCACACGACAACAGTGGCGATCTGATCGAGGACGCCGACGCGCTGCACGGCATGGTCGATCGCCACTTCGCCTCGACCTTCGCCTATCTCCTCGATCTCCTCGAGGCCTACGAGCTCCCGGACGCCGGCAAGCTCATCGATTGCGGTATGTGCATCTGGTACAACGACAATGGAACGGGCCCCGGACACGCACGGACCAATGTCCCTGTCGTCATCGCGGGCGGGGCGGGGAACTTCCTGCGCCAGGGTCAGTACATTCAGGCCAGCGGCGGGGAGGGGGCCTCGGCCAACCACGCCCGCCTGCTCAACACCCTGGGCAGCGCAGCTGGGCTGCGCAACGGCGATCAGCTGATCAGCGACTTTGGGGACCCGAGCCTCGAGCGCTCCCCCCTGACCGAGCTGCTCGCTTAGAGCAGCCTGTGCTTGAATCCCTCGCGCCGTCAGGTGCATCTGATGACGTCGCGGGGGGACCGATTGGCGAAGCTCAGCGACTTCGGTCGTCTGAGACCGCGATCTCTTCTTCGATCGTCGTAACCTCGAAATAGTCGAGGTCGAGGGCTTTGGCCTCGCTGCGTCGGCTGAAGAGCAGGCCCTCCGCCTCGCGCAGCAGGTCGTCGAGCTTTCGGGGCTCGCTCAGGCTTTGGGTCACTGTATGGCCGAGCAAGCCCATCACGTCGATGGTCACGGGCAAAACGTGCTCGAAGTGATCCTTGATCCCGGTCATGAGCTCGGCGCCGAATCTCTCCTCGTCCCAGTGTGAGTGGCGGGTTCCGGGCCCGAAGTCGGTCTCGACGAGCATGTCCTTCAGGGCCGGCAACTCCTCGATGGCGGCTTCGCTAAAGGAGCCATCGGCCTTCTCGAACAGGGTGGCCCAGGTGTTCCAGCCGAATCCGAGCGTGTGGCCCAGTTCGTGGGCCATGGTTCCTGCGATCTCGGGGTCGGTGTACTGACGGAGGAACTTCCGATTGAACTGCACGCGCCCATACTGTAGCGGTCCATTGAAATAGGGTTCCCAAGCTCGGGCGATGATGTTCCTGTCGTCCCAGAATGTCCCTACCCGAATGACGATCGGGTGGCTGGGGGAGAGGTAGCTGTTCCAGAAGTTGCATGCCGTGCGGGTTGCAGCCTTGAGCCGTCCGCCGCGGTCGTCTTCGATTTTGTAGGTGATGATTGCCATGGTTTGTGTGCCGCCCAGTGAGGGGCGCCTCTTCAATGAAGTCCGTGGCGGCGACGGTTCCGTTCGTTTTTTTAGAGTTTTCGGGCGTGGGCTTGGGATCCCTTTGTCAGGGAGGGTGGGGATAGGGCGCTCGCTGGGCCCGCGAGCCGGCCGATGAGATCGACACGCCATCCCCACAGCGAGGACAGCGCTGAGGAAGAACTGCAGCCAAAGCCCCGAGTTCGCGGAGTCGATGGACCGCGAACTCGATGGGGCTGCTAGATCCGGGGCTGCTGGACCCGGGGCTGCTGGACCCGGGGCTGCTATGGTCCGGCGGCGCATGAAGATCGTCATCCCAGGGGGGTCGGGCCAGGTCGGAACCATCTTTGCGCGCGCCTTTTGTGCGCGCGGGGACGAGGTGGTGGTGCTCTCACGCCGGGCGAATGGCGATGGCGATGGCGACTCGGGCGCGAGGCCCTGGCGTCTGCGCCACTGGGACGGGAAGACGCTCGGGCCGTGGGCCAGCGAGATCGACGGCGCCGACGTGGTCATCAACCTCGCCGGGCGCACGGTCAATTGTCGCTACACCGAGGAGAACCTGCGGCAGATGATCGACTCGCGGGTCGACTCGACCCGGGTCGTGGGTGAGGCGATCGCGGCGGCCGAGCGCCCGCCTCCCCTGTGGCTGCAGATGAGCACGGCGACGATCTACGCCCACCGCTACGACGCCGCGAACGACGAGGCGAGGGGGATCATCGGGGGGAGCGAGGTCGGGGTGCCGGCCTACTGGGCGCGGAGTGTGGACATCGCCAAAGCTTGGGAGTCGACCCTCGACGCCGCGCAGACACCCGAGACCCGCAAGGTGGCGCTGCGCACCGCGATGGTCATGAGCCCCGACGCGGACGGTGTGTTCTCCGTCCTGGCCAAGCTCGTGCGCCTGGGCTTTGGGGGCCCCGTCGACGGGGGGACGCAGTACGTGTCCTGGATTCACGAGCGCGACTTGGTGGCGGCGATCGACTTCTTGATCGCCCATAGTGAGCTCGCGGGCCCCGTGAACGTGTGCGCGCCGACCCCCCTGACTCAGCGTGCGTTCATGGCCGACCTGCGTGCGGCCATGGGCCGTCGCCTGGGTCTGCCGGCGACCAAATGGATGCTCGGGATCGGGGCATTTTTCATGCGCACGGACACTGAGCTCCTGCTCAAGAGCCGCCGCGTGGTGCCCGGGCGCCTGCTCGAGGCGGGCTTTGGCTTCGAGTATGAGACCTGGGGCGAAGCCGCGCGCGAGCTTGTCGCGCGCTCGCGCGCTCAGGCGGCCGTCTGACTCTGGCCCCGCTTCGCTCGCTTCCCGCTGCCGTCTACCAACCCAGGAGCGAGGCGATGGCCTCGGCTTCCGGGCTGCGCGGCATGAACTTGCCGATGTTGACCGTGAGCACCAGGCAGGGCTCGCCGGGCAGGATCGTCATCTCGTGCACGATGTCGATGTCGGCCGACTGGATGTCGCCGCGCTCGAACTCGCGTTTGCGGGTCTCGTCGAACAGGCCCCCGGTGAGCACCAGATCGAGCTCGAGCCCGGCGTGGGCGTGAGTGGGGACGCCCAGGCCGGCGTGGGCGCGGGTCAGCCTGGTGATGGTGTCGGACCCGGGGACCTCGAACTCGAAGAACTCGAGGCCGTCGAAGGGGCGGGTCCAATCGAGGGTGGCGAGCGGCCCGAGGATCTCCAAGAGCGGCCAGGGGAGGACCTTGTCCCCGTGGGCCTCGCCAGCTCGAGCCGGGATCCCGGTCCCGGTCCCCATTCCCGTCCCCGTCCCCATCCCGCCGCCGGGCAGGTCGGGGGCCGAGAGCAGGCTGGCCATCTGCTGGGCCAGGCCATCCCCCCAGGCTTGGTCGGCGGGCCCGACCCGAGGAGCCGGGGCGCCATCCAAGAGCGCGCCGCCGATATCTTCGTAGTCGCTGATGGTCGCCCGACACTGGGGACACAAGGTCGCGTGGCAGGCTGTGATCAGCGCGTGCCCCGGGTCGGCGGACCCGACCGCGTACTCGAGCAAGAGCGCATCGGGGAGGTGGTGATCAACCATGACAGGGCTCCCTCATGCGAGTGCGGAGGTAGTTGAGGGCCAGCCGGAGGCGCGACTTGGCCGTGCCGATCGGGATCCCGAGTTGGACCGCGGCCTCCGCGATCGTGGAGCACTCAAGGTAGACCAACGACATGACGTCCTGCTGCTGTGTCGGGAGGGCGGCCATCTCCCTGCGGACCGCGGCCATGCGTCGGCTGCGGTCCGTGGCCGTGTCGGGTGCCTCGACCGTGGTCGTGCTCGCGGCGACGAAGGCCGGATCGAGAGGGTTGGGGGTCGGGCGACGGCGCCGGCGAAGCGCGTCGAGGGCCCGGTTCCTCGCGATGGTGAAGATCCACGTCGAGGGTGCGGCCCGGTGCGGGTCGAAGAGTTCGGCGCGACGCCACACCGTCAGCATGACCTCTTGGACGATCGACTCGGCATCCTCGACCCCTCGCCCGCGCACAAACACCAATAGGCGTGGCGCATAGCGACGACAGAGCTGATCGAAGGCGTCTTGGTCCCGTCGCTGGGCGATCGCCGAAAGCAAAGCTGTGTCCTGCATGGACGCGGCGGGGACTGTAACACGGGCGATGGCGTGATAACCGCGCCTCCCAGACCACCCCTCGGACCGCCCCTCGGACCGACCCCCGGCCCCGGGCGTCGGCCCGACTGGGCGCCGTGGAGGCCCGGCGGGGGAGACCGGCCATATGGAGGGGCGATCGCACGCCCTCTTGTACGCGCCGGGTCGGGATGCGGATCACATTTAATTTTCTTTCGAAAGTCGGTGATCCAGCGTCGCTGCGGCTGCGTAGAAGCTCCGACCCCGGCTCAGGGGGATGAGAAATAAGCATGAAACGAAATCACCAAATCATTCTTGGTACTGCTTTGCTGGCCGCGGCGTTGGTGCCCGTGGTCGCGGTCGCGGCCGACCACACCGACTCCCCGGCCGCTGCTGCCGACCTCGCGGCTGACCTGACCGACTTCTACGCTTGGCACAAAGACAACGGGAACCTGGTGTTGATCACCAACTTCGCGGGTCTCCAGGCCGCCGGTTCGACGGCGACCTACGACGCCGACGTGCTCTACGGCATCCATGCCGACCTCGACGGCGACGGTGTCTCCGATCACGACATCTGGGTTCGCTTCGGTGAAAATGGCGCTGGTGAGTGGGGCGTGCAGGTCGTGGGCCTGCCCGGCGAGGAGCCGCTCGTGGGTCCGGTCGGTGAGGCGCTGACCTCCGGCGCGGGAGCCATGGTCTGGGCTGGCGCTCGTGAGGACTCGTTCTTCTTCGACTTCGAGGGATTCACGGAGACCCTCGATACGGGGACCCTCGCCTTCGACGGCACCCGCGATTCCTTCGCGGGCACCAACGTCACATCGATCGTGATCGAGCTCGACGCGGACGCGTTGGCCGATGGCGGGGATTCTCTGAGCCTCTGGGCCACCACCGGGCGGAAGGGATAAGTCATGACCATCAAAAAACTACTTGTGAGCGCTCCTTTGCTCTGCGTCGCTCTGTTCGCGACCAGCGCGTGTACGGATGACGGCGGCAGCGAAGACGACGAGGTCGGTTCGACCGAGGACGAGTCGACGGACACCACCGATACGACGGACACCACGGATACGACGGACACGGACACCGACACCGAGACGGAGACCGAGACCGAGTCGGACACGGAGACCGAGACCGGCGACGATCCCTTCGTCTTCGACGAGTCGCCCGCTGGGGACTACGACCAGATCGACCGGGCTGGCATGCCCGCGGTCAACACCGCGCTGATCTCCTCGAAGGACGCCTACAACGCGGACTCACCCGAGAGCGACATCGCGCTGGACTACCTGAGTGAGATCGGTGCCGCCCTCACGGGTCTGCACGCCGCCCTCGACGACGACCTCGAAGGTCTCGGCCTGACCCCCTGTGCCGTCCAGACCTGCGCCGAGCAGGGCGGACCCCTGGTGATCCCCGACACCCTCAAGATCAACCTCGAGATGCCGGCCGGTTTCCCCAATGGACGCCTGCTCACAGACCCGGTCATGGACGTGACCTTGGCGGTCATCTTGCTCGACCTCGGCGATCACACCGTTTTGGACCTCGTGGGTGTGAACCCGACCGAGAACGACGTCCCCTTCCTGGCTGAGTTCCCCTACCTCGCCCCGCCCAACTAGGGCTCGTCGCATCGCGTGCGCACCTTCTTGCTGTCGCTGAGGTGCGCGCGCGATCTTTGCTTTCTATTCTGTATTTTTCCCCTCGACCCAATCGACGATTTTCAATGACTTCCCTCGCTCCATTTCGTTCGCGCTTCGCCTTGACCCTCGGCTTGGGCGCGACGGTGCTCTTGGGTGCGGCCTGCCTCGACGAGGCCCAGGACCCCCAGGGCCCCCAGGACCCCCAGAACATGGGCGAGACCCTCGAGCCGGCGCCCTACAGCTTGCCTGTGGGCGCGGCCCTGCACACCGACGCGCTCGCGGAGACCGAGGCTGCGATCGCGAGTTGGAGTGCGCAGGCCGAAGCCCAGCCCTCGAGCTGGTTTCCCCTCCAGCTCCTGGTCGGATCACACGCCAAGCGCGGCCGACTCAGCGGGAGTTTCGACGACTACGCCCGGGCCGACGTAGCCCTCAACGAGGCCTTTGCGCGGGCGGCCGAAGGCTCGGGACCGTGGCTCTCCCAGGCCAACGTGGACTTCAGCCTGCATCGCTTTGCAGCGGCGGGCCTGGCCTTGGACGGCCTCGAAAAGCGGATTTTGATCGACGATCCGACCCGCGCGCAGATCCTGGGTCTGCGCGGAGATCTGGCTCTGAATCAGGGCCAGCACGCAGCCGCCGGGGAGATGCTGGCGGAGGCCGAGGCGCTCCAACCCTCGCCGACCAGCGCGGCCCGTCTCGCTCACTTCGCGTGGCGCAGCGGCGACTACGAGGCCGCCGAGGCCGGGTACGTGGAGGGGCTGTCGCGCTACTTCACGGGCGACCCGACGATCCGGGCCTGGTACCACCTTCAGCTCGGGATCCTCGACCTCGAGCGCGCGGAGCTCGACGGGGCCCTGAGCCATTTTTTCGACGCCAACGCCGAGCTCTCGGGGTACTACCTGGTCGAAGAGCACATCGC
>CAYVJQ010000034.1:0-40974 GCA_964451725.1 uncultured Nannocystaceae bacterium | reverse complement strand
TTTTCGACGCCAACGCCGAGCTCTCGGGGTACTACCTGGTCGAAGAGCACATCGCCGAAGTTTGGGCGCTCCAGGGCCGCAGCGGCGAGGCCCTGAGCCTGTACCTCGACATCGTCGAGCGAACCCAAAACCCAGAGTTCATGGACGCAGTGGCGAGCCTCTACCTGGGGGCGGGCGACGAGGCCCGAGCGCAAATTTGGATCGACCGCGCCGCACTCGGCTATGAGGCTCAGCTCGCGCAGGCTCCGGCGGCGGCCTACGGGCACGCGCTGGGCCACTACATCAGTTTTGGCCCGGCCCCGCGGGCTGTGGAGCTGGCCGAACTCAACCACGATCTGCGACCCAACGGCGACGCCAAGGCTGCGCTCTTGCGGGCCTACCTCAGCGCCGGGCAGCTCGCCGACGCGCTCGCTGTTGCCGAGCAGCTCGCCGACTCGCCGTGGCGGACCGCGAACACGCTCTGTGCGGCCTACGAAGGATTTGACGCAGGCGGACACAGCGGTGGTGCCCAGGCCCAGGCGGTGGCGTTCGATCTGTGTGTGATGGCCCCGGCGATGTGTCCCGACAACGATTGAGGAACCCGACCTGCGACCCGGCCTCTGCGCGGGCTCGAGGCCGCGCAGAGGCCGGGCTCGACGCTCCGGGGACGGCTCGCTATGGTCTAGACATGCACCCGCGTATTGCCTTATTGACCGTTGTCTTGGTCCCGGCTTGCTTTGCAGATCCTGGCGGAGACGACGATGTCGGGGATGTCGATGTCGAGACCGCCGGGTCGGAGGAGAGCTCGAGCGAGGGCAGCGGGTCGAGTTCCGGGACCGAGTCCGCCGAGGGCGACTCTGAGACCGCTGAGACCGCCGAGACTGCTGAGACCGCCGAGACGGAAGGGGAGGACAGCGATACCGCCCAGGGGTGCGCAGAGGCGGTGTGCTTCGAGCCTGCGAAGGCTATCGGAGCCGGATTTCGGCCCGTGGACGTGATCGTCGCGGATATCGACGGGGACGGCCTCGATGATCTGGTAACGGCGAACGTCGACGGCGACAACATCGCGGTGCTCCATGGGCAGGGCGGGGGTGACTTCGAGGCACCGATTTTTTACACGATCGGGGAGGGCGCCGGACCGCTGGCGGTCGCCGCCTTGGACGTGGACCCGGACTCCCCCGACAACGGCGGTCTGGATCTCATCGTCGGAAACGGGGCGGGGGAGTCGTTCGCAATTTTGCTCAACACGGGCAGCCCCGTGGCCTTCGACGGCGCGACGATCGAGTCGATAGGATTCGCGGTGGTCGACCTCACCGTCGGTAATTTTACCACCGACAACGAGGCCGAGAGCATCGTCGGGGCGATCGGAGAGCAGGGGATGCTGATCACACACGGCACGGGGACAGAGATCGCTGGGGACCTCGATGCCGTGGACACGACTCACCCCGCGAGCGCGGTGACCAGCGGGGTGATCAGCCAAGACCCCTACTCCGACTTTCTCTCTGTCTCGAGGGAGGGCAACACGGTGACGGTGGTCGAGTTCCTCGACCAAGATCCGGGCATCCTGATCTTCGATCTCGAGCTCGCGGGTCCAGGCAGCGACCTGCGGCTGGCGAACCTCGATCCTGATCCGCGCCTGGACCTCGTGGTCGTCTCGGAGAGCTCCCGGATCGTGACTGTTTTTCCCGGCGAGGGCACCGGGATGTTCGGGGTGCCACAGGCCACGAGTGTGGATGGTCAGCCCACCGCCATGGCGGTCGGGGACGTCGACGACGACGGCCGGGTCGACGTCGTGTTCTGTGATGCGGCGGCGGGGGAGGTCGGTGTGATGCTGGGCGGGGGAGACTTGAGTCTGGCGACGCCGCTGATCTTCGCGGTCGGCGCGGCCCCGAGCGCGGTCGCGCTGGCCGACTTCAACGGGGATGGGCGTCTGGATATCGTCACGGCCAACGCCGACGGCGACAACGTGAGCATCCTGCTTTCGACCCAAGACTGAGAACACCCAGCGGGGCGCGAGCGTGGGTGTGTTGCGGGCCCCGCTGCCGGGGCGTTACTGTCCGCCGGCTTGCGCTCGCCTCGTCGGTGGGGCGCCCCGCTCCCACCCCCGATGGCTCACTCCGCGCTCGAGGCTCTGCCGACAATCCTCGCCGCGCTGCGCGGCCGCAGGCGGACGCGGGTGTTGGGAGTGGAGGGGGGATATCGGGGCTTGGTGTTGGCGCGGGCCATGGCCGACCCGGACACGGATGCGCCGCTGATCTATCTGGTGCCGGACGACGCGAGCGCGCGCACGGTGGCGGCCGACGTCGGCTTCTTTGCGGGGGTCGAGGGAGCGGGCGCGGACGAGGGGGCGAGCCGGCGGATCTTGATTCTGCCGGAGATCGACGTCTCTCCCTACGGCGATGTCTCGCCGGATCCGCGCAGCGTGGGGGCCCGGTTGGCGGCGCTCGAGCGCCTGCGTGCGGGCGAGCCCGAGCTCGTGATTGCGAGCATGCGCAGCCTGCTGCGCAAGACCATCCCGGCCGCGGCCTTCGCCGAGCTGTGCCGGGGCTGGCGCGTGGGCGGGGAGCTCGGTCGGGAGGAGGCGGCGAGCTTCCTCAGCGCCGCGGGCTACGAGCGGGTGGACGTGGTCGGAGATCCGGGCAGCTTCGCCATTCGCGGTGGGATCATGGACGTGTGGGTGCCCATCGAGCCCTTCCCCGCTCGCCTCGAGTGGTGGGGTGACGAGATCGAGCGCATCCGTGTGTTCGACCCGGATACCCAGCGCAGCTTGCGAGAGGTGGAGAGCCTGCGCGTACACCCGGTGCGCGAGACGATCGTCACCGGCGACCGGGACCTGCGCTTGGCTGTGCTCGGCCTCGGCGATTCGCTCGATGTCCCGAGCAGCACCACCCGCCAGGTGATCGAGAACCTCAAGGCCGGGGTCGACTTCTTTGGGATCGACGCCCTGACGCCTCTGTTTCACGACGCCCTGGTGCCCGTTTGGGACTACCTGCCCAAGGAGACCCGGTGGTTCGTGGACGAGCCGGAGGCGCTCTTGGGGCTCGCCGAGCGCATGTTCGACGAGATCGACCACGACCACGCGCGAGCCCGGGCGGCCAAAGCTTTGGTCGCGCCGACCGAGGACTTTTTTTTGGGTCGGGCTGAGCTCGGCGACAAGATCCACGCAGCCCCGGTGGCCGGGATGCGGCTCGAGATGTACGACCCGGAGCAGACCAGTCGTGATCGGCGTGGTCTGGTCAGGATCGACCTGGGTCACAACGTGGTCCTCCGCGCCAAGCTCGAGGCGGCTCGCGGCCAGCGGGGGGGGGAGCTGCTCCGGCCGGTGGTCGACCATATCCGTGGCCTGGGTGTGCAGTCGGAGTCGGAGTCGGAGTCGGAGTCGGAATTTGGGAGTGGGACGGGAGCCGAACTCGGTGCCGCCTACGCTGTCGGCCAAGGTGGCGAGGGCGTGCAGGGCGAGCTGTTCGGCGCGGACGTGGACAGGGACAGGGGGGCGGGTCTCGAGGACCGAGACCCCTGGGACGTAGTCCTGGTCGCGCCCAACTTGACCCACGCCGAGCGGCTCACTGCGATGTTGCGCGGATACGGGATGAACCTGCCCCGGCCCGTGCCGGCCAGCGAGCGGGGGGTGCTCGAGCTCGGCGGCTCAGAGCTGCGTCGGACTCGGGTACGGGTGCTCCCGGGCAGCCTCTCGGAGGGCTTCGCCAGCGAGGCCGACCGGCTGCTGATCATCTCCGAGTCGGAGATCTTCGGCGCGGTCAACCGCAGGCAGAAGCGACGCCGCCGAGGCAAGACTGGGATCGCCTCTCTCTCCCAGCTCAACGTCGGCGACTTCGTGGTCCACCTGACCCACGGCGTCGGTCGTTACCAGGGCCTGACCAAGTTGGGGACCTCGGGTGCGATCGCCAGTGATTTCGTCATCGTCGAGTACGCCAAGCGCGACAAGCTCTACCTGCCGGTCCACCGGATCGGCGAGATCGAGCGCTACGTCTCGGCCGAGTCCAAGCCGCCCAAGCTCGACAAGATGGGTGGCCAGACCTTCGAGGCCAAAGCCAAGAAGATCCGCGCCGATGTCCGCCAGCTCGCCGAGGAGCTGCTCCAGCTCTACGCCCAGCGCGAGGCCGAGACCGGGCACGCCTTCCCCGAGCCCGACGACATGTACTCGGCCTTCGAGCAGACCTTCCCCTTCGAGGAGACGCCGGACCAGGCCGACGCCATCGATGCGGTCCAGGCCGACCTCAGCGCGCCCCAGCCCATGGATCGCTTGATCTGCGGGGACGTGGGTTTTGGCAAGACCGAGGTCGCGCTCCGGGCGAGCTTCCGGGCCGCGGCCGCGGGCAAACAGGTGGCGGTGTTGGCCCCGACGACGGTCTTGGTCCAGCAGCACTTCCAGACCTTCTCGGAGCGCATGGAGGCCTTCCCGATCGAGGTCGGCGTGCTCAACCGCTTCGCGTCCCCGGCCGACCGGAAGGCGACCCTGGCCGGGATCCGCAACGGCAGCATCGACGTGGTCGTGGGTACCCACCGACTGCTGGGCAAGGACGTGCGCTTCAAAGATCTGGGCCTGGTCGTTATCGACGAGGAGCAGCGCTTCGGGGTCAAACAAAAGGACCGCTTCAAGAAGCTCAAGACCTCTGTCGACATGCTGACCCTGTCGGCGACACCGATCCCCCGGACCCTGCACATGTCCCTGCTCGGCCTGCGCGAGATCAGCATGATCACCACGGCGCCCATCGATCGTCTGGCCGTGCGTACCCACCTGACTCGGCACAGCGACCTGGTCATCGAGGAGGGGATTCGCCGGGAGCTCGCCCGGGGCGGTCAGACCTTCTATGTGGTCCCGCGGGTGATGGGTATCGAGGAGCACGCTGTGCGGATCCGGGAGCTCGTCCCCGAGGCCCGGGTCGCGGTCGCCCACGGACAGATGCCCCCCGAGATGCTCGAGCGGACCATGATCGATTTTGTCGAGCACCGGGCCGACGTGCTCGTCTCGACGACGATCATCGAGAGTGGCCTGGATATCCCCCGGGCCAACACCATGTTCATCGCCCGAGCCGACCAGTTTGGGCTCGCCCAGCTCTACCAGCTCCGGGGTCGAATCGGTCGCTCGAAGCTGCGGGCCTACTGCTTTTTGATGGTCAACTCGCTGGAGCGCCTGTCCGAGGAGGGCCGTCGCCGCCTCGAGGCGATCCAGCGCCACAGCGAGCTCGGGGCTGGCTTCAGCGTGGCCAGCCACGATCTCGAGATTCGTGGGGCCGGCGACCTGCTCGGACGTCGCCAATCGGGGAGTATCCAGTCGATCGGCTTCGAGGCCTACGCGCGGATCTTGGGCGAGGCCGTGGCCGAGCTCCGGGGAGATCCGATCTCGCGCGAGACGGACCCGGAGCTGAGCTTCGATCTTCCGGCCTTTCTGCCCGACACCTATGTCGAGGATGTGGGGGCGCGCCTGGATTTCTACCGGCGCCTGAGCACGGCCCGGGACTCCGACGAGGTCCGCGAGGTCATGCTCGAGCTCCACGATCGCTACGGCGAGATGCCGGTCGAGGCTCGACACTTTGGGCTCATGATGGCCTGCAAGAGCTACGGTCGGCGCTTGGGTGCGCTGAGTGTGGACCTCAAGGGAATGCGCCTGTCCCTGCGACTGGGCCCCTCGACGCCGCTGACGGCCGCCGCGGCTGCGGGCCTCGGGGACGCCACCGACGGCCGGGTTCGCCTGGTCCGGGGCAGCGGGGACCACGACAGCAGCCGAATCGTCGCCAGGATCCCCAACCGCACGGGCAAGGACTGCACGCGCCAGCTGGAGGTCTGTGAGAGCGTGCTCGCCGAGCTCGTGACCTTCGCCAACTTGGACAGGGCGGTCGAAGCCCCTCGCCGGAGCTGAGGCCCCGCGCTCGGGGCTGAAGTCCACGGGCGCTGGGTTCGACGGGCTGGATGGGAGCTCGAGCCGGGGTTTCGAGAGCGACCTCGGAGGATCTCGACGGGGTGAGTTCGATGTGAAACCGAACTGACCTTTGGACAGACTGTTGGTATTTGGCGCGTGTGAAGTGTGGGGATAGGACCTGTCCGAGAGGGTGGGTTTCATGTGTTTTGTGAAGACTCTCACTAGTTTTTGGAAAAGTCTACTCATTTGGAATGTTGACATCAAAAGTTGTTCGAACAGACTATTGCAACGTCGCCAGCCCAGGCAGAAATGATTGGGCCACCGACGCGGACATCGACTGTCAGACAGCGTAGGGCGAATGCGGCTACAGAGCCCGTGTCAGCCCGATATACGCACTTTGACTCAGAAAACGTTCCGATATGAATAAGCTCGATCTCGACAAAATCGAAACCTGTCTCAGTCGCCCCATCTGTGAGGCGGCCATCCCCAAAACAGTAAATGACCCCATTGGGGTGTTGAATCGCTGGAAGTATCTTTCACAGCAGTTTCCCCGGTTTCTGGGTGCCATCTTGTCGCGGAACTCTCTGCCGGCGGCCCAGTGCCTCGTGGCCAAGAACATCACTGGAGAGTGCGGCTCGGGGCAGTTCGACGCGATGCACTCCAAGCTGTTCGCGGAGCTGGTCGAGCCCGTCGTGTGCTCGACGAGGAGCTCATTTTGCTCGACCAGCCTCGAGGCGGTCATCGAGAGCAACCTCGTGAAGCTCGCAGCGATGAGCGAAGGGGAGTCCATCGGCTTCCTCATCGGCCTCGAGGCTCCGGCCTACGAGATCCTCGATCTCTTGCGTCGCTGCCTGGCAGACGTGGGCATGGAGTCGAGCATCGTGGACAGCTCGATCTACATGGTCACCCATCAAGAGGTCGAGGCCGAGCACCAGCAAGACAGCCTGCTCATGGCCCAAGTGGCCGCCGAGATCGGCTGTGAGGAGGCGGAGATCCTGCGCGGAGGGCAGCACGCCGTCGAGTTTTGGAATGACTGGTGGGCCGCTCAGATCCAGGCGCAGGCTAGCTGATCACCACTTTGCCGACCTTTCGACGGCCTCGCCAAGGGAGAATCCATTGCCTACGCAACACCACATTTCGGCCCTAGACACGATCATCGCGGCCCGACTGCACAACCGGGCTCGCTTCGCTGAACGCGACGATTTCGATCGTGTCCATCGTGAGCTGATCTTGAGCCAGAGCTTGCTGCACAACCCCATGTACCGGGCGTTGACTGGGGAGCTGAGCCCCGCTCGAGTCCAGCGCTTCTTGTCCGAGTACTACCACGGGTCGATCGCCGGCTTCTTGCGCCGGGTCATGCCCTCGGCCCTCGCAGCCCACGACGCGCCGCTGTGGGCCGACTACATCCGGGAGATCCGCATCGAGGAGAGCAGGCCGCGAAACCACGCCCTCTTGTTCGAGGAGTTCCTGGCCTCCGTCGGCGTCGAAGTGCTGGCTCCGGGGCAGGCATCGGCGGCCTTCGTCGACGCCTCCATCGTCGGCTACACCCGAAGCCTGGCCTTCTCCTGCGGCTACGCCTTGGCCGTGGAGGTCGAGGCGGACTACCAGATCGCCGTGGTCGCGGACTTTGCCCGGCGCCACTTTGGGGCCGCGGCCATCCGCGACAACCTGTGGTTTCAGACTCACCTCGCCGAGACCGGCGAGGTGGAGCACGCTCGACAGACCGTCGAGATGGCCTGCGCGATGGTCCGTGGACCGGGCGCCTTCGCGCAGTTCGAAGCGGGATTCGAGCAGGCTTGCGCAGATACGGAGCGGTTCATGGAGTCGATCCACGACGCGCTCACAGGAGACCAAGAGCATGCCTGATCCGATCCTCTCACCGACCCATCAACACCTCTCCCACCACACTTTCGAGGGTGGGCTGGTCGAGGCGCTCCAACCGATCCGCCAGTTCGCTCTGGCCACGGCGATCTTCCACATCTTCGATCAGGGGATCTTCGATCGCCTCGACGGTGAACTCGTGGACGTCGCCGAGCTCGCCCGCAGCCTGGGCCAAGACCCGGTCAGGCTCGGGGGGCTGCTCGCCTACCTCGGCAACGAGGATCTGGTGGCCCTGCGCGGGGGCAGGGCCACGCTCACCGCCAAAGGCCAGGCCCTGTCGGACTACCGGGCCTGGTACACGATGATGATCGGTGGCTACGGCGGGACCTTCCTGGAGATCGGGGAGCAGCTGCGCGAGGGCGCGAGCGGGGCCCACCGCGACATCGTCCACGTCGGCGTGGGCAGCTGCGGGATCAGCCGCTACGACGCCTTCCCTCTGACCAAGTCGCTCATCGATCGCATGCCGGAGGCGCCGAGGGTGGTGTGTGACCTCGGCTGCGGCAACGGCATGTACCTCGTCGAGTTTTGCCGCTACTTCCCAGGGCTGCGCGCCGTGGGCATCGAGCCCGACGAGGCCAGCTGTGCGGCCGCTCGGGCCTACATCGCCGAGCATGGCTATGGCGAACGCATCGAGATCGTCTGTGACAGCGCGATGGACTTCGTCGCGGACGCGACCGCGACCAAGCCCGATCTCTACGTGCTCGGCTTCGTGCTCCACGAGATCCTCGGCCAAGAGGGCGAGGACGGGGTCGTCGAGTTCTTGACCCGCATCCGCGCCGACAACCCCGGGACTCACATCGTGGTGATCGAAGTCAGCGACCAGATCGACAGCCGCGCTCACATGGAGCACGGCCTGGCCAAGAGCTACTACAACCCCTATTACCTGCTGCACTACTTCACCAACCAAAAGCTCGAGACCCACGAGTTTTGGATGGGGGTGTACGCCCGGGCGGGCTTCGAGGTTTTGGCTCAGGCGACGACCTCCCCGGAGGTCGATTCGACGGGCCTCGAACTGGGCTACTTGCTCCGGGGTTGAGCCCCGATCACCGAGGCTGAAGGATGACCGAGACTCTGCTCCGCGGCCGTGCGCTGCCTGTGCTGTTGGCGATCTTCGCGATTGTCTTTGTCGACAACGTCGACGTCAGCGCGCTGTCCGTGGCCCTGCCCGTGATCGCCGACGAGTTCGGCGTGAGCGTGGGTGGGGTGCAGTGGCTCATGAGTGTCTACTTCGTGTCCTCGGCCTCCTTTTTCTTGCTCGCGGGCTACCTGGGCGACCGCTTCGGGATCCGGGACACGCTGATCGCCGGGGTCGCGCTGATCGTGTTGTCGTCGGCGCTGGGTGGGTTCAGCTCGAGCCTGGCTGGCCTCGTGCTGTGGCGCTTCGTCCAGGGGGTGGGCTACGCCCTGACCTTCTCCATGACCATGCTGCTGACCAAGGACTTGCTGCCCGAGGGCAGGCGAGACCTGGGTATGGGCGTGTTCATGGGGGTAGCGACGCTGTCGAGCATGGCCGGTCCGCTGGTGGGCTCGGCGATGACCGAGGTCCTGGGCTGGCGCTCGCTCTTCTTCGTGAACGTGGTGCTGTGCGCACCCTGCCTGGTCGCGCTCGCGCGCAACCTCCGAGGTCGGCCAGCCCTTGTCCACGGTAGCGGAGGCGCCGGCGGTGACAGTGGCGCTGCGCAGGGCCGGCTGTCGGCTGCCCTGGGGGCGCAGGTCTTGCTCGCCCTGGGGCTCCTGGGCGCGACGACGGGGCTCTTGCTCCTGGGTGACGGGCAGACCCAGGGTGGCCTGGGTCGAGAAGCGATGCGCGGCGCCTTGGTGGCGGCGTTGGTGGGGGCCGCGAGCTTCGTGGGTTTCGGCCTGGCTCGGCGGCACCTGCCCGAGCGAGCCAGGGGTCGAGGAGCGCGAGCGATCGTCGAGAACCGCCCCTTCATGGCCGTGCTGTCCGTCCGCGTCGTCCTCCAGGCGGTGTCCTACTCGAGCTTCTTTTGGCTCCCGATCGTGCTCCAGCGTGGCCTGGGCTACGGCCTGGTCGACGCCGGGCTGATCTTGACTGCGTTCACGGCAGCCGCGGCGGTGAGCGCCTTTGCGGCGGGGGCCCTGGCGAGCCGAGTGGGTCGGCGGGCCGTGAGCGTGGGCGGCCACGCCCTGCTCGTGATGGGCCTGTTCGCCCTGGCCTCCGGCGGGCTCAGCTCGTCGACGTGGGTCCTCGTGCTGTGCCTGGTCGCTATCGGAGCAGGGTTCTCGGCGGCCTTTACCGTGGTCAGCGCGGCGCTGCTCCGGGCCGTCGACGGGGGCCCCGAGGGCCGACTCATCGGCGTCTACTACACCTGCTCGTACATCGCCGGGAGCCTGGCCATCGCGGCGACGACCTGGATCGGCGGGGGGAGCTTGGCGGGCTCGGGCGGAGGCGGGGCCGCGGCCTACCTCGGTGTGAGCGAGACCCTCGCGTGGCTGTGGCTCGCTGGGGCTGGGCTGAGCCTGGGCCTGAGCCTGATCCTGCGCGAGCCGACTTCCGCTTCGACTTCCACCTCGACTTCCACTTCGACCGCGACCTCGGTCGCACCCCAACCAGAGTGAGCATGACCGCGCCTCAAACCATCTTGATCTTCAATCGTGTGCCGCTGAGTCTGAGCCCCTACCACGAGTGGCTCGACCCTGCGCGCTACACCCTGTTCTTGCTCACCGCCGAGGGGACCATGGATGGGGGGGATGGAGCGGACGGGGCGGAGCGCTCGGCCTACGCCGAGGTCCACGAGTTTCCGAGCTACGAGACCAACGCGGTGGTCGAGCTGTGCGCCCTCGAGTTGGGGGCGCGCGTGGGCTTCGATGCGATCGTGAGCTACAGCGAGACCGACATGATCCGGGCCGCCCGGTGCCGGGCCGCCCTGGGCCTCCCTGGCCAGAGTGTTCAGAGCGCTGTGGCCTTCCGCGACAAGCTCGACATGCGCGAGCGCTGTGCGGCTGCGGGCCTCCCGGGACCGGCTTTCGCGGCGGTGACGGGGGTCGAGTCCCTGCTCGCCTTCGTGGCCGAGCAGGGCTACCCCGTGGTCATCAAGCCGCGCCTGAGCACGGCTGCGCGCGCCGTAGTGCGCGTGGACGACGAGGCCGAGCTCGCGGACTTCTTGGTCGATGGGCTCTACACCGACATCGACGTGGGGCCGCCGCTGATGGTCGAGGGTTTCGTCGCCGGCCAGCTCTACGCCGTCGATCTGCTCGTCGTCGACGGCGAGCTCGTCCACGTCGAGCGCATGCGCTACGTCAACACCTGCCTCGACTACTCGAGCGGCGCCAGCCGCAGTGTGGGCTGCGCCCAGATCAGCGCCGAGCACCCCGATGCGCCGGGCCTCGATGCGTTTTGCCGGGCCCTGCTCGAGGCTCTGCCACACCCGGGCTACGGCGGCTTCCACGTCGAGGCCTTCGTGCGCCCCGAGGGCGAGGTCGTGCTGTGTGAGGTCGCTAGCCGCAGCGGGGGAGCGGGCATCCCCCAGCTCATCGAGCGCAGCGTGGGTTTCAACCCCGACCGTGCCACGACCCTGCTCCAGGCCTCGCTCGGCCGCGATCGCGCTTGGGTGGCCGAGCTCGTCCCGGCAGCGGAGGCCTTCGGCTTCTTGCTGCTCGCGCCCGGTGAGCGCGGCGCGGGTTGGGCCCTGCCGTCGAGCTCGCCCCCGGCCTCTGTCCAGATCTACGAGGTCGAGGACGCGACTTGCGAGGCCGTCGACGACGTGGCCAAGTTCGCGGCCTTCGCCCTCGTCGAGGGGGCCTCGATCGCCGCCATGGATGACAACCTCGTCGCCCTCGAGCGCTGGTTTTACGGTGTGGAGGAGGGGGGCTGATGGACGGCGGGCCTCCAGAGCAGGTCGCTCGCGCCTCGCGTCGGCACGTGTTCGTGGTCGACGAGAACGTGATCAAGGTCGAGCTCGACGGCTGCATCCCCAGGGGAGAGCAGGCCTACCTGTTCGCCAGCGCGCGCTGCCTCGAGGCGCTGACGCCCGCCAACGCCTTGCGTTTCGAGCTCGTCGAGCTCGTCGAGCGTTTTGAAGTCGACGCCTTGGGGGCACAGCTCGACGCGATCTTCTCGCCCGCGCAGCGAGGGACGCTGCACTTCGTGACCAACGACGAGTGCGTCGAGGTCGTGCTCGCCCAGCTCCGAGAGCGCTACGCCCTGGCGGGGGCAGGGATCGAGCGGGCCTCGCTGTGGAGCGACAAGGTGCGCATGAAAGCGGCGCTGCGCGGGGTCGTGCGCTGTCCCGAGTTCGCGCGCTTTTGCCCACAGCGCTTCGCCGCGGACGGGGGCGAGTACCTGCGCGAGCTGGTCCGGGCGGTGGGCCTGCCCTTGGTGGTCAAGCCCACCGACGGGACCAGCGGCAGCGGGGTCGAGATCGTCCACTCTCTCGAGGGTCTGGCGCACTGGGCCCGGAGCCACGCCAGGGTCGAGAACTGCGAGGTCGAGAGCTTCATCCGCGGGACCTTGTACCCGGTCGACTCGTTGATCTGCGGTGGGGAGGTGCTCCAAGTGCTCGCGGGGGAGGGGGCCGTACCCTGCCTCGAGTACGCCTCGGGGCGGAGCATGGTCGTTCGCGCCGTGGGCCACGAGAGCCCGATCTTTGCTCGCCTGCGGCGCTTCAACGAGGCCGTAGTCGCGGCCCTGCGCCCGCCGGATGGGGCCCTGCACATGGAGGTGTTCGAGGACGAGAGCGGGGAGCTGGTGTTTGTCGAGGCCTCGGCGCGACCTGGGGGAGGCGAGCTTCGCTGGGTCCACGCCCACTACAACGGCGTCGACATCGAGGCCGCGCACTTTCGTCTGCGCACGGGCCTGGGCTACGAGCACGTCGTCCGCGAGGGCCCGCCGCGCTCTGCGATGTTCTGCGTTTTTCCGCGCCGCTCGGGTCGGGTGACGCAGCTGCACAGCCCGCGGGTGCGTTCGCAGTGCGAGGGCCGCTGGACCATCGCCGTGGGCGAGGAGCTGCGCCCTGCCCAGGACCTGGCGAGCCCGAGCGCGGGGGTGTTGCGCCTACACTCCGACATCGAAGCCGACATCGAGGCCGACTTCGAGATCCTCGCGCAGTTCGTGCCCTACACCGTCGTCGACGCCTACAGCGACGCCCAGGGCGGCATCGGGCGAGGGCGGCGGGAGCCTCGACTCATCGGCTACGCCTGCGGCGTGGGTTCGGAGCACGAGCGCAGCAGTGAGGGTCCGGCGGGGCTCGCCGAGTTCCTGGTCGAGCGCCCGGATTCGGCGCCCGGGCGCTGGCCGTGGCAGGCGATCGTCGGCGTTGACTCGACGCTGCGAGGGCTGCGCTCCCACGCCGCCCGCGACACCGTGGCCGCGACCTGTGAGGGGCTGGCCCGGGAGAGCGCGCGGGCGCTTCGAGAGGGGGCCTTCCCCGTGGTCGTCGGCGGGGATCATTCGTGCGGGATCGGGACCTGGTCCGGGGTCGCTCGGAGTTTGCGCGAGGCGGGAGGGCGGCGCTTGGGCCTGCTGTGGTTCGACGCCCACATGGACAGCCACACCCCGGACAGCACGCCCAGCGGCTACTGCCACGGCATGCCCGTGGCGGCGCTGCTCGGCCACTACGGGCCGGAGTTTGGGGGCCTCCTCGATGGGGATCCGGTCCTGCGCCCCGAGACGGTCGTGCTCATCGGCATCCGCGACTACGAGTCCCAAGAGCGCCGCTTGCTCGAGGCCCTCGGCGTGCGTGTGTACTACATTGAAGAGGTTCGAGATCGGGGGCTCAGCGCGGTGGTCGACGAGGCCCTGGGGCGCATGAACGGCCACATCGACGACCTGGGGGTGAGCGTGGATCTCGACGGCCTCGACCCCCGCTTCGCCCCGGCCGTGGGCACGCCGGTGTCCGGAGGTCTCGACCGCGAAGCTCTGCTCGCGGTGCTGCGCCGCCTGGCTCGGGACCCGCGCTTGGTCGCTGTGGAGTTCGCCGAGTTCAACCCCAGCCTCGACCGCGAGCACCAGACCCACGAGCTGCTCGTCGAGCTCTTGTCGGCCCTTGAAGGAGAGCCCACGCCATGACTGGAACTGGGACTGGAACTGGAACTGGAACCGGGCCTATCTTGCGCTTCGACCTCAACGAGAGCCCCGTGGGTCCGCCCGAGGCCGTCGCCCAGCGCATCGCCGCAGCGGCCAGGGAGGCCCACACCTACCCCCTGGCTCTGACGGAGCGCGTGCTCGAGCGGGTCGCGGCGCACTTTGGCGTCGACGCCGAGGAGGTGCTGATCAGCCAGGGTATCGACGAGTGTGTGGATCGCCTGGTGGTCCACTTCGCGGACATGCGCTTCGTGGCGACCGAGCCGGGCTTCAACGGCTACTGGGATCGCCTCGCGATCCTGAAACGCGAAGGCTTCCGCCTGCGCCGGGAGGGGAGCAGCTTCACCCTCGCACCCGGCGACCTCGCGGCGCTCCAGCCTGCGGACTTCGTGCTCCTCGCGGACCCCGACAATCCCACGGGGGTCGTGACCTCCGCTCGGACCCTCGCGGACATCGAGGGGCGCTGCGGGGCCGTGCTCGTGGACCGGACCTACGCCGACTACGCCGACGAGGGCCTGGCGCCGGCGCCCATCGGTCCCCGGCGCTTTCGCTTCCACTCGCTGTCCAAGTCCTTCGCGCTGGCGGGGCTGCGCGTGGGGGTGCTCTTGGGCCCCAAAGTGGCCATCGCCGCGCTCCGAGCCCAGCAGTGGTTTTGCAGCACGAGCAGCCTGAGCCTGGTCGCGCTCGAGGCCGCCCTGGATCACCGCGAGCTGTTTGCGGCTCGGAGCCGCGCGGTGATCGGGGAGCGCCGGCGCCTGGTCGCGAGTCTGTGCGAGCTCGGCTTCGACGCGCGCGACACCCAGACCAACTTCGTTCTCGTCGCTCAGGCGCCGCCGTCCATGGTGGTTCAGCTGCGAGCCCAGGGCATGCTGGTCAAGGACATGAGCTGCTGCGGCCTGCCCGGGCATGTCCGCATCGGGGTCCGGACGCCCCCGGACAACCAGGCCCTGCTCGCCCAGCTGGCGCGGCTCTACCCGAGGGCCGGGCGGGCCGAGTGGATTCAGGCGAGCGCGTCGTGAGCGGGCTGCTGGAGCTGCCGGGAGGGCTCGGCCCCGACCGGCACCGCGGGCGTCCTCCAGGGGGCGCCCGGGCCTTGCTGGGGGTTCTGCTCACGGCGCTGAGCCTCGGGTGCGGAGCGGAGGCCAACGAGGGAGAGCTCGCCGATGCGCGGCGCTGCGTGGTCGTGGCCTCCGTCGGCGGCGGCGCCCTGGCTGACGAGCGGGTCTACCTCGGGGAGGTCCGAGCGCAGCACCGGCTGGTCCTGGCGTTTGGTGTCTCGGGGCGGGTCTCGAGCCTCGAGTGGAGGGAGGGCGAGCGCGTCGAGGCCGGCGAGCTGCTGGCGACGCTGGACCGCCGCCAGGCCCACGCCCGCCTGTCTGCGGCTTCGTCGAGGGTGAGCGAGCAGGGGCTCGCCCAGTCCCAGGCCCGCCGAGAGCTCGCTCGGGCCGAGGCGCTGGGCGCCTCGGTGGTGTCCGCCGAGAGCCTCGAGCAGGCCAGGGGTCGCCTCGACGCCATCGAGGCCGCCCAGGCCCAGGCCCGGGCCCAGCGCCGAGGCGCCCGCAGTGGCGTGGCCGAGCACACCCTCATCGCCCCCTTCGCCGGCGTCGTGGAGGCCCGGGTGAGTGAGGTCGGCGCGTGGGTCGAGGCGGGAGAGGGGATCGTCGAGCTGCTCGGAGACGACGCCCTGGAGATCCGGGTGGCGGTCGCCCCCGAGCTGCGCGCGGCGCTGAAGGTCGGCGATCGCTTCGAGCTGCGCCCGCTGCAGACACCTCGGGGAGCCCTCGCCCCGTCTTCCTTTCTTTCTCCTTCCAGGGCCCGTGGGCAGCCCCCGCTCATGGCCGAGCTGACCTCCATCGCCAGCGCCCTCGAGCCGCGGACTCAGACCCTCGAGCTGCGCCTTCGCCCAGACGGGTCCCCAGCTTCGGGGCCAGCTTCAGAGTCAGCTTCAGGGTCGGGCTTGGCGCTCCTCGCAGGCGCCAGCGTCTACGTGGCCTTCACCTTCGAGCACCCGCTCCGATCGGAGGCGGTGCTCGTACCTCGGGATGCCCTGGTCGTCGGCGCCGATGGCCCCCACGTCGTCGCCGTCGTCGACGGTCGGGCGCAGCTGTACCCCGTCGAGGTCCTCGCCAGCGCGGGGCGGCGGGTCCAGGTGCGCACGCCAGAGCTCGAGCCCGGGGACGCCGTGGTCGTCCGGGGCAACGAGCGGGTCGCCCAGGGGCAGGCGCTGCGCATCGTGGGAGGCCCCTGAGCACCCACCAGCGACCATCCCATGGACGAAGTCGAGACATCCACCGAAGCGGTCGGCCGAGGGCTGCTCGCCGGGGCCATCGAGCGGCCCGTGGCGGTCCTCGTCGCGGTGATCTTGGTGGTGGTGGCAGGGCTCAGCGCGCTGGTCGGCCTGCCCATTCAGCTGACGCCCGAGGTCTCGGCGCCGACCCTGCGCGTGACCACGACCTGGCCCGGGGCGGGTCCGCTCGAGGTCGAGCGCGAGCTCCTCGAGCCCCAGGAGCTCGCGCTCGAGAGCGTGGCCGGCCTCCGCCGCATGGAGGGCGACGCGCGCCCCGGCCGGGGGCAGCTGAGCCTGACCTTCGAGGCGGGCGCGGACCTCGAGGTCGCCCTGGTCCGGGTCTCGAATGCGCTGACCACTGTCGCCTCGCGGCCCTCGGGGGCAGACGCGCCCGTGGTCGAGACCACGGCGAAGGGCGGGCAGCCGACCTCGATCGTGATCATCCGCGGGGTCGCGGGCGGGGCGGTCGATGGTCAGCGGCGGTGGATCGAGAGGCGCGTCCTGCCTCGCTTCCAGCGCATCCCTGGGCTGGCTGCCGTCGAACTCGCTGGGGGCCGCGAGCCCGTCGTCCACATCGACTTCGACCTCGGGGTGCTCGCCGCTCGAGGCCTGAGCGTCGAGACCCTCGCCGCGGCGGTGAGCGAGCACCTGCGTGACATCCCGGCGGGTGACATCGCCGTGGGCAAGCGCCGCATGCTGGTCCGGACCTCCCTCGCCCCCCCGGAGATCGAGGCCTTCGAGGCCCTGGTGGTCGCCCGGCATGGGGGCCGAGCCATCACCCTCGGGGAGCTCGCAGAGATCCAGGTGGGCCTGCGCAAGCCCCAGGGCGTGGCCTTGGCCGGCGAGGACCCTGCGATCGGGGTGATCTTGTTCGCCGAGGCGGGGGCCAACGTGCTCGAGGTCTCCCGGGAGATCCGCAGCCTCGTCGACACCCTCGACGACGAGGTGATGGCCCCGCGAGGCCTGCACATCGAGGTCTTCGACGATCAGGTCGACTACATCGAAGACGCCCTCGAGCTCGTGGCCGTGAACCTGTTCGTGGGCGTGGTCCTGGCCGTCGCCGTGCTGTGGCTGTTCTTGCGCAGCGCCGGGGCAGCGGCGCTGATCGGCCTGTCGATCCCGATCTGTGTGTGCGGAACCGCCGTGGGCATGGCCGTGTTTGGGCGAAGCATCAACGTGGTCTCGCTCGCGGGCACGGCCTTCGCCGTGGGCATGGTGGTCGACAACTCGATCGTCGTCCTCGAGGCCATGGAGGTCTGGCGAGAGCGCTGCCCGACCATGGCCGAGGCGGCGCTGCGCGGTGTTCGAGAGGTCTGGGGAGCGCTGGTCATGAACACGGCGACGACCGCGGCCGTGTTCATCCCCGTGGTCGTGTGGCAGAGCGAGGTCGCCGATCTGCTCCGGGATATCGCCGTGGCCCTGGCCGTGTCGGTGGTCGTCTCGCTCGCGGTCTCGACCTTGATCTTGCCGAGCCTGGCGGCGCGCTGGCTGGGCGGGCGCGGACCCCAGGTCGACCCGCGCCCGCGCCCCCAGCTTGGGCAGCGACTGGGTGCGTCGGTCGTGGCCCAGGTCCGCTGGCTCACGGCCGGGCCCATGCGAAGCGCCGCGCTGGTCGCTGTGTTCGTGGCAGCTGCGCTCGGCGCAGCTGCGGCCGTCCCCGACATGGCCTACCTGCCGGCGGGGGATCGCAACCTCGTGATGGGGATCATCGTGCCGCCCCCGGGCTACGCCGTGTCCGAGCTCGCGGCCATGGGGGAGGGCTTCCAGGCCGCGGTGCTCGAGGGGGCGGAGGGGGAGGTCCCAGCCGTGCGCCGGAGCTTCTTCGTGGGGGACTCGAGCGAGGTCTTGTGTGGCGCGTCGGCCCTCGACCCCGATCAGGCGGGGGCCCTCGCCCTGGCCTATGGCCGCGCGGTGGCCGAGGTCCCCGACGTCCATGGTTTCGCGGTCCAGGCCAGCTTGTTCGCCGAGCGCGTGGGCGACGGTCGAGCGGTCGAGCTCGACCTGCGCGGGCCCGAGCTCGACGAGCTGCGGCGCACGGGGGAGCGCGTGCTCGAGGCCCTCGCGCAGCGCATGCCCGAGGCCGCGGCTCGACCGATCCCGGCCCTCGAGCTCGGGGCCCCCGAGCTCCGGGTGATCCCCCGGCCCGGGCGGAGCATGGATCTCGATCCGGTCGCCCTGGGCCTGGTGGTCGACGTCGTCGTCGACGGGGCGGTGGTCGGGGAGTGGGGCCCGCCGGGTGCTTCGAAGGTCGATGTCTTGCTGCGCGGGCGCCAAGCCGGGGAGGCCTTCGGCGCGGACGAGCTCGAGACTCGCCTCGACCCCACCCGCTTGGCCACCATCCCCTTGGCCGATGACAGGGGCCGCACCTTCCCCCTGGCGAGCGTGGCCGAGCTCGACCAGCGCGTGGGCCCGACGCAGATCCGGCGCATCGAGGGAGAGCGAGCGATCACCCTTCAGATCGTGCCTCCACCGGGAGTCTCGCTGGAGCGGACGATGGCGACGATCGAGGCGCTCACCGCCGAGCTCGAGGCCCAGGGACAGATCCCCGAGTCCGTCGAGTTCCACCTCGCGGGCACGGCGGGCAAGCTCGATGCCGCCAAAGGCCACCTCGCGGCGATCCTGGCCCTGGCCCTGTTGATCTCCTATCTGCTCATCGCGGCGCTGTTCGAGGACTTTCTCGCCCCACTCGCCGTGCTCGTCACCGTTCCTCTCGCGGGCGCCGGGGGGATCGCTGGGTTGCTCGTCGTGGATCGTCTGGTCGCGCCTCAGCGCCTCGACATGATGACCTCGGTCGGGTTTTTGATCCTCATCGGCGTCGTGGTCAACAACGCGATCTTGGTCGTGGACGGGGCCCTGTCCGGGGTCCGCCGGGGCGTCGCGCCGGCCGAGGCTGCGGCCGAGGCCGTCGGCGCCCGGGCCCGACCGATCTTCATGAGCGCGCTGACCACCCTCGTCGCCTTGCTGCCCATGGTCTTGGGGTCAGGGGCGGGCGCCGAACTCTACCGCGGCATCGGTGCCATCGTGCTCGGGGGGCTCGGCGTCTCGACCCTGTTCACCCTGCACCTGGTCCCCTGCGTGTTCGTGTTGTTGTGGCGCGCGAGGCCGACCGAGGGCGCTGACTAGCGCTCTCGGTGTGAAGTCCACGGGCTCTGCTAAACCGCGAGCTGAGGCTCGCGCGGCATCTCGAGTTCGGTGTCGGCGGCGGCCGCAGCCGTCTCGATGGGGACCTCGACGCTCGGTTCACGGCCGAGGGCGTCGCTGGCGAGCTTGGGGCCGGCCTCATCCTCGTCCTCGGACCGCAGGCGCACAGGGCCGGCCATCTCGGGGTAGCGCCCGTGTTTGTCGGCGTAGAAAGCCCGAATCACGTCCATGTCGGCTTTGACGTCGCCAGTGGGGGTGAGCAGGGGGCCGTAGCCGCCACGCTTACCGGCGAAGTCCAGGAACCCCATGAGGATCGGGACCTTGGCCTCGAGGGCCATGTAATAAAAGCCGGACTTCCAGTACTCAGCCCGGCTGCGGGTGCCCTCGGGGGGCACGGCGAGGGCGATCTGATCGCGGCGATTGATCTCTTCGGCGACCTGCTTCACGAGGCCCTGGGGCGCACGCCGGTCGACCGGCACGCCGCCGAGGGAGAGGAGGAAGCGGCCGCCGAAACCCTTGAACAGGGTGTGCTTGCCCATCCACGCCAGCGGGATGTCGAAGATGAACGCGAAGGCCAGCATGTGGGGTAGATCCCAGTTGCTGGTGTGGGGCGCGGCGATCAGCACGTAGCGCGGGACGTCGGGTCGCTCCCCCTCCCAGCGCCAGCCGATGATGCGCAGGTAGGCTCTGCCCAGAAAACGCTTGAAGCCCTTCACCCTCCCAAGCCTAGGACATGTGCGGGCCGCGCTGTGTCATCGTTGTGTCGAAAAGGCGGTCGAAAGGGCGGTCGAAAGGGCGGTCGAAAAGGCGGTCTGAAGGCCATCGAGGCCTCGGGGGTCGCGCTCAGCGGGCCTTGATCGCCCGAAACTCGAGCCCAAATTTGGCCAGGTACTTGCGCAGCCGATCGGCGTCGTTGGTCGAGCTTCGCCGGGCCCGAGAGGCGGAGAACAGGACCCTGCCCGCCGCGGAGGCGCTGGGGCTCTCGCGGCAGGCCGCGATCACGTCGGCCAGCTGGACCCGGTCGAAGCGATCGAGCTCGGCGATCTGCTCGGGGCCGAGGTGGGCGAGCAGAGTGTCGAGCTCGAGCCGGGCCGAAGGCGGCGGACCCCACTGGGTCCGGAGTCGCTCGAGTTCGTCCTCGACCACCCCGACGTCGATGCGGCCACCGCTGGCCAGCGTGCCCATGCGCTCGATGGCGGCCGAGAAGTCGCGGAAGTTGCCCGTCCACCGGGCCGCGGGGGAACGGGCGAAGTTCAGGAACAGGGCCCGGGCCTCCGCGTTGAAACCGACTCGCCCGCCGTGGCGCTGGGCCCAGCGCTCGAGTTCGTAGTCGAGGTTGGGCTCGATGTCCTCGCGGCGCTCGGCGAGGGCCGGAAGGGCGAACGACCAGAGGTCGACGCGGGCCAGGAGGTCCTCGCGGAAGCGGCCTCGCTCGACCTCCAGGCGGAGGTCCCGGTTGCTCCCGGCGATCAGCTGAAAGTCGCTCTCGACCTCGAGCTCGCTGCCCACGGGCATGAAGCGTCGATCCTCGATCGCGCGCAGGAGCATGGCCTGTTCGTCGAGGCCGAGCTCACCGATCTCGTCGAGGAAGAGCAGGCCCTTGTCGGCGGCGCGAAGCAGGCCGTCGCGGCGGGTGAGGGCGCCCGTGAACGCGCCCTTCTCGTGACCGAAGAGCGCCGACATGGCCATGTCTCCCCTCAGCGTCGCGCAATTGATCTCGACGAAGCGACCGGTGACCTGGCGGCGCTCCCGGGCGAGCTCGTAGATCCGCCTGGCCAGGCGGGTCTTGCCCGAGCCGGTCGGGCCGGAGAGCAAGATCGGCGCCCGGCTGGCCAGCACGACCCGCTCGATCTGCTCGATCATGGCGTTGAAGCGCGGGTTGAGCGTGTCGATGCCGGCTTTGAGAAAGGACAGGTCGCGGGCGGTGCGGGCGGCGAAGCGCGAGGCGATCTGGTCGTAGCGGGACAGGTCGAGATCGATGATCCGCAGGGTCCCGGGCAGCTGGCGAGGGGTCTGTGCAGGCGGCGGTGAACTCTGCAACAGCTTGGCCGGGAGCTCGCGCGACTCGGTGAGCAGAAACCAGCAGATCTGGGCGACGTGGGTGCCCGTGGTGATGTGGATCAGGTAGTCCTCGTCCTCGGGCCGAAACGGGTAGCCGCGGGCGAAGTCCAGCAAGGTCGCGTACACACCCTCGAAGTCCCAGGGGTCCTCGAAGCCGACGGTGTGAGTCACGACCTGGGTCTCGGGGCTGACCTGGGCGATGTCTTGGACGATCTCCTGGGTCAGCTGGTCGGGACTTTGGCCGCGAGATCGGGTGGGGGGCTGCACCAGGAGCTCGAGCCGGTCGACGATGAAGTCCTCGTGCCGACACAGGTCCACGGTCGGGCGCCATCGCTCCCAGCGTCGACGGCCGCCGCGATCGAGGGTCGGGCCGAGCAGGCCGAGCACGACCATGGGTCGGCGCTGGGCACGGTCGAGCGCGTGTCGGTGCTGCGCTCCGTCCTGGCCTCGAGTCTCGGCGGTGGTCCGCGGGCCCATGCAGGGGATGCTATCGTGTCGAACCATGGCGGTCTCCCTTGCTTGGCTGACGGCGGCGATCTTGGCGGCGAACCCTGGTCTGCAGGAGCTCTCTCAGGGTCTGGGATCGAGCCCCAACGGAGCCCCCGATCTCGAGCCGCCCGCGGACCCCCAGGCGATCTACGGCGGCCAGCCCGTGGACCCAGGGTCGTGGCCCTCGGTCGTGGCGGTCGGTACGACCAAGCTGTGCACAGGGACCTTGGTCTCGCCCACGCTGGTGTTGACGGCCGCCCACTGCTTCGAGCCCGCGCCCTCGGGGACGGTCACGGTCAGCTTTGGAGACACGCTCGCGGATCCGACCTTGGTCGTGGGCAGCAAAGAGTGGGGCGCCCACGCCGAGTTTTGTCTGCCCTCGGACTGCGGCGAGGAGATCCACGACTTTGCCTGGGTGCGCCTGCCCGCGCCCGTCGACACCGACCTCTATCCGCCGACTCCACCGATCACGGATCAGGCGGAGTTCGACGAGCTCATGGCCGCGGGGGCCCCCCTGACCTTCATCGGATTCGGCCAGGACGAGCAGGGCGGGGTCGGGGTCAAGCGCGAGGTCGAGTCGGCGCTGAGCAGCTTCACGGCGACCGGCCGAGAGTTTCGGGCCGGGGGCGAGGGAGCCGACAGCTGCTTCGGCGATTCCGGGGGCCCAGCCATGGCCCAGACCAGCGACGGCCAGTGGAGGCTCGCCGGCGTGCTCTCGCGCGGGGGAGAGTGTGGCGAGGGGGGTATCTATGGGGTCCCTCTGCCGGAGCTGTGTTGGCTGAGCGAGACCAGCGGGGTCAGCCTCTTGCCCCCGGGCTGCGAGTCCTGCGACTGCGTGGACTTGCCCCAGGCCGAGCCCGAGAACGAGGGCTGTGCCTGTGTCGTCGGGGATGCGCAGGGGGGAGACAGAGGGGAAAACAGGGGATCTGGGGCTCCGGCGTGGGCGTGGCTGGGGCTCGCGGGTCTGGGGCTCGCGGTCCGCGGCGCGCGAGCCCGGCGTCGGGCCTGAGCCGCCCGCTGTCGCGCTCAGCCCCAAGGTGGTGCGAGCGTGGACGAATTCGGCTACACACCCCGGATGCAGCGGATCGTCGCCGGGTCCCTAGGGGGGCGTCATCTGCTCGCGCTCCCCAAGACCGCCGCGGGGGTGCGACCGAGCTCCAGCCGGGTTCGCGGGGCGATCTTCGATCGCCTCCAGCACGAGGTCCCCGACGCCCGGGTCCTCGATCTGTTCGCGGGCTCCGGGGCCCTGGCGATCGAGGCGCTGAGCCGAGGGGCCGCCGAGGCCGTGTTGGTGGAGCAGCAGGTCTCCCTGACCCGGTTTTTGGACCGTCAGCTGGGGGCGCTCGACCTGCTCGGGCGCGGCGCTGTGGTCCGCGCGGACGCCCGCGGTTTCCTCGATCGGGGCCTCCAGGGCCGGGCGGCCTTCGATCTGGTATTGGTCGACCCGCCCTACGCCGAGCTCGACCTCTACACCGAGGTCCTCGCTCGGCTCGACGCTCACGGCTGGCTCGCCCCCTCGGCGGTCGTCGTCCTCGAGTACATCAAGCGCCGCGGGCAGCGACCCGCGATCGACATCCCTCCGGGGCTCGAGAGCGAGGCCATCCGGGACCACGGGCAGACCGCCATCGAGTTCCTCCGCGCACGCGACACGAATTTCCATGACTGACTTTCACGCACTCGAAATCAACACTCGGGCCCGATCGATCAAGCCGTCGGCGACGCTCGCCATCGCGGCTGCGGCCAGCGCGCTCAAGGCCGCAGGCAAGAAAGTGTTCAACTTCAGCGCTGGGCAGCCCGACTTCGCGCCGCCCGAGGTGGTCGCGCGTGTGGTGACCGAGCGCCTGCGTGGCGCGCCCGTGGGCTACGCCCCGGTGCCCGGGCTCCCGGCGTTGCGGGACGCAGTCGCGGCCGAGCTGTCGGCCTACCACGGCATGGAGATCTCCCGCAGCCAGGTGATCGTCTCGTGCGGGGCCAAGCACAGCCTCGCCAATTTCTTCTTGGCGACCCTCGAGCCCGGAGACGAGGTCATCTTCCCGACGCCCTATTGGGTGTCCTACCCGGAGATGGTCGGCCTCGGTGGGGGCAACTCGAAGATCATCTCGTGCCCGCGCAGCCAGGGCTTCAAGTTGACCCCCGATCAGCTCGCGGCTGCGGCTGGGCCCAAGACCAAGTTTCTGCTCCTCAACAGCCCGAGCAACCCGGCTGGGGTCGCCTATACAGAGGCCGAACTCCGGGCTCTGGGCGAAGTGTTGCACATTCGCGCTCCGCAGGCGTGGATCCTCTCCGACGATATCTATCGAAAGTTGACCTATGGCGAGCCGGGCCACGCCTCCGTGGTCCGCGCATGTCGGGACATTCCGGGATTGTCCAAACAGATCGTGCTTGTCGATGGGGTGTCCAAGAGCCACGCAATGACCGGATGGCGGATCGGGTTTCTGGTCGCTCCCGAGGCGGTCGTGACCGCCGTGACTGCGATCCAGGGGCAGATGACCTCGGGCGCCAGTACACCTGCACAGTGGGCGGCGCTCGCCGCTTTGACCGAGCCCGAGGTCGAGCCTGCACTCGCCTGGATGCACGCGCGCTACCGCGAGCGGCGTAGCGCGATGATCGCCGGCCTCCGTGCGGTCGGGGCGGAGTTCGTGGAGCCCGACGGCGCCTTCTATATATTTCCCGATTTCTCCCACTTGTGTGGACCGGGGTGCCGCTTCGCCGATGACCTCGAGTTGGCCAAGTTCCTCTTGGACGAACAGGGCCTGGCGACCGTGCCGGGATCTGCCTTTGGGGCGCCGGGTCACCTGCGCTTCAGCTTCGCCTGCGGCCTCGACGACATCCGCGAGGGCACTGCACGTCTTCGGGTGCTCGGCTCGAGTACACCGATGTGAAACATTCGGCACCGAGCGTGCCGGTTCCGTTAGCATGAGAGCCCCCCCCTTTTTGATGGGACTTCTCATGACACAACATACAATTCAAAAATGCTTCCTCAGCCTGGGTGTGCTCGCCCTGTCCCTTGGCACGGGTTGCGCCGACGATGGGGTCACCGAACCGGGCGCGGATGACACCGCCACCGGGACCGACACCGACACCGACACGGAGACCGGCTCCGAAGACGAGGTCGGAACGACCGAGTCCGGCGAGGATACGGAGACCGACGGCACGGAGACCACAGGGACGACCGAAGAGACCACAGGGACGACCGAAGAGACCGGCGAAGAGACCGGCGAAGAGACCGGCGAAGAGACCGGTGAAGAGACCGGTGAGACGGGTCTCATGGCTGTCTGTGGCGACGGCATGGTCGAAGGTGATGAGGACTGTGAGGGCGAAGACCTGAACATGGCCACCTGCGCTACGATCGGCGGCTTCGACGGTGGCGAGTTGGCCTGTGCTGATGACTGCTCGTTCGTGACCGACGCCTGCATTCCGGCGGAGTGCGGGAACGGCCTGGCTGGCCTGGAAGAGGCCTGTGACGGCGTGGACTTCGGTGGCGAGACTTGCGAGTCCCAAGGCTTCGGGTTCGGTGAGCTCGGCTGTGCCGACGACTGCTCGGCCCTGGTGTTGGAGGGTTGCTTCGACGCCGAGTGTGGCAACGATGTGACCGAGGGGGACGAGGTCTGTGACGGGGCCGACCTCGGCGGCGAGACCTGCGTGAGTCAGGGGTTCTCGGCCGGTGAACTCGGCTGCGCCGACGACTGCGGTGGGTTCGACACTGACGGTTGCTTCGACCAGGTCTGCGGCAACGACGTGGTCGAGGGGGACGAGGTCTGTGATGGCGCCGATCTCGACGGTCAGAGCTGTGCGGACATCGATCCCGACGTGTTCGCGCCCGGTGGCGGCCTGGCTTGTGACGACGCGTGTGCGCTCGACCTCTCGGGCTGCAACTCGGGCACCTGTTGCAGTTCCGGTGGCGCCGGAAGCTGCGACGTGCCGACGATCCTCGCGTGTGTCTGTGGGCTGGATGCCTTCTGCTGCAACAACAGCTGGGACAACATCTGTCTCAACGAGGCCATCGACGACTGCGGCGCGCAGTGCAACTGATCCCGGTCGCGCTCAGCTGAGCTGAACGAGCCCGCCTGTGGACCGTGTCCCAGGCGGGCTTCCCTTGCCTGCGAACAAACTACATGACGATAAAATTGTATAGATTCAGATAAATTGATATCGAGTCTGTGATTGATGGTCACTGCTATTTGTTGAAAACACTGACTTTTTCTAGACTCCAGACACTGGAACACTGCGTGCTTTATCCCCTGACACGTTCACTGACGGACGCACCGGACACGGGAGACAACATGAACACGCACCGCACCTCCACCTACGAAGTCGACAACATCCCGGGCGCCGTCCCGGTCAAACGCTGGACCCGCGGCGTGCCCGTGGAGGACGTCGCGCTCGAGCAGCTGGCCAACGCCGCGCGCCTGCCCTTCGTGCACAAGTGGATCGCCGCCATGCCCGATGTCCACTGGGGCATGGGCGCGACGATCGGATCGGTGATCCCCACCAAGGGTGCGATCGTGCCTGCGGCGGTGGGGGTGGATCTCGGCTGCGGGATGATGGCCATCGAGACCTCGCTGCGGGCCGAGGATCTGCCCGACAGCTTGGGCCCGGTCCGCGCGGCCATCGAGCGAGCGGTCCCCCATGGCCGCAGCGGTGGCGGTCGACGCCACGATCGCGGTTCCTGGGGCGACGTGCCCAAGGCCGTAGGCGCACGCTGGAGCACGGAGCTCGACTCCCGCTTCGCCGTCATCGTCGACAAACACCCGAAGATCGCAAAGAGCAACAACATCGTCCACCTGGGCACGCTCGGAACGGGCAACCACTTCATCGAGGTCTGCCTCGATGAGCGGGACCACGTCTGGGTGATGTTGCACTCGGGTTCGCGCGGGGTCGGCAACCGTATCGGCTCGTACTTCATCCGCCTCGCCCGCGAGCAGATGGCGCGCTGGTTCATCGACCTGCCCGATCCGAACCTGGCCTACCTCCCCGAGGGGACCGAGCACTTCGACGACTACGTGGAGGCGGTCGGTTGGGCCCAGGACTTCGCCCGCATCAACCGTGAGGTGATGATGAAGGCGGCCCTCGCGGCCCTCGCCCAGGCGCCGGGGATCCGTCCCTTCCTGACCTTGGATACGGCGGTCAACTGTCACCACAACTACATCGCCCGCGAGGCCCACTACGGCGAGAATGTGTGGGTGACCCGCAAGGGCGCGGTCCGGGCGGGCCGCGGTGAGCTCGGGATCATCCCGGGCAGCATGGGTGCCAAGTCGTTCATCGTGGCCGGCAAGGGCAACCCGGAGAGCTTCTGCTCGTGTTCACACGGGGCCGGGCGGGCCATGTCCCGGACCGAGGCTCGCCGTCGCTTCAGCCTGGCCGACCACGCCGAGGCCACCAAACACGTCGAGTGTCGCAAGGACGACGGCGTGATCGACGAGACGCCCGCGGCGTACAAGTCGATCGAAGCGGTGATGGCGGCCCAGGCCGACCTCGTCGACATTCGACATACCCTTCGCCAGGTCATCTGCGTGAAGGGATGAGCGAGAGGGGGCTGCTTCGGCGCCCTCTCTCTGCTTCTCCTTTCGACCTCCTGTTTCCGAGCCCCACAGCCACTCAGGTGAAACCCATGACCACAGACATGTTGACGATCGACGGCCGCGATGGCGAGGGCGGCGGTCAGATCTTGCGGACCTCGCTGGCGCTCTCGGCCATCACCGGCCGCAGCTTTCGGATTCACCATATTCGCGGCGGCCGGCGAAAATCGGGTCTGCTGCGCCAGCACCTGACGGCCGTGCGCGCGCTGGCCAGCATCTCGCGGGCCGAGCTGCACGGCGCCGAGCTGCGCTCGGGGGAGCTCGAGGTCCATCCCGGGCCGATCGAGCACGGTGACTACCACTTCGCCGTCGGCTCCGCCGGGAGCGCCATGCTCGTGTTCCAGACTGTGCTCTGGCCGCTGCTGGTGACCCCGGGTCGGTCTCGGGTCGTGTTCGAGGGCGGCACGCACAACCCCATGTCGCCGCCCTTCGAGTTCATCGACCAGGTGTTTCTGCCTCACATGCGAGAGCTGGGGGTCGTGGCCGAGCTCAGCCTCGAGCGGGCGGGCTTCAACCCGGCGGGTGGGGGCCGGGTGGTCGCGGTCCTCGAGGGGGGCCGGGCGCTGCGTGGCCTCGAGCTGGTCGAGCGTGGCCCCGTGCTCGAGCGCGGGGCGGCGGCGCTGGTCGCCAACTTGCCCCGGCGCGTGGGGGTGAGCGAGCTGGGCGTGGTCCGGCGAGAGCTGGGTTGGAGCCGCGAGCAGTGCCGTGTGCTCGAGCTGGAGGGATCTGGCCCGGGCAACGCGCTGCAGCTGTGGGCACGGACTGCCGGGGGCTGCGAGCTGATCACCAGCTTCGGGGACAGGGGCCGGCCGGCGGAGGCGGTCGCCGTGGAAGCGACGACCAAGATGAAGCGCTGGCTCGACGCAGGAGTACCTGTGGGGGAACACCTGGCAGACCAGCTGCTCATCCCCATGGCCCTCGCGGCCGTCGAGGGCGGGCACTGCTCGCGCTTCGACACCCTCGAGCTCAGCCGGCACACGAAGACAAACGCAGACGTCATCGCCCGCTTCTTGCCGGTGACCTTCGAGTTCGAAGACGGACAGGGCGGGGGCCATCGGGTCAGGTCGCGCCCCACACCTTGATCGTGTCATCATCCTCGTGATGCCGGGAAATCTGCCGCCGATCGGCTTCGACCTCCAGCCCTCCGAGGATCTCCCTGAGGATCTGCGGGTATTTCGCTTTCAGATGGCCGAGGCTCTGTTCGAGCCCTACACGATCCTCTTGGAGGCGGTCACCATGGAGCCCGAGGTCGAGCAGATGCTCGGGGCCAGTCTGGGCCTGGACCTGTGTCGGCATGAGTATATCCACACCGTGTTCGGGGTCGTGGCCTCGGTCGAGTGGCTCGGGGTCGTCAACGGTCAGGTCGAGCTTCGGCTGACCGTCAAGCCGGCCCTGAGCATGCTCGGGCAGGGCCAAAACTCCCGATCTTGGGAGGATTGCTCGGCCCTCGAGATCATCACCGAGGTATTGGAGGAGGGACTCAAACCCTACAACCGCAAAGTCGACGTCGATGGGGTCCAGCGGGATACGGCGACCCGCGACTACTGTGTGCAGTACCGGGAGTCCGACCTCGACTTCGTCACTCGGCTGATGGAGGAGGAGGGCATCTCCTACTACTTTGTTCACGACGAGGGCTGCGAAGTCCTGACCCTCTTCGACACCAACGAGGCGCTGAACCCGGTGGTGAACATCGACGACACGGAGATCTTTCCGGTCATCACCCACAACCCCGACGAGGCCGAGGTCGAGTCCGTGCTCGCCGTGGAGTGGCGGCGGGAGCTGACCCCCACGGGGGTGGTCACCGAGGACTACGACTGGCGCATCCCCGACGGGGCGCTCTTTGCAAAGGCCGGGCAGGCCGACACCAAGTTGCGTGTCCGCGAGGTCTATGTTCATGGTCGACGCCGGTTTTGCGCCGACGACCTCGAGACCCAGGTCGGCGATATGGGCGAGGCCCTGTCGACGCCGCAGACCCGGGGGCACGGAAGGGGCAACGCCAGACACTTTCATGCCGGGTTCAGCCTGACCCTCGACGGTCACGAACTCGACGAGCTGGGCGACGGGCTGATCTTGACGCGGGTCGAGCACAGCGGGAGCGACCCGATGGCGCGGCTCGGCTCCGATGGTGCGCCGGGCTACACCAACTTCTTCGAGTGTGTGCCTGCGACGCAGCCCGTCCCGCCGCGGCGCGTGACGCCCAAGCCCCGGGTCTACGGTGCTCAGACTGCGCTCGTGATCGGGCCCAAGGATGAGGCGATTCACGTCGATGATACCGGCCGAATCCGGGTTCGCTTTCACTGGGGGCGAGACGCGAAGGGGGAGCTGGCCCACGCCGAGTGCTGGATCCGGGTCGCGCAGGCCTGGGCCGGCGGAGGTTGGGGCGCCCAGTTCATCCCGCGTGTGGGCATGGAGGTCGTCGTCGATTTTCTCGAGGGCAACCCCGACCGGCCCTTGGCCGTAGGCTGCGTCTACAACGGCAACAACTCACATCCCTATCCGCTGCCCGACAACAAGACCATGAGCGGGATCCGCAGCGATACCTATACGGGCGAGGGCAGCAACGAGCTGCGTTTCGAGGACCAGGCCGGCTCGGAGCAGATCTATCTCCACGGTCAAAAGGATTGGTCGATCGTGATCGAGAACGACAAGGACCAGTCGGTCGGCAACAACGAGACCCTCGAGGTCGGAAACGATCGCAGCAAACACGTCATCCACGACGAGACTGTGAACGTCGACAACGACGAGACCATCACCGTCGGCAACAACCACACCGAGACCATCGCCAAGATCATGAAGCTCGACGTCGGGACCAACCAGATGGTCACGGTCGGGGTAAACCATACGGAGACGATCGGCGGAAACCGGGTCGAACAGATCCAGGGCGCGGCCTCGGAGACGGTTGCGCAGGCCAAGGCCATCACCGTGGGGGGAGCCATGCAGATTTCCGTGGGTGGGGCCCTCAACCAAAGCGTGGGCGGAGCCTCGGCTCAGGAGGTGGGCGGCGCGCTGGTCTCGACGGTCAAGGGTGTGAGCAGCGAGAAAGTCGGTGACTCCAAGACCGTCACGGTCGAAAAGAACCTGAGCATGGAGGCCAAGGAGGCGGCGAGTCTCGCGGCGGCCAAGGACTTCGGTGTGAGCGCGGGCGAGGCCATGGCCCTGTCCGCGGGCAAGGACTTCAGCATCGACATCGGCGCCAAGGGCCTGATCGAAGCGGCCGACAAGCTCACTCTCAAGTGTGGCAGCGCGCAGATCGTGCTCGAGAGCGGCGGGGACGTCACGATCTCGGGTGGAAAGATCACCGTCAAGGGCAGCGGCGAGGTCAAGATTCAAGGCTCCAAGGTCGGCAACAACTGAGCTCAGGGCCGAGGACCGCCGGCGGTCCTCGGGGTGCTCGCGGCATTGGATGGGAGCAGCTCGAGCTGCCTCGAGAAGCGCACCGGGGTTGCGGTAGGCAGCTCGACGGGAGGCAGGGGCCAACGCCACTGGCGACGGGCGTAGAACTCGACGTGGAGCAGGTTGCCGACCTGGAAGGGGCGGGACTTGCCGAAGTCCGCGGGGCAGGAGACGTACATCGCCATCGGCACAGGCTGCTCGCCGACATGGAGGACCTCGATCTCGATGACGCCGACGGAGTGGATGAAACCGCAGGCGGCCCACCCTAGCCGGTGGACCTTTGTGATTCGGACGATCGCCTCGCGGGCGTGGTGAGGATCGAAGTTCGAAGACGCGTGTCGGCGCGGCTTGGACTCGCCGGGGGGTTGAACAACAGGGGGGGCGTCGGGGCGAGTCTCGGGGGGAGCATGGGGGAGCTCGGTGGTCGAGTCCCCAGCTCGGGGTGTGGACGATTCCCCGACCGCGGCGAGCTCGTCGGGCGAGCGCTCCGTTTCGCCACAGGCCCAGGCGGCGAGCGCCAGCACGACCAATGCTGCGCGCCGTCGTGGGCCGGGGGGCCCGAGGCGGCGCGGAGGGGGCGGAGAGACCATGCGCGATGGAGTCGCTATCGGCCGGAATGTTCCCTCGACCCTCGCTTGTGCTCGAGTCGGGCGTGCTTCCGACCCCCAGCCCACGATCCAGACAGGTTGGAGAGCTGAGACCTTCGCGGTCGCAGACCGGCCCAGAGGGGTACCCTGGGTCATGATCTTGTCCCTGCTGCTGTTCACCACCCTCGCGGCCGAGATCCATATCAACCCGGGCGACGACTTCGAGTCTGCGGTCGCCAACGCCGTCGCGGGTGACGAGATTATTTTTCACGAGGGCACGTATCAGACCACCGGATTTTGGAGCGTGGACCTCCAGGGCAGCGTCGACCAGCCGATCGTCGTTCGCAGCGCCGAGGGCGAGGCGGTCTCGATCGCGGGGATCCCGAGCCAAAATACGATCGACATCCAGGGCAGCCACTACAGCTTCAGCGGCTTCGAGATCATCGGTGGCTCCCACGGCGTCCGGGTCGGGACCTCCCTCGACGCGACCTTCGAGGACCTCGAGATCCACGACACGGGCGACGTCGGCCTGTCCTGCAACCGCCCCGACAACAGCTACGAAGACATCACTATTCGCCGCACCCATATTCACCACACCGCGGGGACCGGCGAATGTATGTACCTGGGCTGCAACGAGGGGGCGTGTGTCATGTTCTCCTCTCTGATCGAGTTCAATTGGTGTCATGACACCACCAACTCGAGCCAGGGAGACGGCATCGAGCTCAAGACCGGATCCTACGATGTGGTCATTCGCCACAACGTGATCCACGACGTGAAATACCCGGGGATCACCATGTACGGCACCCAGGGAGGGGCGCCGAACCTGGTCGAGGGCAACCTGATCTGGAACGCGGCCGACAACGGGATCCAGACCGTGGGCGACGTCACCGTGCGCAACAACTTGGTGTTCAACGCCGGGAACAACGGCATCCAGGTCAAGCCCAGCCAGGGAGAGGTCCCGAGCAACGTGACGATCGTGCACAACACGGTGGTCATCGACGGCGGGACCTGCCTGCGCGCCAACGACTGGCCGGCCGACAACGGCAACTTGATCGCCGGGAACGCCCTGTTTTGTGCGGGCGGGACGGCGGTGAGGCTGGCCAACGCCGGCGGGGGCACGTGGATGAACAACGGGGTCATCGGGGCTCTCGAGGGCCTCGCCGAGGGGACCTTCGAGCTCGGGGAGGCGACCAGCGAGCTGGTCGACCCTGGGGCCTGGCACGGGTACCCCACGCCGGACTCGAGCCTGATCGGCGCAGCCTCCGAAGATTGGGCCGACGAGGATTTCAACTGCCTCGCGCGGGAAGGGCAGGACGTCGGCGCCTACGCATATGGGGGTGCCCTCGACCCGGGGTGGATCCCGGAGCCGGGGTTCAAGTCCTGCGCCGATCCAGGTGGCGACACGGGCGGAGATGGATCGGGTGAAGATGGATCGAGTGAAGATGGATCGGGTGGGAGCTCGGGTGAAGACGGCCCCGGCGACGGTTCAGCCGACGAGGTCGGAGGGGCGACCGGTGGGGAGGAGCTCTCGGGTGCCGACGGTGGGAGCGGAGGTTGTGCCCTCGGCGAACCGCGGCCCTCTACCCCCCTCGGACTGATGATTGGGATGTCGATACTCGTCGGGCTGCGCCGCCGCTCCTGACAGCCTGGGAGTCAAAGTGGGGGCAGGCAGGCCCCGGGCCCGAGATCCCAACCCACGCCCTCCAATGGGCCACAGCTCGGCGCAGCAGTTGTCCCCGGCTTCGGGATTCAATCAGCAAGTTCAGTATTGACTGAACTTGCTGAACGCACCAGGGTGTGTCCTGTGACCGCAGACGAGATGGACTGCTACATCGAGGACGTCGCCCTGTTTTGGGAGCAGCAGGGCCTGCCCCGGATCGCCGGGCGGATCCTGGCGTTGTTGTTGATCTGCGATCCCCCACAGCGCTCGGCCACCCAGCTCGCCGACGAGCTCGGGGTCAGCAAGGGCAGCGTGAGCTCCATGACCCGGCTGTTGCTCGGGTCGCAGACCATCGAGGCCATCGCCCTGCCGGGGGACCGGGCAACCTACTTTCGCCTGAGCCCGGACAGCTTCGAGCGCAAGCTGACCCGGCGGCTCACCGCGATGATCGGGTTTCGTGTCCTCGCTGAGCGCGGGCTCGAGCTGCTGTGGGAAGCCCCGCCCGAGCAGCGCGCTCGTCTGCGCCACGTCGCGGCCCTCTATGCCTTCCTCGAGCGAGAGTTGCCGGCGCTGGTCGAGAAGTGGCGACTCGAAGAGAGGGCGGGTGCAGACCATGAGTGAGCTGCTGTGGTTCCCGGGCTCGGTCGCCGAGCCCGCCGTCGTCGGGGGCAAGGCCGCGGCGCTCATGCGCATGGCGCAGGAGGGGCTGCCCGTGCCGCCGGGTGCGGTGTTGACCACGGCTTTCTTCGCGCCGTGGTTCACGGCGATCCAGGGCAGCGCAGCCTGGGCCGGGGTGCTCGCCTCGAAGCCCGAGGACTGGGGCAGGCTCTGTCCCGCCGTCCAGGCCCTGGTCCCGGATCTGCCGCTCGACCGCGCTCAGGGTGAACTCCTGCGTAGCCTCGAGCGGGGCCTCGAGGGCCACCTGTTCGCCGTGCGCTCCTCCTCTCCCCAAGAAGATCTGGGCGAGGCCTCGTTCGCCGGTGGCTACGAGAGCGTTCTGGGCGTGACCCGCGAGGGGGTGGAGGCCGCGCTGCGCCGCTGCTTCGCCTCGAGCCTCGACGCCCGGGTCTTTCACTATAAGCGCGCCCAGGGCATCGAGCCGCTCGCAGCGAGCATCGCCGTGCTCGTCCAGGCCCAGATCGACAGCGAGGTCGCGGGGGTCGGCTTCTCCCTCGACCCGCTGACCAACGACTACGACGAGGCGGTGTTCGATGCGGCCTGGGGCCTGGGGGAGTCGGTGGTCTCCGGTGCCGTGTCCCCCGATCACTTCGTGGTCGACAAGCCTGGTCGCCGGGTCCTGAGTCGGGTCTGCGGCGCCAAGCAGCGCTCGCTCCACCTCGACGCCGACGGCGGCAGCCGTGAACGGTCGGGATACCGGTCCGGGGAGCTGTGCCTCAGCGACGCCCAAGTCCTCGAGCTCAGCGCGCTCATCACCCGGGTCGAGCAGCTGTTCGGGTTTCCGGTCGATATCGAGTGGGCCTTTGCCGACGGTCGACTCCACCTGTTGCAGGCCCGGGCGATCACCGCTTGGGTCCCGCTGCCCCCCGAGATGTGCAGCGCACCGGGCGAGCGCCGGCGCCTCTACGTGGACCTGGGTCTCTCGGGTGGGTTGACGATCAACGCCCCGATCTCGCCGATAGGAGAGTCGTGGATGGCCCGCTTCGTCGGCCAACTGATCGACACCTACCTCGGCGAGCTGCCCATGGAGCTCGGGCCCGAGGACCAGCTGTGGTTTCTCCGCGGCGGCCGCATGTACCAGGACCTGTCCAACGTCTTGCGCCTGATCGGCCCTCGGCGTCTGGCGAAGGCCCAAGAGAGCGGTGACGCGCTGATGGCCGCGACCCTCGCCAACATCGACGCCGATCGCTACCGGGCGCAGCGGCGTCCCGCGTGGCTGAGCCCCTGGCTGTTGATCGCGTATCCGCGCGCGGTGTGGCGGGCGCGACGTCTACTCGGCAACCTCGTGCGAGCAGCCCTGAGACCGGAGCGGGCCCGGGCGCGCTTCGACCAGAGCGTCGAGCGCTTCGAGGCCGAGTTCGAGGCGCTGCCCGAAGACGTGAGCCTCCCCGAGTTGATCGCGGGCTCTGTAGAGACTGTGATCTGCCACGTGGTCGAGGTGGCCATGCCCGGATTGGCGATCGGCCTGGGTGGGGTGGCGCTCATCGAGCGCCTCGTGCCTGGGGATGCCGGGGATCTCAGGGATCTCAGGGATCTCAGGGATCTCAGGGACGCGCTGACTCGGGGCTTCGAGGGCAATGTCGTGGTCGAGATGGGCGGGGCCCTGTACAGCATGGCCCAGCTGCTCTCGGACGACCTGCGCCGCGACCCGGAGGCGCTCGCCCTTCGGCTGAATAGGGGTGAGCTTCCGGCCCCCTTCCTCGCGGCTTGGGAGCAGTTCTTGGGCCGCTATGGCTGGCGCGGGCCCAACGAGGTCGACCTCGGCAGCCCGCGCTACGCCGACGCGCCGATCCTCGCCCTGCGCCAGCTGTGCATGATGGGGATCGGCGACTTCGATCCAGGCGTGGCCCACCAGGCGACGATCGAGCGTCGCCGAGCGGCGACCATCGAACTTCGGGCGCTGCTCGGCCCGGTCCGCCGCCGGCTGCTGCGTCGAGCCCTGCGCTGGGTGGATTCCTTCGCCGGCACCCGCGACACCCCCAAACACAACTACCTCTTGTTGTTCGCCGTGCTCCGTCGCCGGGCCATGTTCGAGGGGCGAAAGTTCGTGGCCGCAGGTCGCCTCGACGAGCCTGGGCAGGTCATGGCCCTGACCCTCGAGGAGATCGAAGCGGCGCGCCACGACCCGGATCTCGATCTGCGGGCGCGCTGCTCGGCCAACGACGCCTTCAACCAGCGCCTGCGCAAGCTGGTCAAGGGCTTCCCCGCGGTCATCGATTCTCGGGGCCGCATCCTCGGTCCGGCGCCGCGCCCGGAGCGACCCGGCGAGCTGCGGGGGACCCCGATCTCACCAGGCTGCGTGCGCGGGCCGATCAAGGTCCTGCACCACGCCGACGAAAAACCCGTATTGCCGGGCGATATCCTCGTCGCGCACACAACCGATCCAGGCTGGACGCCCCTGTTCATCAACGCCGCCGCGGTGATCCTCGAGGTCGGTGGGGTCCTGCAACACGGAGCCGTGGTCGCCCGCGAGTACGGCATGCCCTGCGTCGCGGGGATCTCCCGGGTGCTAGACCGTCTAGAGGACGGTCAGCTCGTCGAGGTCGACGGCCGCGCGGGGGTCGTCCGGATATTGAAAGACTCGTCCGGATATTGAAAGACTCGTCCGGATATTGAAAGACTCGTCCGTATGTTGAAAGAAGCAGCCGCCGCCCCTCTGATAAGCCCAACCCCCACGTAGTAGGTGGGCACCACGATAGTCGCTTCGGGCTTCCCGTCGAACGGGCCTGCACTCCCACGAACAGAGACGGTTCCCTGGTTGAACGATGTAGGTGGACCTTTATGGAGAGGCGGTGCTGCTGCAAGGTCACTCTAGTACGAATTCGCCGGCTGCCGAGCGAAAAAACGCCGGCGCCTTGTTCACCAGTTTTCGCCCGCCTTGAGGGCGTCGACGGCGTCGCGGATTCGCTGGCGGACCCGGTCTTTGCCGACCAGAGCCAGGGTGGAGAACAGGTCGGGGGTCGCCTTTTGGCCGGTCGACGACAGGCGCAAGAGCGGCCAAAGCTCACCCTTTTTCCACTCGTGGCGCTCGCCGAAAGCGAGCGTGAAGTCTTTGAGGCTCTCCGCCGTGAACGCCCGGGCGACCGGGTCCCGCTCGATCTCCTCGAGCCAGGTCTTCATGATCCCCATGACCTCCTTGCGGCTGCGTTTCTTGACCCTGAACTTGGGTAGGACTGCGCTGTAGTCGACGCTGCCCCCAAAAAAGTAGTGGCCCCAGGGGAGCACGTCATCGAGGAGGTCGACCCGGTCTTGGGCGAGGGCGAGCAGGGCCTGGATCCGGGCCTTGGGCAGGACGGACTCGACGAAGCGCGCGTAGAGGGCGTCTTCGTCGAGGGCCATGAGGTCCTGCTTGTTGAAGGCCTTGAGCTTGACCCGATCGAAGACCGGACCGCCGACGCTGACCCGGGACCAGTCGAAGGCTTGAATCATCTCTTCGAGGGTGAATCGGTCTCGGTCTCCGGAGATCGAGAAACCCATGGTCCCGAGGTAGTTGAGCAGGGACTCGGGGAGGAAGCCGAGCTGGCGGTAGTAGTCGACCGAGACCGGGTTTTTGCGTTTCGAGAGCTTGCTCCCGTCCGGATTGCGCAGCAGGCCGAGGTGGTACCAGCGGGGCGGGGTCCAGCCAAAGGCCTCGTAGAGCACGATGTGCTTGGGGGTGCTGTTGATCCACTCTTCGCCGCGGATCACATGGGTGATGCCCATGTAGTGATCGTCGACGACGTTGGCGAGGTGGTAGGTCGGGAACCCGTCGCTCTTGAACAGGACCTGGTCGTCGCTCTCGCCGTAGTCGCGGGTGATGTTGCCGCGCAGGGCGTCGGGGACGACGGCCGGGCCGGACAGAGGCATGCGCAGGCGGACCGTGTAGGCCTCGCCCGCGGCGATGCGGGTAGCGACCTCGTCCGGGTCGAGGTCGCGGCAGCGCCGGTCGTAGCCGTAGCGCGAGGCCTTGGCGGCGCGCTGCTGCTCACGCAGGGCGGTGAGCCGCTCGGCGGAGCAAAAACAGGGGTAGGCCGCGCCCTTGTCGAGCAGGACTTTGATCTCCCGCTGGTAGATGTCGAGGCGCTCGGACTGGCGGTAGGGGCCGTGGGGTCCGCCGACGTCCGGCCCCTCGTCCCAGTCGAGGCCGAGCCAGCGCAGGGCCGACAAAATGGCCCGCTCGGAGCTCTCGGTCGACCGGCGCCGGTCCGTGTCCTCGACTCGGAGGATGAACTTGCCTCCGTGCTTGCGGGCGAACACATAGTTGAACAGACCGATGTAGGCCGTACCCACGTGGGGGTCGCCGGTCGGGCTGGGTGCGATCCGGACCCGCGGCGGCATGTGGCCGAGATCGCCGTCTTGGGGGGTGTCAGCGCCGTCACTGCTCATGCTGCGCTCCCTACCATCGCGGCGATGGATCGCGCCAGAGGCTGCGGGTACACTGGCGGCGCGTGAGCGACGTCAGCAACGAGATCTACCAAGCTGTCCGCGAAGTCATTACTCGCCGGAGTTTCGACCGGGCGATGGCGGCGACCTCTCTGTGTGAGCGCCTGTTGCACAACGAGGGCGCGATCATTCGTCAAGATGACGAGATCCTCATTGGTGAGCGGCCGATGAGCAAAGATCGGGAGCTGCTCGCGCGCATGGCTCAGTCGACCGGCCTCGGTTTCGCCATCTATGCCGGCAACCGTCGGATCTCGGTGGCGACGGTGCTCGATGCCGGGACGCCGCCCGACATCGGCGAGTTCGCCCATGCGGACCTCGTCGACCGGGTGCTGCGGCGGCACGAGACTTTCAAGGGTGTCGTCGACTACCGGGGCCGGGACTACATCACGGTGTGTCGCCCCCTGCATGCCTCGGGCGGCCAGAACTTCGCGCCTATCGGCATGATCGAGGCGTTTCAAGACAAAGAAGCCTACTTTGATCTCCTGTCGGCGGCGGCTCGCAGCGGTGTCGAGGAGCAGGTCGCGGACGTCGAGCAGCGGGCCGATGGGATGGACGCGATCATCCATTTCATCGACGATGTCGCCCGCCGCCTCCAGTTGCTTGCGCTCAACGGCAACATCATCGCCGCGCAGGCGGGCGAGCACGGCCGTGCCTTTCGGGTGGTGTGTCGCGAGCTCGGTGCGTTGGCCGATCAAGCCAAATCGACCGGCGGCGAGGTTCGCAATCTGGTCCAGGCCATGGGCCTCGAGCGCGACGAGGCCGCGTACATGAACCGAGTCCAGAGCCTCGCCGAGAAGGCCGAGGCCGAGGGGCAGCCGGACCGTCGCCCCGAGCAGCCCGCCTGAGGGGAGGCGGCCGGGTCGGACAGGACAGAGGTCGGGAGGCGAGAAGGCGAAACCGGCGTGCTTGGCGCCCAGTTCGGTGGGCCCGAGTTTAGGCCAGAGTTGAGGATCTTGAAAGGCGCGATCTCTGGTCGAGTCTGGCCACAAACTCCTCGGGATAGAGTAATTCCGTGTAGTTTCAAGCATTTGTAGCTGTAGGGGGTCTCTATGGGGGGGGACCGCCAATCTAAATTCTCCAACATTTTCATAGCTTTGCCGGTTGTATGGGAGGATCTGGCCGTGCTACGGGACCCTTGAAGTCCCTCAGCGGAGTTTTCACGGATGGACCAGATCTTCGAAAGTCATTTTGGTGGGTCCAGCGGCAGTTCCAGCGGTGGTGAGACCGATGGTTACTGTCCCAAGTGTCGGACAGACGCTTCCCACATCATCCTCGAGAGCTATGGAGACGAGGTGCGTCGCGTGCAATGCGCGGTGTGCGGCGATGTCCACGCCTTCAAGAAGCCGCGCGGTGCGGCGGAAGACGTGGAGCCCGTCTCTGTGACCCGTCGCCGGGAGCTGGAGAAGCTCGGCTGGCTCGACGGTATCGAGAACTACGACCGCAAATCGGCGGTTCGCTACAACCCGAAGACGGCGCTCGCGCTTCACCAACTGGTGATCCATCCGAGCTTCGGCGTGGGGTTCGTCAACGAGGTGTTGGGCGACAACAAGGTCGAGGTCACCTTCCGCAACAACGTCAATCGCGTGGTTGTTCACGGTCGCGGGATCTCTGACCAAGAGTTGGCCGGAGACATCGTCGACGAGGCCGAGCTGGGCAACCTGCTGAAGCTCGAGATGGGTCCGACCCCCGAAGAGATCGCGGCTGAGCGTGAAGCGCGGCTCGCCGAGGAGGAGGCCGAGCGAAAGCGTTTGGCAGAGGCTCGCCGCTTGGCCGCAGAACGAGCGCGCCAAGAGGCCGAGGCCATGCGCGAGGCGGAGCGTCGCAAGCGGGAGGACGAGCGCGAGCAAAAACGTTTGGAGCGGGAGCTCGAGCGCAAGCGCAAAGACGAAGAGCGGACCCGGCTCCGAGCCGAGAAGGAGGTCGCGCGGATCGCTGCCAAGAAGGCTCGCGAGGAAGAGGCGGCCCGCAAACGCGTGGAGCGCGAGCGCGAGCGCGAGCAGAAAGTCGCCCAGCGTGATGCCGAGAAGGCCCGCCGTGCGGGTGAGCGAGCCAAGCGCGAAGAGGAGCGCCAAGCCAAGATCACTGACCGGGAGGCCGGCAAGAAGGCCCGTGAACTCGAGCGCGAGCAAAAGCGCGTCGAGGCTGAGACGCTCAAAAAACAGCGCGCCGCCGAGCGTGAACAAGAGCGGATCAACAAGGAAAAGGAAAAGGACCAGCTCCGTAGGGAGAAGGAGAAGCTCAAGAAGCAACAGCTGGCCGCCCGAGACAAGGACCGCAAGCTCAAGCAGAAGGAGCGCCTGAAGCTCGAGCGCCAAAAAGAGGTCGAGCGCAAGGAAAAGGCCAAGACCAAGGAAACCGAGCGCAAAAAGAGGGCCGTCGAGAAGAAAAAACTCGACGCAGAGAAAAAGAAGGTCGCCGCCGTGAAAAAGAAGCAGCTCGAGCAAGAGCGCGCTGTGGCAGCGGCTGCAAAAAAGAAGGTGCTCGCGGACAAGAAAATGGCCGTCGCCGCGAAGAAGAAGGCCGCTGGGGACAAGAAGAAGGTCGCCGCCGCGAAGAAGAAGGCCGCTGGGGACAAAAAGAAGGCCGCCGCCGCGAAGAAGAAGGCGCTCGCGGACAAGAAAATGGCCGCCGCCGCGAAGAAGAAGGCCACTGGGGACAAGAAAATGGCCGCCGCCGCGAAGAAGAAGGCCGCTGGGGACAAGAAGGCCGCCGCCGCCGCCGCGAAGAAGAAGGCCACCGCCGCGAAGAAGAAGGCGGCGAAGAAAACCGCGACCAAGAAGAAGGCTGCACCCAAGAAGAAGGCTGCACCCAAGAAGAAGGCTGCACCCAAGAAGAAGGCTGCGCCCAAGAAGAAGGCTGCGCCCAAGAAGAAGGCTGCGCCCAAGAAGAAGGC
>CAYVJQ010000033.1:51589-57861 GCA_964451725.1 uncultured Nannocystaceae bacterium | reverse complement strand
AAAACGAAACGCGGCCCAGCTCCGAACCTCTCGGTTCAGACCCGGGCCGCGCCCACATAAACACAAACCCCTACGCTCAGTGACGAGCGAAGCCGGCGCGAATGTACTCTTGATTGAGCATCGAGATCGCATCCACGCTGATGTCCTTGGGGCACGACGCCGAACATTCGCCGTGGTTCGTGCACCCGCCGAAGCCCTCGAGGTCCATGGCCTCGACCATGTTTCGGACCCGCTGGACCCGCTCGATCTGGCCCTGGGGCAGCAGGGTCAGGTGGGCCACCTTGGCGCTCGTAAACAGCATGGCCGAGGCGTTGGGGCAGGCGGCCACGCAGGCTCCACAGCCAATACAGGCGGCGAAGTCGAAGGCCTCGTCGGCGATCCGCTTGCCGATCGGCAAGCAGTTGGCGTCCTGGGCCGAGCCGGTGGACACGGAGATGAAACCACCGGCCTGCTGGATGCGATCGAGGGCCCGGCGATCGACGACCAGGTCCTTGATGATCGGGAAGGCCTTGGCGCGCCAGGGCTCGATCACGATCTCGGCCCCATCGCGATACTCGCGCATGTGCAGCTGGCAGGTGGTCGTGTTCTCGCGGGGGCCGTGGGGCCGACCGTCGATGACCATGGCGCAGGCTCCACAGATGCCCTCGCGGCAGTCGTGGTCGAAGGCCACGGGCTCCTTACCCTTGTCGAGCAGGTCCTCGTTGAGGACGTCGAGCATCTCCAGAAAGGACATGTCCGGGTTGGCGTGGACCTTGTAGTCCTCGAAGAAACCGTGTTGCTCGGGCGCCTTCTGGCGCCAGATTTTGAGCTTGATGTCCATCCTACTTGTAGCTCCGGGTGGTCAGCTTGACGTTCTCGAACTCGAGCGGCTCTTTGTGCAGGGCCGGCTTCACACCCTCGCCCTTGAATTCCCAGATCGCGCCGTGGGCGAAGTCCGCGTCGTTGCGGGCGGCCTCACCGTCGTCGTGCTGGTGCTCCTCGCGGAAGTGGCCGCCGCAAGATTCGTCGCGGTAGAGCGCGTCGTGGCACATGACCTCGGCGAACTCGAGGTAGTCGGCGACCCGGCCGGCCTTCTCGAGCCAGGGGTTGAGCTCGCTCGAGCCCCCGGGCACGTAGGCCTGGGTCCAGAACTGCTCGCGCAGCTCGGGGATCTTGGTGAGCGCCTTCTCGAGGCCGGCGGCGTTGCGGGCCATGCCGCAGTGCTCCCACATGATCTGTCCGAGCTCGCGGTGGAAGTGGTCCACGCTCTTTTTTTTGCCCGACTTTTGGCCGATCTCGAGCAGCCTGCGGGTCTGCTCGCGGACCTCGGCCTCGGCCTTGTCGAAGGCCGGGTTCGTGGTCTCGACCTCGCCCTCGTACTCGGTGGCGATGTAGTTGCCCAGGGTGTAGGGGATGACGAAGTAGCCGTCGGCGAGGCCCTGCATGAGCGCCGAGGCGCCCAGGCGGTTGGCGCCGTGGTCCGAGAAGTTGGCCTCGCCCAGCACGTGCAGGCCGGGCACGTTGCTCATGAGGTTGTAGTCGACCCACAGCCCGCCCATGGTGTAGTGGACGGCCGGGTAGATGCGCATCGGGGTCCCGTAGGGGTCCTCGCCCGTGATCCGCTCGTACATCTCGAAGAGGTTGCCGTAGCGGTCCTCCACGGCCGGCTTGCCGTCGCGCCCGATGGCGGTCTTGAAGTCGAGGTAGACGCTTTGCTTGGTCGGGCCGACGCCGTAGCCCTCGTCGCAGACCTTCTTGGCTGCGCGCGAGGCCACATCGCGGGGCACGAGGTTGCCGAAGCTGGGGTAGCGCTCCTCGAGGTAGTAGTAGCGATCGGCCTCGGGGATGTCGCCGGGCTTCTTGGCGGTGTCCTCGCTGTTGCGCGGGACCCAGACCCGGCCGTCGTTGCGCAGCGACTCGGACATGAGCGTGAGCTTGGATTGGTAGTGGCCGCTGACCGGAATGCAGGTCGGGTGGATCTGCGTGAAGCAGGGGTTGGCGAACCCGGCCCCGCGCTTGTAGGCCCGGTAGGCGGCGGTCACGTTGCTGCCCATGGCGTTGGTCGACAGGTAGAAGACGTTGCCGTAGCCGCCGGTGGCCAAGATGACCGCGTCGCCGGCCCAGCGCTCGATCTCGCCGGTGATCAGGTTGCGGGTGATCAGGCCGCGGGCGTGGCCGTTGACGAGCACCAGATCGAGCATCTCGGTGCGCGGGTGCATGGTGACCCTGCCCCGGGCGACCTGGCGATTGAGGGAGGAGTAGGCCCCGAGCAGGAGCTGCTGACCGGTCTGGCCGCGGGCGTAGAAGGTGCGCGAGACCTGGGCGCCACCGAAGGAGCGGTTGGCCAATACGCCGCCGTACTCCCGGGCGAAGGGCACACCCTGGGCCACGCACTGGTCGATGATGCTGCCCGAGATCTGCGAGAGCCGGTAGACGTTGGCTTCGCGCGAGCGGTAGTCGCCGCCCTTGACCGTGTCGTAGAACAGACGCCAGACGCTGTCGCCGTCGTTCTGGTAGTTCTTGGCGGCGTTGATGCCACCTTGGGCAGCGATGCTGTGGGCGCGCCGGGGGCTGTCCTGAAAGCAGAACGAGTCGACGTGGTAGCCGAGCTCGGCCAAGGTCGCGGCCGCCGAGGCGCCGGCGAGGCCCGTACCGACCACGAGGATCCTGTGGTTGCGCTTGTTGGCGGGGTTGATGAGTTTGAGGTCGAAGCGGGCTTTGTCCCACTTCTTCTCAATCGGGCCCGTGGGGATCTTTGCGTCGAGTCGCATATCAGTTGCCTCCGATCACGCCGGTCCACACGGCCAGCGGCATGGAGATGTTGCCGAGCCCGATGACCACACCGTAGGCGGGGCCGATGACCTCGAAGGGTTTCTTCCAGCGGCCGACGGCGAGCCCCAGGGTCTTGAACATGGAGGTCACGCCGTGGCCGAGGTGGGCGGCCAGGGCGATGTTGGCGATCACGTAGGTGACGGCGATCGCCGGGACCTGAAAGCTGTTGATGAAGTGGGTGTAGAGGTCGTGGCGCGTGCCCGTGTCCGTGGTCTCGATCAGCGAAGCGCCGAGGTCGGCGTGTAGCACCCCGACCGTCAGGTGGAGGATGTGATAGACGATGAACAGGGCCAAAACGATCCCGAGCGTGCCCATGTAGCGGGCCGCCACCGAGGTCCGCTGGGACTTGAGCTCCATGTAGCCCTCAGGCCGAGCACTGAAGTTGCGGTAGCCCAGGGCGACCGCCGTGCTCACGTGCAGGCCGAGGATGCCGAGCAGGCCGAAGCGGGCGACCCACACGAGCGGCCCGAGCCCCTGGAGGGCCTCGGCGTAGGAGTTGTAGGTCTCCCGACCGAGGAACACCTGCAGGTTCCCGAGCATGTGGAAGAGGACGAATCCGGCTCCAGCCAGGCCCGTCACCGCCATGATGATCTTGAGGGAGATCGTGGAGGTGAGGGCCTTGGCGAGACGGTCTAATGGAGGGGCGTTGCCGCTGCTCATCGTGAAGAAACTCCGCGCAAAGGGCCACCTATCATGTTCCATGCTTCCCCGCGACCGCTGGTGTTGCGCATCTGGGATCGGGGCAAAGCCGCGATCGTCGATCGTCCCGCGCGCCTGCGCGAATATGAGATTTGGATTGTCCCGCTTCGTCGGGCGCCGCTCGGCGAGCGCGGGAGAACCGGACTCGGGAGCCGCTAGTGGATCGTCGGCTGGTCGGCGGGGACCCAGCTGAGCTCGAAGTGGCCGAGCATGCAGGGTTCGTCGGGGGTCAGCCGGACCACCGGGTGCGAGGGGCCCTCGCTCTGACCGGTGGGGCGGACCCCGTTGGTGCTGGCGAGATCGTAGATCAGCAGGGAGAGGGGGGTCTCCTCGGTGACCAGAGCGTGGACCCGCGACAGGTTTCGGCCCTGGCCGGCGAGGGAGCAGCGGTCGCTGTAGCGGCCGATCAGCAGGCCACGGCGCAGCTGCTCGCTGTCGATCTCGAGCTCCCGGACCTGGGAGTCGTCGTCGCGCTTGCGGCCTCGGGCGGTGCTCCTGGCGCGGACGGCCTTGGTCGAGCGCAGGCGAAGCACGCCCCGGGGGTTCGGGCGCAGGTCGACGTTCATGGGTCGGTAGCCGCCGATTTCGGCGACGCCGGGCTCGGCCATGGCCGAGATGGCGAGCCGGTGGCCGCTGCCCGAGGCGTCGAGCCCGGTCAGGCGGCGGAAGGCCTCGGTGTCGTCGCCCGCGAGGATGTCCTGGCCGACGCCGCCGCCGGGGAGGACAAAGAGCGAAGTTCTGCCGAACCCCAGCCCGACCTGGGCGTGGGCCGAGAACCCGGGGACCCGCTTGCCGTCGGCCAAGATCACGCCCGCCCTGCCGCCGAGGTCGTAGCCGCGCAGGCGCATGGGACCGCGCCCGGGCCAGGCGGTGAGCAGCAGGTGGCGCAGGCTCACCCGGCCGTCGTTCGGAATCGCCAGGCCGCAGCGGTTGTGACGACCGATGACCACGGCGTGGGGGAGGTTGCGGGGCCTTTGGATGACACGCTGCGCGACCGGGAAGCCGTTGTCGTCGGTGGCGACGATGACTGCGTCGCCGTCGGGCACGCCGGCGACGAGCGCATTGAGAATCGGGCGGGCTCGCGTAAAGCAGGCCGCGAGCGCCATCTTGCTCTGGACTTGCTCGCTGTTTTCATCGCGGGACGCCGGCCCACTGTCCTCGACTATCGACACTCGCGGGAAGCGTATGGGACTGTCCGGCGGTTTTCCACGCCTAGCTCTGCCATGGCCCTAAGAACAGGCCCGAAAGCATGCATACGACCAGCTGGTCCACGGAATTCGAGTTGCTGGAAAAATCGCGCGCTGCTCGGGCCGAGACTTAGCGCGGCCTGCGCTTAACTGAAGAGAACATCGGGGTGTCCCTATTCCGGGCGGTCTGTGATTCACGGAACCGTTTTTCAGGTGTCGGGGCTGGGCGGGATCTCGTACGGTGGCGCCCCGATGAGCGACGACGACATCACGACCATCCTCGGAGAGAGCTCTGCGTTTGAAGGGAAGCTCACGTTTGAGGGCACCGTCCGTATCGACGGCCGCTTCAAGGGCGAAATCCGGACCCAGGGGACGCTCATCATCGGTCAGAGCGCGGAGCTCGAGGCCGACATCAAGGCCGCCACGGTCGTGGTCCACGGGCTTCTACGCGGTGACGTGACCGCCTCCGAGTCCCTGACCATCCAGGCGCCGGCGCGGGTCTACGGCAACCTCTCCACACCCACGCTCACGGTCGAGCGCGGGGCGTTTTTTGAGGGCCACTGCGGGATGTCGGGCGCCCAACCCGAGACCGGCGAGGTCTCCGCTGTGGCGGCCGAATCTGTGGCCGCCGAGGCCAGCTAGCCGGTCGCTCGACCGGCGCTGGTCCAGCGCCGGTGGGCAGCCGTGCCGAGGGTTCGCGGACAGCGCGCGAGTGGCCGCAGAATTAGCGGGAGCGGCCCAAAGGTCGCCATCTGACAGCCGTTTTCCAGGTCCGGATCGACCGCGATCAGGGAGATCGCCCGCGCAGGCCGACGAGAGAGAGGCCCGGTGAGCGCACATCGGGCTGAACATGCGAAATTTTGATGCTGACAGGCCGCTTGGCGGGTCTCAACCCCGTTGACGGCAGTCTCGCCACATGCTACCTGCTCGCCGCCTTCGCCCCCTTTGAGAGGCCGGTCAAGGCCCCAGGGACACCATGCCCACCTCCCTCCTCCTCGTCGCATCCGAGACCATCCCGGTCGTCGACATCGACAACACGGTCTTCATCCAAGGCGCGCTGTTCTTGTTGTTGATGGTCGTGCTGAAATTCTTGCTTTTTGATCCCTGGCTGGCGACGCGAGACCGCCGCGCTGCGCGCATCGGCGGCGCCATCGAAGAGGCCAGCCAGCTGCGCGAGGCCGCTGCCGAGCGCCAGGGCGACTACGACGCCCGGCTCGTCAAGGCCCGGGACGAAGCCATGAGCCTCCGCTCCGAGCACCGCCGCGGCGCCGAGGAGCGCGAGACCGAGATCGTGAGCGCAGCTCGGGGCGCGGCCAGCGAGAGCCTCGACCAGACCAAGGCCAAGATCGCCAAGGATGTCGACGCCGCCCGCGGTGACCTCGCCAGCCGGGTCGAGAGCCTGGCCACAGACATCACCACTCGGGTCCTCGGGAGGCCGGCATGAACCGCCTGACACGCCTGACCTATGGTCTCTCCGCGCTCGTCGCTGTGTACTTGGCACCGGTCTTGGCGTTCGCCAGCCCGCCCCATGGCGAGGAGGCTGCGGGAGCTGCGGGAGCTGCGGGAGCTGCGGGA
>CAYVJQ010000033.1:14239-51489 GCA_964451725.1 uncultured Nannocystaceae bacterium | reverse complement strand
GCTGCGGGAGCTGCGGGAGCTGCGGGAGCTGCGGGACATGGCGCAGAGGGAGCCGAAGCTGCTGCTGGCCATAGCGCCGAGGCGGCGGGACACGGCGCCGACGGGATCACCTGGATCAGCAACCCCTTTGGGGGAGCCGAGGACGGCCGCACCGGCTACCTGATCCTGCTGGTCAACTTCGTCGTCCTGTTCTTCATCCTGAAGAAGCTGATCTTCGACAATCTCCGCTCGGCCAACGCCGAGAAGAGCGACACCATCCGCCTCGAGCTCGAGCGTGCCACCGAGGCCCGCGCGGCCGCCGAGGCCCTCGTGCAGGAGTACGAGGCCAAGCTCAGTGGGCTCGACGCCGAGATCAAAGAGATCAAGGAAGTCGCCAAGCAGCACGCCGCTGCCGAGCACGATCGGATCCTGGCTGCCGCGGAGATCGAGGCCGAGGCCATCCGCGCTGCGGGTGTCCGCGCCGGAGAGCGCGAGGCGGCCATCCGCCGGACAGAGCTCGAGAACGAGATCGTCGACCAGGCCCTCGCCCGGGCCGAGGCCGCGATCCGCTCGACCTTCGGGACCGCCGATCAGCGCCGCCTGGTCGACGCTTGGGTCAGCGAAGTCTCGGAGCAGCAGGTCGGCCAAGCCGGAGGAGTGAACTGACATGATCAGCGGCAGCCTCGCCAAGCGCTACGCCCGGGCCCTCTTCGGCCTGGCCAAGACCCCCGTACAGCGCGACAAGTACCTCGCCGACCTCGAGAGTTTCGCGGCCGTCTGCAAGACCCGCAACCCCAACGACCCGAGCGGAGAGAGCGATCTGATCAAGGTCCTCGCCGCCGGCCACCACAAGCTGAGCAAGCGCCGGGGTGTCCTGCAAGCGGTGCTGCGTCGCCTCGGCGCGGACGCGACCGTGGTCAAGTTCTTCGAGCTCGTGCTCGAGCGCGGCCGGATCACCGGTGTCCAGCAGATCCACATTCAGTTCCGCGACTTCGCCGATGCTCAGGCCGGTCGTATCCGGGCGACGGTCAAGACCGCCTCCAAGCTCGATCCCTCGGCGAGCGCGCGCATCAAGGGCGCGCTCGAGAAGGCGACCGGCCTGCAGGTGCTGCTCGAGACCGAAGTCGACCCCGAGCTCATCGGCGGCCTCGTGGCCGAGGTCGGCAGCATCACCCTGGACCGCAGCGTGCGGACCTCTCTCGACAAGCTCCGCACTTCACTGCGGAGCTGATTCTTTCTTCTTCTCCTGCTCTCTCGCCCCCCCCAGAACACCAAGGTCTTCGATGGAAATCCGAGCCGACGAAATCAGCCGCATCATTCGTGAGCAGATCCAGGGCCACGACACCTCGACCTCGATCGAGGAGACGGGCACTGTGCTCATGGTGGGCGACGGTATCGCCCGTGTCTACGGCCTCTCCAAGGCCATGTCCGGCGAGATGTTGGACTTTCCCCACGGTGTGCGGGGGATGATCCTCAACCTCGAAGAGGGCAACGTGGGCGTGGCCTTGCTCGGCAACGACCACCTCATCAAAGAGGGGGACACGGTCCGCCGCACCGGCAAGATCATGTCGGTGCCGGTCGGTGAGGCCATGGTCGGCCGGGTGGTCAACGCCCTCGGCGAGGCCATCGACGGCCAGGGTCCAATCGAGGCCGACGGCACCCGCCCGGTCGAGGTCAAGGCCCCCGGCATCATCGCCCGAAAGTCGGTCCATGAGCCCATGCTCACCGGTCTCAAGGCCATCGACTCCATGGTCCCGGTCGGACGTGGACAGCGCGAGCTGATCATCGGTGATCGCCAGACTGGCAAGACCGCCATCGCGATCGATGCGATCATCAACCAAAAGGGCCAGGACGTCATCTGCGTCTACGTGGCGATCGGGCAAAAGCAGTCCACGGTCGCGTCTGTGGTCGACCGTCTGCGCCGCGAGGGAGCGATGGAGTACACGGTCGTGGTCGTCGCCGGCGCCTCCGAGTCTGCCCCGCTTCAGTTCCTGGCGCCCTACACCGGCGTCACGATCGGCGAGTACTTCCGCGACAAGGGCGGCCACGCCCTGCTGGTCTACGATGATCTCTCCAAGCAGGCGGTGGCCTACCGGCAGCTGTCCCTGCTCCTGCGTCGCCCGCCCGGGCGCGAGGCCTACCCCGGCGATGTGTTCTTCCTGCACAGCCGGCTGCTCGAGCGCGCCTGCAAGCTCTCGGACAAAGAGGGCGGCGGCTCGCTGACGGCCCTGCCGATCATCGAGACCCAGGGCGGCGACGTCTCGGCCTACATCCCGACCAACGTCATCTCGATCACCGACGGTCAGATCTTCCTGGAGGTCGACCTCTTCAACCGTGGCGTCCGCCCAGCCATCAACGTGGGCCTCTCGGTCTCCCGGGTCGGTGGCGCCGCCCAGATCCCGATGATGAAGCGCCACGCCGGTCCCCTGCGGACCACGCTGGCTCAGTACCGCGAGCTCGAGGCCTTCGCCCAGTTCGCCTCGGACCTCGACGCGAGTACCCGCGCCCAGCTCGACCTCGGTCAGCGCTTGGTCGAGCTGCTCAAGCAGGGTCAGTACAAGCCCCTCGATGTCGCCCTTCAGGTCGTGACCGTGTTCGCGGGCATCAAGGGCTTCACCAACGACATCGCCTTGGCCGACGTCGTCGAGTTCGAGGCCGACATGCACGCCTGGATGAAGGACGAGCGCTCCGCCCTGCTCGACGACATCCGCAAGGCCAAGAAGAAGCCGGCATTGATCAAGGCCGACGAGGATCTCGAGGCCGCGATCCTCAAGTTCAAGGACCAGTGGAAGCCCGCCAAGAAGGGCGCCTGAGCTGAGCGCCAATGGCCAACCTAAAGGAAATCCGCATCCGCATCGCGTCGGTCAAGAGCACGCGTAAGATCACCTCGGCCATGAGCCGGATCGCCGCAGCTCGGCTGCGCCGCGCTCAGAACGCCATGGCGGCGGCGCGCGAGTACGGCACGCGGATGGCCAGCATTGTGGGTGAGGTCTTGGCAGAGCTCGACGATCCCGGGGCGGCACACCCTCTGCTCGCGGGTGCGGGCACGCGGACGGGCACCATCGTGGGTGAGGTCATGGATGACCTCGGCCAGGATGGGAGCGACGCGATCCTCATGGTCATCGTCACGGCCGAGCGCGGTCTGTGTGGCGGCTTCAACAGCGGTGTGAACCGGGCGGCCGAGCGCGAGATCAAGGCGCTGCGGGCCGCGGGCCGCAAGGTCGAGATCGTGACTGTCGGTCGCAAGGGCCGGGACTACCTGGGCACCTACGGGGCACAGAGCACCGAGCACCACGCCGCGCCGACCAAGCCCAACGAGGTCGTGGAGATCGCCCGCGACGTCGCGGCCGAGCTCATGGCCCTGTTCCAGGCCGAGCCCAGCGACGACAGGCCGACCATCAGCGAGGTTCGGGTCGTCTACAACCTGTTCCAGAACGTCATCACCCAAGAGGTCCGCAGCGAGCGGATCTTGCCGGTGCCCTTCCCCGAGGGCACCAACGAGGACGAGGCCGACACGGAGAGCCGCGCAGCCACGGCCGTCCGCAGCTTCGAGCCCGACTCGGGCGCGCTCTTGGACCACCTGCTCCCGGTCGCGGTCGAGACCGCCGTCCAGCAGGTGCTCTACAACTCCGTCGTCTCTGAGGTCGCCGCCCGGCGGATGGCCATGGATTCGGCGACCGACAACGCAAGCGAGCTCATCAAGGAGCTCACTCTTCTGTACAACCGCGAACGCCAAGCTGCCATCACCAAGGAGTTGATGGAGATCATTGGCGGCGCAGAGGCCCTCAGGGGCTGAGCCGAAAGCGACATCGCCATGTCCGACGACAGCAAAAACTCCCTGTTTTCGCCGCCCTCCGCCACCCCGAGCAAGGCCGCCGCGCCCAAGCTGGGCGGCGACGGACCGGCCGCCAAGGCGCCCCGCATCGGTCGGGTCACCCAGGTCATCGGTCCGGTCATCGACATCGAGTTCGAGGCTGATCTACCCGAGGTCTACAACGCCCTGGTCCTGACCAACCCCTCGATCTCCGACGCCGAGAACAACCTCGTCGCCGAGGTCGCCATCCACCTCGGTGAGCGGACCATCCGCGCCATCGCCATGGACAGCACCGAGGGCCTGGTCCGAGGCATGAAGGTCACGGATACGGGCAGGCCGATCATGATGCCCGTGGGCAAGGCCGTGCTCGGTCGGATCATGAACGTGACCGGCGACCCGGTCGACGAGCAAGGCGAGATCGGTGCGACCGAGTTCCGGCCCATCCACCGCGCGGCCCCGACCTTCGTCGAGCAGTCGGTGAAGATCGAGCCCTTCGTCACCGGTATCAAGGTCATCGACCTGCTCGCTCCCTACCGACGCGGCGGCAAGATCGGCCTCTTCGGCGGGGCCGGGGTCGGCAAGACCGTGCTCCTCCAGGAGCTCATCAACAACGTCGGCAAGAACCACGGCGGCTACTCCGTGTTCGCCGGTGTCGGAGAGCGCACCCGTGAGGGCAACGACCTCTACTTCGAGATGATCGACTCCGGGGTCATCAGCGCCGACCTCAACGAGGACGAGACCGTGGTCCTCAAGGTCCACACCGAGAAGTCCAAGGTCTCCCTGGTCTACGGTCAGATGAACGAGCCGCCCGGCGCCCGCGCCCGCGTGGCGCTCTCGGCCCTGACCCAGGCGGAGTACTTCCGCGACGAGATGGGCCAGGACGTGATGCTGTTCATCGACAACATCTTCCGCTTCACCCAGGCCGGCTCCGAAGTCTCGGCGCTCCTGGGCCGGATCCCCAGCGCCGTGGGCTACCAGCCGACCTTGTCCACTGAGATGGGCGCGCTGCAAGAGCGGATCACCACGACGCAGCAGGGCTCTGTGACCTCGGTGCAGGCCATCTACGTGCCCGCCGACGACCTCACGGACCCGGCCCCGGCGACGACCTTCGCCCACCTCGACGCGACCACGGTGCTCAGCCGGGCGCTGACCGAGATCGGCATCTACCCGGCCGTCGATCCGCTCGACTCCTCGAGTACGATCCTGACCCCCGAGGTCGTCGGTGACCGACACTACAACGTCGCCCGCGAGGTTCAGCAGACCCTCCAGAAGTACAAGGAGCTCCAGGACATCATCAAGATCCTGGGCATGGACGAGCTCTCGGAAGAGGATCAGACCCTGGTCCAGCGGGCCCGCAAGATCCAGCGCTTCCTGAGCCAGCCCTTCGACGTCGCCAAGATCTTCACGGGTGCCGACGGCCGTCAGCTCAGCCTCGAGCAGACCATCGACTCCTTCGAGTCGATCTTGTCCGGCGAGCACGACGATGTGCCCGAGCACTGCTTCTACATGAAGGGCGCCATCGACGAGGTCACCGCGCACCACAAGCGCGTGATCGAAGAAGAGGCCAAGAAAAAGGCGAAGGCCAGCTGAAGCTGGACCGACCAACGGAGACCGCCATGGCTGATATACTCAACCTCGACATCCTCACTCCCGATGGACGCGTCGATCTGCGCCCATCGAACGAGGACGACAAGCCCAAGGGCGACACGGGACCGGTCGAGGTCGAGGGTGTGGAGCTCCCGGCCGCCCTCGGTGAGATGGGTGTGCGCCCACGACACGTGCCGTTTTTGACCCCTCTGGTCCCGGGCGTGGTCCGCTTCCGCCTCGACGGCGAAGACCGACGCCTGGCGGTCGCCGGGGGCTTCCTCGAGATCGGCGAAGGCGGCTCGGTCACGGTGCTCACCAGCCAGGCGCTGCGCTCGTGGGAGATCGACACCGAGTCGGTCAAAGAAGCACACGCCGAGGCCGTCAGTGCGCTGAAGGAGCACACGCAAAAGCCCATGGATGACGCCGAAGTCACCAAGCTGAGCATGCGCCGTGATTGGTGTGACGCGCAGTTGAGGGCGACTCAGACAAGCTGAGCTCAGCGCGCACATGACACCATTTATGGCGACAGTGTCGTCATTGGCCCACCTGTGAGTGGGCCTTTTTCGTGATATCAAATGGGCCCTGGTGCCCTTGGTGGGTGTTGGCCCTAGTGAATATGTCGGATCTCCTCGCTGACCTCCCCGCCTACGTCGCCGATTCAGAGCCTTGGTTTCGCACCGCGTTGCGGACGCTGGTCGAGCAGCCCACGGTCTCGCCGGGCCAGCCCGACATCGCGGCGGTGCTCGCTGGGGTCGAGGTCGCGGCGGGGGTGCTCAGTGAGGCTGGCGCAGAGGTCGAGGTCGTGCCGTGTTCGGGCACCCCGTCTTTGATCGCTCGCTTTACCCATCCTGATCCAAAGGCGAGGGTGGTCGTCTACAACCATTTCGACGTCCAGCCGGCAAACCCCGAGAACTGGGAACAGGACGATCCTTTCGCCTTCGAGGTCCGCGAGGACGCCGAGCGGGGCTTCCTGTATCTCGGCCGTGGGACCACCGACGACAAGGGCCCAGCCCTGTGTGGGCTTCGGGCGGCGAGCTACGTCGCCTCGCGTGGGCTGCCGATCGAGGTCGTGTGCCTGTGGGAGACCGAAGAGGAGATCGGGAGCCCGAACTTTGGAGAGGTCCTCGAGGCTCGCAAGGAGTTGCTCAGTGGCGACTGCGTGATCGTCTCGGACACGGTCTGGCCCAACGCGGCCCAGCCGGCGATCTCGACCGGTCTGCGCGGTGGCCTGCAGGCTCGCCTGAGTCTGCGCACGGCCGACAAGCCGGCCCACTCGGGGCTGGCTGGGGGAGCCGCCCGGAACCCGCTGCGCGAGCTCGCGGCCCTCGCCACGGCCATCGACGGCGCCCGGTTTTGGCGTGAGGACGTGATCCCGGTGACCGCTGCCGAGGTCGACAGTTACGCCCGCTCGGGCTTCGACCTCGACTATTTCATGCGCTCACACGAGCTGCGGATGGTGACCAGCGACGTCCCCGTGGAGCTCATGTTGGCCCTGTGGGCTCGGCCGAGCTTCGAGATCCATGGTCTGTGCGGGGGCTACCAGGGGCCGGGGGTCAAGAGCATCGTGCCGGACCACGGAGAGCTCAAGATCTCGTTTCGGCTGGTCCCTGACCAGCATCCCGATCGACTCTGGGAGCGTCTGGAGCAGTTCGTCCGGGCCTTCAATCCGGACGTCGAGCTCGAGAGGATGGCGAGCTTCGTACCCTACCGCGGGGCCATCGAGGGTCGTGTGCACGAGGCGATCGTCCACGGCATGACCGAGGGCTTCGGCAAGCGGCCGGCGCTGGTCCGCGAGGGTGGGTCGATTGGCGCGGTGCCACTGATGGAGGAGGTGCTCGGTGTGCCGGTCCACTTCCTGCCCCTGAGTTTGCCCGAGCACGGCTACCACGCCCCGAACGAGCGCTTCGACTGGCGCCAGGCTCAGGGTGGCATCAAGGCCTTCGTCCACACCTTCGCCAAACTCGCCGAGGGCTGAGTTCGAGCTGGGTTGAGGGCGGGGCGGGGGCGCCGAGAGAGGGTTCGCTCAGCTCTGCATGCGGCGGTCGAAGGCCTCGATCACGCGTCGCAGGGCGTCGGGTCGCTCGCGCTGTGGGGCGTGGCCGCAACCCTCGATGATCCGCAGCTGGGCACCCGGGATCAGGCCGGCGACGCGCTGGGCCTGGATCGTGGGTGTGATCGTGTCCCGGTCGCCCCACACGACCATGGCCGGGGTCCGGAGCGAGCGGGCGGCGTCGTAGAGGTTCTGACGTGTGTCTCGGTGTGGGTGCCTGCGGCTGGTGGCATGCAGGGCGTGGAGCGCATCGATCTGGCTGAGCATGGCCTCCACGGCCTCGAGGCCACCGCTGCGGCACAGCCGGTCCCAGTAGATGTCGACGTCGCCACGCAGGGCGTCGCTGCGCAGGCGGTCCGGGGTCGACAGGCAACGCTGGAGGAAGCGACGCAGGTCGGCGCGGCGAAACACGGTCCGCAGGACCAGGGGCGAGAGACCGACCCAGCGGACGGCGCGGCGCAGGCGAGGGACGGGGCCCGGGAGGGCGATGGGGGCGTCGACCGGGAGCATGTGCGGGGCGAGCAGGGTCAGGCGCCGAACCCCGACTCGGGAGCCGGCCCGCTCGAGCCGGTGGGCGAGGTGGACAGCGATCGCCCCGCCGTAGCCGTGGCCGATCAGATCGATCTCGGGGACGGCGAGCTTGTCGAGCAGGCGGGCGAGCAGCTCGGCGTGCCACGCGAAGCTGTAGCCGGCCGTGTCGGCGGCGGGCGGACGATCGGAGTTGCCGCAGCCGAACAGATCGGGGACCAGGACCCGGCGGGCGGGGCGACCCTCCCGGCTGCTCGCCCACGGGGTCGCCAGAAAGCGAAAGTCCCAGCCGGTGACCAGCAGCGAGTGGAGCAGGAGCACCGGGGGCTGGGCCTGTGCACCGCCCTGCTCGGGCCCGAGGTCCTGAAGCCACAGTCGGCCGGGGGCCATGGGGACCAGGCGGCTGCGGTCCTCCGGGAGCTGGGCCAGGGCTGGGAACACACTCACGCCTCGTTCTGCTCCTCGATGTTGAGGCCGGCCGCGTGCTCGAGGTGCTCGGGGAAGCGGGCGCCCATCTCCCGCATGACGAGGCGCCTGGCCTCGGCCCCCGTGCGACAGCGGAGCACGGCCGCGCTCAGGGCCTCCATCTCGTCGATGCTCGAGGCCCGGATGATGTTCTTGACCACGGGGATCGCGGTCGCCTGCATGGACAGCTCGCGCAGGCCGAGGCCGACCAGGACCCAGGTGTAGCGCGGGTCGGCGGCCATCTCTCCGCACAGGGACACGGGCACGTCGTGCTCGGCCCCGGCGTCACAGACCATTTTGATGAGCCGCAAGATCGCGGGGTGCAGGGGCTCGTAGAGGTAGTTGACGGCGTCGTTGTCTCGGTCGATGGCGAGCGTGTACTGGATCAGATCGTTGGTCCCGATGCTCATGAAGTCGACCTCGCGGGCGAGCACGTCGGCGATCAGGGCCGCCGAGGGGACCTCGATCATCACACCCACGCTGACCTCGTCGGCGTGGGGTAGGCCCTCGTCCTGGAGTTGGCTTCGGGCCTCGTCGAAGACCCCTCGGCAGGCGGCGAGCTCCTCGAGGCCGGAGATCAGGGGCAGCATGATCTGCAGGGGGCCGTGCAGGGCGGCCCTCAACAACCCGCGCAGCTGGGCCATGAACGGCTCCCTGCGCTGCAGGGCCAGGCGCATGGACCGTAGGCCCATGGCCGGGTTGGCCTCTGGGACCCCGAGGTCGAGGGAGGGGCAGCGCTTGTCCGAGCCGAGGTCGAAGGTGCGGATCCTGACCGGGTAGGGGGCCCAGCGCTGGAGCAGGGCCTTGGCGCTGCGGTAGTGCTCCTCCTCGCTCGGGGCCCGCTCCCTATTCATGAACATGAACTCGGTCCGGTACAGGCCCACGCCCTCGGCTCCGGCCACGCAGGCATGGTCGATCTCCTCGTCCAGGGCCACGTTTGCCCGCAGCCGGATGTTCTCGCCGTCGTCGGTCTGGGCCGGGAGGCCGCGGGCCTTGCAGATGGCCTGCTCGAAGGCCTCGTAGCGCTCGACCTCGACCTCGAGGGCGTCGAGCTGGGCCTCGGAGGGGCGGACGTGGACGAGGCCGTGCACCCCGTCGACGATCACCAGGTCGCCCGTGTCGACGTCGGCGAGGGCATTTTCGACCCCGACGACCGCCGGGATCTGGAGAGCGCGGGCGATGATCGCGGTGTGGGAGGTCTGGCCGCCCTCCTGGGTGACGATCCCGGCGACCTCGCGGCGGGCGAAGTGAGCGGTGTCGGCGGGGCTCAGATCATGGGCGACGACCACGGCTCCCGGCGGCGGGTTGATGGCGTCTTTCTCCTCGCCGCCGAGGGTCATGATCAGGCGCTCACCCATGAACGCGACGTCGAACTGGCGCTGGCGAAAAATTTCGTCGCCGGCCTCGGCCAGGGTCCGGCGGACCTCGTCTACCCCCTCGCTCACGGCCCACTCGGCGCAGATCAGGCGATCGCGGATCAGGGTCTCGGTGCGCTTGGCGAGGTCCGGATCGCGCAGCATCATCTGCTGGGCCTTCAGGATCTGGCGGTGTTCACCGTGGACCAGACGGCCCTTGATGGCCTCGAGCTGGTCCTGGGTACCGCGCAGGGCCGCGCGGTAGCGCTTGATCTCGTCGTCGACCTGCTCACGGGCGATGGTGTCGTGGGGGATGTTGACCTTGCGCCGATCGACGACGTAGGCCCGGCCAAAGCCGAGCCCTGGGCTGACCCCGCTGCCCCGCCGCTCGACCGTGACCCGGGGGATCTTGGGGTGGGCAGGCAGGCCGCGCTCGAGGTTGTCGCGGGCGTCGTTCATCGCGGCAGCGATGGTACCAGCCGGCTGGTCTCGAGGCGCGCGGACAGGCCTCTCGAGCGGGCGCTCAAATCTCGCCGAAGCCCTGGCTGATCAGGGCGGCCAGAGCCTGATGGGCCGAGTCTGCGTCGCGGCCCTCCACACGCAGGTTGATCTTGGAGCCCTGTCCACAGGCGAGCATGAGCACGCCCAGAATGCTCTTGCCGTTGACCTCTTGCCCATCCTTTCCGATCCAGACTTCGGACTCGTACTTGTTGGCGAGCCCGACCAGCTTGGCCGCGGCGCGGGCGTGCAGGCCCAAGGGATTGACGATCTCGAGCTCGCTCGACTTGCTCCGGCCCATGCTTTTTGATTCCTGTTCCTGCTGGTTGCGGCGGGGTGTGGGTCAGCCCTGGGGTGGGCAGCTCCCGATTTCGCCGTCTTGGTCGCGGATCTTGATGCACACCGAGCGCGAGGCCGACTCGGCGCAGGCCTGAGCGAGGACCCGGGGGCTCTCGCTTCGGTCGAGGGTGGCGAGCTTGATCAGCATCGCGAGGTTGAGGCCGGTGACGACCGCAAAGCCGTGGCCGACGCTCTCTTTCATGCCGCAGGCGCAGGGGCTCGAGCCCATGAGATCGGCGAGCATGAGCACGCCACCGCCCTCGTCGACCTCTTCGATCGCCGCGCACACCCGCTCGCGCAGCTCGGGGGTGTTGCCGGCCCCGGCATCGAGGGCGCGGACCTGCTCGAGCAGGGCACCGGGGACGATCGAGCGGGCGGCATCGAGCAGGGCGCTCGATGTGGTCCCATGGCCGATCAAGACGACGCCGCAGCGCGCGACCCCGGCAGCTTCGGTCGTCCCGGTCGCCGCTTCGGTAGTCGCTTCGGTAGTCGCTTCGGTAGTCGCTTCGGTCGTCTCGATCGCTGTCCCATCCCTCGCGGGGGTGGGCAGGGGCGCCTCGGGGGGCGCAGCGGTGGTGCCGTCGGCGGGCATGGTCACTAAGAATGCTGCATCCGGGCGCACGCCCGCGCAACTGTCTCGGACCCGGGGTCCAAGAGCGCGCTGCGCTGGCTCCCCCACATGGATGTGGGACCGTGAAATTATGGACTTTTTCCCGCCTCGCTCGGGGGCGGGCCGATCAGCTGGGGCCCGGCGGCTTCGGGTCCCCAGCGGGCGGGACCGCGAAGTGAGCCGTGTCGGCCAGGGCGCGGACCAGGTCGCGATGGCGCACGGCGACCACGGGCGCGGGCTGGGCCAAAGGTGTGCCCACGCAGCGCTCACACAGGGCCTGGGTGAGCGCGACGGAGCGGTGTTGCCCGCCCGTGCAGCCCAGCGCGACGGTCAGGTAGCTCCGCCCCTCGCGGATGGTCAGCGGAGCCTGGAAGCGGAGCCAGGATTCCATGTGATCGAGGAGCGCCTGGGCCTCGGGCTGGGCGAGGACGAAGTCGCGGACGGGATCGTCGAAGCCGCCCTGGGCCCGGAGTGTGGGCACGTCGAAGGGGTTGTGCAGAAAACGGGCGTCGAACACGAGGTCGGCCTCGCTGGGCAGGCCATTCTTGAACCCGAACGACATGAGCACGATGTGCAGGGCCCCGCCGCGCACGCCGTAGCGATCGCGGACCAGCTGGCGCAGCTGTTTGGGGCGCAGGTTCTCACTGTCGATGACCGAGTCGGCGAGCGCCCGGAGCTCGCCCAGGCGCGCGCGCTCGCGGGTGATGGCGTCGGGGAGCTCGCCCAAGGGGTGGCGGCGCCGGGTCTCGGAGAAGCGCCGGACCAGGGTCGGCGTCGGGGCCTCGAGGAACAGGACCTCGACGCTGTGGCCGGCCGCGAGCAGCTGATCGCGGACCGCAGCGAAGGCCTTGAGGTGCTGGGGGGCGCGGGCGTCTACGCCCACGGCGATCCTCCGGTCGGCGTCGAGGCCACCGGTCTCGACCTCCAGCAAGCCCGGGAGCAGGGGCACGGGGAGGTTGTCGATGCAGTAGTAGCCGAGGTCCTCGAGCGCGCGCAGGCAGGTCGACTTGCCCGCCCCGGACAGCCCGCTGACGACCAGCAACTCCACGCCTACTCGACCTCGCCGAGCCGAACGAGGCCCGAGCTCTTGCCGGTGAGGACCTCGCTGGGGGCGCCCTCCTCACTGTCGGTGGCACTGGCGAGGCCGGTGCTCATGGCGATGTGGGCGGCGATCTTCTCTTGAAAGCGGCGCGCCGAGTCGATGCCGCGGACCTTCAGGATCTGGTTGCGAGCCACGACCTCGATGAGCGAGGAGATGTTGCGGCCGGCCCGGAGCGGGATGCGGACCAGGGGGATGTCGACGCCCAAGATCGGCCAGGTGTTGTTCTCGGTGCCGAGGCGATCGTAGTCGTCCTCGTGCAGGTCGGAGAGCTCGACCACGACCTCGATCTTCTTGTTGTCGCGGACCGCGGCGGCCCCGAAGAGGTGGGTGATGTTCAGGATCCCGAGCCCGCGGATCTCCATGTGGTGCTGGTGCAGCTGGGTGGCCGCGCCCCAGATGGTGTCGGGGGGGCGGACGGTGACCTCGACGACGTCGTCGGCGACCAGGCGGTGGCCCCGGAGCACGAGGTCGAGGGCGGCCTCGCTCTTGCCCACGCCGCTGCGCCCGATGAGCACGATGCCCACCCCCAGGATGTCGACGAGCACGCCGTGGATGTTGGCGCGGGGCGAGAGCAGCTCCTCGAGGCGACGCGTGGCCCGGGAGATGAAGCTCGAGGTCATCATCGGTGTGCGCAGCACGGGGATGCCGTAGGCCTCGGCCAGCTCCATCAACGGAGGGGGCGGCTCGAGACCCCGGGTCAGGGCCATGGCCGCGAGCTTGCGCTTGCAAAACTTTTCGAAGCCGGCGCGGGCCGCATCTTCACCGACGCTGAGCAGGTAATCGATCTCGGTCAGGCCCAGGACCTGGAGCCGGTCGCCGTAGACGTGGCGCACGAAGCCCGAGAGGGCAAGGCCCGGCTTTTGGATCCGGGGTCGAGTCAGCAGGCGGTCGAGCCCGCCCCAATCGGAGAGCACCTCGAGCTGGAGGGAGACCGAGTCCTCGTCCAGCAGTCGGCTGACCTCCACCGTCACGTCGCGGCGCATGGCCGCAGAGTGACACGCAGGTGGGGGGCTCGACCAGGGTCTTGTCGCGCCCCTCGAGAGACCTGCGAGGGGCTCAGGCCCCGTCGCCGTCGAGGACCTCAGCGTGGTAGCCGGTCGCCGAGTGTTCGAGCAGGAAGGTGAACGCGCCCTCGTAGTAGGTGGAGGTGTAGACGATCTCTTCGAACCCGTCGCCGTCGAGATCGAAGACCGCGTCGACGTGGAAGGTATCCAAGCGCATCCCGAGCGCTTGGATCCACTCGACGAGCACCCCCTCTGCGTCGAACACGGCGAAGCCGGTGAGCGCCTCCATGTCGTCGTTGTCCTCGAGGTACTCGACAGTGACCAGGTAGGCGCCCCCGCGGGTCAACTCGGCGGGCATGAGTTCGAGTGTCCACTTGTCGGGGTCGAACTTGGACCCGAGCGAGGACAGGCTGCCCTCGGCGCGGGCGAGGGCGTGGATGCTGGCGCCGATCTTGGTGAACACGGGGCCCTCGTTCACGCTGGCCGGGATCCGCAGTGTGAGCCCTGGGTGGGCGTTTGGTCCGTGGAAAATAAGCGCAAAATTGTCGTCGGGATCGAGGCAGCGATCGAGGGAGGGAGACCCCGGGTCGGCTCGCTTCGGGTCGGCTCGCTTCGGGTCGGCTCGCCTCGGGTCGGCTCGCCTCGGGCCGGCTCGCCTCGGGTCGGCTCGCTTGGTGGACCGAGGGGCGATGCAGCGCAGGTCCAACTCGAGGCCGGCGAAGCTGTCGCTGGCGCCCTCGTAGACCTCGAAGGAGTCGCTGGCTTTGCCCTCGAGTCGGCCGCGTGTACCGATGACCGTGAACAGGGACCCCGGTCGGAATCGAGCGGGGACAGTGGTGCCCGTGGGCGAGGCGTCGCCGTCCATGAACTCGCTGAGCTCCCACAGCTCGGAGGTGCTCAGGTCCGAGGTCCCAAAGCTGGCACTGGTGTCGCTGGTGGACCCGACGTAGACGCGCTGGATGTGGGCGGGGGGCTTCGTGGGCACGATCGCCGCTCGTCGGGACCAGGCCTCGGGCTCACAGCCGGCGAGCGTGACCTCCAAGATTTTGCCCTTGCGGGGGGCGAGCCAGGCACGGGGGAGAGAGCCCGGTCGGGGCCCTTGGAGGGCCATCTCGTGCCCGTACTTTCGGACGCCGACGAGCTGCTCCAGCTCTCGTCCTCCAGGTCCTGGATCGGCGAGCGCGATCCGGGCGAGGCCCTCGTCGTTGCTCCAGTATGCGTAGCCGTCGAGGAAGGCGAAGGTCTCGATTTCTTGTTGATTGACCAGGACCTCGACGCTGCCGCCGGCGACCGGGGTCCGCAGGAGACGACCGTTGTTCGACCAGTACAGGTGGGTGTCGGTCGCTCGAAAGGCGAGCACATAGCCGTGAACGGTCGCCAGCTCGCGGGCCTCGGCCTTGCTCCCGATGTTCAACGAATGGGCGCTGATGGTGTCGCCATCGGCGACGAAGAGCGTGGTTGCGTTCATCGCCAGGGCATCGATGTACCCGGGGATTCCCAGGCCCCTGGTCTTTTGTCCTGGGGTCAGCCAGTAGGGCCCCGTGTAGCTGGGGCGCATGACTTCGCCGGCCTCGCCGACATAGATGACCTGGTCGCCCACAGCCGTGGCTGTGCAGGTGCCAGGGTAGTCGGGGATCGGCTCGACTCTGGTCTGCTTCTCGTTCAGGCGCAGTAGCTGCGTGCTGCTCGTGCAGGGATAGGGCTGGTCGCCGCCGCGAATAAAGCCGTGGATCGGGGGGGCCTCGATCTTGGTGGCGACCGCCGTGTCGGGATCGAAATGCATGAGGACGCCATCATCGAGGCGCAGGAGCAGCGACGAGTCGAGGGCCGCGAGGCTCCACACCGGCCCGGGGGTCTCGAGTTCACGGCTGGGGCAGCGGATCTCAGCGTCGGGATCGATGCTGGGGATCGGGGGGGCGAGCGGGGCCCCTGTCTCCGCCCCCCCGCTCTCGCCTTCGCTGGTCTCGGTGCTCGGGCCCGCACGGGTCTCGGCGCCCTCGGCCTTGGTGCCCTCTGCAGCGGGGTCGCTGGGGTCTGGGTCCGCGGGAGCCGCGGCTTGGGCATCGGGCGCAGGCTCTCGATCGGCGCTCGAACACGCGAGCCCGAGCAGGCAAGACGAGAGCAGGCAGAGCCCCCACGCCGGGGTGGAGAGAGCTCTGCGTGCAGGCGATGCGGCGCGCTTCATGTGCCGACAGTAGCAGGGCGCAGTTGCCCTGGAGCGAGACCGAGGCGTCCCGAGTTGGGCATATCTCTATTCGACCCCGCTCTCGGGGCTGGGAGGCCAAACTGGTGTGTGCCCCGGCAGGGACACACCCAGCTCATAGAGGCGTCAGGCCTCGACGTGACCGCGGGTCTCGATCAGACCGTAGTCGCCGTTGTCGAGTCGGTAGACCACGTTGATGTCGCCACTGTTGGTGTTGGTGAACACCAGGAACTGCTTGTGCATCAAGTTGAGCTGCATGACCGCGTCCTGGGCCGTGAGCTGCTCAGCGTCGAACTCCTTCTCGCGGACCAACCTGTGTCCATCGGGGGTCCGGCCCTCGGCCCGCCGGGCCTCGGCAGCGCGGCGCTCGGCGGCCGCGACCATGGTCTCGGGCTCCTCCAGGGAGTCGGCCGCGATCACGGACTGGCGGACCCGCCCGGGCCTGCCCTTTTGGGGTTTGTGGTTGGTGATTCGATCTTTGTAGCGTCGAACCTGGCGCTCCATCTTGGCCAGGGCCATATCGACGGAGCTGTACATGTCTTCGGTGGTCTCCGAAGAATGGAGCTGCAAGCCGTTGCGCAGCGTGACATCGAACTGGGCGATGTGATCGATCTTCTCGACCGAGAAGGTGCAGTTCACCTTCAGAGGATCGGAGAAGTAGCGCTTGATCTTCGACAAGCGCTCTTCCGCGTAGTGGCGCAGGGCGTCGGAAGAGTCCATGTGACGAAAGACGAACTGAGTCTGCATCGCGTTTAGCTCCTCGAGGGGGGTGAGTCCGGCAGGGCCGGAGTTTGAGAGACAGGGGGAATCATGAATATGGCAGACACCCACGCTGGCCGAGCGAAGGCGCCGCGTGGACGCGGGGCTTCGTGGCTCGAGTGGGTGAGGGCGGTCAAGAGTGGGGAGTGGGGAGTGGGAGGGGCGCGCTCGGGCGCGGGCTCTAAAACAGCTTGCGGCGCTTTGAGCTGGACAGCAAGTGAAGTTGCTCGCGGTACTTGGCGACGGTGCGTCGGGCGATGTCGATGCCGTCTTCGCTCAGGAGCTCGACGAGCTTCTGATCGCTGTAGGGCTTCTTGGGGTTCTCCGACTCGATCAAGCGCATGATCTTGTCTTTGACGGCCTCGGAGGCGAGCTCGCCCCCTCCGGATTTGGAGATCCCGGCGTTGAAGAAATACTTGAGCTCGAAGATGCCCTGGGGGGTGTGGACGTACTTGTTGGTCGTCACCCGGCTGACGGTCGACTCGTGCATCTCGATGTCCTCGGCGACGTCTTTGAGGATGAGCGGCCGCAGATGCTGCGGGCCCTGCTCGAAAAACTCGCGCTGGAAACCGAGGATGGACTTGGTGACCTTCAAGATGGTGCGCTGCCGCTGCTGGATCGAGCGGATCAACCACTGGGCCGAGCGCAGGCGCTCGGTGATGTACTCCTTGGTTTGACCCGCGCTGTCCTTTTTGCCCTTTTTGCCCTTGCCATCGGCGAGCATGGCGGACTTGTAGTAATTGGAGATCTTGAGCTTGGGGAGGCCGTCGTCGTTGAGGGTGACGAGGTACTCGTCGCCGATCTTGTGGACATAGACGTCCGGGGTGACGTAGTGGGGGGTCTCGGAGACGAACTGACGCGCGGGTCGAGGTTCGAGGCCCATGACGATTTTGGTGGCCTCGTAGACCTCCTCGAGGGCTTCTCCCGTGTCTCGGGCGACAGCCTGGTAGGCGCGCTTCTCGAGGTTGGGGAGGTGCTTGGAGATGATCGCGAGGACCAGCGGATCGTCGATCGGGTGCTCGGGGTGCCGCGCTTGGATCCACAGGACCTCGGCGAGGTTGCGGGACGCGATGGCCAGAGGATCGAGCTGCTGGACCCGGCGCAGGACCTCTTCGACGCGCAGGGTCGAGACATCCAGGCGGCGCGCGATCTGTGGTCCGCTCGCGCTTCGGAGGTAGCCGGCCGAGGACACGCTGCGGACCACGTATTCGGCGATGTCCATCTCGACGGCCGAGAAGTTGGACAGCCTCAGCTGCCACATGAGGTGTTCGACCAAGGTCTCCTCCTTGGCCATGGTCTGCTCGAGGCCAGGGAGGTCGTCGTCGGGGCGGACGCCGCTGCCGGTCGAGGGCCCGGACAGGTTCTGGTGCTGGAGGTAGGCCTCCCAGTCGAAGTTGTCGGCGTTGGGCGCGTCGGCCTTGACCTCTTGTTGGGGCGCGTCGGTGGGCCCGGCCTCGCTGGGTTGGGGACCCTGGAGCTCGATCCCGTCTTGCATCTCGACCGAGGACACGGGCTCCTCGGTCGAGGTCCCCATCTCCCGGGACTCCTCGAGCAGCGGGTTCTCGAGCAGCTCGTCGCGGACCAGGTCCTGAAGCTCGACCCTCGACAGCTGGAGCAGCTTGATAGCCTGCTGCAGCTGTGGGGTCATCACGAGCTGCTGCGACATCCGCAGCTCTTGGCGCATCTGCAACACCATCGGGTACCGCCCAGGCTACCAGATCAAGATTGGCCAACAAAAGCACAATCGGTGCCCGAGCGAGGCCCAAAGCGGCCTATTTACCGGATAAAGAGCGCTTGCAATCCCGAGCCGGGACGCTAACGGGTCGAGGCCCCGCGCTCAGTCTTGCGCATCTCGCCGGGCTTGATTCTCGAGCGCGGCGGCGACGAAAGCGGTGAACAGGGGATGGGGCGCGGTCGGCCGGCTCTTGAACTCCGGGTGGAACTGGCAGCCCAAAAAGTAGGGATGGAGCTCCGTGGTCAACTCGATCATCTCGACCAGGTTGCCGTCGGGGGACATGCCCGAGAGCACCAATCCCGCCGCGCTCAGCGGTTCGCGGTATTTGTTGTTGAACTCCCAGCGGTGGCGGTGGCGCTCCGAGATCTCGGCCGTGCCATAGATCCGTCGTGCGGTCGTGTTGGGGGCCAGGACGCAGTCGTAGGCGCCCAGGCGCATCGTGCCTCCCTTTTGGGTGACCGCGGCCTGTGAGCCCATCAGCGCGATCACGGGGCTCGCCGTGTCGGCCAGAAACTCGGTGCTCTGGGCGTCCTCGATGCCCGCGACGTTGCGCGCGAACTCGATGACCGCCAGCTGCATGCCGAGGCAGATCCCGAACAGGGGGATCTTGTTCTCGCGAGCCCAGCGGATGGCTTCGATCTTGCCGGCGCTCCCGCGCTCGCCGAAGCCGCCCGGGACGAGGACTGCGTCGAGGTGCTCGAGGGTGCTCGCTCCACGTGCCGCGAGCTGCTCTGCATCGACGAACTCGATGTCGACCCCGGCGTTGTTGGCCACCCCGCCGTGGGTGAGGGCCTCTGACAGGCTCTTGTAGGACTCGTGCAGGTCCGTGTACTTGCCGACGACCCCGATCTTCACTCGGTGGGCGGGGTGTTGGATGGTGTCGACGATGCGGCGCCACTCGTCGAGCTGAGGCTCGCGGCTCCAGATGTTGAGCAGCTCGCACACAGCGTCGTCGAGGCGCGACTCGTGGAGCGCCAGGGGCACCGAGTAGATCGTGCTCGCGTCTTGCATGGGGATGACCCGATGCAGGGGGACGTTGGTGAACAGGCTGATCTTTTCGCGGATGTCGTTCTCGATCGGGTGGTCCGCGCGACACACCAAGATGTCGGGCTGGATGCCGATCTCGCGCAGCTTCATGACCGAGTGCTGGGTGGGCTTGGTCTTGATCTCGCCGGCCGTGGGCAGGTAGGGGAGCAGGGTCAGGTGGATGTAGATGGCGTCGTCGGTGTCGAGCTCGAGGCGGAGCTGTCGGATGCCCTCGAGGAAGGGCAGCGACTCGATATCGCCGACGGTGCCGCCGATCTCGACGATCAACACGTCGACCCCGTCGGCGGCCTTGCGGATCGCCTGTTTGATCTCGTTGGTGACGTGGGGGATGACCTGGACCGTCTGGCCGAGGTAGTCGCCCTTGCGCTCCTTCTCGAGCACCGAGGAGTAGATTTGCCCCGAGGTGTAGTTGCTGTGCCGCGTCATGCGGTGCGACACAAAGCGCTCGTAGTGACCGAGGTCGAGGTCGGTCTCCGCGCCGTCGTCGGTCACGAACACCTCGCCGTGCTGGGTCGGGCTCATCGTGCCCGGATCGACGTTGAGGTAGGGATCCAGCTTCTGGAGGCCGACGTTGAGGCCCCGGTTCTCAAGCAGAGCCCCGAGCGACGCTGCGCACAGACCCTTGCCGAGGGACGAGACCACGCCGCCCGTCACGAAGATGAATTTAGTCCGCTTGGAGGAGCTACGCCGCCGCACGGGCGCAGCTAGTTACATGGCCGGCTCGCTGGGTCAAGCGCTCATACCAGTCTCGCCTCAGCTGGCCTCGCGCGGCCTTGGCCACCGATCTCTGGGCGTCGCAGCGAGCGCGGGCGCGGGCGCGAAGATCGGCAGAAGATCGGCGGTCGAGGCCCGCAAAAGTGGTCAGTGCTCTCCGAGCCAGGCATGCACCTCCGCGGCGGCCTCGAGGTCGTCGCCCTCGCGGTACAGGAGCTCGGCCTCGCGGGCGAGTTTGCGAGCCCGGGTCCGGGTTTCGGCGCTGTGAGGAGGCTGGAGCGGCTCGACCAGAGCACGGGCGAGGGCCCAATTGGTCTGGGCGATGAACAGGGGCGCGTTGCCCAGCTGCTCGTGTTGGGTGCGGGCGAGCTCGAGCAGGGCCACACCCTCGGCGTGCTCGCGGGCGGCCCGGCGGCCCCGGGCGCGGGCCACGAGCAGGCGACCGAGCCGGCTGTTGGCCTCGGGCTGATCCCGGGGCGCGGCGACGTCGACGGCCCGCCGGTAGAGTTGCTCGGCGCTGTCGTCGTCGCCGAGCTGCTCGTGAGCCAGGCCGAGGTTGGTGAGCACGGGGGAGAGGTCGTGATGCCCGGGGCCGTAGGCCTGCTCGAGGACCCGGCGGGCGGTCTCGTACTCGACGATCGCGGCCCGGTGAAGGCCCTGTCCGGCGAGCGCGACCCCGAGGTTGTGGTGGGGGCCGGCGAGCTGGGGGTGGTTTTCGCCCAGGGCCCGCCGGAGATCGGCGATCGCGGAGAGCATGAGCGCCCGACCAGCCTCGACCTGGCCCAAGTTGATCAGCAGCTCGGCCTGGCTGGCCCGAGCCCTGCCGGTGAGGGGGTGCTCCGAGCCCAGGACCTCGACGAAGATCGAGGTCGCGGCGGCTGCATGCTCGAGGCCGGCCTCGAGGTCGCCGCGCTCACCGGACAGGACGGCGAGGTTGAGCTCGGTCTGGCCGACGAGCTCGTGGCGCTCGCCATAGGCGGCGCGGAAGCTCTCGAGGTTGAGGTCGAAGAGCTCCTGTGCGCCGTCGTAGTCCCCCAGCAGGCGGGTGATCGCGGCCTGGTTGTTGCGGATCTTGGCGACGTCGGGGTGGCGCTCGCCGAGCAGGCCGGCGAGGGCCTCGCTGGCGCGCTTGAAATGCAGCTGGGAGCCCTCGAGGTCGCCTCCGTTCATCTGCACGACACCGAGGTCGTTTTCGACGAGGGCGTGCTCGAAGGGGTCTGTGGCCAGCTCGGCGGCGCGAGCGAAGGCCGCGCGGGCGACCTCGACCTCCCCCATGTCCACGGCGATCCAACCCCGGTGACGCTCGAGATCAAAGACCAGCGCGGGCGGGTCGCCGACCCGGGCCAGCCAGGCCTCGGCGTGGGCGGCCGCCTCGAGTCCTTGCTCGGGCCGGGCCTGGATGTGGCCGACGGCCCAAACTTTGCGGACCCATGCGCGGGCGACCTCCATGTCGTGGCCGCTGCGCTCGCCCGCGTGCAAGGCACGATCGAGGAGCTGCTCGGCCTCCTCGTGTTCGCCGGCCGTGACCAGGATCCAGGCGAGGGAGGACGCCGCTCGGGCGGCGGTGGGCTCATGGCCGAGGGCCTCGGCTCGAGCCAGGAGCGCGCGCCCGAGTCGGGTGGCCTCGGGTGTGCGTCGGGCCTCGTGGAGGAGGTCGAGGCGGGTCAGAGATCGTTCGAGGCGCTCGACCTCTGCGCGGAGCTCGGGCTCTGCGGGCAGGGGAGGGGCCTCCCAGCCCGCGGCGTTCGGGCGGCAGTCGGAGGCCGGGGGCAGCTTGGCGAGACCGGCGAGCGCCCGCGAGGCGGCGAGCTGGTCGTCGAGTGGGTCGGAGCCGGAGCCGGAGCCGGAGGCGGAGCCGAGGTTGGAATCGGAGCCGAGGTCGGAGTCCTCGAGAGCCGGTGCGTTGACTTCGAGGAAGACCTCGAGTTCCGTCTGTCGGCGGTTGAGACAGGTGCGCTCCCGGTGTTCGGCCTCGGTCGAGAGCCGGCCGGCCTGGAGTCGCCGGCACAGGCCGACCCGGGCCTTCGACAGGGCCAGGGTTCGGGCGTCGAGGGCAGCGCTGACCTGTTCGCCGGTGGCGACCAGGTAGGGCTTGCCGTAGCGGGCGAAGGCGGCCTCGACCTGGGCCCGAGCGGCGTCGTCCCACAGCTGCTGGCTCGCCGCATCCGCGTTGGCGCAGGGGTCCTCGGGCAGGGCCAGTCCGACCTGGGGGCGAGGGAGGAGCGCGAGTCCGAGCGCGGCGGCGAGCCCCGTGAGGCCCACGGCGCTCACGGCGAGGGCGCGCCGGCTCCGACGTCGGCTGCGGGCGGGGCCGAGGCAGTCTTCGAGCGCGGCGGTCAGGGAGTCGAGGTCGGGGTAGCGGTCGTCCGGGTCGAGGGCCCGCCCCCGATCGACGATCCGGCGCAGGCGCCTGGGTATACGGACCGGGCCGGCGCTGGGGGAGGCGCTGCGCTCGAGGGCCTCGGCCAGGGCGACACACAAGCTGTACTGGTCTCCACGTGGGCTCGGGGGGGATCCCCGAGCCTGCTCGGGGGCCATGTAGGCGGGGGTCCCCGCGATCCCCGATCCCCCCGATACCCCTGATCCAGTGGATCCTGCAGTCGCGGAGTCGAGGTCGCCGTGAGGGGAGAGGCCGGTGGTCTCGTCGTTCGGTCGTGTCTCGAGTTCGAGTTCGAGTTTGGCGAGCCCGAAGTCGACCACGACCACACGCTCGCCCTCGACCACGATGTTCGCCGGTTTGACGTCGCGGTGGACGATGCCCTTGCGGTGGGCCGCGGCGAGCCCTCGGGCGGCCTGGATAAAGAGGGCGACGATGGCCTCCGGGGCGAGGGGGTGGCTGGCCAGGTAGGCCCGGAGGCTCCCCCCCTCGAGGCGCTCCATGGCCAGGTAGACCCGGCCGTCGTGCTCGCCCGCATCGAACACGGCGACCACGTTGGGGTCGGAGAGCTGGGCCAGGGTCCGGGCCTCCCGGAGTTGGCGAGCGCGGGCGGCGGAGTCCCGGGGCCGACGACGCCCGATCTTGAGGGCGACCATGCGCTCCAAGGTCGGATCCCAGGCCTCGTGGACGACACCCATGCCGCCGGTGGCGATCCGTCGGAGAACCTCGAAACGGCCCACTCTGACCCCGGGTGCGAGGCTGGCCCGGGGGAGCTCACCATCGACGAGACCCGCCGACCCGAGACCCGCCGACCCGGGGTCGTCGTGGTCTGACCCGGGGTCGTCGAGACCCGTTGACCCGGGGTCGTCGTGGTCTGACCCGGGGTCGTCGGCCGCCGAGAGAGCTGCGTTCTCTCGGGCCATCGTGGCGACGACGGCGAGCCACTGGGGATCGCGGTCGAGGGCGGCCTCGACCGCCAGCCGCTGGTCGGGATCGAGGTCTCCGCGTAGGTACGCCGCGATCTGGCTCTCGTCGAGGTCTGTCATGGCTTGGCCGTCGCCTGGGTGTGCATGCATACTCCAGCCATCTCGGTGAGCGACACCCTCTCGGCCTACTTTGATGCGCTGGCGCAGGATCCCGATCCCGAGGGGGTGCGCGAGGCCGAGGCGTCGCTGTCGAATTTGGTCGAGGTGCTCGAAAAGGGTGAGGGAAATCAGGGGGTAGATAGGGCCGCATTCGACCTGTTTTTGCAGGGTCTGGCCGCTCGGGTCGACGGTGGGCAGAGCCTCGCCCAGCTGGAGCTGGAGGACCTATGGTCGGCGGCGCGCTGCCAGGGGGGAGACACCCGGGCGCTGGCTCGCTTCGATCGCCGCTGCATCGATACGCTGGCCTCGGTGATTGCGCGAATCGACCCGAGCCCGAGTTTTCTCGACGAGGTTAAGCAACAAGTGCGAACCAAGCTCTTGGTCGCGCCCGAGCCCGGTACGGCGCCGAAGATCGCTCGCTACGCAGGCCGGGGCCCGCTCGCCGCTTGGGTCCGGGTGGTCGCCGTGCGCGAGGCCCTGAACCTCAAGCGAGGTCGCTCGGGGTGGGCTGGACACGGGGGCGTGTCCAGCGACGAAATGCTCGATGTGGAGGCCTCGGTGACGAGCCCAGAGCTCGGGCTCGTCAAGGCCCAGTATCGGCTCGAGTTCGAGCGCGCATTTCGTGGGGCCATGGCGGAGCTCAGCCCCGAGCAGCGCAATCTGTTGCGCCACCACTATCTGCACGGCCTCGGTGTCGACGCGATCGGAAGCATCTACGGACTGCATCGCTCCAGCGTGGCCCGACGCATCAAGAAGGCGCGCGCGACCCTCTTGGCCACGACCCGGCGTACGCTCGCGCTGCGCCTGGCCACCGACCGCGAGGACTTCGACCGCCTGCTCGCGCTGATCGCAAGCCGCATCGATCTCAGTATCGAGCGCCATCTGCAACCCAGCAGCCCGGGCTAACAGGGGGCTGCTGGCAGGCCCTCGATCCGGCAGCCTGGGTCAGGATGGGAAGCAGGCCATGAACGCGGCGTTGTCGATCTCGACGCAGTCCCAGAAGTCGGGGCAATCAGTGAAGTCCTCACAGGTCTTCGAGCAGATGCCCCAGTCGTCGTCGGTGGTGAACAGGCAGACGTTTCCCGAGCAGTCGTCCGTGTCCATGCAGGGCTCGCCGAGGTCGCTCCCGCCGGAGTCGCCTGAATCACCCGAGTCGGCTGAATCGCCCGAATCACCGGAGTCGCCCGAATCACCGGAGTCGCCCGAGTCACCGGAGTCGCCCGAGTCACCGGAGTCGCCCGAGTCACCAGAGCCGTTGGAGTCGCCGGTCTCGCTGACCTCGTCACCCCCGTCGTCGTCACCGTCGTCGCAGGCGGGGGCGAGCAGGAGCAGGGGAGTCAGCAGGGCCAAGGAAAGAATCTCGAGGGAGGTCTTCATGGTTCACCTGGAAGACACGGGCCCGCCCGGCGGGTCTCGGTTTTAATCTGGAATTTGTTTGCTGACCCGCGGAGTCGAGCAGCCGGTGGTGGAGAGGCGGGTTCAACCGCGGCGGCGGGCGCTGCGTTGCCAGGCGCTGAGACCTGCCGGATTCGGGTCGCCGCCGCGCCGGACCGAGGTCGAGGCGGAAGCGGCGACCATCGCGGCCGCGGCGGCGACCGCCCGCGAGTCGTCCTCGCTCAGCTCCCGGGCTTCGACCAGGGCCGGGTGGGTGTCGATGTAGCGGGTGTCGAAGCGGCCCGCGCAAAAATCGGGCTCGGCGAGCACCCGGAGGTGAAACCCGATGTTGGTGTCGATGCCCAAGATCACCGTGTCCTCGAGGGCCCGGCGCACACGGGCCAGGGCCAGGGCGCGGGTCGGGCCCCAGGCGATCAGCTTGGCGATCATCGGGTCGTAGTGACTCGAGACCTCGCTGCCCTCGCGCACGGCCGCGTCGACCCGCAGGTTGGGGCCCTCGGGCCAGCGCAGGCGAACCAGGGATCCGGGGCTGGGCAGGAAGCGCTGGGCATCCTCGGCGTAGATGCGGCACTCCACAGCGTGGCCGTGGAGCCCGATATCGGCCTGGGTGTAGCCGAGGGGGTGGCCGGCAGCGACCCGGATCATGTCCCAGACCAGATCGCGGCCGGTGGTCATCTCGGTCACCGGGTGTTCGACCTGGAGCCGGGTGTTCATCTCCAGGAAGTAGAACTTGGGGTTGCCGTCGGGCTGCTCTTCAAACAGAAACTCGACCGTGGCCGCGCCGCAGTAGTCGACCGAGCGGGCGACCTGGCAGGCGATCTCACCCATGCGAGCGCGGACCTCGGGGTTCATCTGGGGTCCGGGACAGGGCGCCTCCTCGATGACCTTTTGGTGCCGGCGCTGGACCGAGCAGTCGCGCTCGTTGAGGTAGACGACGGTGCCGAAGCTGTCGGCCATGATCTGGATCTCGACGTGGCGGGCCTGCATGACGGCTCGCTCGACGAAGATGCGGTCGTCGCCGAAGGCCGCGGCGGCCTCGCGCTGGGCGGCCGCGAACCCGCGCCGGAGCTGGTCGTCGTCGTGGGCGATACGCATGCCTTTGCCACCGCCGCCGGCCGAGGCTTTGAGCATGATCGGGTAGCCGATCTCGACGGCGGCCGCGAGCGCGTCGTCGACGTCGGCGAGGTCCTCCCGGCCGGGCACCAAGGGCACGCCCGCCGCGATCATCGCCTTGCGGGCCCGGACCTTGTCACCCATGACCTTCATGGCTTCGGTGCCGGGCCCGATGAACACGACCCCGGCCTCGCGGCAGGCGTCGACGAAGCTCGCGCGCTCACTCAGGAAGCCGTAGCCCGGGTGGATGGCGTCGGCGCCGGTGCGCTCGGCGGCGGCCAAGATCTTGTCTGCGCGGAGGTAGCTCTGCGCCGAGGGGGTCGGCCCGATGTGCACGGCCTCGTCTGCGGCGGCGACGTGGGCCGCGTCCCTGTCGCCGTCGCTGAACACGGCGACCGTGCGGATGCCGTGTTCTCGGCAGGTCCGAAAGATACGGATTGCGATCTCCCCCCGGTTGGCGACCAGGATCTTCGAAAAGGGCGGCTTGGCGTCGCTCACGGCGAGGCCAGCTTCGCCCGAGAGCCCCCGCTAGGCAATCGCGGCGGCGAACAGGAGGTGCAGCCGTCGCAGATCGCCGTCGAGGTCGCTGGGGAACCACATCAGGGGTCGACCCACGATCGGCACGGTGCAGGGCCCCGGTTCGGCCAACCACCCGAACTCGCTCTCGGACAGGCCGGCGAGCAGCACGTCGGAGCCCAGGCTGGGGATCTCGCTGTGGCTGCGCAGGATCTCTGTGGGTGGGTCACCCGCGAACCCGACCACGGCGAGCTGGCCCTCGCTCGCGCGTCGGTTTGGGGTCCTGCGCCAGGGTACGGCGGCGAGCAGGCGCAGCTCGGACTCCCGCGGTTTGGGCAGCCGCGCGTAGCAGGCGCTGACGATCGCCAGACGGACCAGCTCGCTGGCGCGGCGGTGGGCGAGCAGCCGGGAGCAGCGGTGGAAGAAACGATCGGGGGGCTCGCGCCACGCCAGGTACTCGGCGACCAAGGTCGCTACGCAGCGCCGGCCCGTGTCGTCGACGCAGGTCGAGAACAGGCCCAGACCCAGGCGCAGGCCATCGCGGGACCAGGCCCGGTCGAGGTGACGGCCGAGTTCACGCGCGAGCTCTGCACCGGCCTCGAGGTCGTGGGGTCGGTCTGATGGAAGCTGGGCGTTCGGGCTCTGCCCGGGCTGTGGGCGGTGTGGGCGGTTGGCCGCGGGATCGACGTTGGGGGTCGGTGTGCCGGGAGAGAGGGGGTCGAGGCTGGGCCCGCGGCTGCGCCGAGGTCGACGCAGGGCCCGGGCGACGGTCGAGAAGAAGCAGCGCATGGTGTGGGCCTCGTCCTCGCGCAGGGCCGCGCGGGCGACCTGTTCACAGATCTCTCCTGCCCTGCCGGTGGTCGGGTCGAGCGGGGGCTCGACGTCGGGTCCCTGGGCCAGGCTCATCGTCTCAACCCGTGAGCGCGGCGGCTCGACCGGGTTTGGGCCCAGCGGAGTTTGGGGACTCGGAGTTTGGGGACTCGGAGTTTGGGGACTCGGAGTTCGGGGACTCGGGCTCGCCGGGTTCGGCGACCGCGAGAGAGGCCTGTGACTTGGCCTGCGACTTGGCCCGAGACCTGGCCTGCGACTTGGATTTCGACTTGGGCGGACGGAGCTTTCGCGCGCGTCGCTTGGCCCGACCATCGAGGTCGATATCGGCCAACATGGCGCTCAGCTCGGGCTGGTCCGAGGCGAACACGGAGGCGTAGGCGTGGGCCTTGAGGGCTTGTTCGCCGAGCTCGACCTGCTCGCGCTCGAGCACCTCACGGGCGAGCTGGACGGCCTCGAGGGCGGTCTGTAGTGCGGCCTGCCCAGCCTCGACCCGACCGACGCCCGCGCTCAGGGACGCCGCGTCGACGTCGGGGAAGTGGAGCTGAGCGAGGTGACCTGAGAACAGATCGAGGATCGCGCGGACGGCCGATGGAACGGGGCTTTGGGTCTCGTGGGTCTCGGTGGAGCTAGTCATTCGAACACCTGTCTCAGTGTTCAGTCTTCTGCCAGTCCCGGGTTGGCCTGTCAAGGCAAACCCGGGCAAACTGACCACAGGAGTCCATTTACGGGCTGTTTAAGGGCAGAGCGAGACATCCACGGGAGGCTCGTGTCAGCTTTATTGATTTTGACTTTGATTTTAAATTTCATTTAAAATAGGGTCCCGACCCCAGGAGCCCAGAACCGATGAGCCGATACACAGGACCGAGGTTGCGCAAGTGCAGGCGGGTGGACGCGTTGTTGCCCGGATTGACGCGCAAGACGATGGAGCGGCGACCCCAGCCGCCTGGACAGCACGGCCACGCCCGGCGGCGGCGCCCCAGCGAGTACGCGCATCAGCTCACGGAGAAGCAGAAGCTGCTGTTCAACTACGGGCTCCGCGAGCGCCAGTTCGTGCGCCTGGTCGCGGAGGCCAAGCGTCGCAAGGGCGTCGCCGGTGAGAACCTGCTCGAGTTGCTCGAGCGTCGCCTCGACAACATCGTGTTTCGGGCCGGGTTTGCGCCGACGATCCCCGCGGCGCGCCAGCTCGTGAACCACGGCCACATCCAGGTCGACGGGGGGCGCGTGGATATCCCCTCGTACCGGATCAAGGCCGGCGAGGTGATCGCACCTCGGGGTCGGCTCAACACGATCAGGATGGTCCGGGCATCCCTCGCCCACCCCTCGCTGCCCAAGCCCGACTGGCTCGACCTCAAGGTCGCGCCGGGCGAGGACCAGGCGCCAGAAGTGAGGGTGGTGAGCCTGCCTCCAGCGAGCACGGTGCCGCTCGAGGTCGACGTTCAATTGGTGATCGAATTCTACTCGAGGTGAGGTGAGAAAATCATGAGTGACGATCGTGCATCCTGTGACGTAAGCGTGTGGAGCGCGGACGAGTCGACCCAGCTCCTGCTCGAGGGCGTGGAGCAAGAGCTGTGGTCCGTGGTCGCGCGCTACGGACCCACGCCGAGGCTTCGGGCCGCGGTGATCGGCGCTCTCGATCCGGCGCCGCCCCCCTATCACGGCGATCCTCACCAGGCGCTGTGCGGGCGGATCCGGTCGCTGATCGCCGAGGGGGTCGACGCGCGCCTGGTCCGGCATGTGGTCTTGGACAGCCTGCGCGTGGCCCAGGTCGTGTGGGAGGCGTTCGAGGATGGATTTCGCGCCGGGGTCGAGAGCGCATCTCAGGGGGCGCTCGCGTGAGCCCCTACGAGCTCGCGGCCCGCAGCCCGGGGGACAAAGGCCGGCGGGGCAAGGTCCTGGAGGCGCTGACCGAGGTCCCTTCGACCCTGCTGATCACGGTCTGGGCCAGGGCTCTGGCGAGCCTCGAGCCGGACCCGCTGATCGAGGATCCCTTCGCCCTTCAGATCTACCGAGAGCGCCCCGAGCTGTTCGAGGGCCTGACGCGGATGTCGAAGATATACACCGAGGCGGTGGTCCTCGGGGTCGCTATTCGGACTCGCTGCTTCGACCGGCAAGTGGAGCTGTTCCTCCGTTTTCACCCTGATGGGCTGATCCTCAATATCGGCGCGGGCTTGGATGCCCGGGCCTCGCGCCTCGACAACGGGCAGGCCACCTGGGTCAACGTCGACCTCGCGCAGAGCGTGCTCGCGGCCCGCGAGATGTTGCCCACCCACGACCGCCTCCAGTTTATCGAGGGCTCGCTGACGGCCCCGGAGACCTGGCTCGACGCGGTCCCTCGGCGTGAGCAGAAAGCCGTGCTGATCATCAGTGAGGGGACCTTGCTCTACTTCTCGGAGGCGGAGACCGAGACCCTGATTCGGGCCCTGTGTGAGCGCTTCGAGACCTGGTCGGGGTACGTGGAGCTGACCGGCGATCTTGCCGTGGGCAAGGTGCACCCGGCGGTCGCGGCCGTGGGTGCGCCTTGCCCGTTTCGCTCTGGTTACCTGGACCCGGGGGCCGCCCTGAGTCGAATGCACCCGGCGATCAAAGTCCAGAGTCAGGAGACCCTGTTCGAGCACGAGCGGGCCCGCTGGGGCCGCATGGTCCGGTTCATGGGGTGGGTCGCGCCCCGGCTTCAGAGGCGACTGGGCAGCATGTTGGTCGACTTCGAGGTCGGCGATGCCGACTGACCCGACTGACCGACAACCCGAGCCGGAGCCGGGCGGGTCGCCCAAGCGCTTCGACGACGTCGGCGGCTACGAGCGCGAGATCGGTCAGCTGGTTCCGGGCCACGGGCTCATGCGGGCGGTGGCGATCTCGGCGGTGCAGGCCCACTTGGCGCGCGAGGGCCGGGCGCTCGGTCGCCTGCTCGTGGTCGGGGTCGGTCCAGGGAGCGAACTCGAGGCCTTGGTGGAGGCGTTCCCGAGCGCGCAGATCGAGGTCTTCGAGACGTCGGAGCGCATGGCCCGAGCGGCGGCGGCCGGCCTGGTGGGGACCGCCGCAGACCGAGTCCAGGTCCACCATCGGGCGCTGGAGGTGGGCGAGGCCGCGGACTTCGATGTGGCGGTGTGCCTGCTGGTCGCCCACCTCGTCCCCGTCGGCCGGGCGCGGGAGGCCTTTTGGCAGGCACTGGGCTCGGCGCTCCGGCCCGGTGGAGTCCTCGCCCTGAGCGAGATCAGCGTCATGGGTGATCGAGAACGGGACAGCTGGCTGCGCTGGTCGAGGGGCGCGGGGGTCGAGGGCGACCGGCTGGAGCAGCTGGATGTTCGCCTCCAGGGTGGCTTTCCCCTGCTCGACCTCGACCGAACTCGGGCCCTGGCTCGGGGCGCGGGCCTCGAGTGGCTCTGCACGCCGGTCCAGATCCTGGGTGTGGGGCTGCACCTGTGGCGGCGGGCCCCGTAGCAGCTCAGACGCCGCACTCGAAGCCGCTCAGACGCCGCACTCGACGTTGCGCTCATACAGGGCGGTCGCCGCTTCGTCGTCGACGATCACGGCCTCGGCGAGCAGCCAGTGGAAGATCGCGTTGCCCAGCGCCCGCTCCTCTCGCTCGTTCCACAGCCACACGGCGAGCGCACACACGGGGCTCTCAGTCTCGCGAAAAGCGAGCCGTCGCAGGGCGATGCCGCCGATCGCTGCGGCGGCTCGATACTGCTCGCGGACGGCCATGAAGCTGCGCCACTCGTCGATGCCGGCGAGCGGGCGCTCGGCGTCCACGCGCCGCTGGAGACCAGCCAGGGAGGTCTCGAGACCATCGAGGAGGGTGCGGCGTAGGTCTCGGGCGGCGGCGTCGAGCACCCCGTGGCCCTCGAGCAGGCGAAGCTCGATCCGGGCGCCGCGGATGAGGGCATAGAGGTCGGCCTGGACGCTGGCTCGGAGCGCCTGGACACGCTCTGTGGCGCTGCGTCCGGCGCTCAACACCCGGCTGCGCTCGGTCAGGGCGCGCTCGAGCGTGGGGTCCTCGAACGCCCGATCCCAGGCGGCCGCGACCCGGGTGAGGGCCTCGACGTCGAGCTCGGCCCCCGGAGAGGTCCCGGCAGCGGCGACCAGGAGCTCGGCGTGAAGGCGCATGGCGAGGGCGAGGGTGCCCTCACCCGGGTCGTCCCGCCTGGGTGAGGCGGCCCGACGGCGCGCTGCAGGTCGACTCCCGCGGGTCAGCGAGGGCGCGGCGAGGGCCCGCTCGAGCAGCGGCCGGTTCCCGCGGCGGTGGGGGGCAAGCAACCACAGGCGTCGGAGCGCCCGGTCGTCGGGGTGGGTGGCGGCGCCGGTGATCCGGGCCGCGACCGCGGCGAAAAACTCGAGGGTTCGGGTCCGGACGGGCGCGGTGCGGGTGAGAAAGTGGAGCTCCCGCCAGGCGCCGCGCTCCATGGCGTCGGCGGACAGCCAGGCCCAGGCGATAGCGATCGCCGGCTTGGGCCAGGCCTGTTCTGCAAGGTCGGCCGCGCTGGCCGAGAGCTCGCGGGCGGCGTCGGTCCGACCGCGGGCGGCGGCCAGCAATCCACTGGCGACGATGCCCGCGCCCCCGAGGCGCCAGCGCACCGAGAGGAGGGGCGCCTGATCGCGGCGGGCCTCGATCCACTGGGCGGTTGCCTGGGGCAGTTCACCGTGGGTGTCGGCCTGGCGCAGGGCCGCCCAGGCCGCGGCGATCAGGGCCCCACCGCGGACGTCGTCGCGCCACACCCAGCAGCTCAGCCGGGTCAGGGCCCAGGCCAGCTTGGGGCGGCCGCGGGGGATCAGCCACAGGCGCACGATTGGCCAGGGAAACAGGACCAGGCCGCAGAGCCCAGTCAGGCCCAGACCCAGGCCCAGCGCCGTCCAGTCCACGGATGGGGCGTGGAGACCGTCGACGATCATGCCGAGCGCGAATATGAGGAGGGGACCGACGGTCAGCCACATCATGATCGCCAGAGCCCCGATCGCCGAGGTGGATTCGTTGGACTGGCTGCGTTTACCGCCGAAGCTCAGGACCGCCATGATCCCGGCAGCGATAGCGAAGGGGCTGACCTTGGAGCTGGCCTGGGGCCCGACCTTCGACCGGGTCGGTCGCCCGAGCGAGGAGGGGATCACTCCTTCCCTCGCCGGCTTCGGAAGCCGAGCACACTCAGGGCTCGAAATGGGCTCAGATCCGCCCCTGCTTCGGACCCGGAGCCCGGCTCGCCCGACTCACGGCCGTTCGGGTCGCTCCGGCCATGTCGGTCGGCGCCGGGCGGGGCGTGTTCTCGGCTCGACTCGGCGTAAGGATCCAAGGTCGCCCACAGCTCGTGCAGGAGCCTCCGGTCCGGGTCGCGGAGTTCAGCCATGGCCTCGCGGATCTGACTCGGGGTCCGGCGGTGCTCACCCAGGGGACTGCGGTAGTGGCTCGCGGCCCCCATCTCGAGTTCGAGCATGCCGAGCAGCTTCTGGCCCTCGCGCTCGATCTCCGCGCGGGCGCAGTCCGGGCGCAGGCCGAGCACATAAAAGGGGTTGGTGGCCATGTGCTGACGGACGTCCACGTCAGCGGACCCCCGAATCGAAGGATGCGCGCCGGGCCTGGACGTCGGCCGGCAGGAGCCGCCACAGGCGCTCGGTGGCCCGCCTCAGAGCGGGGTCTTCTCCACGGTCGAGGGCTGCCCGACCCTGCTGGACGAGGGACTGGGCGAGGGGCAGGTCCGAGGCCGAGTCGGCCCGGGAGGCCGCATCTTCGAACAGGAACTCCCAGGTCGAGGGGTCCCGATACCAGGCCGTCTCGCCGAGCTGCCGGGCGAGCCGGAGCTGACGCTGGAGCTCGCGCGGGTCGTGCTCGTCGGCGGCCCGATCAACGGCCACGCCGATCTCCTCGAACAGCTTCTGCTCCCGGGGGGTGCCGTACTGAGACAGCCACGACGAGGCCCAGGTCAAGGTCCGAACCTTGCGCTCCTCGAGCTCGGGCCAGCGCTTGCCCTGCTCGACCTCCTCGAGCTGGGCGTCGAGTTCGAGCAGGCTCCGGCGGGCGCGCTGACCTGCGTCCTCGTTGCCACCTCGGGTCGCGTCGAGGTCACGCTCGACCTCGATCAGCGCGGCCTCGACCAGGTCCAGGGCCGGCAGCATCTGGGGGGCGCCGGTTCGAAACGCGTCGCCGCGCAGCTGGATCAGGCGCCCACGCATGGCCTCGACGGTGGCCGCGAGCACGGCCGGGTCGGCCGCGGGGACCAGCAGGTGAGCGACCTGCTCGAACACCTGGTCGAGGGCCGGGACCAGGGCCCGGGCCGAGAGCCGCCCGCCCCGATCGAGCTCCAAGGTCAACTCGACCACCGCACCGGACGGCAAGCTCGCGCGGATCTCTCGGCTCGGGATCTCCAGGGTGCCGACCAGGCGGCAGAGGTGGGCCCGGTCGTACTCGCCCTGGACCACGGGGATCTTGAGCACGCTGCCCTCGCTGTCCCCCTGTCCGCGCGAGACCGACTCGACAGTGTTGTGGGTGAAGGTCCGCTTCGCGGGCAGGGGGGTGCCACGCTCGAAGTAGACCCGGACGGTGTCGTTGGCGAGCGCGACCCCGATGGTCCGAGACAGGGGCGGATCGCTGATCGTGACCCCCTGGACGATGGTGATGGTCGGCGGGTCCACGGGCACGCGCTGGCCCTCGGCGTCTTCGGCCAGGAGCTTGAAGACGTTGGACTTGCGGGCCAGGAGCTCGACCCCGATGACGAAGCCGCCCTCGGCGTCGATGGCCGTGGACTCGCTGGCCCACAGCCCGTCGCCGCGGCTGAGCTGCAGGCGCCTGGGCCTGGGCCCGGGTCCGTCGACGACCCGCCCGACCACGTGAGGGGAGAGGTCTGAAGACACGGCCGGGAACTGCATCCACAGCCTGCGCCCGCGGGCGGCGTCGGGGCCCGCGGTGGCGGTCTTGGGGCGGGCGTCGAGCCCCGAGGTCGCGGCGTAGATGGCCGCGCCCTGGGCGACGAGGGTCATGGGGTCGTGGCCCTCGGCGATCGGGGCGCCGAGCAGGGCTCCGACCCGGTCGCGGAGAAAGGGCATGGTCGTGGGTCCGCCGACAAACACGATCCGGCTGAGCTGCTCGGGGGCGACCCGGTGCTGGGCGAGGAGCCGGCGGCAGACCTCGACCGAGCGCTCGACCAGGGAGGCGCACAGGGACTCGAGGGTCTCCCGGTCGAGGTCGAGCTCGACCTCCAGCTCGGTCTTGGTCTCGCGGTCGCCGACCTGGATGGGGACCGCCGGGGCGAGCACGGCCTCGGTGCTGCGCGAGAGCTCGATCTTGACCTCCTCCGCGGCCTGCTTGAGGATGTTGACGGCCGTCGCGTGCTCCGGGTCGGCCCGGCTCAGGTCCACACCTTCGCTCGTTCGGATCTGGGCGATGGCCCAGTCGACGATCGCCCAGTCGAAGTCCCGGCCGCCCAAAAAGTTGTCGCCGTCGTGGCCGACCACACGCAGGAAGCCGTCGGCGGTCTCGAGCAAAGAGGCGTCGAAGGTGCCTCCGCCGAGGTCGTAGACCAGCCAGTTTCCGCCGTCGTCGCCGGCGCTCCAGCCTGCGGCCAGGGCCGAGGCGATCGGCTCTTGGAGGAGCTCGACAGACTCGAAGCCGGCCAGCTCGGCGGCCTCGGAGGTGGCCGCGCTCTGGGGCAGCTCGAACAGGGCGGGCACGGAGATCACCGCGCGGACCGGGGCGACCCCAAACTGGTCTTCCACGTCCTTGCGCAGGGCCGCCAGGATCAAGGCCGAGAGCTCTGCCGGGCGGCGCTCGGTGCCCGTGGCCGCGAAGCGCAGGGCCTTGCCCGTGCCCATGAGGCGCTTGAACTCGTGGTGGGTGTTGTCCGGGTCCCGGTCGAGGAAGCGCCGCGCCTTCGCGCCCACGCTCACCCACTCCCGGGCGTCGATACGGACGACTGAAGGGGTCAAGGTGCTGCCTTGGCTGTTGCGCACGACCGTGGTCTGCTCGCCGTCGAAGACGGCGGCTGCCGAGTTGGTGGTGCCAAGGTCGAAGCCGACGTAGAGGGGCTTGTCCGACATGGGGATATCTCCAGGTTGGCGCCTGTTCGGCGCCGAAAACGGTAGCATGGGGGGGCGGGGAACCCGGCTGGGAACGGCCGTGTCCGGGTCCGGAGCTATTCCAGTATTTCTGGAATCTGGGAGGGCCGTGCTGGGTCGTCGACCGACCCAGCCACCCCGATTGCTCACCTAGGGGCAGTGAACGGGGAGGTTCTGGCCGAGAGAGAGGGACCAGCAGGTGCCGTGTCGGTTTGGCCACGGTTTTCGCTCGGTCGGACAGAAAGCGTGAAAGTGAGCGTGTTTGTGGGTTTGGCGTTCGAGATCCTCGGAATTGTTCGAGAGTTATCTCATAGTTTTTAGGGTAGTGATTCCAGAACCCGGCCCAAAGTGGCAGGTTCCGGTGCTGAGGGCCGAAAAGTCCGTAAATACTGGAATCCGTTGCAGGCGGATTTTTCCGATATTTGTGTTGTCAGTCTCTGTCCACAGGGATACACATCAGGTGTCGGGAACGGCGCGATACGGAGGTCGCCCGGCCCTCAAATCGACCCTGAACACGCCAAGGAAGGCCTAGATGTACCTGTTTGAGATGTTTATCCGCCGCGAGACGACCAGCGTCGTACCCCGTCCACGCTCGGCCCGACTGGCGGCTTCCAAGCCGGCGCGGGGCCGCACACCGCGGGCTCGCCTGCGCCGGGAGTTCCGCGAGTGGCTCAGTTGATTAGACCCGGCCAGAGCACCGCTGGTCGCCCCTGGACCGAGAGCCGCCTCACCTGCTGAGGCGGCTCTCTCATTTGAACGCTCAGCCGAACAGTATGGCGTGGAGCGTGGACACGGCCCGGCCGATGTCGGTGTCGTCGATCAGCATGGTGAAGTTGATGCTGTCCATGCCGTAGCTGATCATCTCGACGTTGACACCCGCGTCGGCGATCGCGCTGGAGATCTGGGCGGCGATCCCGGCCCGCTGGGGGAGGTGTTGGCCGACGACCGCCAAAATGGTCTTGCCGTGGCGCAGCTCGCAGGCGCCCACACCCCGGGCCTCGATCTCGGCCTTGGCCGCGGCCAGGCGCTCCGGGTCGGCGGAGGTCAGGGAGACGCTGACCTCCGAGGTCGAGACCATGTCGACGTCGACCTGGTGGCGGCCGAGGATCTCGAACAGCTGGGCGAGAAATCCGGCCTGGGCGAACATGCGCGTGGTCCGAACCACGAGCACGCTCTGCCGCTCTTTGTAGGCGATGCTGGTCGCGGGGCTCGGGTTCTCGGTCGCCGCCTCTTCGATGACCGTGCCCCGGTGCTCGGCCCGGTTGGTGTTGAGCACGCGGACCGGGATCTCGCTGGCCATGGCCGGGAGCAGGGTCGAGGGGTGGAGCACCCGGCTGCCGAAATAGGCGAGTTCGGCGGCCTCGTCGAAGCGCATGTTGGGGATGTTGCGCGCGCCCTCGACCACGCTCGGGTCCGCGGTCATGACCCCGTCGGTGTCGGTCCAAATCTGGACCTCGGCGGCCCCGAGCGCGCCCCCGAGCAGGGCCGCGGTCAGGTCGCTGCCGTTGCGGCCGACGGTGGTGATCTCGCCGGCCGCGTTTTTACCGACAAAGCCGGTGACCACGGCGACTTCCCCGGCGGGCAGGGCTGCGTGGGCCTCGCGGCAGCGCGCCTCCCAACCGGGCAGGGGTCGGGCGCGCCCAAACTCGTCGTCGGTGGTGAAGCCCAGGTCCCAGACGTCGACGGCCCGGGCGGGCAGGCCCGCCCGGGTGAAGTAGTCGGCCAGGGCGCGCACGGCCATGCGCTCGCCGAAGCTCGACACGTAGTCGAGGCTGCGGGGGCTGAGCTCGCGGACCAGGGAGATGCCCCGGAGCAGGTCGCCCAGCTCGCCGAACTCGGGATCGAGGAGCGTGGGCGGGCAGCCCAGGTCGGCCATGATCTCGCGTTGGCGACGCTCTGGAGCCCGGCAGGCGGGGTTGTCGAGGTCCCCCCGGGCGGCCGTGGTCGCGGCGGCGACGAGCGCGTCGGTGATGCCCTTGTGGGCGGAGCTGACGACCAGGGGCGCCCGGTCGCGGCGGGCCGCGACGATCTCGCGGACCTTCTCGATCTGGGTGTGGTTGGCGACGGAGCTGCCGCCGAATTTCATGATGATCATGCTGGGCCTCGGCCG
>CAYVJQ010000033.1:5293-14139 GCA_964451725.1 uncultured Nannocystaceae bacterium | reverse complement strand
GGTTGGCGACGGAGCTGCCGCCGAATTTCATGATGATCATGCTGGGCCTCGGCCGAGTTGGGAGTCGGTTTGGGAGCCGGTGTGGAAGTCAGTGTGGATGTCGAGGTCGAGGGCGAGGGCCGCCGGGTCGAAGCCCAGGGCGCGCAGGGGCGCGAGCAGGTCTGGGGGCAGGGGGGCGACGAAGCGCAGAGGCCGATCGCTGCTCGGATCGCGGACCGTGAGCGCGGCCGCGTGCAGGCCCAGGCGCGCGAGCCCATAGCGGGCTCGGTAGCGCTTGTTGAGGGCGCCCTTGCCGTAGCGCACGTCGCCGAGCAGGGGGTGCGAGAGGTGTTTGAGGTGGCGCCGGATCTGGTGTGTGCGCCCGGTCAGGGGCCGGGCCTCGACCACGCAGCAGCGGCCGACCCCGGGGTGTTCGTCCGGGTCCACGGCCAGGCTGACCCGGGCCAGGCAGCGGACGTCGGTGCGGGCCGCGAGCGGCGGGACCTGGCTGTCGGCTTTGCGGCGTTTGCCGGTCTTGGGGTCGTGGGGGCGCAGGGCGTGGTCGATGGCGGCCGCGTCGGGGGCGTGGCCGCGGCACAGGGCCAGGTAGCGCTTGCGGACCTCGCCGGCCTCGAACTGGGCGCCGAGGGCCGCGGCGGCCTCGGGGGTGAGCGCGAACAGGAGCACGCCCGAGGTGCCCCGATCGAGGCGGTGGGTCGGGAACACGGGCGCCCCGACCAGAGCCGCGACCCAGTCGGTGGCCACGCGCTCGTCCGCCGCCCAGCCCCGGTGCACGAGCATCCCGCTGGGCTTGTCGATCGCCAGCAGCTGCCGGTCTCGAAACAAGAGCGTGGGCTCGCGCATGGTGATCCCTGGGTTCGCTGGGCTCGGCTCAGCCGGGCTCGGGGCTCGAGTGCAGACCACACTCTTTTTTGGTCGCCTCTTCCCACCACCAACGGCCGGCGCGCTCGTGCTCGCCGGGGAGCACGGCCCGGGTGCAGGGCTCGCAGCCCACGCTGACCATGCCCCGGGCGTGCAGCGGGTTGAAGGGCACCTCGAACGCCCGGATCGTGTCCCAGACCGAGGCCGAGGCCATGCCCGCCAGGGGGTTGAGCTTGTAGAGCGGGCCCCCGGCTTTGCCGGGAAAGCCCGGATCGAGAGCGAAGACAGGCACGCTCGCCCGGGTGTCGGGGCTCTGGTCGCGGCGCTGGCCGGTGATCCACAGGCGCAGGTCCGAGAGTCGGCGGCGCAGGGGCTCGACCTTGCGGATCCCGCAGCACTCTTTGTGGCCGTCCTCGAAGAACGAGAACAGGCCCTTGCGACGGACCAGGTCCTCGACCGCGGCGGCCTGGGGGAAGCAGTATTCGATGCGCAGCCCGTAGTGGGACTCGACTTCGGCGAAGAAGCGGTAGGTCTCCGGGTGTAGGCGCCCGGTGTCGAGGCTGAACACCCGGGGTTTGCGGTCGCCGAGGACGTCGCAGGCGAGCTCGATCAGGAGCACGTCCTCGGCGCCCGAGAAGCTGATCGCCACGTCGTCGAGGCCGAAGGTTTCAAACGCCCGGCGCAGGGCTCGGCGCGGTGAGAGTGACTCGAACTCGAGGGCCAGGGCCTCTGGATCCATGGTCTCAGTCTCGGTCTCGCCCTGGGTCACCGGCGCATCATAGTGGCCCTGGGGCGCATGAAAACCCCGCTGGTTGCCGGGTGGAGCTGGCGTAGATCTGCGCGAGCTCGGCGGTGTCAGTCCGTGGGGCCAGGGGGGCTCGAGGTCGACGCCTCAGTGGCAGCTCGCTCGACGCCGGCTTGGATCAGCCAGACCTCGGCCTGCTCCCGGGCGCGCCGGGCGAACAGAGGGCCGACGTGGCCGAGGGCCTCGGGCAAGACCAGCGTGTCGCCGTCCTCGGTCATGGCTGCCCAAGGTGGAGTCACGACCTGCTCTTGCACGGCGACGATGGCGTGGATGGGGACGTCGGCCCGGGCTCGGGCGACCCGCTCACTCAGGGCGTTGTTGTGCTCGCTGTCGAAGCGCATGTCCTGGACGCTGCGGCCGGGGGCCAGGGCCGCGAAGCTGACGCCCTGGTGCGGCGAGGCGAAACACACCAGGACCTTCACGCCGTGGTCGCCGGGGTAGGTGTGGATCAGGTTGCGGGTGATCACCCCGCCCATGCTGTGGGCGACGACGGCGATCTCTGGGGCGCCGGTCTGTGCACGCAGCTCTCGGATCCGCTCGAGCAAGAATTTACTGTTGTCTGCGACCGGCGCGAAGGTGCTGGGAAACTCCTCGAGGACCACGCGAAAGCCACGACTTCGGAGCCACCGGCCGAGGTAGACCATAGAGCCCGTGGACTCGAGGTAGCCCGGGAGCACGAGCACGGGGGTCCCCGTGTCGAGGGAGGGGAGGCGCGGCCGGCCGATCACCCAGCGGGTCAAGTCGGCGCGCACGGTCATGGTCTGGTACCAGGCCTCGGCGAAGATGCCCCCAATGCGGGACGCCGGGCTGGGGGCGACCTGTCCAAACGCCGCGGCCTCTCGGGTGTTCATGGGCCGCGCCCGGGCGGCCCACAGCGACAACAGGTTGCCACCGATCACGAACACCAAGCTCGCCACGTAGCAGGCGACGAGGGCCGCGAGCACGAGCTTGATTGCAGACAGGGCGACGTACATGCGGACCAGGGGTCTATAGCGCCACGCTGGGCTCCTGGCCACGGGGGCGGACCGGAGCCTCTCGTGGCTCACCTCGTGTCGACGGACCTCCAGAGCCGCGGCGGGATCGAGGCGTCGGAGCGGGTGCCGGTCGAGATGCTCTTGGGTGTAGGCCGAGGCTGAGATCAGAGGTCGCTTGCACCAGGCGTGAGCGGGCGGCGACACTGGGTCCGTGAACCCCGCACAAGGCCCTGCGTCGACCTCGAGGCGCCGACTGCTGGTGATCGCTGCCATCGCTGTAGCGCTCATCGCTGTGTTGCTGCTGGCGCTGCGCGGGCGCCGAGAGGGCGCGTCCTCCAAGCAGGAGCCCGAGGGGGCGGAGGCCGAGCTCGCTCAGGGGCGGGGCGGGGCGGCTCGGGGTTCTCGTGCCGAGGGCGGCGCCGTGATCGACCCGAGCGCGAGCGTCTCCGTGTTCGGGACGGTCACGGCGCTGCGCGGCGGCGTGCTGGTCGGGGCCCGGGTCTGCGCCCGGTCCAAGCGCGGCGAGTCCTTCGCCCCGCCCCGCTGCACCCGCAGCGACGACGAGGGCCGCTACCACCTCGCCGCGATGCCGCCCGCGGACTACTGGGTCACCGCCGCCGCGGCCGAGCACCAGCCCAAGCGCCAGGCGATCGAGCTTCGCCCCGGGGCCGAGCGGCGCCTCGATATCGAGCTGTTGACGGGCGGCGTGTTGGTCCGCGGACAGGTCTTCGATCTCTCGGGGGGGGAGATCGAGGGAGCCCTCGTCAGCATCGGCTATGACCCGATCGCCGGAGACCCGCGCGAGCAGAGCTGGGCGCTCAGCGATGGGGAGGGCCGCTTCGAGGCCTGGGTGCGGGGCGGGCACCTGCGGGTCTCGGCCCGGGCCGAGGGCTACTCGCCCCGGAGTCTGTTCAGCACCGCCCCCGGACCGACGATCGAGCTCTACCTGATCCCCGAGGCCGTGCTCGTCGGCCGGGTCGTCGACGCCCTGACCCGCGAGCCGATCGCCGACGTCGAGCTCCACACGGGCAGGGACGGAGGCACGACCGAGTTCTTCGTCGACACCAGCGAGGGCCAGGCCCGGAGTGGGGCCGATGGGGGCTTTCGGATCGCGGGGTTGAGGCCCGGGACCTACCGGCCCTTCGTGGCCAACGGGGCCTGGCGGGGCCGGGCCGAGTACAGCGTCAAGCTCGGCCTCGGCGAGACCTCGGGGGTGATCGAGGTCCCGGTCGTACGCAGCGCTCAGGTTCGGGCGCAGGTTGTTTACGACGATGGGGAGGCCGCCTGTATCGGGGAGATGGCCGCGCTCCATCCAATCCACGGCGGCATGTCCAGCTACCACGCACAGATCGGGGCGCAGGGCTGGGTCGAGGTCGGCGGGCTACCGGCCGCAGATTACGAGGTCACGCTCCACTGCCACGGCCGCATGTTCAAGGACGTCGGCCGCTTCAGCGTCGCGGTCGGCGACGATTTCGACCCAGCCTTGCGCTGGACCGTGGCCCGGGGCTTCGAGCTCCGAGGGCTGATCGTGGATGGGCAGGGCGAGCCCGTGCCCGGACAGGTCGTGGTCAGCGAGCTGATCCCCGGCGACGAGGACGAGCGCGGCCCGACAGCCCGCAAGGCGCGCTCGGAGGCCAGCGACAGGGATGGGGCCTTTGTCCTGCGCGACCTCGAGCCGGGCCGGTACACCCTGTCGCTGGGCGGCTCCTCCGGCCCGAGTTTGAGCGAGGTTCTCGAGGTCGAAGTCCGGGCTCCGGGCCTCGAGGGGGTGCGCATCGAGGTCCCGGTCTCGGCTGGGCTCCACGGCCGGGTCGTGGACCCGGAGGGCAGGGGGGTCCCCAACATCACGGTCAGCGCCTACGGCGAAAACGGGGCCTGGCGAGACCTGCACAGCGCCGACGACGGGAGCTTCGCGTTTGCCGTGCTCAGCCCGGATCGCTACCGGGTCGTCGCCCTCGACGGGCGCTGGCAGCTCGAGCTCGCCGAGCTGTCCGTCGTGCTCGAGGCTGGGGGCGACCCCGAGGTGACGCTCGAGATTCCCCGCGCAGACGGCCTGATCCGCGGGCTCGTCGTCGACGACGGAGGCACACCCATCGACGACGCCTTCGTCAGCCTGGTCCGCCAGGCCGAGGCCCTCGACAGGCCGAGCTCGGGCGACCGGCTGAGCTACAGCGACGCCGAGGGGCGACCCGTGCTCACCGACCCCGACGGTAGGTTCGAGATCGGGGAATTGCCCGCGGGGCTGTACACGGTCTGGGCCAAGCAAAAACAAGGCGGCGAGGCGACCGCGGTCGACGTCCGGCCTGGGGCCCGCCTCGAGCTCGTGATCCCCGCTGTCGCCAGCGTCTCGGGGACCGTGGTGATCCCGGGGGAGGGCGCTGCACCAGCTCGATTTTCGATCACCGCGAGCCTCGCGGACGGGAGCTTCGAGGAGCGCGACGCCTGGGACAACAGCGACGGCAGCTGGCGCCTCGAAGACCTCCCGCCGGGGGCCTATACCCTCCGGGTGAGCTCGGAGCAGGGCGACGCCAGCTTCGAGGTCGAGCTGAGCCCGGGCGAGGAGCGCAGCGGACAGCGCATCGAGCTCGAGCCCCGGGTGACCCTGCGCGGGCGCATCGTCGACGCCAGCGACCTCAGCCCGGTCGCCGGCGCCAAGATCCGGGTGCGGCTCGCGGGGCGGCCGTGGCAGTTTGGGGAGCCCTCGATCTGGACCCTGAGTGGAGCCGAGGGGCGCTTCACCATCGTCGCCCCTGGCGGTTCGAACGAGCTCGGCGTCACCCCGCCCGGCAGCGTCGCGGGCCGGCGCCACAGCTCGCTGAAGCTGACCCTCGACGTCCGCGCCGACCCCGAGCTCGGCGAGTCTGCCCAGGAGCTCGGCGACCTGGCCCTCGACCCGACCTGACCCGACCTGACCAGGGGCAGGTCGGGTCAGGTCAGGTCGAAGAACGACCTACTGGGGGTCGATGTCGAGGTCGAGGCCACCGGGGTACCAGTAGCTCCCGAAGCTCTGGACGCCGTACACGGAGATGCCGACCCCTTGGTTGCCGACGACCTCGTGGTTGCCGTTGCCCGCGTTGCTGAGCTGGACGTGGGCGACCGAGTAGCCCGAGCCACCCACGCCCGTCCACCCGCCGACGTCGGCTCCATCGACGGTCACTGTGGCGCCGTCGGGCGCGATGATGTCGACGTAGTTGGCGACCCAGCTAGGCGGAGCGTGGAAGAGGTAGCTGTTGCGGTACTGGGCCGTGGGCACGGCGAGCAGCATGGCCGGATCGCTGGTCCCGAAGCCCGCGCTCTGTCCGACCATGAACTGGACCGCCATGAAGGGGTGGTCGGCCGAGACCTCGTAGGCGGCGGTCGACATGGGCAGCTCGAAGAACTCGCCCGCATTGAGGACTTGGTCGGCGCCCTGGTCCGGGTCGAAGCTGACGTTGGTGCCGTCGGCGATGGCCATGATACGGACGATCTGGGCTTTGAGCTGGGCGTCGTTGGGGACCTGGACCGGGGGGGCGACGATGTAGCGGTCGGCGAGGGTCTGGGTCGGGAACATGGACTCCTCGAGGTGGTCGCAGGCGGTGATGTTGACGGGCACGTTGGTGCACTCGTGCCCGGAGATCACCTGGATCGGCTTGTCGGCGTCGACCAGGGTCCCGCTGAGGTCGCCGGCGGAGGTGATCACCTGGAGGACGTCCGAGGCGTCGAGGACGATCTCGCCGGTCCCGTCGGCAGCGACGCCGGCACCGGGCTGGGTGGTCCCGCTCATGGGTCCGGGCGAGAGCGTGATGGTGGTGTTGTCTTGTTGGGCCGTGATCGCGTAGAAGCCGACCAGGCCGGTGTTGGCCCAGTGGGGGAACGAGGCGACCATGACCTCGGGACCCCAGGCGTTGACCGGCAGCAGGATCGAGGCATCGTTGCTCGCGCTCGAGGCCACGGAGTTGTACTGGTAGACGACCACCGGTCGATCCGAGCGCAGGCGGTAGGCCCCGTCGGTGACCAATATCGAGGGGCCCGCGGTCTTGGTCAGGAGGTCGACCCAAGGCAGGACCACGACCTCCACGTCGCCGCCGGTGACGACCGTGGAGGCGATCATCATGTCGCCGCGCATGATCGTGATGATCGCGTCTTCGTTGCCGACGTTGGCGACGGCGACGGCGAACTCGTGCAGGGGCGCCGTGTTGTAGCCGTCGATCTGCTGGGTGACGGTCGGGTAGTAGTCACAGCCGATGTAGCTCAGGCCCAGCGCGTCCTCGGAGCAGGCGCCCTCACACTGGCCCGACTCCTCCGCGCAGACGACCCCCTGGACGTCGTCGCAGTATTGGTCCTCGATCCACTCGGTGCCGTCCTCGTTGCAGATCAGCGAGGTGTCCTCGAGGCACAAAAAATCGCCCGGGCAGCACTCGGGGCCGCAGGGCTCTCCGGTCTCAGTGGTGTCGGTCTCGGTGTCGGAGCTGGTCTCGGTGTCGGAGCTGGTGCCGGTGTCGGAGCTGGTGCCGGTGTCGGAGCTGGTCTCGCCGGTGTCGGTGCTGGTCTCACCGATCGTCGTGCTGGCCTCGCTGACCGTGTCGCTGCTCTCACCGATCGTGTCGGCGGTGGTGCTGGTCGCGGTGTCCTCTCCGACCTCGTCCGCGTGGGTCCCGTCGTCGGTGCAGGCGATGAACAGGAGAGAGGTGCAGGCGACTAGAGGCAGGCGTTTCATGGCGCGACTCTAGCTTGTCCAGTGCGCAGCCGGTCGAGACCTCGGCTGGCGGCGTGCCCCTCAGGTCACGACGAGAGTTCGCCCCTCCCGCAGATCGGCGCGGGAGGGGCGAACTCGAGGTCTAGCAGCCCGCCTACTGGGGGCCGCCTACTGGGGGCCGCCTACTGGGGATCGATCTGAAGATCGAGGCCACCCGGGTACCAGTAGCTGCCGGAGCTCTGAACCCCGTACACGGAGATGCCCACCCCTTGGTTGGCGACCACCGAGTGGTTGCCGTTGCCGCCGTTGTCGAGCTCGACGTGGGCCGCGGAGAAGCCCGAGCCCGCGACCGCGGTCCATCCGCCGACCGGGGTTCCATCGACGCTGACCGTGGCACCGTCGGGAGCGATGATGTCGACGAAGTTCGCGGTCCAGGTGGTCGCGGCGTGGAACAGGTAGTCGGTGCGGAACTGGGCTGGGGTCACGGCTTGGACCATGGCCGGGTCGCTGGTCCCGAAGTTCGCGTTCTGGCCGACCATGTACTGGACGACCATGATGGGTTCGCTGGCCGTGACCTGGAAGGCGACCGCGGACATGTCGAGTTGGATGAAGTCACCGGCGTTGGTGAGCACCCCATCGGCGCCCTGGTCGGGGGAGAAGGTGACCTCCGTGTTGTTCTGGGTGGCGATCACCCGGACCATCTGGGCCTTGGCGAGGTTGTTGTTGGGGACTTGGACCGGGGGGACCACGATGTACTCGTCGGCCAGGGTCTGGGTCGGGAACAGGGCCTCCTCGAGGTGGTCACAGGCGGCGATGTTGGAGGGCACGTTGGTGCACTTGTGCACCCCGAACACCTGCACGGGTTTGTCGGCCGAGATCAGCGCCCCGGTCAGGTCGCCCGAGGTGGTCACGACCTGGAGCACGTCCGAGTTGTCGAGCATGACCTGCCCGGCGCCGTTGGCCTGGATCCCTCCGCCGGCGGACACCCCCACCCCACCGGGGGGCGGCGCGACCGTGACCATGGTGTTGTCCTCGTGGGCGACGACGGTGTAGGAGCCGGGCAGGGAGTTCCAGTGTGGCCACGAGGCGACCACATACTCCGGGCCCCAGGCGTTGGTGGGCAGGAGCAGGGAGGCGTCGTTGGTGGTCGTCGAGTCGAGCGGGTTGTACTGGTACACGACGATCGGCCGGTCCGAGCGGAGCCGGTAGGCCCCGTCCACGGTCACCGACGACGGCCCGTTGCCCTTGGTCAAGGCGTCGACCCACGGGAGGGTGATGACCTCGACCTCGTTCGGCGAGACGATGGTCTCGTAGATCAGGCCGTCGCCCTGGGTGACGGTGATGATCGCATCCTCATTGGCGACGTTGGCGACCGCGACGGCGAAGTCGTGCTGGGGGGCGCTGTTGTAGCTGTCGTGCTGGAGGGTGACCGTGGGGTAGTAGTCGCAGCCGATGTAGCTCAGGCCGATCGCGGTGTTGGAACAGGCCCCCGCACAGGTCCCGAATTCCTCGTCACAGACCACGCCCTGGA
>CAYVJQ010000033.1:0-5193 GCA_964451725.1 uncultured Nannocystaceae bacterium | reverse complement strand
TTGGAACAGGCCCCCGCACAGGTCCCGAATTCCTCGTCACAGACCACGCCCTGGATATCGTCGCAGTACTCGTCCTCGATCCACTCGGTGCCGTCCTCGTTGCAGATCAGGGAGGTGTCTTCGAGGCACAGAAAGTCGCCGGGGCAGCACTCGGGACCGCAGGGCTCACCGGTTTCGGTGGTGTCGGTGGTGTCGTCGTCTGTGCTGGCGGTCTCATCCGTGTCGGTCGAGCTCTCGCCCATGGTCGTGGAGTCGGTCTCCCCGGCTGTGCCTGTAGTCTCGCCGTCGGTGGCGGTCGTGGTCGCCGTCTCGCCGGCTTCGGCGTCGCTGGTGTCTGCGGTGGTCGTCTGGGTATCACCGGCGCTGGTCTCTGTGCTGGTCGCAGTGTCGCCGACTTCGTCGGCGTTGCTGGAGTCGTCCGTACAGCCCAGGGGAGCGATCAGCAGCGCGGCGCAAACAGGGAAAACGCGTCCACAAAAGGAATTCATGGCGCGAGTATAACGATCTGGTCGCGGCGCGCCTCCCTCACGCACAGGCCGGTCACGCGTCTGTATGCAGGTTTGAAAAGACACGCGAAGCGTCGAAGACCTTGGCCTGGGGGTGGTCGGCGCTGATGGCGATCGCCACCCCCTCGGGCCGGAAGATCAGCGTCGCGCCGCCGAGGCCAGACAGCCCCTCGAGCTTGCGTGTATTGATATCGACTGAACAGTCGCACTCGAAGTCGAGCAGCCCCTCACGCAGCAGCACCCGGTGACCACGGAGGATGTTGCGGTGGCCGTGGACGACCGCGAACAGACCGGCTTGGTGCATATGGGCCAGGCCCCGAGCGCTGAAGGGGGCGTCGATCTCTCGGTACTTGGTGCGGAACATGTTGCCGATCGGCCCGTGGTAGAGGGCGAAGGGATCCTCGGCCAAGAGCGCGTGAAAGCGTCGGTTGAGCCCGTCCACACCCTCGAGCGCGGCGATCTTCGCGGTCACGTCGTCGACGCCGGCGTGGACCAGCAAGAACGAGCCCCAGCGTCGAGCGACCACCATGCGCTCGAAGAACCAGTGGAACTCTCCACCCGGCTCGAGAAACAGGGCCCGAGCGGTCTCCGCCGCCACATAGATGTCACCCAGAGTCAGGCCCAGGATCGCGCACTTTTGCGGGAGCTCGACCATCTTCTCGCGGATCCGGGTGAGCTCCTTTTTGATCTTCTTGTCGGGCACCAAGCCGGCGGCCTCGGCCGGGAAACCCTCGAACCACCGGGGACCGGGAAACAAGAGGGCGCGCAGCTCGTCCTCGCTCAGGTCACAGCCCTGCCCCTCGCGCACATACTGGGCACGGATCTCCTGAAACAAGGGCATGGTCTTTTTACCCATGCGCACAAACAGGTGGGCGAAGCGGGGCTCCTTGCGACCCATGTAGGCCAGTCCGACGAGCGTGCGCAGGTCGTGGTTGCCAGCGAGGATCTCGACGTCGGCGCCCTTGTCGATGAGCACCTTGATCGCCCGCAGCAGCCGGAGGTTGTCCGGGCCCTTGTCGAGGCAGTCGCCGGCGATCACGAACAGGGCGCGGGAGCCCTCGGGGCTCAGCTCGAAGGCCGCGTCGCCGGGTCCATGCCAGCGCACACCGCCGCTGGCGATCAGCGAGCGGCGCCAGGCGTCGGCGTCGGCGTGGATGTCGGAGAAAAAGTACATGGTCCGCCCGGGCCACTCGAAGGCGTGGTGGCCGACGCCCGCGCGCAGCTCGGCCAAGGGCGCGTCGTAGGGGGTGCCTCCGACGGATGCACCGAGTGCCTCGGGCACATTCGATATATCCGGTGCCAGCGGCCAGGCTTCGCCGCAGGTCGGCAGGGCCATGTCACAAAACTTGCGGCCCTGAACGTCGGGGAGTCGCGGGGGGGCGGTGGGGGGCATGGCGCGGCCGAGGGGCAGGGGACGGGCGCAGGAGATGGGAGACCGAAGACTCGGCCCTCAGTCGCGGGCTCGGGCCAGCGGGCGAACTTTCCACTCGCCACCGATCTGCCGCCAGTGTAGCGGTCCACCGTCTGGATTCGGGATCTGTTCGAGCAACACGTAGCCACAGTGACGCAGGGTCAGGCCAGGGACCGCCTGGAGCTCGAGGGCCCCCAGGCACACGGCCGCGTGGCGCAGGGCCCCACCGTGGCTGACGAAGATCTTGAGCGTGTCTCGATCTCCCCAGCTCGCGGCTTCGTGGGCGCGGCGCTCCACGTGTGCGGCCACTCGGGCGCCCGCCTGCATGAGCGACTCGGCCCCGGGCAGGGGCAGGCGATAGCGTGGGTGCGCCTTCCAGGCCGGGGGCAGATCGGCGTAGCGGGGGTCCGCGCGGACGGCGGCCTCGATGGCCTCGATCTTCAGGTTCGCGCCCGCGCCCGTCGAGCGTTCGGCGAGCTCGGGGAAGGTCGCTACTTCGGTGGGGCCGGCCCCGCGCTCCCCAAACTCGGCCGCCGCCAAGGTCCCGGTCTCGAACGCCCGCAGCAGGCTCGAGACATCGATGGTCGCGTCGATCTCGAGCTCGAGCGCGCTCGCCTCGGTAGCGAGCTGGGCGGCGAGGGCCCGGGCCTGGGCGCGCCCCTGCGTCGTCAGCGGGTGGGGGAGGTGCGCGCTGGGGACACGCTCGGGCTGTTCGTAGTCCCCATGGCGGACGAGCGCGGCGACGAAGCGAGGGCTGGGCATGGGCGCCGAACTCTAACAGCCCGCGGTGGCGGCACCCCCACGACGCCGAGTTTCGTCCACCGCCGGGGCGCGACTTGATAGGCTCGGCCAATGCGCTCTCTCGTCTTGGTGGTCGCGGGCTTGTCCGGCATCTTTTTGGGTCTGACTCTCGAGGGCTGTCAAGACAGCTGCACGATCGGCGCCGAGGGCTGCGAGTGCACGGCGGGGGGCGCCTGTGACCCGGGACTGACCTGCCTGAGCAACACCTGTGTCAACGCCGGCCCCAACCCCGACGAGGTCGGCGACGGAGACAGCGTCGGGAGCAACGACGAGGTCGGGACCAGCTCGACGACCAGCGACAGCAGCGGTGAGGCCACCACCATGGAGGGCGAGGCCACCACCATGGAGGGCGAGGGTGGCGAGGGCGTCAAGCTCGACACCCTCCAGGAAGAGCAGAGCGGCGACGGCCTGCCCTGCACCGAGTCCGGGTGCAAGAAGGTCGATCTGCTCTTCGCCCTCGACGGATCGGCGTCGATGATCGAAGAGATCAACGCCCTCAAGCAGGGGGCCGCGTTTCTGGGCATCGTCGCCGCCCTCGAGGGCCTCAACTGCGGCGACATCGACTATCGCATCGGGGTCACGGGCGACAGTGACAACGGTTGGGTCGTGCCCAATTCCTGGGCGAACCCGAACCCGTGGTTCGACAGCGAGGAGCTGAGCGCGGCCGAGATCTCTGTACACTTCCAGGCCGCGGCGACGCTGGTCGCGGGAGCGGAGGCTGAGCTCGGCTGCGAGCATGTGTTGAGCACCGCCGTGGATCTGCTGGAGAGCGACCAGAGTGGGTTCCTGCGCGAGGACGCGCTGTTGGTGCTGGTGCTCATGAGCGACGTGGACGACTACGGTCTGTACGACCAGGTCGGCGGCAACTCTTGTGGGCTTGGGTGTTCCGCCTCCGGACAGCCGGTCGCCGAGTTGCAGGACACCTTGGTCGCCCTCAAGGGGGGGGACGCCGCGGGTGTGTCCGCCATCGTGATCGCAGCGGACCCCGCGGTGGACGGCGGGGTCAGCTTCTGTACCCAACCCCTGAGTTGTGGGCCGCCCGTCGAGGGCTTTCATGCCGACCGCCTCTATGAGTTTGCCGGTCTTCAAACGGGGACCAATGGCTACACCTCGGACATCTGCGAGGGGGCGTCGGGGGTCCCGCTGGTGGTCGAGATCGCGCTGACGGAAGACATCGACCTCGCCTGTCAGGACTTCGAGCCGGTCGGGTAGTCGGAGGAAAGCGCTCGCGGTCGGCTATTCAGGCGGCGGCAGCTTCCAGGTCGCCATGCCGTTGCCGAGGGCGATATGGGTCTCGTCGGGCTCATCCACATTGCAAAGCGGGGTGACCGGTACTGCCCACTGCGCGTCGATAGCCCAGAAGCAGCTCGAAAACGAGACCCAGTCGGGATCGACACAGTGGTCTGCGTCGATGTTCGGCATACACTCGAACGACCCCCACAGTGATGGGACGTTCGGCCAATTGGCGACTTCGTCGAGTGGCCAGATGCCGACCCAGGTGTCGCTACAGTCGACTCGGCCCTTGCAAGTAAGGTTCCCTTCCGAGCAGTCGACTTCGACGATCTGACGGCGCACACCCACATCCTCGAAGGGGCAGGGGTAGCCTGCGGTGGTCTCGGACTCCTCCTTCTCCTCCGTATCGGAGGAATCGGTGTCGGAGGACTCTGTCTCGGTCTCCGTGGTCTCGGAGGAGTCCGCCTCGGAGTCGTCAGCGCTGTCGCTGGAGGTGCCTGCCTCCGTCTCGGTCTCCGTTTCGGAGCCTGTGTCGACCTCGCTTGTGTCGACCTCCGTGGTGCCGTCCCCGGCTCCCTCGCTGGTCGAGAGCGGGTTGGGTTCGAGACACCCGATCGGGAGCAGCACAGGAACGATGGCGATGATGAGTCTGGACTTCGGAGTGCGCATGTTCGGGGTCCTGCGTCGGCGACGCGCAGCGATGCTAACCCACCCACCCGGGTATTCAACGCTGTGCCCCGTGTCTGCGCTGAGGGGGCAGATCATGGGAGTCAGTTCACGATGAAAGAGCGGCCCGATCTCGCCGTCCGCGGCGGACCCAGAGCAGCGCGAGCAGCAGGGAGCCCGACCCGAGTGGCCACGGCGACGAAGGACCCGAGCTGCTGCAGGAGCAACCCTCGCCCTCGTCCGCAGCGGGGCCGGTCTCGCTGCTGCCTGTGCCGTTGCCCCCATCGCCCGGATCGCCGTCACTCCCGTCATCGCCCGGGGTACCGTCGCTGTCGCCGGGATCGCCGTTGCTGTCGCCCGGGTCGCCATCGCTCGGGTCGCCATCGCCATCGCCGTCCCCGCCGTCGCTATCGCCGTCCCCACTCTCCTCGCCCCCGCCTCCCGCTCCGCAGCCGATGCGCTCGGTGCTGACCACGACATCGTCGAACCACACTTGGTTGGGCTGATCGGCGTCCCCCGTGGCGATGTAGTGCTGCAGCCAGGCCTTGTTGAGCTCGAGATCCTCGACGTCGCGCC
>CAYVJQ010000032.1:0-57972 GCA_964451725.1 uncultured Nannocystaceae bacterium | reverse complement strand
CGTGCGGCGGGAGGGGCGAATCGCTCGGGAGCCTCGTGGCCGAAGCGGCTCCGAAGGTCATCCGCGAGATCACGGCGTTCCTGGTGGGTAGGCAGATCGTGAAGTGTGGTCCAGGGGTGCTCCTTGAACGTGTGAGTGCCCTTTCCTCGCACGACGTTGTCGGTTGAGAATTCCCCGAACAGGTCGAGCGGTTGCATAGGCACAATAAGTTCGAGGAAGGCGATGAGTGCCGCGGCAGCCTCGGGGGTCGGCAGCGCAGAACCCGGTTGTCCAAACCGGTCGAGTTCTCGCATCCAATCTCCAAATGACTGGGTCCGCGCGTAAGAACTAGGAGCACGATCGTAGATTGATCGCGCAAACTCGAACACCTCCGGCCAGCTCATAGGGGAAGCCCCAGTATCATAGACCTCCCTTGTGGAAAAAGTGTGTATTTGGGCCTCGACATAGCGACGAGCGATGACTCCCAAGTTATCCTCAGTGGACATGGTGTTGTTGGCGAGGTGGACCCAGCGTTGGGTGATGACGTCGTAGTCGATGTGAGTCAGCCAGGAGACCGCGGGCCAGGGAGCGTGGGAGTCGTTGTCTCCTCGCCAATGCACGCGAAAGAGCGCCCAACTTGAGTCGCCTACGCTGCGTTGTTGATGCAGGGCATCGTGAGATACATCATAGATCAGGCGGTACATGGCGAGGGCACCGAGGGTTTCGGCGGTTTCGGCGGCTTCGAATACGTGGCCCTCGTAGAGTAGGTAGTCGATGCGGGGTATAGCCGACGCGACGGGTTTGGAGTTGATCGGGCTTCCGTGTCCAAAAGCGAGGCCCCGCCCCAAGAAATCTACAAAAAAGTCCTCCCACCGCAGAATCGAACGATTGCGGAGGGCAGCCACCTGCCATCCTCGAAACAATGCATGGATAGAGTTTCCAGAGATTCCATACCAGTAGTTTAACGCCCTAGATATGGGGTCGATAATGTCGGTGCCCACACTGTTCAAAAGCTCTGCTGTGTAGTGGGCGAGGTAGCCGGCTGCATTGGTGGGGACCCAGGGGGCGGACGGCTCTGGTGGGATCATGATATTGGTGAGCGCCTCTCGTATGGGGGCGACGAGGTCAACATCGCCGAACGCAGCGAACCTCTTAGTCCATGGGTGATTCTTGAAGTGCCGAATGAGCAGGGAGTGTAACATCATCGGGGAGATGTCCCTATGAGCCGATGCTTTCGTGTTCAGAGAGCTCCAACGTACCCGGTTGGCCTGCACCAGGAGCGAATCAGCACTCACTGTCTCCTCGGAGGTGTTGTGGATCGACTCCCAAGCGGAGAGTAGCCTACGTGCAGCATCGTTTCCGAGGCGTGACTCGGGGTAAGCCATCTCCAATAGTTGGGTGGCACTCCAAGTGTTACCCTGGGAACCAGATTCTCGGGCATGTTTGATCGTTGTTTGCCAAACCTCGGTCCGAGCACCGACTCGGGGGCGGAGTACGGGCGGGTCATCGGTCCCGAGGTCGGCAACCAGAACGTGAAATATGATGCGAATATAATTGATCGCTAAGAGCTCAATCTGGTCTTCGTTGAATGTTCCGATTCCGACGATGGTAGTCAACGCGCGGTGCCATAATCGTATGAATTCGAAGTTTCGCCAACCTGCGCGACGAGCAAGTGGGAGTGGCCAAGAAGATGAGAATGCCCCAAATCCCTCGAGGTGAAAACGCGTTGAGAGGCCCGCAGGTAGAGCGAGGCTTAGTCGAGACCTGAAGGTCTTCTCGAGGCCCTGAATGTGAGGTGCAGTATACTCGATAAATAGGGCAAAATTCGAGATTTGTGGGCTTAGGAGTAGGTCGGCGTCATGGTCCCGATTGTCGTCATTGGCATTGTGTCGACTGTCGCTGTTGCGGGGGGTGGGCAGAGTGCCAAACCAACGCGTCGTCCACAGGGCAGTGTGATCACTAGGCTCGATCTCACGTGCCGCATACTCATGCATGGTTGATTGGAAGTCCAATGCCCTGGTCGAAATAGTGAATAGAGCCTCTGGGCCGAATAGTGGCTGTGATCCTAATAATATGAGTTTGGTAGGTTCGAAATCGGGACTGGGTCCGGCCTCCTGGGCGACCCGATTTTTGATCAATACCAAGAATTTTAACGCGGCCTGATCGCCCGCACCTGCGTATTCATGTAGGATCTGCCTGAAATCTTCGAGGTCTCGAATCGAGTCAGGGAGTAGCGCTCCCAACATGCGCACGCGATCGAAAACCGTACATATATTCACCGGTCCGAGGGGGATGTCCTCGAGCGCCTCGCGAAGGTGTTCGAGGCGCTCTCCCTCCGAGACCTCCGATAGCTTGCAACAATGGTGAGGTGGGAGCAGTTTGTTGTAGTATTGTTGTGCGAGTTCGAGTGCTCGGGGGATGTCGCCGAGCATCTTACGGTCGGCAGCGTCGAGCTTCGCACCCGCCAGAGGCTGGCGAAGCTCGCCCAGGAAGCGTGCCCGAAGCCCGGTGAGAAACAGCGGCTCATCACCGGTGAGGATGAATACCAGCCGTGGATGAACGAAGCTGTCGAGCAGCTCGAAACACTCGCCGAGGCGCGCGGGGTTCATGTCCGCGTCGTCGATGGCGATCACGAACACGGGCGTATCCCGCGGGCCTTCGCTATGCCCGCGGTCTCTGCGTAGCCTCTTCTCATATGCGGATACGATGTGATCCATGAGCTGGCTGAACTGGTCACCGATATGGAGGCGATCTTGCTCGGTCTCGTGGAGCTCGGCCGCGAAGCTCTCGGGGTCGAGCGCTGCGCTACGCATACGCATGCTCTGCTCGGTCGACGCCGTGGCCGCGAGGAATCGCTGCCACGTGACCTGGGCTGCGCTCGTCTTTCCGGCATGGGGGGAGGTCGGGGGCGGTGGATCGGCCCGGTGAATACCGAGCTCTTCGACGAGGCTGCGCAGCAATCCGGCGACATGGATCAACAGGGAGACATGGTTGGGCAGCGAGCGCAGATCGAGCAGGCCGATCGGGACGACACGTCCGTCCGGGTCACAGACCTCCGCCAGGCCTCGCTCGTCCGGCTCGCCCCGGACCCTCCGGTTCCATCCATCGATCAAGGTGATGAGCAGCGCCGTCTTGCCCGAACCCCGCCCACCATCGATCAGGATGGTTTGGTTGTGGCGCTGGTCGTCGATGGCGGGCAAGACTCGGTGTAAGCCTTCTCTCGAAGCCCGCCCGTAGCGCGACTGAGCTGGCGCCTCATCCAGATAGTAGTTTTGAAACAGCGCCCACAGCTGGCGGGCGGCGTCTCGTTGGTCTCCGGTCAGGTGGTCGCGGTTCCCGTTGTCGTTCCACCTCAGAGGGGTCGCCTCTCGCCGGGGACGTAGATTGTTGAAGGTTTCGGTCGCCATCGGTTCTAGACGGCAGTGTCTCATAGCGGCCTCGGACCCTCATCGCCCCCTCATCGCCATCGACCGGGCTCTGGGCGGCAGCTCTGGGCGACGGCCACGGCCCTTCCTGGGCCTGTGTTCAGGATCCGTTCGCCTCCGCCAGCGCCTCGCAGGTGGGATCGTCGTAAGTACCGTTGATCTCGAGCCCCTCGTCGTCCTGAAACAGACACAGAGCGAGGACCACATCGGTCGGCGGAGCCTGTTCGTCGAACAGGTATCCCAGGTTCGTCAGCCGGGTGCGGACACCCGCCTCCGTGTCCGGGGGTCGGAGTTGGCCGAGGTGGAGGATGAGCTCGCGCTGGTTCTCCCCCTCGGGGTCCATGGTCAGCTGGGCTCGGCGCGCGCGGGTCGGGATCCACTCCTCGACCCAGCCCTCGTCATCGGTCTCGCCCTCGGTGACGAGACCGGCGACCTCGAAGCGGTACACGACCCCGGCCTCGGGCTCGCCCTCGTCGAGGAGCTGGAGGCGGAAGCGCTCGGGGATGCCCCGGCGACGAAACACGTGTCGGGCGTCCGTGGGCCGCTGGACGGTGGCCGGGGTGAGGGCGGGGATCTGCACCATGTCTCCAGGCTCGAGCACGTAGGGGTTGGGGCGCAGCTCTCGCAGGGCTGCGTTGTCCGGGTGTTCCCAGAGCGTGTCGACGAAGAAACCGTGTTCTTCGCTGATGCTGGACAGGCACTCGCCTCCGCGGACCTCGTGTTTCGACTTTGGGCGGGCCATGCTTGGTGACTCAGCAAGTGAACAACTTGACTCCGTTGCAGCCACAGACCGCTGTCCGGTCGACGAAACCCGGGGTGGCCAGGTCACCCCGTAGAGGTCCCTCATAGCCAACCACGAACTCCCAGCCCAGGGCACGGTCGTGGTTTGCGGCAGGGAGGGCTTCGGCTCCGTTGGTGTCGGCCGCACGGGTCCAGCCGTGGGCGCGATACTTGTGAATGGCCTCGATCATGGGGTGGCCGTAGGTCCCGTTGGGGTGGCCGAAGGGGTAGACGATGTTGCCCGCGATGGCCCCTCCGGCAGGGGCAGGGGCAGCGGCAGCGGCGTCGGCGACCGCGGCGGCATCGACGAGACCAGCCAAAGTCGAGAAACCTGCGACATTTTCGATATCGATGGCGGGAAAGCCCCCGCTGGCCATGGACGCCCCGACCGCGGCTCCCACGAGGAGGGCGAGCCGCTCGCCCGCGTTGAGCTTCGAGAGGGCGCCCAGGGGTGCCGCCGCCGGGGGACCTGCCGCGACCTGCGTAGCGAACAAGGCGGCACAGATACACGCGGTAAATTGGTGCGTTTGAAGGGCCGTCGCCAAGGTGTTGGAGGCCCCGTGCAGTGCCGCGCCGAGCTTGTTCACATCGGGGAGTGCAACGACGAGCAAAGCCGCGTTGAGTGCATTTTGGGTGAGTGTACGTGCTCGGGTGAGCTGCACTCGGCCGGCCGTACCCGAGCCGTCGGTCGGGATAGCGATGCCGAGAGCGACATCCACAGCGGTGTTGATGTCACCCGCTGCGATCACGGCGGCTGGACCGGCGGGATTATTGTACATATCGATCGCAGCTTGGGCCGCGATGGTCGTCGCTGGGGTCACACCGACGCCGGCCTGGGCCTCGAGGTTCGCCGGCGTCATGGCGACTCCATGCGCCAGGAAGACCGGCCCGAGGGCATTGACGAGGAGGCCGACATCAGCTTGGGTGACGGTGTTGTCGTAGGCTTGGGCGGCCGCGAACACCACCACCTCGGCCAGGGTGAGGCCGTTGTGGATGGCACTCTCGGCCGCAGCCGCAGCCGCTCCCGCCCACGCACCCACCAGCATCGACCCGGCGATCGTGGCTTTCGCCGCCGGCCGATCACCGACGACGACAGCGGCGATGATCTGCGCCTGGGGAGAGCCCTGCGCCCACGGGAACGACAGGGGCCGCATCGATGCTCCGTCGGCGGTGTTCGAGCCGTGGTGGCAGGCGACCATCCCGACCATGGAGGGCCGAGGGACGTAGCCTTGGGTGGGGACAAACTGAACCATGGCGTCTCCTGTGGACATGACGAAGCGCTCGTTGGCGTGGTAGGGCGGGTTGGCGTTGACCACGTTTTGCTGGATCGCCGGCACCGCCACACCGCCGCCGCCTGGGACGTCGGCCATCTTCACGATGTCGTGGATCCAGCTGGCTTTGATACCCACGATAGGGTCGGCGATGGCGTAGGCTTTGTCTTCCTGGGCGCCGCCGATCGGCACTGCGATCCCGGCGTAGTGGCCCGCAGCGTTGATGACCTCGAGGTCCACGCCGACGGCCCCCACTCCGGCAGCCGCAAACTGGGAGGTGAGGTAGGGCCCGTTTCCGCTGCTCGCCAAGGCGGCGGCCTGCAGTTGCGCGGCGGCTCCAGGAGTGACGGTACCCACGCTCGCGGCGAGTACAATTGCTGGGACTGTGGCCCCCACCGCCGCTGCGGCGAGCAGGGCCGCCTGCGCCCCAGCGACGAGGTCGGCTGGAGCGACCCCCATCGCGCTCGCGTCGATGGCCGCGAAGGTGGTCACCGCGTTCAGCTCCCAGTTCCCGGGGGCTGTGTTCTCGGCTCCGACCGCGGCCGCGGCCGCTCTCAGGAGTAGGGCATCTGCCGGTACAGCCCCGTGATTCTGGCTGAGAATCCATGCTGGAATGCAGGCCGTGACCGCGATCTCATCTGGGCCCTGTCCCGCGAGATGGGCTGCCTGCGCGGCCTGGTCGACCCGTGCATAGAGTTCTCCGAGATCGAGGGCGGTCTGAACCCTCCCGATGGTCGTCGCTCCGCCGCCAGTTTGGAGCTGTGCTCCAATGGCGGCAGCAGCAGCCCCGTTGGCAATCTGAGGGCAGGCCACGGCGGCGGTCCCAGGGCTGGTGTTGGGCCCTGCGTGGTCTTTGACGCAGACGCAGATCGACAGGCCCGAGTTGTTGGCCTTGCTGTCGAACTGGCCGATGCTTGGATCGCGGCCGCGAACCACAAACCCCCAGGGGAAGGTCATATGCCCGTCGCGGTCGGTCCAGAGGTGGAATTGGCCGCCGGCACGCAAGATCCGTGCGACGGTTAGACGGACATCGAGGCCGCCCATGTTTTGTTGGGGCGCGATCCAGGTCAGGCGGAACGCTTTGGGGTTGTGGCGGGCCAGCGCGTAGTGGTCCCAGTCCCAGTGGGAGATGATGATGGTCGGATTGTGGCACAGACAGACCTCGGTCGGGCCACGGGCAGGTTCGTTGGCGTGGACCTTGGTGAACCCGAAATCGTAGTAGGCGACGGCCTGACCATTTTGGTCGAAGAGCACATTGCAGTTGCCCTGGCCGACATCGATCACCCCGACAAAGGGCTGGTGGGTGCCGACTTGGCCCATTGGATTGCCGGGTTGGGCGATGCCCCCTGCACCGCCTCCGTCTCCACCGATGTAGTGCAGATGACCCGTCGCCGTCGAAGGGGCACTCGTTGCGGGGGCCTCGATACCCCCTCCGATGCCAGTTCCGATGCCCGCAAGCGCCGGCACCAGTCCCGGTATCCCCGGCGGAGGTGGGAGAATCCTGTCGATGAGGGCCTCGAGGCCAGCTTTGGCCCGAGCCCACAGCTCCCGCAGGTGGGTATCGATCGGAATCGGCCTGCGGGCTTCGCTCTGGCTATAGAATCCACTGTCGTCACCGCCAAAGCCGCCGCCAAAGCCACCGCCAAATCCATCGCCAAAGCCACCGCCAAACCCGGGTGCCGGCGTGTACACGATTTGGCCTCGAGTCGCAGGGTTGGACTTGGGGAGGTGGAGCAGGCGCAGTAGCGCTTGCTCTGTGGGTTCCAACTGAGCGAACCCGCCGTCGGGAATCCATGCTTCTGTGGTCGGGCCGTCGTCATCGGGCTCGAGGCCGATCATCGTGTAGCAACAGGCGGTCGCTGCCAGCGTCGGACCATTTTCGAGGGTGAGCGAGTACCAGCCCGATTCGACGATGGTCTCCGCTCGCGGGTCATCTCGAGGGAGGGTGATCTCGAGCAGGGCGCCGGGCATCTCCTCTCCGTCTTGAATGACGCGGTTGACGTACCAGAGGTACAGGTTCCACAGGTACTCGTGGAGGTCCTTGTCCGGCGGGAGGTGTTGGTACGCCGTGAGAAAGTCCGGCGCGGTGAGTTTGTGGGTCGCTATGATCCGAACGAGCAGGTCGATCGCGTTGATTTCGGTGAGTTCTCGCCAGATGGTCTCGAGCCAGCTGGCCTCGATGCACTGGAGATGGAAGGTTCTCTCATCCTCGCTGTTGTCCTCGATCGCGTCGACGTAGGCAACGTGGGTGCTCTGTCGTTGAACGACGCGGTTGTCGAGCTGTCGGGAGACGGGGATGTGGATCTCCGCGTGTGTGCGGGCCCTACGGAGGCCGAGCTTGGCGAACTTTCGACGACGGATGCCGGCCTTTTTCTGGTGTAGAATCTGGGCCAGAAGCTCGAGGATCTCTTGTTCATCGAGATGACCCGACAGCTGGGAATAGAGCTCGGGGGCTTCGAATATTTTGCGTGAGAACTGGCTTCCCCGGATGTGTTTGGTGTGTGTGTTCCCGGCGCGCTCAGATTTGCTTCGTTTTCGCCAGTTGTTCTTTGGACGGTTGACACCCACCCGCCGGAGCTCTGAGCGCCGAAGTACCGACTGCGAGGGTCGCTTGTGGCCGCCCTTGTTCATTGTTTGGACCTCGAGATTACTGCGCCGAAAGCCAGCGCAGAAACCCATGGTTTCGCAAGTCGGGCACAGAGGGTGGGCGCAGCCTCCCCGGCAGGCCTGTTTGAACTGCCCGTGGGCAATACAGACCGGCTCCACGTGCGCGTCTCCACCGCGTAGAGTGGGGCGAGGCGTCGCGTGATGTCATCAATGTGGGGCAACGATTGGACCATCCCAGTGCAATGTCGTCGCCCTTTGCGACGGTTCGAGGTCGGGCTTGCCCGACCCCTTCGTCTAGCACCGAGTGCCGCCAAAGGCCAGCCAGGACGGTGTGATGCCCACTTTTAGGGCGTACGAGACCTGAGAGTTTTGACGTTGTTGGACGGCTGTGTCGATGTCAAGTGAAATGTAGGTGGTTGGCGCCTTCGGGACCAATATGATCTTGGAAACAGTCGAGTGGTGTCCAGATTGCAAGCGATGCAACTACCCGAGTGATCCCTGTTAAAATAGCGGACATGCGTAACCTGACTGTTGGTACATCCGCGTCGATCGCGGCCCTCTCTCTCGCTCTGGCGCTGTCCGCCTGCGCCGACGACAGCGCCGAGAGCAGCACCGACGACGAGGTCGGTGACACGCTCGCCGAGAGCGGGGACAGCTCCTCGGGCTCGTCGAGCACAGGGACGGGGAGCGAGGGGCAGACCAGCGACACGGACACGTCCACCGGCACGTCGACATCGAGCGACACGTCGACATCGAGCGACACGGACACGTCCAGTGACACGGACACGTCCAGCGACACGGATACGGACATGTCCAGCGACACGGACACGTCCAGCGACACGGACACCGGGGGCGACCCGTACGCGCCCTGGATCCTGTCGGTCGACGAGCCCGACAGCACCACCGACATGCTGGTCCAGATCAGCGTGGTCGAGGGCGAGGTCGGGGAGACCACGGTCATCTGCGCGGACATCACCTTGCCCGACTCGATCCCCTCAGACACGAATTTCACCTCGCTGACCTTCAACGACCAGACCCTCTATGCCTCGGTGGGCAAGCAGACCAACGGCGACACGCTGTTGCTGATCGACCCCTGCGACTGCACCGCGACCGAGATCGGGAGCTACGGCTTCACGGGGGTCAACGGCATCACCTCCAACGAGCTGCAGGTCATGTTCGGGGCCTCGTCGAATCAAGACGTGATCATCGACATCGATCCCGAGACCGCCATGGCGGTGGAGCTCAACGCGTTGCCGGGCGACTGGGGATCGACGGGCCTGACCTGGTCCGACCCGGAGGACAACCTCTTGTTTGGGATCAACGCGAGCAACGACCAGCTCTACACCTTCGACGGCGACACCACCGAGAGCCTGGGCTCCGTGCCCCTGAGCGCGAATTTCTCTTCGGTGGGTATCGAATATCACCCCGGGCAGGGGGTGCTCTACGCCTGCGGGGTGAGTGGCCAGGCCTCGTCCCTGTTCTCCGTCGACACCGAAGACGGAACCACGACCCTCGAGGCTGCCGATGTGTTCGAGGCCACCTGCGACAACCTGGCGGCGCCCTTTGGGCCGGTCGAGTGCATCCCCCAGTAGATCCGCGACGATCCCATGGTCTCGGTGGGCCCATCCCTGAGACCCTGGCCTGAGGGATTGCGCCCGACCACGGCGCGTGCGTAGGGTGGGCCCGAGGTCCGCGCCGTGATCAAGTACATCGGTTCCAAGCGAACCCTCCTGCCCACCGTGTTGCGCGCGGTGGGCGAGTTTCCAGAGGCCAAGACCGTGCTCGATCTGTTCTCGGGCACCTCCCGGGTCGGGCACGCGCTCAAGGGCGCGGGTTACCGGGTGCTCGCCAACGATCACAACAGCTACGCGGCGACCTTGGCCCGGTGTTATGTCGCTGCCGATGCGGAGCGCCTCCAACGCGACGCCGAGCTGCTGATCGCCGAGCTCGACGCCCTGCCCGGGGACCCCGGGTGGTTCACGGATACCTTCTGCGAGCAGGCCCGCTTCTTTCAGCCCCACAACGGTGCCCGGGTCGACGCGATCCGCGAGGCGATCGCCCAAAAGTCCCTCGAGCCCGAGCTCGAGGCCGTGGTGTTGGTCTCGCTCATGGAGGCCGCCGACCGGGTCGACTCGACCTGCGGCCTCCAGATGGCCTACCTCAAAAGCTGGGCCGCGCGCTCACACAAACCCCTGCGCATGCGCCTGCCCCATATCCTGGCCCAGGCAGAACACGGCAAGGGGGAGGCCCACCAGCTCGAGGGTCTCGAGGCCGCGCGCGCGCTCGAGGTCGACATCGCCTACCTCGATCCGCCCTACAACCAGCACAGCTACCTCGGCAACTACCACGCCTGGGAGTCACTGGTGCTGTGGGACAAACCCGAGGTCTACGGGATCGCCCGCAAGCGCATCGACTGCCGCACACGCAAGAGCCCCTTCAACTCCAAGCCCAAGTTCTACGCCGCCCTCGCCGAGATCGTCGCGGCGGTCCAGGCCAAGGTCATGATCGTCTCGTTCAACAACGAGGGCTACATCGCCAGGCCACAGATGGAGGCGCTGCTCTCGACCCGGGGCCGGGTGACGGTGATCAGCCAAGAGTACAAGCGCTACGTGGGCGCGCAGATCGGGATTTACAATCCCAGCGGAGAGAAGGTCGGGGCCGTCAGCCACCTGCGCAACCTCGAGTATCTCTACGTGGTCGAGACCGAGGTTCCGGCCGAGCTCCCGGCGCCTCAACTCGCGCTGCCCTGGCCGGGGCAGGACTCGGCCAGCCTGGACTCGGCGGGCCCGGCTTCAGGTCGGAAGTCCAGCGGGTCGAGCGACTTCGACGCGGGTGCTCTGCTCCAGGTGTTGGGCGAGCACGGGGCCCTGAGCTCCCGCCAGGCCCAGGCGCTCACCGGGCTCAGCGCGAGTCAGCTCCGGCCTCTGTTTCGCGCTCTGGTGGCCGACGGCGCCGCAATCGTCTCGGGTCAGCGCCGGGGCACGGTCTACCATCTCGCGGAGCCCCAGGCGTGAGCTTGCTGCTGGGAATGTCCCCCTCGGGTGCCGCGTTGGCCGATGCTCGGCGGCCCGCCCGGGGAGACCCCGAGCCCAGGTTTCGGCTTTTGTCCTCCGCAGCCTAAGATCCTCCCGGACCCCGACCGCCATGCTGTTTCGCGCCCTCGCCTACATCATCCTGGGGTGGCTCTTGTTGGCCGCTGTCGCCGGGTTGGGGCACGTCTTCGAGCTCAGCATCATGCTGCCCTCGACCACGGCGGTGCTCCTGGTTCACCTGGCGTTTTCCTCGGAGGAGGGGGACAGCGAGCTCCCGGTCAAGCTCGCCGTGGCGACCGCGCTCGGCTATCTCGAAGACCTGCATCAAGGCGCGCCCATGGGCACGTTGATCTTGGCCCATCAGCTCGCGTTCTTGGCCATGCACTACGCCTCGGGTCGCCTGGCCCTGCACGGGTGGTTCTCCCGGGCGGTCGCCGCCTTGGTTGCGATCGGGCTGGTCGACCTCGTCACCTGGGGCACACTCATGGCCTTGGCCGAGCCCATGCGCATCCCTCGTGACGCGCTCATGACCGGTCTGTGGCAGGCGCGCTGGCACTTGCTGGCGACCTTCCTCGTTGCGCATCCGGTCTGGCTGTTCGCCGACTGGCTGTTCCTGCGTCTGCGACTGCGCGAGGCGCCCACGCCTACACCCACGCCTGCGCGCGCGGTCCCCCTGCGCGGTCGCGGGGACGAGGTCCCGCGATGAGTGAGCTGGGCGCTGGAGGGGGCGGGGACTCGGGACTGCGGGGTCGCAATGCAGGCCGGGCCGCGGGGATCGGGGCTGCACTCCGGCGTGGCCGCGGCGACAAGGGGGGATCGGGCGGGGGCAAGGCGCTGACTCGGCGCAGCCCTGCCGACGATGTTCGTGTGCTCAAACCGCGGCTCCAGGCCTTCGTGGTGCTCGGCGGATTGATCATGTTGGGCCTGGTCGCCCGCTTGTTTCAGCTCCAGATTTTGGAGGGGGTGCACTTCGCCCGGCGGGCGGAGCAGAACTTCGTCGACACCATCGACGTCGAGGCACCCCGGGGCCGGATCTTCGACGCCAAGGGTGAACCCCTGGCCACCAACCACGCCGCCTACGCGCTCTACGTCACGGCCATCCCCCGGATCCAGGTCGAGGCCGAGGAGCCCGGCGCCGATCCAGAGATCGTCCGAGAGCCCATCTCCGACCAGCAGATCATCGAGCTCGCCGCGCTCATCAATTTCGTCGACGAACAAGATCGCGAGCGCTTCGTGACCAAGCTCGAGCGCCTGCGCGACGACGAGCGAGACGGTCGCTACGCCGTGTCGGTGCGCGGCAACCTCTCTTGGGAGGAGAACGCCCGCATCCAGACCCGGGGCTTCGACGCCTGGGTCGAGATCCGGGAGTCGGCCCGGCGCTACTACGCCGAGCGCGAGCTGGCTGCCTTTGTCACCGGCTTCATGCGGGAGATCGGCCGCACGACCCTCGAGGACTCGCGCTACGGCGACTACCGCCCCGGCGACAGGATCGGGGTCACGGGCATCGAGCGCCAGTGGGAGAACTACCTGCGCGGTCGCCTGGGCAAGCGCTCGCGGGTGGTCGATGCGCTCGGCCGAGAGGTGGTCGACCCACCCCCGGCGGCGGTCGAGGCCCTGCCTCCGGACAGCGATCCGATCCCTGGGCAGGACATCTTTCTCAGCCTGGACCTCGATCTTCAGCGGGTCGCGGCGACGGCGGTCGCGGGCGAGTTCATGGAGGGCGACAGCGGCGAGGGCCTGTCCATCGAGGGCGTGAAGCGGGCCAGCGGGGTCGTCGCCATGGAGGTCTCGACCGGACGAATCCTGGCCATGGTCTCGGTGCCGGCCATCGATCCGAACGTCTGGGAGGGGCGGATCAGCCGGCGCCAGTACGACGGCTGGCTCAACTCCCCCTTCAAGCCTTTCGTCGACAAGACCGTCCAGGAGAACTACTTCCCAGGCAGCACCTACAAGGTCGTCTCGGCCCTCGCCGTGCTCGAAGACCCGAGCTTCGACCCGCGCGAGACCGTGGAGTGCGAGGGCCACGTCGAGTACGGCGGCCAGCCCTTTCGGGACACCCACCGCCACGGGATCGTCGACCTCGAGCAGGCCATCATCCAGAGCTGCAACGTCTATTTTTACCACCTGGCGATCGACAAGGACCTGACCCTGGCGCGCATGGAAGAGGTCGCGCGGCGCCTGGGCCTGGGCGAGCGCACGGGCCTGGGCATCAACGCCGAGGTTCCCGGGGTCGTGCCCACAGAGGCCTCGGAGTCGCGCCAGGGCACCTTTCAGCGCGGCGTCCGACTCAACTCGGCGATCGGACAGGGCAACGTCAAGGCCACTGTCCTCCAGGTCGCCGTGCTCTACGCCGCGATCGCCAACGGCGGCTACGTCGTGACGCCCTCGCTCGTCGACCGGGTCGTGACCTCCGAGGGCAAGCTCGTGCTCGAGACCTCGCCCAAGTACAAACACGCCGATCCGGTGATCGCGGCCATCGACCGGGAGCGCATCCACCGGGGCCTGGTCGGGGTCGTCAACAGCGACGTGGGTACGGCCTACAGCGAGCGACTCGAGAGTGTGGTGGTGGCCGGCAAGACCGGGACCGCCGAGGTCGGCATCGAACACCCAGACCCGGACGCCGAGCTCATCGAGGGCTGGGACGTGACCAAAGATCACGCCTGGTTCGCAGCCTACGCCCCAGCTGAGAACCCCGAGATCGTCGTCGTCGCGCTGGTCGCCCACGGCGGGATCGGGGCCGACGCCGCCGCGCCGATCGTGATGCGGGTCATCGACCATTACCTGGGCTCCAAGGGAGCCAGCGGCGGGGGTGACCGACCGCGGGCCCCCGGAGTCCCGCCGCCGCTCCCGGGCGAAGAGCTGCGCCGCCGTCAAGCCGATATCGAGGACGGCCTGTGAACCAGCTGATCACCGGCCCCCAGACTTGGTGGACCAAGATCTGGCGGTCCGTCGACTGGGTCGTGATCACGCTGGCCTTCGGTATCGCCACGCTCGCGCTCATCAACCTCAACAGCGCCGAGGGCGGAGACTGGTCCGGGCCCCTGGTCCAGGATCAGCTGCGCTTCATCGGCATCGGCACCGTGCTCATGATCGGGGTCGCGGCGATCGACTACCGGGTCTACTACCGCATGGCCTACCCGGTCTACGCGGTCGGGTTCGGCTTTGTGCTCTTGGTGACCGTCGTCGGCACGACCACGAACAACGCCACGCGCTGGCTGGACCTGGCGTTCGTGCGCTTTCAGCCCTCCGAGCTCATGAAGCTCGTGCTCGTCATCGGGCTCGCCCGCTACCTGCACACGCTGGCCCGCAAAGACACCCGCCGGACCTTGGTGGGGACCTTGGTGATCCCCGGTCTGCTGGTGCTCGTACCCGCGTTTTTGGTCATCAAGCAGCCCGACTTGAGCACGGGGATCATGCTCTTGCTGATCGCCATCTCGGTGCTGGCGGTGACCGAGTTCGATCTCAAGACCCTGCTCGCCCTGTTGGCCTCGGGGGTGGTCAGCTTCATGGTCGCCTGGTCGTTCTTCCTCCAGGGCTACCAGACCAAGCGCATCGATGTGTGGCTGGACCCGGAGTCCCACCCCGACAAGGCCTACCAGATCATCCAGGCCCGGACCGCGGTCGGCAACGGCGGCTTCTTTGGGCGCGGGGTCGGGCAGGGCACACAAAACGTGCTCAACTTCGTGCCCTACAAGGTCTCGGACTTCTCGTTCGCGGTCTATGCCGAGGAGTGGGGTTTCGTGGGTTCGGCCATGTTGCTGGCCCTCTACTTCGCCCTGGTCACCTGGTCCATCAACCTGGCCTCCCAGGCGCGGGACCGCTTTGCCGCCTGCCTGTGCATCGGCATCGGCGCCATGTTTCTGTGGCACGCGGTCCTCAACGTGGGCGTGGTGCTCGAGTTTTTCCCCAACACGGGTCTGCCGCTGCCGTTCTTCTCGCACGGCGGTTCGAACGTGATCACCATGATGCTGGCGCTGGGGATCTTGCTCTCGGTCAGCCGCTCGCGAAAATGGCGTTGACGCCGCCCGCCGACCCGGTGGTAGCGTGTGCCGGCCCGCCTATGTGCCACCCTCGAACTCGCTTGGCCCTCCGTTCTCTATGTCTCTCTGCGATCGTGGGGGTGTTGGGGGTCGTCGCGGCCTGCGGTGAAGAGGAGGCGGAGCGCTACGACCCGGACGAGGTCATCGCCGCGGCGGTGAATTTCTCGGACTACGAGCGCATGGATCTCGAGCGCCAACCCACCGGGCACAAGGACCTCACCGCGAGCATGTCGATCTGGGCCAACGAGCCCGCCGCGGAGATCTTCAGGACCCTCGATCCCCTGGATTTGGACCAAGAGGCCGAGTTCCCGCCGGGCGCAGTCTTGGTCAAAGAGATGTACACCCTCGACGGGGAACCGACGCCGGAGCTCTTTGTCCTCGCCAAGTTCGAGGCCGGCTACAACGACAGAGCCAACGATTGGTTCTTCGCGCGTATCAGCCGTGAGGGCGAGGTGTTGGATGGGATCTCGGGCAAGGGGGGCGAGGTCGAGTTTTGCGCGGACTGCCACAGCTCGATGGGTGGCAACAGTGACTTTGTGATCGGCCTGCCCGCCGAAAATCAGCGCTGAGCGAAGCCGACTCGGGTCAGGCCAGTTCGGCCTCGGCCTCTCTGGCGTCCTCGGTCTCTCTGGCATCCTCGGTCTCGTCTTCGGTGAGGACTTCATCGAGGAGTCGGCCGCTGTCGGTGACGTCGGTCATGAGCTTGGCGAGGTTGATCAGCGCGTAGACGATGACCCCATGGTGGGCGCCCACGCCCCCTTCTTCGAAGGTCGTGATCGCCTCGTGCACACTCGTGGCCAGGAGCAACAAGGACGCGGCCATGCCCGTGTATCGGTTCGAGGAGAAACGACGAAACCGATCGAGCATGCAACATTGTATCGCTCCGTCGTTGTCGGGCCACCAATACGAGGCGAGATCACCGATGCGGTATTGGTTCGCCCACTGGAAACTCCGATCCGGGTGCAAAACCGAACGCCCACAGCATCGGTTTTCAGATTGATACTCGGGCTCGAGCGGGTTGCTCAGGCCGAGGTGTCGACCGAACCCGATCCTGGGGATGGCCCTGCCCCGAGATCAAGATCGGCGCAGGGATGTGGGTCGCAAAAATGCAATTTCCGAGCCGGGCTCGGGGCCGCCTCCCTCTCCAGGCTGCGCGAGACCAAGCTGCGGACCTCTGCCCAGATCAACCTTCGCCGCGGCCAGACCCAGGCGGCGACGCGGTGCAGCCTGCTCGGGTCGACGGGAGGGATGGATATGGATCGCGGGGAGGTGGGAGGTGCCGTGCTCACGCCTCACGATGCTGCTGGGAGGGGTGAACGGTGAGGGGCGGCCCTGCCACCGAGGGGTCTCCGCGGGCCCCTGCGGGCGGGAGCGTGGGAGCAGGTCAGTACTCGCCTCTCCAGGCTCTACGAACACCCCGCGAACCTGGGGTCACCGGGGAGAACGGGTGTGAACCGGGGCCGGGTCAGGACCAGTGATCGGCGATCTCGGCCTCGACGACCACGGGCACCGAGTCGATGACCCGCTGCATCGCTGCGATCATGCACCCCTCGACCAGGGCCCGGCCGGCCTCGGCCTCGGCCTCGGGGACCTCGGCCACATACTCGTCGTGGACCACGAGCACCCCGCGGCCGCCGACTTTGGGGAGCGCGAGGTGCAGGTCTCGCATGGCGAGCTTGAAGCCCTCGGCGGCGGTGCCCTGGACCGGGATGTTGAGCGCCGAGTTGAAGGAGAACTCACCGGCGAGAAAGGTGCGTCGCCGGCCCATGGCGGTGGTCACGGTGATCGCCTCGTGCTTGCTGCGTCGGGACAGACCCCGGGTTCGCTGGTGCCAGGCGGCGATACCCGGGTAGGTGCGAAAGAAAGCCTCTCGGGCCTCGGCGGCCTGGCGCTCGTCGAGATCGAGGTCGTAGGCCGAGAGCGCGTACTGACGAAAGCGGCGCGCGCCCATGCCGAACAAAAACCCGAAGTTGATCGCCTTGGCGAGCTTTCGCTCTCGCTTGTCGATGGCGTGTTCGGGCTTGCCCGCGAGGTTGGCCGCGGTTGCCCGGTGGGGGTCTCGGCCCGCTCGAAACACGGCCTTGAGGGCCTCGCAGGGGGCCATGTGCGCGGCGACCCGGAGCTCGATCTGGGCGTAGTCGGCGATGATCAGCCTGGACCCCGGGGCGGGGACGAAGCACGCCCGCATGCCCGGAGCCGTGTGCTCGGCGGGGACCTGTTGGAGGTTGGGGGAGGTGCAGGAGAAGCGGCCCGAGTCGGCGGCCAAAGGGTGAAGGCGACAGCGGATGCGCCGGTCTGGATCGACGTAGTCCCGGGCCCACCACCGGTAGGTCGAGATCAGCTTGTCGAGGCGGGCGCTTCGCTGCGTATCCTCGGGATCGAGCTCGCCGCGCTCGCGCACCCAGGCCGAGGCCACACGCTCGAGCTTGGCCGCGTCCACACCCACCCCGGCGCGCTCCATGTCGATCACGGCCGGCAGGAGGGCACACTCGAACTGATAGACGGAGGCCAGACGGCGCTGGCGGAGCACGGGGGTCGAGACCCGTAGCAGGGCCAGCAGGGCCTGGGCCTCGGAGGCCGTCCGTCGCTCGCTGCTGTGGGGCGTGAGCAGGCCGTCGGGGAGCTCGAACTCGAGGGCCTCGCGGACCGAGCGATCGAGGGGTCGGTGGTCTCGGCGTCGATCGGCGCCCTCGGCCAGCAGGGTCCCCGCCACGGTCGTGCAGCCGTAGCGGGAGGGCAGGGGCAGGCCGGCCGCCGCGAACAGGGCCAGGGCCCGGTGGGCGTCCTCGAACACGAGGTAGGGGACGGGATCTGCCGAGGTCCACAGGGGTCGCAGGCAGGTCAGGCCGGCCAGCGCCTCGGCGTGAAGGGAGAGCACCGGGAGCGGCCCCGAGTCGCACTCGGCTGCATCGGCTGCATCGGCTGCATCGGCTGCATCACCTGCATCGGCTGCATCACGGGGGGGCGTGGACAGGGCGATGGCGACCCACTCCACCCGGGCCCCGCGAGGGTCGTCTCCGCTGCGCAGACGCGCGCCCTCCGGGGTGCGCACATCGAGGGCGATTCCGAGGGCCGAGGGCCGACGCTCGAGCAACTCGGCGATGGCCCGCTCGGCTCGCTGGGGATCGCGGATCGAGAGGAGCTGTGGCGCGGGCCACGTCGGTCGTGGGGGGCTCGCGTCCGGCTGGCGTCCAGCGGCGATGGGCGGAGTTTAGCAGGCAGGCGGGCAGGTGGGCAGGTGGAGCTGGAGGGGGGATCGGGGCACGCAAGCGCGAACGCGCTCGAGCGCGGGCCACGGGCTGGACACAGCGCAGGGTGAATCCCCTGGATTGCCGCGCGTTGCTGCGATTGTGGCTCGGGCCCTGGCAACGGCAGTCACAGTTCCCTAAAGCTGAGCCCATGACTGCCGCCACGTCCAAACACCTGCCTACGATCTCGGGCGAGTCGGCCAAGGTGCGGACGTCCGAGCCGGTGCGCCGCGTCAAACCCCCGGTGGACCCGGCGAGCCTCGTCCACCGGGACCTCCTCGGCGGCGACTTTTGGCGCAAGATTCCGGCTTACCGCGACATCGACGAGGCCACCTTTCTCGACTACCGCTGGCAGATGAAGAACTCGGTGACCAAGGTCGCCAAGTTGATCGCCACGGTCCAAGAGCTCGCCAGCGACGACTTCATCGAGGACATCCGCGAGGGTTTTCACCGCGCCCCTATGGCCGTGCGGGTCTCCCCCTACATGCTCTCGCTGATCGACTGGAGCGATCCACACGGCGATCCGATCCGCCGTCAGTTCATCCCGACCGGATCGGAGCTGCTCCCCGACCACCCCAAGCTCGACCTCGACTCGCTGCACGAGCAAGAGGACGCGCCGGTCCCCGGGCTGACCCACCGCTACCCGGACAAGGCCCTGTTCCTGGCCCTCGACACCTGCCCTGTGTACTGCCGGTTTTGCACCCGCAGCTACGCCGTCGGCCTCGACACCGACGAGTACGAGAAGGTCAGCCTCAAGCCCACCAACGACCGCTGGGAGGCGGCCTTCGAGTACATCGCCTCGCGCCCGGAGCTCGAGGACATCGTGATCTCCGGGGGTGACGCCTACAGCCTGCGCCCCGATCACATTCGGACCATCGGCGAGCGCCTGCTGGCCATGCCCAACATCCGGCGCATGCGCTTCGCCAGCAAGGGTCCGGCCGTGATGCCGCAGAAGATCCTCAGTGACGCGCCCTGGCTCGACGCGCTCACGCAGATCGTCGACAAGGGCCGCGAGCTCCACAAGGAAGTCTGCGTCCACACCCACTTCAACCACCCCAACGAGATCACCGAGATCACGCAGCGGGCCATGAACGAGCTGTTCTCTCGGGGGATCACCGTGCGCAACCAGAGCGTGCTCCAGCGCGGCGTCAACGACAGCGCCGAGACCATGGGCTTGCTGGTCAAGCGCCTGAGCCACATCAACGTGCGCCCCTACTACGTCTACGTGCACGACCTGGTCCGCGGGGTCGAGAACCTGCGCACGACCGTCCAATGTGCGACCGAGATCGAGAAGCAGATCCGCGGCCTGACGGCCGGCTTCAACACGCCCGTGTTCGTGGTCGACGCACCGGGCGGGGGCGGCAAGCGGGACGCCCACTCTTACGAGTGGTACGACCGAGTCACGGGGGTCAGCGTCTACCGCAGCCCCAACGTCGACGCCGACGCCCTGTATTGCTATTTCGACCCGATCGATCGGCTCCCGCCTGAGGGGCGCGCGCGCTGGGCCGACCCGGCGCAGCATCAGGCGATTATCGACGAGGCTCTCGACAACGCGCGCGAGCGCCCGGCCTGAGACAGCGCTCCAGCAGCCCGCGATAAAATCATCGCGTTGCCCACGACGCACAACCCGGCGCGAGGCGAGCTGCTCCGCATGGCGCTTGGATACGAACTTGGCGGCGGCGAGTCCGGTTCGGGTGGTTGGTGGTTGATCGGCTCATGAAATACCTGTTATGGCAGTTATTTGGAGCCGGAATATGACTACTCAGCAACAGACCCGATTTGGCCTATCCCTGTCCCTGTCTCTCACCGGGTTGTTGGCTTGCTCGCCCGGAGCCATCCCCGGGGGCGGAGACACCGCAGAGGCGGACGGGGACTCGAGATCGAGCACCGAGACGGACACTCAGACTCAGAGCTCGGGTGAGGTCGATGATGAACTCGGCAGCGACGAATTCGGCAGCGATGACGAATCCGCCAGCGACGACGAATCCACCAGCGACGACGAGTCCACCGGTGACGAGGGGGAGACCGAAGCGCCGGACGTCTGCTCGGCCGACCCGGACCTCGGCGAGTTCGAGGCCCAGCTCGATCAGAATCAATATCCTCCGGAGCCAGGGGAGGTCTACGCGTGGACCCGAGGCTGTACCGTCGCCGCCCGCACGGGCAGCCTCGACGCGGGCGAGACTATCGAGCTGGACTGCCTCGATGACGGACAGCCCGTCCATCACACCCTCGAGCTCCGGGCCCAGGTCGAAGGGGCACCCGCGCAGACCCCCGTGGCCGTGGGTGACGAGGTCCAGCTCAGCGTGTGGTTCTACGTCTCGTGGCTGAGCACCTCGGCGTGGACGCTCCGGGCCGCGGACGACTCGCTGTTGTTGGCCCACTACCGGGCCGCACAGCTCCCCTCCGGAAACGGGTTCTCCCCCGACCCCGCCTTCCTCGCGCCCTTGAGCCTGAGCGAGATTGAAGGGGACTGCCCCTACGTCTGCTACGAGGAGCCGGGGGGCGCATTCGTCCCGCCAGAGGAGTGCTGCTTCAAGGAGACCGCCCTGGGCTTCAACGCGGGCGCGGGCGCGGTCGCGGTGTTCGACAAATCGGGGGCGTCGATCCCGGGAGCCCAGGCCTTCGCGGTCGTGGACGTGTCGATGATTGGGAGCTGCGAATTCGAAGGCGGCAGCGGCGGTGGCGAGGATGAGGGAGCCACCTACCAGTTCTTGGTCGTCGCCGAAGGCTGACGACGTCGCCTACTCGGCGGCCATGTCACCTTTGGTGATGTCGAACTTGGGCTTTTGATTCGGGTCGCAGCCCTTGGTGAAGCCCTCGGCGTCGAACTGGGTCTCGAGTCGCCCGGTGGCCTCGCGCCCACCCTCGGGGGTGTGCTTGGCCTTGATGGTCACCGTGTGCTGTTGGGCCCGGGACGGCGAGCAGTAGCTGAGCAGGTAGTAGCTGCGCGTGAGCTGCTCGATGCGCTGGCCGATGGTCTCGAAGGCCGCTTGGATCTCGTCGCTGTTGGTCGCCAAGGCCGTGCCGTCACGGCCGATCTTGCGCAGGTCCGACTCGCTCATCTCGGCGCCCAGACCGATGGCGAACACATCGTAGGGAGTCTCGTTCACAGCCCGGAGCATGTCGCTCTCGGTGACCCGCGCGGCTCGGTCGGTGCCATCGGTGAACACCACCAAGGTGCCGATGCGAAGCGGGTTGTCGGCCTTCTCGAGGCCAGCGTCGAGAACCTCCAGGCCCTGGATGATCGCGCCGTTGAGGTTGGTGCTCTTGTCCTTGGGTGAGAAGTTGCCCAAGGAGTTTGCCCGCGCATCGGCGGTCGCGCCCGAGCCGGTGAAGTCCGAGATCTTGTGGATATCCGCCTCGCCGTCGAAGGCGTAGATGGCGACTTTGGTGTTCTCTTCGACCGTGCTGGTGAACAGCAGGGCCGCCTCCGTGACCTTGTCGGCGTCGTCCGAGTCGACCACCGAGGCGCTCATGTCGATGAGCAGCAGGGTGTAGTGGGAGGCCGCGACCTCCGGGTTGAGGATGGTCTGCTGGCTCTCGAGCACGGAGACCAGGGCGTCGTCCTCGTAGATCTCGAACTGGTCGGCGCTGAGGTTGGCGACCGGCTCGCCCTTCCCGGTCTCGACCTTGAAGTACACCGCCACGTTGCTCGGCTTGTCCGAGGCCGTCTGGATGGGCGTGAGCTTGAGGGCGCAGCCGGTCGTTGTGCACAGGACCATCAACAACGCGATTGCGCAGGTGGCTGCGAGGGAGATCGAGCGGGCGAGAGACATCGCCGCGAGCATAGCGAACGGGCTCGGAAAAGGAAGCGGCTGGACCGCTCGCAGACCGACTGCCGGAGCTGCTGCCTAGGGTTACTGCCAGAATCAGTGGAAGAAGCCCCAAGCCAGGAGCAGGGCCAGGAGCTCGCTGATGTCCCCATCCGGCAAGGTCGGGTCGGCGAAGCGCTCGATCCAGGCCTCGGCGCTCGGGCCCTCGGTGCCCAGGGGCAGCTCGTCGAGGGCCTCGAGCAGGCGGATCGCGGCTCCGATCGAGTGCTTCTCGGGCCACTCGAAGCTGCGTCCACACACGGCGATCACGAGCGTGTCGTCGTGGCGCCCGAACGCGAGCGGGAACACGCCGCGCCTGCGCAGGGCCGCGCCGGGCTCGAGGTAGGCGTTCTCGTCGACGGGCGGGCGCGAGGCGTAGCCGCCCATACTCCGGACCTCGAGGGCCTTGACGACCTCGGCGCGGGTCATGGGAGAGGCCCGCTCGACCACGATGCTCAGGGCCATGGACGGGCTCTCGGCCTCGAAACCATGCACGTGTGTGCCCGGCCAAAACACGAGGTCGCCAGGCTCGAGATCCAGGCACACGTCGGGCTCGCGCGGCGGCGGCGTGAGCCCGTTGCTGTCCTCGAGCCAGGCGGTGTCGCGCTCGCTGAGGCCCAGCGCATCCCAGAACGACCCGCGCCTGCGGCCGACCAGCTGGTACTGAAACACCCCTTCTTGATGGGGGTCGACATGGAAGCCGAAGGGGGTCTGGGGGTAGTCGCCCAAAAACGCGTTGAAGCGGTAGGTGCGAGGCCCGGTCCTGGACAGCACCGGCGCGACCAGAGTCTGGAGTCGAGCCAGGGCGTCGAAGCTCGCACTCTCGAGGCCCGGGGCCTGCATGCCGAAGTGCCCGCCCAAGGCCGCGCGGGTGTCTGCGACCCAGGTCTCGAAGTTCGGGTGGTCGCCGCTCGGCAGGTAGGGCGAAGGATCGAGGATCAGCGCGCCGTCCCTGTACAGCTCCGCCGGCCGGCCTGCGCCCAGGTCCTCGCTCGGGTCCTCGAGATCGGCGCACACCCCCCAGTCGGCCTTGAGCGCGCGGAGTTTTTTAGCCGCGTCTCGGGGCCGCTCGGCTGGGTGGACCGCCTTGATCCACGCGAACACTTCGGCGACCTCGAACAGGGGCCCGACATCGCGGAGCACCGCGGGGACGCCCGCCGCATCGACAGCGCGGATCTCTTCGAGGAGGGCGGTCACGCGATCGGGGGGCAGGGGCACCGCTGCGGTCTGGCAAAATTAGGGGGCGGCGTAAAGCCGCCAGGAGCTTCGCTACTCGAAAAAATGCCAGGTCGGGAGGTGGGGCAGCCACTCTCCCACGCACCACCACCGCCACTGTAGGCGCTCGTCCTCCGGGTCGAGGGTCGCGCGGTAGGCCTCCATTTTTTGCAGCGGTGCGTCGGGGAACACGTCGTAGCCCTCGGCGTAGTCCTCTCCCGGGGGCGGCTCGACCCGGAGCCGGAGCGCGCCGGGGGTCGGGGTGAGGCGCAGGGTGTGCGCCTCCGCTTCCCTGCGCAGGACGAGGGGCAGGGCCATGAGGTGACCGTCGACGGGCTTGGCCAGTCGCATGGCGTGGTAGTTGGCGCGAGCCTGGGCCTGCACCGCCCTGGATACGGTCGCGCTGCCCGGCCGCCCGTCCATTCCCGCGACGTCGAAGGACTCGCCCAAGTGCTCGCGCCAAAGTCGGAGTCGATAGGCGCGCAGCTGATCGACCGCGCGCTGGCCGACCGCCCCCGCGCAGGGCCACATCATCACACACAGCTCCGCGTCCCGATCTCCCGACATGCTCCGCTCTGCAATATTGGCGCTGCCGTTGATGAACACCTTGTCGTCGACGATCATGATCTTCGAGTGCAGGTAGATCATGTAGCGCCGATTGAGCAGGATCCTCGACAGGCGTGAGAGCGGGGCGCCGTCTCGGTGGGTGTGAACCCGTCCGTCCTTGGACCCGTAGGATTTCATCAAGAAGTAGAATGAAATGCTCTCTCGCCAATGTTCACCCAACTCGGTGGCGATGTACTCCATCGTCTTCCAGGTCAAGAGACGTTGGGGCCTTGTGGCTGTGCCCGCCGCTCCGGAGGCCGGCCACTGCGGCATCACGACATAGACGTGAAAATCGCCGTGTTCGCGCTGTTCTCGGATTCGATCGACGAGCGCCTTGGCGATCAGGTTGCGAAGGGTGTCGAATTTCCCGGGCCACAGGTGGCCCGAGCTGCGGAAGTATTGATTTTCAATATAAATGAAGTTCTCGGCTCGGCCGATGGCGTCGAGATAGGCAGCATGCACCGAGGCCTCGCTGCTGTCCCTCAGCCGCCACTCGAGATAGGCATCCGAGGGTCCTCCGTCGCTGTGTGCCCACTCGTCTTCTTGGGTCGAGCGGACGACCTGGGCGACCCAAGGGTACGCGGCCTCTGGACGGGGCTGTTCGGCCTGTGAGATGAGTTCGGGCCGCTGGGCGCGGTCGATGATCGTCTCGAAGATATCGTGCACTGCCGCCTGGGCCCGCTCGGGGTCTCCCATCTCGATTCGCTTCGTGATCGCCATCCACCGGCCGACGAACTCCCGTGTGATGTCCCAGCCGGCCGGCCCCTGGATCCTGGTCTGGATGTCATGCCAGGGCATGCGAGGGGTGAGCCTCTCGGTGCTGGATCGGTCCAGAGGAAACTCCGAATTGTGCCACTCGTTGGTCTCGAATACGAAGCCGCTCACCAGCGAGCGCTCGAGGTCGTCGAGGAAGGACTCCTCGGCCGGAGTCGTCCCATGGGGGCCGAAGGGGTGCCCTCCATAGTCGAAACGTCCCCCGGCGAGGTCGAATCCGCCATAAAACGCGACCAAGTCGCGCCTCCCCGTTTGGGGTTCGGGCCCATCCATGACGGCGAATTTTTGGTGTGTGGAGACCAGGGAGGAGTCCCACTTGAGCCAGTGGAGATGCCAGCTGACCTTGAGGAACAGGTTGTCTGGAAGCGCCTCCCCGTGGTTGATCTTGAGCAGGTAGTCGCCAGCCCAGTCGCTGTCGGGCGCCGCGGTCTGGTCCCACAGGTGGATGGCGACCACCATGTCCGGGTTGCGCTTGGCCTGTTCGATGAGGAGCTTTCCGATCGTGCCATCGAACCCGTCGCCCCGCCGCAGACGGACCCAAGGGTGGAACTTCCAGGCGCAGATGAAGATGAAGTCCTCGGCGGCCTCGATCGCCTCGGCGAGATCGGGGAAGAACCCTCGTGTTCCCTCTGCGTCCTCGGCCGCGTCGGCGTAGAAGCGTGCTGCGTTGCCCGGGTGGCACTCATAGGTCGCTTCGCGTGAGTAGCCGTCGAAGAGGTATCGCCACCATCGGTCGGGGACGGTGGGGACCCCGGGCTGTTCGGGTTGGTGGATGATCGGGACCCACTCGGAGCGGGCGAGCTCCCGACCGCGGTCCATGTATCGGGCCTGAATATGCCAGGTCCGAAGCTCTGGGTGTTCGGCTCCGGGCGTGCCGACCCTCAGGGGGTAGGCCGAGTTTGGTGTCTGGAGCTCGGCGCGGGGCAATCGAATCTGGATGTGTGGGTCGGCTGGTAGGTGTTGGGCAGGGGTCTGGACGGGGCCATGTTGTGAGCTGAGGGGCGTGAGCTGCCGCGTTGGATCGTAGGTGCCCGCGACCAAGTCCATGGTCGCGAACATGGCGATGTCCGGGTTGCTCTCGGCCTGCCCAGGCTGGTCGTTGCCCGGGTGATCCAGGCGGGCAGAGACCGCTGGAACACTCCGTTTGGGCGGCCTGTCTGTGGCCGCGTAGAGGTGGATGGTGAACCGGGTGCCGGGTTCGACGTGGGTCACCCGAACGAGAAAGGTCGGGACCGGGTTGTCGCTGCCCGGAGCGGGGAGCAGCTGGACGCCGACCTTCATCGCGGGAGACCTCCCCCGAATTTCTTCCCGACGAGGGGGGCGACCGGGAGGGTGAAGAGGGGCGCGAGCGGGTAGGGCACATCGAGCACGGATACTGGGAAGGTGGTCGCCGAGCCCGATCATACTCCAGGAGCGTGTTCACGAGCGACTTCACCCGCTCAAAAACCGGTCAGGGTGGCCTCGATGCGGATTTCGTCGACTGTGGGGGGCTCTGGATGGGTTCCTCGTCCAGCTCGAGCCCGACCCGGACGATGTGGGTCGAGGGGAGTCGGGGTTTCGATCCTGGATCCCAGGAACGGGTCGTGCAACGGGACGACCACGCCCCGATCATCGACGACGCGAGCTTTGGGGTTCCACGTGCCGAGCTCGTCGTGTGTCGATCCGAGGACACGCGGGGGAGGGCCCCGCGCGAGCGTATCTTTGTCGCTTGGATCGCCCGGATAGCGGGGCTCGTCGGTATACCGCGACTGGGCGGCGACACCATTGCGATAGGCAATCTCAACCGCGAATCGGCCAATCGAGCTCCGAGGCCGACCTCCAGATAACACGGTGTGCGGAAACGCTCTTTGTGAAAACCGAAAAGAATCAGTCGGGGTCATGTGCTGCAGATCGATGAAGGCCGGACATCAAGTGTAGTCATTTAGCCTTTGGGACAGTCATTGGTGCGGCATGTCAGAGGGGATGTGCAGCTGGCCTGGATTAAGTCCGACTGGGCTGGATATGCCGTGCATCTACGGTGGGCAGGTGGCCTGGAGGGGTGTTGTTATGAATAGATGTATTGTGACGCTGATCGTCATATTGATTTCGCCGACGGAGTTGGAGTAGGAAGAAGTATGAACCGCCGTACGACCTTCAGCGCGAGTTGCTGCCTGTTCGTTGCCACCACCCTCCTGGGTGGGTGCGACCTCGACGAGGAGGGGGAGGAGTTCGGCCTCGCCGCCGAACTCGACGCAGATCCAATCCTCGATCAGGAGGATGAATGGGAGCAGTGGGAGATCGGGCCGGGGGCGGCTCTGAGCGAGAGTATGGACCTCCCCGCCGAAGAAGAAAATGAGGTGGATGAGGCCCAAGAGTGGACCGAAGAGGGCTTGGCCTACGCGCCGCTCGAGGGAGAGGACCCGCAGACCGAGGGCGCGCGGCTCTGCTCGCAGAACAACGATTGCTGGGGAGGGTGCTCATGTACAGGGGGGACCTGCAGTCCCGGTCTGATCGGCCCCCCGCCCCCGGCTTGGCACTGCGATCTTGCGCCGGAGCGAGCCTGTACCTCCTCCTCCGACTGCCGGTCGGGTTGTGCCTGCTCCGGTGGTATCTGCCTGGCTGCTGGGATCAGCCCCGCCAACCCCAGCTGTCACCTGCCGCCGCCCGACGCCTATGAGTACGATAGCGTTGTGGCCCAACGCTCGTCTTACGTCGGTCCTCAGATCCATAACTTTCACGACGCTGCAGACAAGGATTGGGTCGCCGTCTACTTCGGGCCCGCGGGGAACGTACATTTTCGGACCCACAATCTCACCTACGGAACCGACACCAAGATCAAAGTGTTCACCTATGAGAACCAGGTCAAGGGGGACTTGGTCGGGGTCCACGATGATGTTGGCGGGTGGTTTTTCACCCCGGACTCGTTTAGTTCACGGGTGGACCTCGATGTACCGGCGAACTCCCTGTACCTGATCAAGATCATCAACAAGTCGGACCCCTTGATCTACACGAATGGGTTCGAATTCCCGACCTACACCTTCGAGGTCAGCTACAACTGAGGTCGAACTGCGGGGGCTCGTACGGACCTCGTATCCAGGTCTCTGTGAATAGCGACCGGAACGTGGAATGCATCATCGTGAATACACGGTGATGCGTTCTGCTTGTGGGCCGAGTTTGGGTATGATGGATTAACTTCGATTGAGCTGGGTATGCCCACCATTTGCAGTGGGCTGGTGGCCTGGGGGTGTTGTTGTTATGAGTGGTGGCATTTAATACCGATCGCCATATTGATTTCATCGACGGAGTTGGAGTAGGGTAAAGTATGAATCGCCGTATTACCCTCAGCGCGAGCTGCTGTTTGTTCCTTGCCACCACCCTCTTGGGTGGGTGCGACCTCGACGAAGAAGGACAAGATCTCGACCTCGCTGCCGAACTCGACGCCGATCCAATCCTCGACCAACTCGATCAAGAGGATGAATGGGAGCAGTGGGAGGTCGACCCGGAGGCGGCAGTGAGCGAGAGTCTGGACCTCCCCGCCGAGGATGAGGTGGATGAGGCCCAAGAGTGGACCGACGAGGGTTTGGGCTACGCCCCGCTGGAGGGGGAGGACCCACAGACCGAGGGGACCGTGTTTTGTTCGCAGAACAACGATTGCCGGGCGAGTTGTATGTGTTCGGGGGGAGCCTGCATCCCCGGGCTCATCGGGCCCAAGCCCCCGGCCAGCTACTGCAACCTTCCACCCGAGCGAGCCTGTACATCCGCCTCCGACTGCCAATCGGGCTGTACTTGCTCCGGTGGCATCTGCCAGCTCGGAGTCCTCCCCGGCCCCCTTCCCCCCGTTTTCCCCAGCTGTCACATGCCGCCACCGGACAGCTACGAGTACGACGGCAGCGTGGCCCAGCGCTCGTCCTACGTCGGCCCTCAGGTCCATAATTTTCACGACGCCGCAGACAAGGATTGGGTCGCCGTCTATTTCGGGGTTGCGGGGAATGCACGCTTTCGGACCCACAAACTCACCTACGGAACCGACACCAAGATCAACGTGTACACCTACGACAACCAGGTCAAGGGCACCTTGGTAGGGACCCACGACAATCTGGGGGGTTGGTTCTTCGTCCCGGATTCGAAGAGCTCACGGGTGGACCTCGACGTCCCGGCGGACTCCCTCTACCTGATCGAGGTCATCAACAAGTCGAGCCCCTCGATCTACATGAACTCACCCCACTTCCCCACCTACACCTTCGAGGTCGCCTACAACTGAGGTCGAGCGACGGGGCTCGTACAAGCCCCCGCAGCTCGAGCCTTCGAGACCGGCGACAACGAAGGCTGGACGCGAGACACATCATCGTATATTTACGATGATGTGTCCCGCGTTCAGCCTCAGGAGGTGCCCTGTTGCCCACCCCCTCGCCCCGCGCCGCCCGTGCCGGTCGACGAGAGCCAGGCCAACGAGCGCCTCGCTACGCTGGCCAAGGCGCTCGGGCACCCCGCCCGGGTCACGATCCTCCGCCTGCTGCTGCGCCGTGAGGGCTGCGTGTGCGGGGAGATCGTGGACGCGCTCCCCTTGGCTCAGTCGACGGTCTCTCAGCACCTCGGGCAGCTCAAGGCGGCGGGCTTGATCCGCGGCGAGGTCGATGGTGCCCGGGTCTGCTACTGCGTGGAGCCGGGGGTCGTGGCCCAGTTCAAGGCCCTGGTGGAGGGTCTTTGAGCATGGGCATCTTCGAGCGTTACCTGTCGATCTGGGTCGCCCTGGCGATCGCCGTCGGTGTCGGCCTCGGGCTGGTCGTACCGGGCCTGTTCGAGGCGGTCGCAGGCCTCGAGTGGGCAGGGGTCAACCTCGTGGTCGCGGGGCTGATCTGGCTGATGATCTACCCGATGATGCTCAAGGTCGATCCGACCTGTCTGCGGGAGGTCGGGCGCAAGCCCAAGGGGCTGGCCCTGACCTTGGTGGTCAACTGGCTGATCAAGCCGTTCTCCATGGCCGCCCTGGGGGTGCTGTTTTTTCAACACTTGTTCGCAGACCTGGTTCCGGCTGAGGACGCGCAGCAGTACATCGCGGGCATGATCTTGCTGGGCGTCGCGCCCTGTACGGCCATGGTGTTCGTGTGGAGCCACCTGACCGAGGGGGACGCCAACTACACCCTGGTCCAGGTCTCGATCAACGACATCATCTTGGTGTTCGCGTTTGCGCCGATCGCCGGGCTGCTGTTGGGGGTGACCGATCTCGAGGTCCCGTGGGAGACCCTGATCGCGTCGGTGATGATCTTTGTGGTCGTGCCCTTGGGCGCGGGTTTGCTGACCCACAGGCGGCTCAAAACCAAGGCCGGGGCCGTGAACGGTGGCGGTGGTGGCGGGACCGAGGCCATCGAGAGTCTGGCCGCCAAGCTCAAGCCGACCTCGATCTTGGGCCTGCTCCTGACGGTCGCCCTGCTGTTCGGCTTTCAAGCCGAGACCATCGTCGCCCAGCCGGCTCGGGTCGGGCTCATAGCGATCCCGCTGCTGATCCAGAGCTACGGGATCTTCGCGATCACCTATGCCTTGGCCCGGGTGCTGAAGCTGCCCTTCAACGTGGCCGCGCCCGCGGCGATGATCGGGACCTCGAATTTCTTCGAGTTGGCGGTCGCGGTTGCCATCAGCTTGTTCGGGCTCGCCTCGGGCGCGGCCTTGGCCACGGTCGTGGGGGTGCTCATCGAGGTCCCGGTGATGCTCTCCCTGGTCGCGTTTGCGAACCGGACCAAGGGCTGGTTTCCCGCGCCCGACGAGGGGTAGCGAGGGGAACCAAGTTCGGCGGGTGCGGCGAGACCGTGTGGTCGTAAACGCGATAGTGAGCTTCGGTGAGAGAACCTCACTGTCCGCAGGCCTTCCGTCAGGGTTTCGAGCCGGACTCCGAGCCGGATTCTCGAGCTGGAGCGAGGTGCTGCAATAGGGAACACGGAACACTGAGGGGCGGCGTTGCCCCGATCGAGCTCGAGCTGCGTGGATTCGGGGGGCGGCGTGCTAGATAGGGGCTTCGCCCGAAATGAGCGCTTCTACTTCGTCTTCGTCCGCCACCGCGACGCCCGAGCCTGAAGGCTCGGCGTTGACCCGCGATCTCTCGAGCGGCCTGGTCGTCTTTCTCGTCGCCTTGCCCCTGTGTCTGGGCATCGCCCTGGCCTCTGGGGCACCGCTGTTTTCGGGGGTCGTCAGTGGGATCGTGGGCGGGATCGTGGTCGGCTTCCTGAGTGGGTCGAACACCAGCGTGAGCGGTCCGGCGGCGGGGCTCACAGCCGTGGTCCTGGCTCAGATCGCGACCTTGGACTCCTTCGAGGCCTTCCTGTTGGCGGTCATGATCGCCGGGGTCATGCAGTTGGGCCTGGGCCTGGTCCGGGCGGGGGCGTTCGCGTCTTTTGTGCCGACCAGTGTGATCAAGGGTTTGCTCGCGGCCATCGGGATCACCCTGATCCTCAAGCAGATCCCACACGTATTCGGCCACGACACGGATCCAGAGGGGGAGATGGCCTTCTCCCAGCCGGACCACGAGAACACCTTCAGCGAGCTGATCGCCATGCTCGGCGACCTCCACCTCGGGGCTGCCGTCATCGGTCTGCTGTCCCTGGCCCTGCTCATCGTCTGGGCCCGCTGGGAGCCGCTCAACAAGTCGCGGGTCCCCGCACCCTTGGCCGTGGTCGTCTTTGGTCTGGCCATGGCGGCGGCCTTCGATGCCCTCGGTGGGCCCTGGGCGATCTCCTCGAGTCACCTCGTACAGGTCCCGGTGACCTCGGACCTCGCCGGCCTGTTCGGTCTGTTGCGCTTCCCCGATTTCTCCCAGTGGGCGAACCCCGGGATCTACACCGCCGCGGTGACGATCGCCGTGGTCGCCTCGCTCGAGACCGTGCTCAACCTCGAGGCGGTCGACAAGCTCGACCCCGAGCAGCGGACCTCGCCCCCCAACCGGGAGCTGTGGGCGCAGGGGGCCGGTAACATCGTCTCGGGGCTGTTGGGCGGCCTGCCCGTGACCTCGGTGGTGATCCGGGGCTCGGTCAACGTCGACGCGGGCGCCAAGACCAAGCGCTCGGCGATCTTTCATGGCGTGCTGCTCTTGGTCGCGGTGGTCGCTCTACCGCGGGCTCTCAACCACATTCCTCTGTCCTGCCTTGCGGCGATCTTGTTGGTCACCGGCTTTCGTCTGGCCAGCCCGGCCCTGCTGCGCAAGATGTGGTCGGCGGGCCGGGAGCAGTTCATTCCCTTCGCCGCGACCGTGCTCGGGATCGTGTTCACGGACCTGCTGATCGGTCTGGGCATCGGCATGGCGGTGAGCCTCGGCTTCATCCTTCATCGCCAGTTCAAGCGTCCACTCCGACGGATCTCGGAGACCCACCTCGACGGCGAGGTGCTGCACATCGAGCTCCCCGAGCAGGTCGACTTTCTCGATCAAACTAAAATTCAACAGGTCCTCGACGACATCCCCCGAGGCAGCCACGTGCTGCTCGACGCCCAGAACACCGAGTACATCGACCCCGACGTGCTCGCCGTGATCCGCGAATATCGCGAGCTCCAGGCCCCGGCCCGGGGCGTGCACCTGTCGATGGTCGGTTTCCACGAAGACTACGAACTCCACGACGAGATCCTGTTTGCCGACTACTCCACCCGTGAGCTCCAAGACCAGGTCTCTCCGGTGCAGGTGCTCGAGATCCTCCGCCGGGGCAACCAGCGCTTCGTGGGTGGGCGCCGCCTCAACAGGGACCTCGCGCGCCAGGTCGGGGTCACGGCCACCGAGCACCCGCTGGCCGTCGTGCTCAGCTGTATCGACTCACGGACCCCGGCCGAGTTGGTCTTCGACATGGGCCTGGGCGACCTCTTGAACGTGCGTGTAGCCGGCAACGTGCTCAGCCCGGCGGTCTTGGGCAGCATGGAGTACGGCTGCGTCAACGTCGGGGCGCGCTTGATCGTGGTCATGGGCCACACCCATTGCGGCGCGGTCACGGCCGCGGTCGAGCTCTACGGCTCGGGCCAGCCGGTCGCCGAGGCGACCCGTTGTCAGCACTTCGAGCACGTCTTGGAGGACATCCACCGGGCCTTCGACGAGCGCTCCGTGCCCGAGGGGGAGCTGAGCGAGGCCGAGCGGGAGGCCTTTGTCGACGCCGTCGCCAAACGCAACGTTTTGGCCGTGATCGAGCGGCTCGTCGACCAGAGCGAGACCATCGCCGAGCTCGTGGGCTCGGGGCGGATCGCCGTGGTCGGGGCGCTCTACGACGTGAACACCAAGGTGATGGAGTTCATGACCGAGACGGCGCTCGGGTTGGGCGAGTCGACAGAGGAATCGGACTCGGAAGCGCCCTGAGCCGCCTGGGCTTGAGCGCGGGCCTGAGCCTGGGCGCGGCCGTGGTACACCGGCCGTCGTGAACCCGATCTTGGCCAGCGCCGTGTGCCCCTGTGGGTCCTCGCGCAAGTACAAGCGCTGCTGTCGACCGCTGCATCGAGGTGCGGTGGCCAAGCAGCCCGAGGCGCTGATGCGGGCTCGCTTTAGTGCCTACGCTGGCGGGTTGGTCGAGTTTATCCTTGAGAGCACGCACCCCGATAACGAGCAGCGCCTGCGGGATCGCCAGACCTGGGCTCTCGAGGTCGCGGGCTTTTGTCGCAGCACCGTGTTCGAGTCTCTCGAGGTCCGGGCGAGCAGCTGCGAGGGCGACGAGGGGGAGGTCAGCTTTGCGGCCAGGTTGACGCGGGCGGGGGAGGACGTGTCGTTCGCCGAGCGCAGCCGCTTTGTGCGGCCCGACGGGCGTTGGTTGTATCATTCGGGTGTGATGATTGGTCTTTGAGGACATGCTTCAATGAGGCTGCCTCCTGGGGGGGGGAGAGGGCTTATTAGGATTTCTTCCGGACGTTTGTTCCGATTATTGTGGATCCAATAAAGCCACCTCAAACGGGGGGGACAGGATTGCACGCAAGTAGGGGATTCGGTGCTGACGCTTCAATGAGGCCGCCCCCAAACGGGGGCGGAAGGGGCCCCCCTGCAACCTACCAGAATCACTAGCTGTTGAGCCCTTTTGCACACAGGGCGATTTCGCGCGCCACTCTACGGTGTTCTTGTTCCTCGTCCGAATCTTCAAACGTGGTTTATGCCCAATTCAGCATCCGAGTTCAGCACTTTGCACGCAAGACCGGGGGTTCACTGCGTGAGGCCTTGCGTGCAGTCTAAGCTCTACCTGACCGCGCCCAGCAATTCAACCATTGCTAATAGAGTCAGGCGCGTCCCACCCTAACGGACGGGATGAGGATTCCCGCGTGCTATGCGCTGTCCGGTCGCTAGCATCTCGCCGTGATCGAGGTGATCACGGCCGCGAGCGGGCCGAAAAATCGAGCCCCGAGAGCGGCGGTCACCGAGCCTTGAAACAGGAGCGCGATGGCTGGCAGGCCTCGGGTACACACAGGCCGCGATCCGGCCCGGTCACAAAGCAGGTCGCCAGGCACTGATAGCTGCTGGAGCGGCTGGTGTGGAAGGCGTCGTGGGTGTCGGCGCCATAGGCATGCAGGGCCTTTGTGCGCAGGTGTTTGCAGACGGGGCGCGAACGGTCGACTCGGGTGAACTCGGGCATGGGGACCTGCTGGGGGTATTCGGGGATTGAAACAATGAGCCGACTGGACGCGATTGGAAGGGGTCAAGCCGGGAGCGGGAGTCCGCTGGCTCGGTGCAGGACCTCGCGCAGGAGCCCTCGGCTCAGACGGACCTTATAGCCGTTGCCGCCGAGCGGGCGGGCGTCGGCGAGGGCGGCCGCGGCAGCCTCGGCGAAGCGCGGGCCGGAGGGGGTCTGTCCCTCGAGGATCGCGGCGGCCTCGGTGGCGAGCCAGGGGATGGGCGCGACGTGGCCCAGGGCGACCCGGACCTGGCGCATACGGCCGTCGGCGTCGATGTGCATGCGGACCGCGGCCTCGGCCAGCGGCCAGTCGTGGGACTGCTTCTCGCGCACGGCCTGGTAGGCGCTGCGCATCCCCGGCATGCGGGGGATGGCGGTGGCGACCAAGATCTGGCCGGGCTCGAGGCTGTGCTCGCGCAGAGGGTCGACCCGGGGGTCGGCGAACAGGTCGGCCAGGGGCAGGGTCCGGGTCGGAGCCGTGAGAGCGTTGGGTGCCTGGGGGCCGGCGGTGGGGGGCGCCTGGGCACGCGTGAGCGTGAGCGTGACTGTGGCGTCGAGGGCGAGCAGGGCAGTCGCCAAGCTCGAGGGGTGCACGATGTAGCTCGGGCCGCCGCCCAAGATCGCGCTGTAGCGGTTGTCGCCGGCGATCGCCAGACACAGGTCGCCGCCCTTTTTGAGGCACAGGAGCTCGCGCTTGCGGAAGTACCAGCAGCGCGGGCGCTGCAAGAGGTTGCCGCCGAGGGTCGCGGTATTGCGGATCGAGGGAGTCGCGGCTTGGCCCGCGGCCTGGGACAGGGCCTCGGCGCCGTCGAGCTCGGCGCGGCCGATCTCGGCGAGGGTCGTCAGCGCGCCGATCGTCCAAGCGTCCTGGCTGTCGCTGGGGCTGCCGGTCAGGCTGCCGGTCGTGATCCCGTGCAGCGCTGGGAGGTCGTTGGTCGCGGTGATCCTGCGCAGTTCGACCAGGAGATCGGGGGTGTCGATGCCCTCTTTCATGCGGTCGAGCAGATCGATGCCCCCCGCGCGGATCGCTGGAGCGCCGCGTTTGGCGAGGTGGACGAGGTCGCTGGCCTGGGCCAGGGTAGTCGGACGGACGAGGGAAAACGGCTGCATCACAGACTCGCTCGTTTGGGGTCGGTCGGGGTCGAGGCGGAGGCCCGGGCGGGAGGGGGAGCGCCGCTGTCGAGAGCATCGAGCGCATCGAGGACCTCCAAGATGCGCGCGGGCGTGATCGGCAGGGTGCGGACGTGGGCACCCAGGGCATCGCCGACCGCGTTGGCGATCGCGGCGGCCGTGGGGATGGTCGCGGGTTCACCGATGCCGTAGGCGCCCGTGGAGTTGTTGCCGCTGGCGACCTCGGTGAACACGACGTCGATCTCGGGGATGTCCCGGGCCCCGCAGACCTTGTACTGCTCGAGGTTGGGGTTGAGCACCACGCCCAAGTTGGGATCCATGATCCGCGCCTCCATGAGCGCGTAGCCGACCCCCAAGATGACCCCGCCGTTGACCTGGGAGCGGGCGGTCATCTCGTTCATGACCCGGCCGCAGTCGTGGATGGCGAGGACCTGGGTGCAGCGCACTTGGCCGGTCCAGGTGTCGATCTCGACCTCGGCGAACTGGGCCCCTGCGATCTGTGGGGTCGGGAAACCGGGGAAGGACTTGGGGTAGTGGCCGTAGGTGTTCGGGCGTGAGGCGGTTGCGACCACGGCCTCGCCCTCGATGCGTTTGCACAGGTCGGTCCAGCTCAGGGACCGGCGCCCGAGACTGACCGCGCCGGCGTCGGACCAGCGCAGCTTGGCGACCGAGCTGGCCTCGAGAGCGCGGGCGGCGATGGTCGCCAGTTCGGCCTTGACGGCCTCGGCTGCGTTGCGGACCGCGGGGGTGATGGAGGAGGTCGTCTTGCTGCCTCCGCTGCCTACGCCCGGGCCCAGGGTGCTGTCTCCGATCTCCACACGCACGGACTCGACCGGGCGCTGGAGGACCTCGGCGGCGACCTGAGCCATGATCGTGCCGATCCCGGTGCCGATGTCCTGGACCCCGTTCTTGACGCTGATCTGCCCATCGCGGCCGACCGCGACCGTGACCCGGGCGTCCGTGCCCCCAAAGTCACCCCAGATCGAGACCGCACAGCCGACCCCGCGGCGAATCCGGGTCCCGGCGGCGCGCGTCCCAATTGAAGCGCTCGCGGCCGAGCTCGAGCTGCCAGCGGCGCAGCGGGTGGGTGTCGTGGGCGAGGCGCAGATCGATGGGATCGCGGCCGAGCTCCCGGGCCAACTCGTCGATCGCCGACTCCATGGCGAACGCGCCCTGGGGGTGGCCCGGCGCCCGAAAGGCGACCGCCGGTCCGGCGTGGGTGAACACGTCGGCGCTCTCGACCAGGACATGGTCGACCTTGGTGTAGACGGACGAGGCGTTGCGACCCACGCCCGCGCCCGTGCCCACGCCGGCCGAGCCGTGGGCGCGCAGGTGGATCGCGGTGATCTTGGAGCCGGAGCTGCCCAGGCGCAGGACCTGGCGCGAGTCGGGGCGGTTGCCCGTGCACAGCTGCTCCTCCTCGCGGGTGAGCATGAGCTTGACCGGGCGCCCGGCCGCGCGGGCGAGCAGGCCCGCGGCCTTGGCGATGGCGGTGCCGGCTGCGTTGGCCCCGAACTTGGCCCCGAAGCCCCCGCCGAAGTACTCGGTGATCACCCGGACCTTGCTGGGTTCGAGCTCGAAGAGCGCCGCGACCTCGTCCCGGACCCCGAAGATGGACTGGGTCGAGGCCCAGACCGTCAGCGCGTCTGGGCCCTCCCAACGCACGACCAGGCCGTGGGTCTCGAGCGCGCAGTGGGTGTGGCACTGGGTCCGGTAGGTGGCCTCGAAGACCCGGTCTGCGCCGCGCAGGGCTCGCTTGGCGTCGCCTCGCTTTTGGCTGCGCCCGGGTCGGACGTTGCCCTGGAGCGCGCTTTGGGCCCGGCCCGCGCCGGGTTCGTCGGCGCCGGTGCGCCGCTCTTCGACGGGCGCCTCGTGGACCAGGGGTGCCCGCTCGCGCATGGCGTCGTCGGTCTCGACCACGAAGGGCAGGGCTTCATACTCGACGACGATTGCGTCGAGGGCCGCGCGGGCCAGGGTTGGGCGCTCGGCGGCCACGGCTGCGAGGTCTTGGCCCGCGAAGATCACCCACTCGCCCACGGCGATCAGGGGGACGACCGCGGCCACGCCGGGCATGGCTTCGGCGGGCCCGAGGTCGAGCTTGGTGATCCGGGCGCAGGGCAGGGTCGAGCGGGCGACCGCGGCGTAGAGAAGGCCGGCCGGCGCGACGTCGTGGGTATAGCGGGCCTCGCCGCTGACCTTGGCGGGCCCATCGATGCGCGGGACCGCCGTGCCGACGATCTTGGTGCGCACGGTCGCGTCCCAGGGTCGGGGTTCGCCGTCGGGGACCTCGACGGTCTCCCGATGTCGCTCGCGCTTGGAGCCGTGGCCGAAGCCGAGCTGGAGCCGGTACTTTTTGGTCATCAGTTTCGCCCCGTTGTGGTGGGCTCGGGCTCGCCGGCGGACAGGACGACGGTCGGGCTCGGCATGTCGGGGGAGCCCGGGTTGGCGATCGAGAGCACGGCCGCGACCACGTTGGGATAGGTGCCGCAGCGGCACAGGTTTCCGGCGATCGCGTCTCGGACTTGTTCACCGCGCAGGGGCGGATCTCCGGGTCGGCGGCGGGCGAGCAGGGCCGTGGTGCTGATCAGCATGCCCGAGGTGCAAAACCCACACTGGAGCGCGTCGTGGGCCACGAAGGCCTGTTGCAGTGGACTGAGCCGCCCGCTGCCGCCGAGGCTGGCGACGGTCTGGACCCGGGCACCGTCGACGTCGTGGGCCAACACCATGCAGCTGTTTCGGGGCACATCGTCGACGAGCACCAGGCACGCGCCGCAGGCCCCTCGATCGCAGACCAGCTTGGTGCCCGTCGCGTCGAGGTCGACGCGCAGGAGCTCGAGCAAGGTGGTGCGGGCCTCCGCGTCCACGCTGATCGGTGCGCCGTCGAGCTCGAAGCTCAGGGGCGCGGCCGTGTGCCCGAAGGCCTCGGGCCCCGACGCCCGCGGGGATCCCGTGGCTTCGCCCTCGTGCCTGCAGCTCGCCAGCGCGGCGGTGGTCCCCGCGACCCCGACGCTGCGGAACAGGCCGCGGCGCGTCAACTCGCCTGGTTTGTCCTTCGCTCCCATGCCCGCCCACAGTAGTGTGTTTTGGCGTTGTTGGGGGCTCGACCTTCGGCTCGCCCAGGCTCGGCGCTCCCTCGGTGCTCGCCCGAGTTGGCAGGGTCGCCGACTGAGGTTATGGCTTATGGCTGCGCCGAGCGGAGCAACTCCAATGACCGAGCAAAGCAAGATCGAAGGGGCGCTGCGCGAGCGGGCCAGTGACGTGTGTGAATTGTGTGCAACGGCCGAGGACCTGCGTGTGTTTCCCGTGCCCCCCGGTGACACCACGCTCGTCGAGCGCTGCGTGCTGACCTGCGCCCTCTGTGTCGAGAACATCGGGGCTGAGACCTTCGACTCGAAGCACTGGAACTGTCTGCGCGAGTCCGCTTGGAGTCAGGAGCCGGCGGTGCAGGTCCTGTGTCATCGGCTCTTGACCCGGCTACAGGGGGAGGGCGAGAGCTGGGCGGGGGAGCTTCTCGATCAGCTCTACCTCGACGACGAGACCCTGGCCTGGGCCCAGGAGGGCGACGGCGATGGGGGTGGAGAGCAGGAGGCCGAGCGGGCGCCGACCCTCGACAGCAACGGGACCCCGCTCGCCGATGGTGACGCCGTGACCCTGATCAAGGATCTCGACGTCAAGGGGGCGAACTTCGTGGCCAAGCGCGGGACCATGGTCAAGAATATCCGCTTGACCGACGACCCTGGGCATGTCGAGGGACGGGTGAACAAAGTCGGGATTGTGCTCAAGACGGCGTTCTTGAAGAAGGTCGTGTAGGCGGGCGAGTTCGGAGGTCGAACTCGATGAACTGGCAAGCCCAGTGCATCAGCAGGTGGGGGGCTCGACCTCCCTCACGCAGACCCGAGACTGGTGTACTCAAGCCCTGCATGGAGTAGGTGTCTGGGCTCGTGTGAGCAGGTGTTTGAACGAGGTGGCCGAGCTCAAGCGGGTGCGAGGTTGCCAATATGACGAGTGTTGCTCGCCCATCCTGGTGAGGACCCGGCACACCCAACCCGCGGTGGCGAGTGCCGACACGTAGACCGAGCGTCTCACTGTCGCCGCGCTCGAGTTCGAGACCTTGGGGCATGCGAGCGTTGAGTTGCCATGGATAGCCTTCTATGTCTATGTGGATCAGGTTGACGAACCGTATTATCCACATAGTGGTGTCCTGTGCGAAACTGGTCTATGTCAAAGATCGCGGGCATAGTAGAGTGTCACTGTCATAGATCCACGCTTGAGTGTCAGGGTGGTCGAGTCAGCGGAGACGAGGATTGTCATCACATCGGATAAGTCGGAGTATGTGGTGACCGAGTGTCCTGAAACAGAGGTTATCACGTCTCCATTTTGGAGTCCGAGGACGCCTCCCAGGTTTACAGATGTAATTCCACTCATTCTGAACCCGGTTGGAGATCCGAGCGAATCCTCAGCGAGAGTGGCGAGTGTTCCATCATTGCTGATACCAACAAGGTCAGCCATGGCGGCCTCGATCAGATTTCGACTGACCATATACTCGCCGTTCTCGAAATTGACCTCGGCGGACAAATCGAGACTCTCGAATTCAGCTACTCCTGAACCTGTGGTGGTAGTGCTCTCCGTTGTGCCGACTTCATCGTCTCCATTTGTTTCCCCACATCCATCATTGGGAGAACATTCTCCGGTATAGGTCAGTTGGGCGGTGGAGGCGCATGTGCCATCATTGTCGCCGATCTCGAGTTCGATCGCTCGGATCTGACACAGCGCGGCAATGTCGGCGATGTAGTCGGTGGCGAGGTCGGTGGTGGAGTCGCTGAGTTCCAACCCTTGTTCTGGTGTCACGCAGTATCGTTTGGTTATCCATTCATCTGCTGGATTTATGATGTCCTTTTTTTGCCCCAGCCCATTGTAGCCATATGCCCCGGTGGTTTGTGCAACCCATTCTTCTCCGCAAGGATCGGCGATGACCACTTGAATGTCTGTGTCGGGTATGATGCAGGAAGACAGTGTGGCCAAAATAAATAGCCCCGTGGGTACATGGTTCAGTAGGCGGAGCATGATGGGGTGTCCATGTGCAGTGGGTTATTCGCCACGGATGTAGTTGAGAACGATCGTCGTTCCGTATCTGTCAATCGTTAGAGATGCGGTGTCGGCGTGTCGGAGGATGGATGCAGTGGTGAGTAGGTCGTCGTAGGATACAGTCGGATGGCCTGAAACTGAGGTGACGACGTCATCATCATGGAGGCCGAGAACCCCCCCGAGGTTCCCCGCTGTGACCCCATCGATTCTGAAACCAAAAGGGGTTCCAGTCGCATCCTCGATTTGCGTGGCAGATGTGCCGTCGTTGCCGAGGCCAACAAGATCCGTGGTCACGGTGTCGATTAGGTGTTGGCTTACAATGTACTCACCATATTCAAGCCTGACCTCAGCAGTCAGTGTGAGGCTTTCCATGCTGAGCCCTGTGTTCACGTTCGTTGGATCAGCGCCATCCTCGGTGCCGAGTTCATCGTCGCTTCCGGCGTCATCGCAAGCCGCAACTTTGCACTCTCCAGCATATCCGATGGTGGCATTTTCGGCGCAAGTCTGATCAACATCCTGGATGTTGAGGTCGGCGGCCCGTTGTAGACATCGATCGTAGATATCGCCAACTAAATCAGCAGCGAGATCACTTGTAATATCATCCAGTTCTTGGTGTTGCTGTTCAGTTACACAGTACGATTTGGCGATCCATCCGTCGCTATCGGTCTTGATGAATATTTTCTGATTGGTGGCATTGTAACCATATGCACCGGCCGTCTCGGCTACCCAGAGTTCGCCACATCCTGTAAGGATTTGGATCCCTGTGTCTGGAAGTATGCAGGCACAAGGAAGAATGATCGCCAGACCCAATGCCACCCCGATGGCCATGTTCTGTATTCTTCCCCTAGTCATGGTGGCGACCACAAATCATGGAGTTGGCGGAACAACCTCATCGAGGTCGAAGGGGGTGCCTGTGGAACAGTCTGACGCCCAGTGAAGAGCTGTGACACAGGGCGCCGAGTAGTCGGGGGGATGATTGGCCAGGTCATTTCCTTCTTCCATAGCCCAGAAATCGTCGCAGCCGAGGTTGGCGACACACTCAAGCTGAATCATCTCTCGGCTTCCACACTGGTTCTCCTCGTGTAGGTTGGGGAGTAGAGTCGTGCAGCGTTCAAAACAGTCCTCAGGGTTCAACCCTTGAAATCGGGCTGGATCGCAAGTGTCGAAGGTGTCACATGCCTGCAGGCATGTTTCGACCCTCAACGCCTTGAGATCGATATCCTCATCGGCAATGCGATGGCAGCCTGTGGCAAGCATGAGGGCCACAAACCAAGAGTATCTGGGCACCCTCATATTGGCAACGGTAGTTGCTGGTGTTGAGGGTGTCAAGCCAGAGTTCCATCTAGTTTGGGTGTTCGTGCGGGTGTCGAGGAGAAATGTAGATAATGTGTGCGCGCCGCTCGTTGCGCGTTGCGTCATGGGCGGCAGGTCAAGCTTGGGTCGTAGTTGTAACTCATACGACACAAACGAGCGGGGAATGCAGTCGATGACTACTGGCGTATTCGCCATGTCGTCTGATTCATGTTTCTCAACTATATGTGGATAGATAGAACTGGGGTTTCCTGTTCATAAATGTGGTCGTTCGACCATGTTCATGGCCGTTATCCATCGGGACCTCCGATGATTTGCGGCCGCCGCTCGGGATCACGACCCAGAGACGAGCCTGCGCTCGTAGGCGATGGTCCGCCGGTCGAGCTCAGCCTGAACCAGAACCCAGTCGGGCACAGGCCGGCCATCGTCGATTCCGCGTTGAACCTCCTCCGCGAGGACCTCCAGATCCCGCTCGGCGCCGTCGAGATCGTCGAGGCGCACACGCAGGTGGGCCCGCCGCATACGAAAGATGGGCTGTCGCGGCTGGGCTTCTATCGCCCGGTCGAAGCTGGCGAGGGCATCGAGGGGATCGCCGATCTGATCTTGGATCATGGCGAGGTTGTAGTAGTGCACGGGATGGGGGCGATCGACCTCCATCCGCGGCCACGCGCCCTGAACAAGGGCGATCGCGGCCAGCACCCAGATGATCCGAGAGGGTGAGGCGAGGCCCGGGGTCAGGGGGGGCGCGGGAAGCCGGGAGATCCAGCGCTGAATACCGGCGTAGAGAGCGAGCAGGCCCGGCCCGGCGAGTACGGCGAGAGGCAGGACGAGGGGCAGGCGATGCTGGGCAGAGGTGAAAAACAAGAGGTTGGCGGCGAGGGGCGCCAAGGTGAGACCGGCGAGCAGCCAGGCGAGGCCGGCAGGAGGGGTCTCAGGGTGGGTCGGGTTTGGGGCAGGGTCCGCCCTGCGCCGGGTGAAACAGGCACCCGCGCCCAGCAGTCCCAGAGCCATGAGCGCGCCGAAGCTGAGGCCGACCCGGTTGGCCCAGGGCAGGAGCTCGCGCTCGCCGAGCCAGTCGTAGTCGTGGCTGAGCTGCTGGTTGCCTACGGTGAGCCAGATCTTGCGCAGCTCGAGGGCGGTGAAGTCCCCGGGGTGGGCGCGGATCCAGGCCCAGGCCTCGGCGTAGAGCGCATCGCCGATCGCCCGGGCCCGGTCGCGCTCGCCGAGGGCCGGGTCGACGCCCAACTGCTGGGTGAGCTCGAGGCTCTCGGTGCCCACGCGAGCGCTGAGCAGGCCGGCGTCGTTCCACAGCCCGCGCGACTTGGGATTGTTGCCGATATAGAACGAGGTCCCGCCGCCGTGCACGGGCTGGATGTCGGGGGCGCCGGTGACCGCGAGGTTGCGCGCAGCCATGGGGGCGACGGCCGCGAGCGCGCCGACGACGACGAGGGCGATGGCGAGCAACCCGGCCCGGGTCGAACGCTGGGGGCCGCGCTCAGGTCCAGAACGAGCCCCGGATTCAGACCCCAAATCGAACTGAGACCCGGCGACGGCCAGGTAGGCCGCCACCATGGTGAAGGGCAGCGCGAGGATCATGTTGGGGCGAGCGAGGACGGAGAGTCCAGAGGCCACGCCGAGGGCGACAGCGGCGAGGGCGGTGAGGACCCGGCGACGGCCTGGGTTGCTGTCTCTGTCCTGATCGCGGGCCCGGTGGCGAGCGACGACCGCGAGCGCGACGAAAGCTGCGAGCACGGCGATGTTGCAGTCCATGCCCAGAGACGCCGAGAGGAACTTGTTCTCGTAGAACATGAGGCCGGGGCAGGCGAGCAGGGCGGCGCTGCTCAGGCGTCCGGCGAGGGGCCCCCAGAGGCGGACCGTGGCGCGGTGAAAGAGGACCAGCGCGCCCCCGGCTGCGAGCAGCTGGCCCAGCAGGCCCACGCTCACCCACGGCCTGATCGCCATGCCGATGGCCAGGAGGTAGGCGTAGGCCCCCTGAAGGTAGAAGGCGCGCGTGCCCAGGGGCGGTGCGGCGAGGATGTCGTGGGCGGCGGCTTCGTAGACGGCCCCATCGGCGAAGGTGGCGTGGGCGAAGGGGACCTCGCCGAGGTAGGTCGCGTGGTATGCGAGGCGGTAGGCGATCAGGCCGACGAGCAAGAGGGTGGTCCACCGCGGCACTACAGATGAGACCTGGCTCGATGTCGCCTGGTCTCGGGGCGGGTCACTGGGCTCGCCGCTCACAGGGTCAGCATAGAAGACGGGGAGGGCCGTGCGTAGGGCGTCCCGAAACGGCTGCGGGGAGGGTGACTGGCCCTGGTAGGCTCCGGCCCTTGCGTGGATGAAGAGGAGACACTGCCGGGGCCCGTCGAGGTCATCGACCCCCGGGTCTCGCCGCTGCTGGTGATGCCCGAGCGGCTCGGGCATTTTCGCGTGCTCGGGACGGTCGGAGCCGGGAGCATGGGTGTGGTCTATGAGGCCATCGACGAGGACCTCGGGCGGCGGGTGGCGCTCAAGTTGGTCGCGCCCTCGCGCAGCACTCGGCACGGTCAGCGTCGGCTGCTGCGCGAGGCCCAGGCCATGGCCCGCCTGGCCCACCCGAACACGGTGGGGGTCTACGAGGTCGGATTCGTCGATGAGCTCCTGTTCATTGCGATGGAGTTCGTCGAGGGGGAGACCCTGGAAGATTGGCTGCGGGAGCCCCGGGCCTGGGAGCCGATCGTGCGCGTGTTTTGTGAGGCCGGCCGAGGTGTGGCCGCGGCCCACGAGGTCGGTCTGATCCACCGGGACTTCAAGCCAGCGAACGTGCTGGTCGGCCGGGATGGTCGGGTGCGGGTCGCCGACTTTGGGCTCTCGCGCATGGTCGGGGACGAGCTGGGGGCGGGTCGGGGCCCAGGTGGATCGGGTGGGGGCCCAAGTGACGAGCAAGCCCGCTCGATCACCCGGACGGCGGCGGGTGTGGGGACGCCGGCATACATGGCCCCCGAGCTCTTCGAGGGGAGGGAGGCCGATGTCCTCAGTGACCAATACAGCTTTTGTGTCGCCCTCTACGAGGTCCTCAACGGCCGGCGGCCGAGCGGAGCGGGGGACCGGGAGCGAACGGGAAAAGAGGAGGTCGCCGCGCCTGTGCGGGGGGTGCCGAGTTGGGTCCAGGCCGCCCTCGCCCGGGGCCTCGGACCTCGAGAGGAGCGCTGGCCGAGCATGGAGGCGCTGCTGCGGGCGCTGTCGATCGACGCACATCGGCGGCGGCGGCGGGCGTGGATGATCGCGGGCTCGCTGGTGGCGGCGCTGGTGGTCGTGGGTGTCGGTTGGCAGCAGACCCGCCCGCGCTTGTGTGCGACCGGAGAGAGCGCGCTGACCGAGGTGTGGGGGCCCCAGGCCAGGGCCGAGCTACGCGCGAAGATCGAGGGCCTGGGCCGGGATACCTCCGAGGTCAGCGCAGATCGAATCCTCTCTCGCCTCGACACCTATGCGCTCGCTCTCGGCGCGGCCGAGCGCGACGCCTGCGAGGACACGCGAGTGCGCGGGCAGTTCTCCACTCGGATCATGGACGCCCGCATGCGCTGCCTCGCTGGACAGGGCCGGGAGTTCGAGGCCCTGGTTCGAGTCTTGGGCGCGGACCTCGATGTCGCGCTCGCCCGGCGGGCTGTGGCGGCGGTCGCTGGGCTGCCCAGGCCCGAGCGCTGCGCGGACTTGGAGTACATCAGCGCGGGCGTCTCTCCCCCCGCAGACCCGGCGACAGCGCTGCGGGTCAAGAGCGCGCGAGAGCAGCTCGAGCGGGCCCAGGCCCTGCAGCGGGGTGGACGTTTCAGGGAGGCTCTGGGCGTGACCGAGGGGCTCTCGGAGGTCGTCGCGGTCTTGGACTACACACCTCTGGAGGCAGACTTCGAGCTGCGCTCAGGCCTGCTCCTCAGAGATACGGGGGCCGCTCCAGAGGCCCGCGCCGCCCTCGAGCGGGCCTACTACGCGGCCGAGCGGGCGGGGGCTTTTCGGGTCGCGCAGACGGCCGCGATCGCGTTGGTCCACGTCGTCGGGTTCCAGATCGAATCCGCGTCGGAGGCCGAGGTCTGGGTCCAGCTGGCGAGCGCGAAGGTCGAGTTCCATGGCGACCTCGACGGGCGTGTCCAGCTCGAGATCGGTCGCGGGGAGATGTTCGAGGCGGCCCGGGACGGAGAGGCCGCGCTCGCGGCCTACGAGGCCGCGCTCGCCCTCCATCTGCGCGGGTCCGAGCCCTCGGCGCTGCGTCACGCCGAGATCCTCGATAACATCGGCTCCGCCTACATGGGGTTGACCCAGTACGCGCTCGCCGAGCCCAAGCTCGAGGCCGCGCTGGCGATCTGGGAGGCCGAGCTCGGGCCGGGTCACCCGGCGGTCGGCCGTGGGTACAACAGCCTCGCTACGCTGGCGTTCATGACCGGCGGCTACGCGGAAGCGTGTGTGGGCTGGGGGCGGACCTTGGCGATCTTCGAGGCGACGAAGGGGCGCGACAGCGACGACGTGGCGGCCATCCTCAGCAACCTCGGGGTCACCTATCGCCGCGACGGTGACGAGGTGCAGGCCCGGGCTCACTTCGAACGGGCGATCGCTATTCGGGAGTCTGCGCTGGGTCCCGACAGCCCGCGCTTGGCCTCGGTGCTCACCAACCTCAGCAACCTCGAGCGTGAAGTCGGGCGCTATGGGGTGGCGCGTGGGCTCTACCTTCGGGCGCTCGGGATCCTCTCGGCGCAGTACGGTGAAAACGACATTCGGCTCGCCAACCCTCTCTACGGTCTGGGCGCCCTCGAGCTCGAGGAGAACCATCCCGCGCGGGCCCGCGAGGTCCTCGAGCGGGCGCTGGCGATCCGCGAACGCCATGGACCAAAGGCCGATCCCAACCTCGTCTCGACGCTCGACGTGTTGGTCGAGGTCAGCCTGGCCCTGGGCGAGGTCGCGGTCGCCCGGGCCTACCTGGATCGGAGCCTGGCTATCGGTGAGATGCTTCCTGCGGCCGACCTCGCCCACTGCCGGACCCAGCTGCAGCTCGCGCAGGTGGTCTGGGTGGAGCGCAGGGATCCGGAACAGGCCCGTGAACTCGGCGAGTTGGCGCGGACCCGCTGCCGGGCCCTCGACGGGGAGAACCAGGTCCAGCGCAGCAAAATCGACAGGTGGCTGGCGACGCTGCCCGGAGTGCCCACGCCGCCGGCACCTTAGCCACGGGCTGTTAGGCCCCGAATTCAACACAGGGTGATCTTGGCTCGGGCGGCGATCGGGGACCGGATCATGCCGCTGCCCCGGGCCCGCTCGATGAGCGCGCTGAGGTCGAACTCGGCCCGCAGCAGGTCTCGGCGGACGCGGTAGAGGAGGACGTTGAAATCGGTCTCGTCCTTGAGGGGGTCCTCGGGCCAGATCGCCGCACAGAGGTTTTGCACACTCACGAAGTCGCCGGGGGCGGCGGGGGAGCGGGGCGACATGAGGTTCGACATGAGGGCGAAGCGACGGGCGGCGAGGAACACCGACGTGGGTGCGTCCTCGCCCTCGATGGTCAGCACGCCGCCTTTGGCGTAGCGCTCCAGCTGGACCAGGGTCGCCGCAGCTGCGCATACGGTGGTCCGCTCGGGACTGCTGCGCGAGCGCAGCTCGACCGTGAACCGGACCCCGAGACAGTGAATCTGGCCTGCGTCGGAGGTCGGTGTACGGGCGAAACCGTCGTCGTCGAAGTGGGGGCGCTCGCTGCTGCCGAGAGCCTCGAGCAAGGTCTGCGAAGCCTCGAAGATCAGCCCGCTGTCGGTGCTGTGAATCGTCAGCGCGCCATCTGGCCACTCAGGCAGGGTGAGGTCGTCGGCCTCCCCTCCGATCGTGAACGGGGCGCCGCGAAGGTTGAGTCGGGGGCCGTCGTCGATGCGCAGGAGCCAGCGTGAGCCGGCCTCTCGGGCGCCTCTGATCACGGCCATGGGCAGCCCGCCGACACACAGGCGGCTGCCGTCACCGAGCAGCGTGCCGTCGACGACAGGGTGGCCGTCGCTGGACAGGGGCTGACGGCCGAGGTTGAAGACTTCGACGCCCGTCGGCCGGGCGCTGAGCAGGAGCTGGCGCCGGCTGATCGAGGGATCGGAGAGCACGATGTCACACGCTGCGCTGCGGCCGATGAGGGTGACGCCCCGTCTCAAAGGAACACGCCCGCCACCCTCGAGCTCCAGGTTCCAACGCATGCCGAGACGCTAGCGATTGCGGTCGTGGGGTGTCAAGCGGGGGGCGCGCGGGTCGGCGACGCCCCCGGTGGTCCTGGTCCAATCGACGAAGTCCTCGTTGACGGCGATGACGTCGTCGAAGGTGCCGGTGAGATCGATTCCGCTATTATAGAAGTCGACCTCGAAGATCTCCAGACGGAGCGAGGAGCCGATCTGGCCGCCGGTGAAGCCGAGCGAGACCGACGCGTCGTCGCTAGCGAAGCTGAACATGCTGGAGACGTCGATGATGCCCGGGCGCGCGCTGATCTGTGCACCCCCGCCCTGCAGGTAGAGCACCGCCGCGCGGCTGTGACCGAGTACGCCTCGTCGCCCTCCGCCCAGATCAGGGCCGCCGTCGAGCCGATGGGACCAGGCCCACCGCGAGTGGAGATGAGCACCCGCCCAAGGTCGCCAATACACGGACCTTGCGCCCGAGCGTCGGGAGCCGTGCCCGGACCGCTGGCGGCCGCGGGGCTGAGGGGGGATGATGCCGCGTGTCCGCCCCGAGCTCCTGGCCCCCGAGCGAATCGCTGATCCAGGCGATCCACGAGCGCTACGCCATCGAGATCGTGGAGGGCCTGAACCTGTGCCCTTTCGCCCGGCGCGCGCGCGAGCAGGGGCGGGTGCATCGACCGACCTTCGTGGCTGCCGACGCGAGCGATGAGATCTGCCCGCGCCGAGTCGCGCGGGAGCTGGCCGCGCTCCAACGGGAACACGCCGAAGCGGAGATCATCCTGCTCACCTTTCCGATCCCGCCGGGCCATCCCTGGAGCGCGACATCGAGCTTTGAGGGCTTTCTGAACGAGTTGAGGGCAGCTTGGGAGGCGCAGCCACCGGTGCGGGAGTTATTCATGGTGTCGTTTCATCCTCGACTCACGCCACCCCCGGACCGACCGCTCACCCAAGATTCGCTGGTTTCGCTCCTCCGGCGCACCCCCGACCCGGTGATCCAGTGTGTCGACGCGGAGGTCTTGGGTCGGGTGCGCCGGCAGGCCCAGGCCGGATTTCACGAGCGCATGGTCCGAGAGCTCGAGTTCAAGGACCCGGCTCTAGCCGCCCTATTTGCTCGCAGCATCCATCCTGACCCCGAACTGTCGGCAGATATCGCGCGTCAGAATTTCCGGGTGCTGGGTGGGGAGCCGGGTCGCAGTCGGCTCGAGAACGCCATCGATTCCATCCTCGAGGCCCGCGATGCGGCGTACGGGATCGAACGCGACTAGGCGTTCAGTTCCACTCGTGGGGGGTCATTTTGCCCCGCTCTCATCCTGCCGATCCGCAAATACCGAGGTTTGCCAATGCCGATCTGTGTACCCAGTTTCACAAGCTTGGCCGAGTGAGAGTCCCGTGTGAGCGCTCCACTCCAAGCGCACACAAAAAGTCACCCATGTGGCCTTTTCGTCGGGCCCGTTGCCTGGCATTTTCCGCGCCACCATGACCACGCTCGTCAAGCACCGTCTCTCCAGCATCACCTTGGCCCTTGGGCTCGTCTGCAGCGCCGCCGCCTGTGATTCTGGCGAAACCGACAAGAAAGACGCCAAGTCGGACGACAAGTCTGACGAAAAGGGTGACGACAAGGCCGACGACAAGAAGGCCGGCGACACCGACGAAAAGGCCGGCGACACCGACGAAAAGAAGGCCGGCGACACCGACGAAAAGACCGGCGAGACCGACACCAAGCCCGCCCCCGGTGGCACCGTGCTCGCGCCCGGCGAGGCCGGCCCCGCCTACTTCGCCATCAACATGAAGGGCATCGCCAAGCTCGACGAGAGCGGCTGGTCCATGATCCAGGCGGATGAGAACAAGCTCATCTCCGACATGTTCATCGGTCCCGACGGTGCGGTCTACGTGCTCGACTACCAGGGCCTCCACAAGATCAACGGCGACAAGCTCGAGAAGGTCCTCGAGTTCGGCTACAAGGACATCGGCTCGGTCAGCAACCTCGGCATGGTCAAGGGCGGCGACCTGTGGGCCACCAACTACAAGGGCGTCGGTCACTACACCGGTGGCAAGTGGACCCTCACCGAGAAAGACAAAATCGGCGACGACGGCATCGACATGCTGACCGGTGTCGCGGTCGGCTCGGACGGCGTGCCCCTGATCTCGGGCTCCAAGGTCATCCTGAAGCTCGACGGTGACAAGTGGAACAAGGTCGACCTCTCGGCCCTCGGCGAGAACCCCTACATCTTCCGCCTCGCGGCCTCGACCACGGGCGAGGTCTTCGGTCAGACCTCCCGCGAGCTGGTCAAGCTCAGTGGCGAGAAGGCCGAGCTCATCGAGATCAACAGCAAGAACTTCATGGGCTACGGCGCCGCGATGGAGTTCGGGCCCACGGGCGAGGTCGCCGTGTCCTCGAGCCTCTGCGACCTGGCGCGCCTCGACCCCGCCAAGCCCGACGACGTCTGGCTGCTCAGCAAGGACGACCTCGACTGCCTCAGCTTCCAGGCCCTGTCCATCGACGGTCAGAGCCGGGTGTGGATCTCCTCGCGCGAGGGTCTGAGCATCGTCGGTCCTGACAAAAACCCCACCGAGTACCCCACCGGTACGGTCATGGAGCTGGTCGGCAACGTCAGCAAGATGGTCGTCGTCGGCAAGGGTCCGAACCTCCCGGCCGTGCCCGCCGCGCACACCGGTGGTGTGACCGGCAAGGTCCTCCAGGACGGCAGCGCCATCGCCGGCGCGAAGATCGAGATGTGCACCTCGCCGCAGATCTTCGGCAGCGGCAGCCCCTGCTCCTCGGCCAAGACCAAGTTCAGTGGCACGACCACCGACAAGGGGGAGTTCACCTTCGAGAAGGTCCCCCTGGGCGACTACAACGTCGCGGTCGAGATCGACGGCAAGTGGCGCTCGAACTACATCCCCAGCTTCGCCACCAAGATGAAGGAAGGCGCCACCTACGACGTGGGCGCGGTCACCTACTCCAAGATGTGATGCGTTCCGCGGGCGCCTCGGCGCCACGCGGACAAAGGGGCGTCTCGATCTTCGAGGCGCCCGTTTTCAATTGGTTCCCGACTCTTCAGAGGTTCAGTTGTCGAGGCGGTGCTCTCGCATTTTTCGCCACAAGGTCGTGCGGCTGATCCCCAGGAGCTCGGCCGCGCGACTCTTGAGGCCCCCGGCGCTGCGCAGGGCCTCGATGATGCGAGCTCGATCTTCGTCTTGGGGAGAGAGGTCTTGGAGGCGAGCGCTGCGGCGCGGAGCCTCCCCTCGAAGCTCCGGGGGGAGCTCGTCGGCGGTGATCGTGGGCCCCTCGCCGATCGCAAAGGCGTACTCGATGACGTTGCGCAGCTCTCGGACGTTGCCCGGCCAGGGGTAGGCCAGGAGTCGGGCGTGGACGTCTGCGGTCAGCGATTCGACCAGGCGGTGGGCGGGGACCTCGGCGTCGCCGGCTGGAGCAGTTGGAGCAGCTGGAGCTGCGGGGCCAGCTGGAGCAGTTGGAGCAGTTGGAGCAGTGGGACTGGCCGGATCGCGCGAGTCGACCGAGTCGCGGGCACGACGGGTTGCGGACCGGGCGTTGAAGGCGTCGATGAAGAACCAAGTCAGGGCCTCGACGTCTCCGCTGCGCTCGACCAGGGGCGGAAGGAAGAGGGGGACCACGCGGATCCGATACATGAGGTCTTCCCGGAAGCGTCCAGCCTCGACCTCGTCACGCAGCGATTTGTTGGTGGCGGCGAGCAGGCGGACGTCGACGGACACGGGATCGGTGCCACCCACAGGGACGAAGGTGCGCTCTTGCAGGACCCGCAGGAGCCGGGCCTGAATATCGAGGGAGAGCTCGGCGACCTCATCGAGGAACACCGTCCCGCCGTCGGCGAGCGCGAACAGACCTCGGCGCTCGCGGATCGCCCCCGTGAACGCGCCGCGGACGTGGCCGAAGAGCTCCGAGGCGGCGAGTTCCGGGGTCAACGACGCGCAGTTGATGGCCTTGAAGGCGCGCCCGCGTCGACGTGAGAGCTGGTGCAGCGCGGCTGCGGCGAGCTCTTTGCCCGTGCCCGTCTCTCCACGGATCAAGATCGCCGCCTCGCTGCGGGCGGCCCTGCGCAGGCGCTCGAACAGGGCGTGCATCTGCGGGGCGACGGTGACGATGCCGTGGAAGGTGTCGACCTCGAGCTCGGCTGGGATCGGGAGGATTTCGGTGCTCATGAAGATCGTGGGGGCTGGTCGGATTCGGAGAGCGAGCCGCCCGTGCGCGCGCGGTGGTCGGCCTGGGCGCCCTGGGCCGAGTCGGGCCAGGGTCCGGCCCGCCAATCATAGAGGTCCCGGTGGTCGAGCAGGTCGCGCGCGGGGCCTGCTCCGACGAAGGCGACCTCGGGGCAGGTGATCCGGGCCAGGGTGAGGAGCTGGGCAGGTGTGGCGTCGGGCAGGGACAGGACCCGCAGCAGGGGGAGGGCGCGGATGAGCGCGGGGTCTGGCAGCTTCGGGCCGAGGAGCTCGAGCTCCTCGAGCCGGGCGAGGAGCGTGGTCGCGTCGGCGCGGGTCAGGGCGGCGAGCCAGGCCCCAGGCATGCTCAGGGCGCGCAGCCGAGGCAGGCGGAGGAGGGCGGCGAGGTGTCGAGGCCGACCCCCGGCGGTGTGGAGAGTCAGGCTCCGCAGGGCGCTCAGTCCCGCCAGGGCCTCGAGATCCAAGTTGGTGACCCTGCGCAGGCTCAGGCGCTCGAGCTCGCTGAGTTCGGCGAGGGGGCTCGCTCGCCTGAGGTCGCCGCTGTCGAGGTCGAGGCTGCGCAGCTTCGGGAGTCGGGCCAGGGCTCCGAGTTTGTCGATGGGCGTAGACCCGAGCGCGAGGTGTCGCAGGCCGACGAGGGGCGCGAGCGCCCCGAGCTCACCGACCTTGCCGCCGCGCAGAGCCAGGCGGGCGAGCTGGGCGGGGGCCACCAGGGTCGCCGCGAGATCGCGGACCAGACCGAGGCGTCCAGGGACAATCCAGAGCTCGGTCAGACTGGGCAGCGCATCGAGACCGGCGAGACCGACCACGGGGGCATCGGGGAGGCGGAGGACCTCCAAACGTCGAGCTCCGGCGCAGTAGGAGGGGGCATGGTGAGGATGGGGATGGTGAGTGTGGGTTCGGGCCGCGGGGGTCCCCGCGACGCTCAGCCACCGCAGGCGAGGGAGGGCCTCGGCGAGGCCCGCGAGCTCCCCGGGATCGGGGGCGCGCAGCTCGACCCGCTCGAGCTCGGGACGCAACGCCAAGGTCGCCGCGCTCGCCTGTCGCCGGCCGAGCAAGCTCAGGGCCCGGAGGCTCTCCAGACGTCCGAGCGCGGCCGGGTCGAAGCCCTCTCCGACCCGGAGCCGGCGCAGACTCGAGGTCGCGGCGAGCGGAGTGAGGTCGCTGACCCGGGACTCGTGAAGATCCAGGATCGCGGGCGTGCGCCCGTGTTCCACGGCCCCATCGACGAGCGTGCGGAGTTCGTCTTGGGTGCAAAAATCGAGGCGCAGGCGGGTCAGGGTCTCGGCCTCCGGCGCTCGCATGAGCGCGGCGATGGCCGTCGTGCCCTCCGGTCGCGCGCCGATCAGAAACCCGCCGATCCAGCGCAGGGCGAGCGAGGGTCCAGCCCGGAGCCCGGTGGTCCCGACCTCGAGTGCGTCGGCGAGCCGCCTGCGCTCGCGTTGGAGGGTCCTGGCCTGCCCCGGGTCGGCGGTGTGCTCTGCGGCCAGCTCGAGGGCCAGCCACTGCCCACGGGGATCGCCGCGGGTCTGCAGGGCGTCGGCGAACACCCAGGCCTGGGCCCGCTCGGGAGGCAGACGAAGCGCGTCGTGGGCGGGTTTGAGCACGGCCGCCGCCAAGCTCGAGGCGGACGGGCGGACGGGCTCCGCCTCGAGCGCGGGGGGAGAGCGGGGCCAGCGTGCCCGGCCGAGGGCTGCGTCGATGAGCCGCTGGAGTTCGAGATGGTCGTGCTCGGGCACGGCGCGCCAGCCCCCGAGGGCGAGCGTGCCCTGGAGCTCGAGGGGCACGCTCTCGGCGGCGCAGGTCAGGTGGCGCCAGCGGGTGCGTCGGTCCAGTCCGGCGCCCTCGGGCTGTCCATAGCGAGCCTCGTCGCCGCGAATGCGGGCGCCACAGACTCGGCAGACCGCCCGTGATCCCGCACCCACGACCACGCGCACACCTCAGTGTACGCCGGCCCGGCCTGTCTCACGCCCGAGTTCAGGGCCGGTCGAGTTCAGGGCCGGTCGAGTTCAGGACAGGAGGTAGCCGTGCGCCCGGCCCTTCCAGGTTCGCCTGACCTTCTTGGCCGCGGCGAGGCGCTGGAGGGCGATGCGGGTGTCTTGGGGGTTGCCCCCGAGGAGATCGGAGATCTCCGTGGGCGACAGGGCCTCACCGGCCGCGCCCAGGGTCTCGAGGATCCTCGCGTCGAGCACAGCACGGAGCGAGGCCTTGTCCGCAGGCTCGATGGCGTCGGCGTCTGCCGAGCCCGCGCGACACTCGGAGATCGACAGGGTCCCGAGCAGGCGACCCGTCCGGCCGACGTCGATCAAGGTCAAGAGATCGGCCAAGGGCATGGCTGGGCGCGCTCGAATGATGTCGATCAACCCCTGCCGTTCGGCCAGGGCGAAGCGCTCCGCCAGTTCATCCACCGGGGCGCATCAAACAACCAATCTGGTCACCTTGTCAATCACCGGCGATCAGGAATCGGCTCGAGAGTGTCCAGGTTCGGGGGTCGAATCAGCCGGTCGAACGAGGTGCGATTTGAGACCAGGACGGCTGGGGCAGCCGGCAGACGCCGCTCGCTCAGACCGCGGTCTGCGGCCCTCGAGGATGCCTCGAGTTCGACCTCCTCGGAGGGAGCGGCCGGATCTCGGGCTGCAGACTGTCGTCAATCGACGTCAGCAATAGAGGGTAGAGAGGGAGGCGGGCGAGGGAGGCGCGATTGGTGTGCATCGTCGGGCGATCTCCACGAGCGCCTGGGGCAGGACGGCAGCCGATGAGGTGTGACGCATGCCCTGCGCCGTATGCGCGAGGAGCCCGCTCGCAGTTGTGCTCCAGACGCGAGACCCGAGAAGACCGGTTTCAGACGTGAGACCCATCTCGTCGGCCGGTCCGATTTTGAGATGCTGCCGGCCAACCATGGCCCGGATATTGCTTCCGACTTGGGGTCGAGCACCTCGTCAAAAGTCGAACAAAGCTCGACTTTGGCGCCGGAGTCGAATGCTCGGGCTCGGAGGTCGGCGGTGACCGAGCGTGGAGGTCAGGGCGCAGGCCAATAATTCTACTGTAACTCTTGCCCCGCGCGCCTTGCCTCTAGGCTAGGATGCGCGAATCAAACGGGTGGAGCGCAAAAGTGTGGGGTCACTCCCGCGCTGCGAGCAAACTCGCTCGAGCGTCGTTGGGCAAGACCCCGACGGCGCGTTCGTGTATTCGGGCCGGCAGGGTTCTCCCTGCTCGGGCTTCCGCGGTGCGCGCCAGAGCGCCTGCTGCCCCCTGTGCGGCCGTCAGTTTCCAGCGCGCCGCCGCAGGGCGGATCTTCATGGTCGCCCAGTTCGCCGCGCGCGCCTCCTAACGTCGTTGCACGGTGGATCTACCCCACTTTGCGGATATACCTGCACACCGCTTCGTGCCCACGTCGCCGTGGCCCCACCCGGCGCGCGCGCGCGCCCCAAATGCCGCGCGGATGCCCGTGAGCCGAGCGCAGCTCGCAACCCAAGAAGGTGCCTATGAGCAACCAGACCACCGCCAAATCCAAGGCTGCCCCCCGCAACACCACCAAGGCCAAACCTCGGCTTCTGGATGAGCGTGGGCGCAGCGTCGATCCGGTCCGCATGTACCTGCGGAAGATGGGGACCATCTCGCTGCTCACTCGTGAGGGCGAGATCGAGGTCGCCAAGCGCATCGAGACTGGCGAGAACAAGGTCGTCGACATCGTGCTCCACAGCCCGATCGCCATCCCCTACGTCCTCGATCTCTGCGACCGGGTCGAGCGCAGCCTGCTCCGGGTCAAAGACGCCTTCGTCATCCCGGCCAAGACCAACGAGAAGCGGCCCGGCGAGGCCGACGGACCCACGGGTCAAGAGGCCGCGATCGAGAACATGAAGGTGCAGCTCAAGCGCCTGCGCAAGCACCATCGGGACCTCGAGAAGCACGACGAAAAGGTGGTCGAGCTGAGCGCGGACCTGAGTGAGGGAGAGGAGGTCGACGACAAGGTCGTCGGTCGGCGCAGCGAGCACGAAGAGGCCGCCGTCGCGTCCATGATCGACATGCGCCTGAGCCGAAAGTCGATCGAGGAGATGAGCGAGGAGCTCGTCGAGACCGTCGAGACCGTCCGCCGAGCGCTGCGCGAGCTCGACGACTGTCAGCGCCGGGCCGGGGTCGATCTCAGCGAGCTGCGCTCGACCTTCGAGGGCGTGCGCCTGCGCGAGCAAGAGGAGTTCAAGCTCTGTCGCCGCCTGGGTCTGCATCCCTGGGAGCTGCAGGAGGTCATCACCCGCATGAAAGTCGCCAACAAGCGCATCAAGCGGGTCGAGCAGGAGCTGGGTGTGTCCGCGGACGAGCTGGTCGTCCTCTACGACAAGCTCAAGCGGGCCCGTCGTGAGCGCGAGGCCGCCAAGGCCGAGCTCGTCGAGGCCAACCTCCGCTTGGTGGTCTCGATCGCCAAGAAATACACCAACCGCGGGCTCCAGTTCCTCGACCTCATCCAGGAGGGGAACATCGGCCTCATGAAGGCCGTGGACAAGTTCGAGTACCAGCGCGGCTACAAGTTCTCGACCTACGCCACGTGGTGGATCCGGCAGGCGATCACCCGTGCGATCTCGGATCAGGCTCGCACCATTCGCGTGCCCGTGCACATGATCGAGAGCATCAACAAGCTGATCCGGACCACCCGTCAGCTCGTGCAAGAGTTCGGGCGCGAGCCCACCCACCAAGAGATCGGCGCCAAGATGAGCATGCCGGTGGAGAAGGTCCGGGCCATCCTTCGGATCGCCAAGGAGCCGATCAGCCTCGAGACCCCGCTGGGTGAAGACGGCGACTCGAGCCTCGGCGACCTCATTGAAGACAAAAACGCCCTCGACCCGGGATCAGGCGTGGTCGACCGGCACCTCTCGGACGAGACTCGCCGCGCCCTGGCCAGCTTGACCCCGCGCGAAGAGAAGATCCTCCGTCTGCGCTTTGGTATCGGCGAGGGCTCGGACCACACCCTCGAGGAGGTCGGCCGGGACTTCTCCGTGACCCGCGAGCGGATCCGCCAGATCGAGGCCAAGGCGCTCAGCAAGCTGCGCAAGGCCGAGCGGGCCAAACAGCTGCGCGAGTTCGTCGAGGACTGACCGAGCGGGTGTAGCCTGCGACCTCGAGACGTCGAGCCCCTTCGGGAGCTCGGCGTTTTGAAATTGAAGGCCGGACGTTGAACCAACTCCCGGGTGTCGGGGACCAGTCTGTCGGGGTCCTCGGGTCCTCGATGGAGCGCCCGGATATGTCTATCTCTCGATCCTTCACCACTCGCCGCGAGTTCGCCTCGCCCGGTACAGCGGCGTTTCAGCGCTTCGCCCTCGACGGAAAATCCGGCGCGAGGCGACGCGATGGGTTTCACCACGAACTGCGAGTGCGACACAGCCTCGGCCGGCGCGGTCTGTTTGGGCTCTCGCTCGCCTGCCTCGTCTCGCTCTCGCCGGTCCTTGCCCACGCCTCGGCGCCCCCCTCTCCGGTGTTGCAGCGGCCGATGGCCGGTGGGAACTCGGAGGGAGCGGTCGAGGCAGGCTCCGCGTCGGAGGAGACCGGAGCGCAGCCGATCGACGCCAGCGCGGGTCCGACCGAAGAGACCGAGGCCGAGACCGGACCGACCGAGACCGGACCGACCGAAATTGGGCCGGAGTCGACCGACGCGGGATCCGAGAGCAACCCTGGGCGGGAGCCGGCCGGGATCGCTCCGCTCCCATCGGAAAGCG
>CAYVJQ010000031.1:31286-58089 GCA_964451725.1 uncultured Nannocystaceae bacterium | reverse complement strand
TCCTCCGGAGGTCCATGATCGCCTCTACCTGCACGCCCAGACCCTCGAGTTTCGTCACCCGATCAGCGACAAACCCATCCGCGTCGAGGCCCCGCTTCCAGACTGGGCGCGCGGGTAGGAAGTCGCGGCGCTCTACTCCACCCGCGACAGGGCCCAATCCCGCACGACCATGAGCACGTCCCGATCGACCCGCCGGCTCAGATCTCCGTAGTGGCCAGGCGTCGACTCCCCAGCCTCCGCCTTGAACAAATAGTCCAGATCCGGAAACAGGCGGACCTCGGAGCCCCCGGCGCCTCGCTCGACCACCCCCCGGACCGACTCGAAATCCCGGGCCGCGCTGACCTGGAAATCTCGTCCGCCCTGGACCGCCAGCACGGGCACTGAAACCGCCCTCAAGCGCACGAGCGGCTGTTCCGCGAACGCCTCCACCATCCACTGCCGCGCGCCCTCGCTGCTCGCGGGCAGATCCCTACCCGCGAGGGCGGCGTCGTGAACCCCGGCGGCTCGCTGGAGCACAGCCCGCACCTCGGCCTCGCTGCCGGGGGGGAAGGACGCACGGATCTCGTCGTAGATCAGCTCGCGCAGGTTTCGACCGGGTGCGGCCAAGACCACGAGGCCCCGCAAGCGCCGCCGGCGTCGGCCCACCCGCACCCCCTCGGCCGCGAGGATACTGGCCTGCAGGGCCCCCTCTCCGTGGCCGACGATCAGCAGGCGCCGCGGATCGACCTCGGGTCGGGCGGCGAGCGCAGCCAGGGCCCGGCGCCCATCGTCGACCAGATCGGCGAACCCCGGCGTCGGATCTTCGCCGATCTCACTGCTCCCCACGCCGCGATCGTCGAAGCGCATCACGACGAATCCGGCCCTCGCCAGCTCATCGTGAAATTCGTGGCTGCCGATGTCGACCGAACTGCCAGGCACAAAACCGTAGCGATCCTGGGCTCCCGCGCCGCCGATAAAGAGCACCGCAGGCCGGCCGGGCCCCGCTCCCTCCGACGCGGTCTCGGCCGACATCACCAGCTCCCCGCCCAAGCGCGGTTTTCCCTGCTCCGCAGCCACGTCAGCGGGCACCACCCGAAGGTCCGCCCCGAGCTCGTAGTGCGGTCGAGGCACGGCGGGCAAGAACTCGGCGAGCGTGTCCTCTCCCGGCTCGAGGCTCCGATAGCGGAGCAGCCCCCCGACCTCGATCGTGTTCAGACGCAAGGTCGAGAGCCGCGAGCTGCCCTCGAAGACGAGCGTGGGCCCGCCCTCGCCTTTCGAGAGCAGGGTTCGCTCGCCATCGCGAGCCAGGCGCATGTCGAGTTCCCCCAACGAGTCCCGATCGAGAAGCCAGCTGCGCTGTTGCACTCGCTCGCCCTCCACCCCCACCCCCAAGCGCAGCATGAGCTCGCGCAAGTAGAGGCCGTGACTCGCCATGGGCCACAGCGACTGTGTCCCCTCGGGTTCAACGATTTCAATCTGGTCTCCAAACCGCCGGACCAGCAGCGCTCCCTCTCTCCAAGTCAGGCGCGTCACCCGGGTCGGCTCTCGAAACTCGGCGTGGCGGGGCCACCCGTCTCCCCCGAGCCACAGGTGCAGCTCCCAGGTCGGCGCCTCTGCGCCGAGATCCTGAAGTTGGGCGACGAAGTGCCACAGCTCTCCCTGCTCGGGGTGCTCGACCCGACCCAGGCAACGGCCGCGGGTCCGCGACACGGCCACCCCCTGGTCATCGAGCAACTCCCAGCTTCGGAGCGCTTCGACACACAGCTCGGCGAGTTCAGCCCCCTCGGTGTCGCCCAGGGCCATGGGCGACACCGACTCGGTCGCGGGAGCCGACCCACACGCCATCGACACCGCCATCGCCATCACCATCACCGCTCCCCAGAGCCTCGCTCCCCAAACCCCGTGGGCTGGCAGTCCGCGGTGAACCCCCTCACCACGGGCTGCTGGTCGGCCGCTCTCAACAGGCGACCGACGCCGCTCGACGAGACGATGCTTCGACATTCACCGAGCATAGCGCCGGGTGTTCTCGACACGAAAATCCCAGCGTCTTCGACTGCCCGAGGCCCTGCTCACCGAGATCCATCGGGGTCCAGCGTCCCCAACCCGGCGCTCGGAAGCACCTCACGATAGTGGTGCAGGCCCCCCGCCCAGGTGTGAAAACACCAGCGTCGACCATCGTGGGCCTGCTCGTAGCTGGGTCCGATAGGCACCTTGCCGTCGCCACCAGGCAGATCGAGAACATACTCGGGCATACACAGCCCCGAGATCCGCCCCCGCAGGCCTCGCAGGAGCGCCCGCCCTTGCTCGATGCTGGTCCGAAAGTGCGACACACCCCGAGTCAGATCGCAGTGGTGCAGGTAGTAGGGCTTGGCGCCCAACTTGTAGACCAGCCCCTCGAGCAGCTCCGCCATGACCTCGAGGCGATCGTTGACCCCCGCCAGGAGCACGCTTTGGTTGAGCAGCATGAACCCGGCCTCGCGCAGCCGCCGGCAAGCGACGATCGCCTCTTCGCTGATCTCCCGTGGGTGGTTGAAGTGGGTGACCACGCAGGTCATCAACGAGGAGCCCATCGCAGTGATCAGCTCGGGTGTGACCCTGGTCGGCAGGCTGACCGGCACACGTGTGTGCACGCGGATCATCCGCAGATGGGGGATCGCCTCGAGTCGCTCTCGCAAGGCGGCGTACTGGAGGTCGGAGAGGGTCAGGGGGTCGCCCCCGGTGAGGATGAGCTCGCGCAGCTCCGTGTGGGCCTCGATATAGGCGAGGGCCGGCTCGAGGGCGGCCATGGAGAAGCCCGTGCCTTCGTCGTTGATGGCCTCTTTGCGAAAGCAGTGCCGGCAGTACATCGAGCAGATGTAGGTCGGCACCAAGAGGGCGCGCGTGGGGTAGCGGTGGGTCAGATGGGGCACGGGGCTGTGAGCCTCGTCGCCGATCGGATCGAGCAGCTCGCCCGGCAAAAACACGAGCTCGCGCGGGTCGGGGATCGCCTGCTTGCGGATCGGATCGTCCGGGTCACTCCAGTCGATGTGGGCGAGGTAGGACGCCGGGATGCGGACCTTGAAACGGTCCCCGACCGCGCCTGCGCCGTCGCCCTCCAGCTCCCCAGCCCGCTCCTCAAACTTGGCCAGTTCGGCCGCGTTCCGTACCCCTCGCTGGAGGTCCCGCTGCCAACGGCGATCGGGGTCGCTCGGGCCCTCGCTCACGGCCGCGTGTGTGCCACAGCCACCACCAAAACACCAGGATGGGGCTCCCAACACGGTTTTGGGTCTTCACAGCGTTTCCGCCGACTGTATCCGAGGGGGTCTCTCATACGCTCCTGACGTCGATCGCTACATTTTCAAAAAGCGTACACTTTTGGCGTGCGGTGGACTGCTTCTCTCGTCACTGGATCCCTGCTGAGTCTCGCGCTCACGCTGGCCCCACTCCCCGCGCGCGCCGCGGGCGGGCTGACTCCGGAACAAGCGAGCGCAACTCGCTCAGAGGTCAGGAGCGGACTCAGCGACGACCCCGCCCTCGCCTCGGCCGAGCTCCAGCGCGCCGCCGAGGCCAACGGCGATCCCGCCCTGTTTTTGGCCGCGGCCGATCAGCTCCGGTTCGCGGCCGAGGAAGACCGCGACCTGGAGTCGGCCGAGCGCGCCCTGCCCCTGGCCATGACGGCCAACGACATCGCCCTCTACCTGGCCAACAAGGACAACTTCGCCCGCACACGGTGGCGCCCCGTCACCCAAGAGGGGGCGGCCGAGCTCGCCGGTGAGGCCAACCGCACCATCGCCAGCATCGAGGAGCTGATCGCCACCATCGAGGCCGAGCGTGCGGCCGCCGAGGCCGAGGCCGCGCGCACACGACGGACCTCCCCGATCGACGACGACAAGCCGCGCAAGCCAGGGACAGGCCTGATCATCGGCGGCTCGGCATCGCTGGTGCTCGGACTCGCCGGGGTCGCCATGGTCGGGGCCGGGGCCGCGAAGGGCAACGCTCGCCAACGTGAAGCCGAGGCCCTCGACCTCCCGGCCGAGCTCGACCAACTCGCGGCCCTCGATCGCCAGGGAGCGCAGGCCAACACCCTCACCTACGCAGGGGCCGGGTTGGCCGCGGTCGGTGTGATCACCGGTGTCACCTTGATCGTCCTGGGCGTCCGCAAGCGCAGGCAAGCGGGCGAGACCAGCTCGGAGCACGCCCGAGTCCAAGTCGGCGGCTACTTCTCGCCCCAAGGCGGCGGGCTTCAACTCCAGGGGAGGTTCTGAGATGCGTCTACTCATACTGATCGCCCTCGCTGCGAGCCTCGGCTTCGTCGGCGACGACCCACCGCTGCCGCCCACGGAAGACTGCGGCGACCAGGTCTGCCTGTACCCGAGCAACACCGCCAAGACCCCGAAGTGGAAACCGGACGGATCGCTCAGCCGCAAGGCCCGACGCAAGGAGGCCAAGAACAACCGCAAGCGCGGCGATGTCGAGCTGCGCGTGCTCGTCCACGAAGGTCGGGGCAGCGTGTTCGTCGACGGGCGCTACCTCCCGCCGGCGGGACTCCCAGTAAAACCCGGCCGCCACGAGCTCGAGGTCCGCGACGGCAGCACGGTGATCACGGTCGGGGTCCTCACCGTCCCCAGGCGCCTCGAATCGCTCGTCGTCGAAGTCCACAGCGAGCGATAGGCCGCGCCCGCCCATAGCCCATAGGAGCTGAGCGCGCTTGCACCATGGGCTGCGGGCACGGCTGTGGGCTCCCGTGTGTTTTCACCAGCCCCCCCTGGACCGCCAGGGGGACCGGTCAAACCCCGATTGGGTGGCTCGCTTGCGTCCTCCGCCTATCCGTGGGACCAGCGCCCCGTGTCTTTTGACGAACTCGGCCTCGTGCCCCCGTTGATGAAAGCGATCAACGACGTTGGATACGAGCAGCCCACCCCCATCCAACGCGATGCGATCCCTCCGGCCCTCGCGGGTCGAGATCTGCTCGGCTGCGCCCAGACGGGCACCGGCAAGACCGCCGCCTTCGCCCTTCCTATTCTCCAGCGCATCGACGCCAACGCCGGCGACGAGCCGGCCATCCGCGCGCTGATCATCACGCCCACCCGTGAGCTCGCCGCCCAGATCGCCCAGAGCATCAAGACCTACGGGAAGCACCTCGAGATCTGGCACATGGTCATCTTTGGTGGCGTCAGCGACAAACCCCAGATCGCCGAGCTCCGCCGTGGCGTGGACATCCTGGTCGCCACCCCGGGCCGACTCCTGGACCTCATGAACCGGGGCCACATCGACCTGAGCCACCTTCAGGTGTTCGTGCTCGACGAGGCCGATCAGATGCTCGACATGGGGTTCATGCCCGACGTCCGCCGGATCGTCCGCGCCCTGCCCGACAAGCGCCAGACCCTCATGTTCTCGGCGACCATGCCCCCGGCGATCCGGCAGCTCGCCGAAGGCCTGCTCAACGACCCGATCAGCGTCGCGGTGGCCACCATCTCGAAGCCGGCCGAGCTCATCGACCAACGGCTCTATTTCGTCGACAAGGACGCCAAGCGCAACCTCTTGGTGGACCTGATCAAGGGCGGGTCGGCCGGCAAGATCGAGCGCTCGCTGGTGTTCTCCCGGACCAAGCACGGCGCGAACCGGATCGTGAAGCACCTCGAGAAGTCGAACATCGGCGCGGCCGCGATCCACGGCAACAAGTCTCAGAACGCCCGCACCAAGGCACTCGCGGCCTTCAAGTCCGGAGACATCCGAATCTTGGTGGCCACCGACATCGCCGCCCGTGGCATCGACATCGAGGGGGTCACCCACGTGATCAACTTCGACCTCCCGAACGTGCCCGAGACCTACGTCCACCGCATCGGCCGAACTGCCCGCGCCGGCGCCTCGGGCATCGCACTCTCGTTTTGTGACATCGAGGAGCGCCCCTTCCTCGCCGACATCGAGCGCCTGATCCACAAACACATCGATCGGGTCGACGAACACGCCTTCCAGGCCACCGAGCCCCCTCCTGGGCCCACCGACCTCGACAAGAAGGGTTCGTCCGCCTCGGGCCGGCGTCCCGGTGGTGGTGGTGGTGGCAATCGTGGTGGCGGTGGTCGACACCGCAGCGGCGGTGGCAATCGCGGCGGCGGCAGGCGTGGCGGTGGCGGTGGCGGTGGCGGTGGCCGCGGCCGCAGCCCGGGCCGCTGACCGGCGACGGGGCCCCCGTCTAAGATTCGGAGGACGCCGCGCGTGCCTTGATGATGAGGTACTGCAGCGGCGTGTCGTCGAGATGGTTGATGATCTCCAAGGTCTCTCCAAAGGCCAGGTAGACCACGTCCCCTGGGCGCAGCGAGTACTGCCGGCCCCCGACCTTGGCCTCGCCCAGGCCCGCGATACCGACGACGATCTCGGGGTCCTGCTGCTGGACATGGGGACCGACCCGCCCGCCCGGATCGAGCTCGCAGGCCAGGGCTGCGCTGAACGGTGGCATGGACTGGCCGCCCATCATGTTCCAGACCTTGACGACCCCCCGGCCGCCGAACAGATCCGCACGTTCATCGGGCGCGCCCTTGCTGGTGATCTTCATCGCCTCAGCTTAGCAACAGCCGGATCGGCGTGCGGTCTCCGAGCCATCCCGTGCCGAGCCTCTCTCGATCGACGGGACAGCGCTCAAGCTCGCTGGTCGAGGACCGCCCGCGTGGTCGTGGCCAGGGTCTGGATCGACACCGGCTTCTGCAGGAAGGTCGCCCGCCCGGCCTCGACCTCTCGCCTGAGCGAGGTGACATCGAGCTTCCCCGACATGAACACGATCGGCAGATCCGGATACGACTCACTGAGGCGCTCGGCGAGCTCGGCTCCCCCGAGCAGGGGCATGGACAGATCCGTGAGCACCATATCGACGGCCAGACCCGCCCCGAAGCGAGCCAACGCCTCCATTCCGTCGTTGGCCGTGTCGACCGTGTAGCCGAGCGAAGCCAACAGGCGAGCCGTCGACTTGCGCACCGCGTCGTTGTCCTCGACCAACAAGATCCGCTCGTCTCCACTGGGGATCCGCGAGCCAGGCCCGACGCGGCGTCCAGACTCCACCGGCGCGCTCACTTGGGGCAGGTAGATTCGAAACTCCGTGCCCTTCCCGACGGTGCTGTCGGCCTCGACCATGCCCCCACTTTGGCGAACCACGCCGTAGACATTGGCGAGCCCCAGCCCCGTCCCCTCGCCCGCGCCCTTGGTGGTGAAGAAGGGATCGAAGATATGGGGCAGGACGTCGGCGGGGATCCCCTCTCCCGTATCGGCGACGGTCAGACAGACGTAGCGGGTGTGCGCCGAGCTCTCCTCTCCCGGGACCGACGCGACCGCGACGACCCCAGAGCGAAACGAGAGCTCACCGCCACCGCGCATGGCGTCGCGGGCGTTGACCGTCAGGTTGACCAAGATCCGGTCGAAGTGGGTCGGGTCCGCGCGCACCCACATCGGCGTCTCACTGGCCTCGATACGCAGGCAGACATCGCTCGGGAGCAGCCGCTCGAGCATTCGCCGCGAGTCCCGGACCCGGGCATCGACGTCGATGACCTGGGGTCGCACGACCTGGAGACGGCTGAAGGTCATGAGCTGCCCGACCAACTCGCGGGCCGACTCGGACACCCGCTGAATCTCCTCGATACGCTCGATCGACTCGGCGCTCATGCTCGGGTCGAGGCCGAGTAGATCCGCCATCCCCACGACCACGGTCAGGAGGTTGTTGAAGTCGTGCGCGATGCCCCCTGCGAGCCGGCCGATGGCCTCCATTTTTTGAGCGTGGAGGACCCGTTCCTCCAGACGGTGGGTCTCGGTGAGGTCCTCCAAGATCGCCATCCCACCGTAGATGACACCCTCCGCGTCGCGCATGGGCGCGGTGTGCATGCGCAGGCTGATCGGTGAGCCGTCCTTGCGTCTGCGAACGCCGAGCACCCCCGTGAACCCACGCCCGTCCATCACCTCTCTGAACAAGTCGGCGAAGCTCTCCCACTGCTCCTCTGGAACCAGGGGATAGCGCTGCCCGACGACCTCCTCGGCCGTCCACTTGAAGATCTCGACCGCCGCCCGATTCCATATCGTCACCCGCGTGTCGGCATCGAGGATCACGATGGCCACGGGGCTGGCGTCCAGGAGGGCCTGGAACACCTGCTGGGCGTTCTGCAACTCCCGAGCGATCTCGCTGGCCGCGGGGACCCGGCGGGCGAGCACCGTGTAGGCCACGAGCCCGGAGCGGACACCGGTCGCGCGCAGGGTGAGCTCGACGTCACGATGGCGGACCAGACACTCGGCCTTTGCACGCGGCAACGAGGGACACCACGTGATCGCCTCACGCAGGACCTGCCCAGGCTCGAGGTCGAGCCCGGTCAGCATGGAGAAGCCGGGATCGACGTCGATCGTACGGCCATCTGCGTCGAGCAAGCAGACGCCGATCTCAGCCACGCCTCGGGTCACCCCAACAGCATAATCGCTCTGGTCCACCCATGTCCCGTGTTCATCCCCGGGCCCACGAGCGAGGCTTGAGCCCACCCCCGTCGAGCTTCTCCCGACCCTGTCCACGGGTCCAACCAGGCAATGCCCGAAACCGCGCCTGATAGGATGCCGACCATGTCCGAGCCCGTCGTGCCCGAGCGCGCCCGCGTCGTCGTGATTGGAGGCGGGATCATCGGGAGCTCCGTCGCCTACCACCTTGCCCACATGGGCGAGCGAGACGTGGTCTTGCTCGAACGTGACAAGTTGACCTCCGGCACCACCTGGCACGCGGCCGGCCTGATGGTGTGCTTTGGATCGACCTCCGAAACCTCGATCGAGATGCGCAAGTACACGCGCGACCTCTACGCCCGGCTCGAGGCCGAGACGGGTCAGGCCACTGGCTTCGACCCGGTCGGCTTCATCGAGCTGGCCAGCGACCGCGACCGCCTCGAGGAGTATCGCCGGGTCTCGGCCTTCAACCGCTACTGTGGCATCGACGTCGAGGAGATCTCGGCCCGGGAGGTCCAGTCCATGTGGCCGCTGGCCAAGGTCGACGACGTGCTCGCGGGCTTCTATGTCCCCCGCGACGGCAAGGTCAACCCGGTCGACGTCACCATGGCCCTGGCCAAGGGCGCGCGCATGCAAGGCGTGAAGATCCTCGAGGGTGTGCCGGCCCTGGGCGTGACCCACAAGCGTGGGGCGGTCACGGGTGTGCGCACCCCTCAGGGCACCATCGAGGCCGAGATCGTCGTCAACTGCACGGGCATGTGGGCCCGCCAGCTGGCCGCCGATGCGGGCGTGAATGTGCCCCTGCAGGCCGCCGAGCACTACTACCTGATCACCGACAAGATCCCCGAGATCGGCTCGGACTGGCCCGTGCTCGAAGACCCGGGCTGCCACGGCTACTACCGGGAGGAGGGCGGCGGCATGATGATCGGCCTGTTCGAGCCCGTGTGTGCGCCCTGGAAAGTCGACGGGATCCCGCAGGACTTTTCTTTCGGGACCTTGGCCCCAGATTGGGACCGCATGGGTCCCTACCTCGAGCGGGCCATGAGCCGGGTCCCGATCGCCTACGACACGGGCGTCAAACTGTTCTTCTGTGGACCCGAGAGCTTCACCCCGGACCTCTCCCCAGTGGTCGGCGAGGCCCCCGAACTGAAGAACTACTTCGTCGCCGCAGGCCTCAACTCGGTGGGCATCTTGACCGGTGGCGGGCTCGGCCGCGTGCTCGCCCACTGGATCCTCACCGGCCGCCCCGACGTCGACGTGACGGGCATGAACATCGACCGGCTCCAGCCCTATCAGTGCACCCCCGAGTACCGGGCCAAGCGCACGGTCGAGAGCCTCGGCATGGTCTACCAGTGCCACTACCCGACCCGCGCCCCGTTGAGCGCGCGCGGAGCCAAGAAGTCGCCCTTCTACGAGCGCCTCGCGGCCCAGGGCGCCTATTTTCGCGACGTCAGCGGGTGGGAGGGCGCCGACTGGTACGCCGAGCCCGGGACCGATCCCAACCCCAGCCTCGGCGATGCTCAGGAGCTGTCTTGGGGCCGCCTCAGTTGGTTCCCCAACTGGGCGCGGGAGCACCGGGCCGCCCGCGAGGGTGTGATCTTGATGGACATGTCGTTCATGGCCAAGTTCATGGTCCAGGGCCGAGACGCCGGCACCGTACTCGAGCGGATCTCGGCCAACCGGGTCGCCTCGAAGTCCGGGCGCATCACCTACACCCAGTGGCTCAACGAGGACGGCAAACTCGAGGCCGATCTCACCGTCTCCAAGCTCGACGACGAGCGCTTCTTGGTGGTCGCCTCCGACACGGCCCACCGCCACGTCGAGACCTGGCTGCGCCGCCACATCCCCGGCGACGCCCACTGCTTCGTCACCGACGTGAGCTCGGCCTACGCCCAGCTCAACATCCAGGGCCCCCGCTCCCGCGAGCTCATGGCCAGCGTGACCCAGGCCGACATGTCCAACGCGGGCTTCCCCTTCCGAACCGTGCGCGACATCGACATCGGCTACGGGAAGGTCATCTGCGTACGCATCACCTACCTCGGGGAGCTCGGCTACGAGCTCTACATCCCCACCGAGCAAGCCACCCACGTCTACGATCGCCTGGTCGCCGCGGGCGAGGCCGTGGGTCTGCGCCACGCCGGCCTCAAGGCCCTCGCCAGCTTGCGCATGGAGAAGGCCTACCGCGACTACGGCCACGACATCGACAACACCGACACGGTGCTCGAGGTCGGCCTGGGCTTCGCCGTGCGCCTCAAAAAAGCGGGCGGCTTCATCGGACGTGAGGCCGTGGCTGCGCAACAGGCCGCGGGCCCCCTGCGCAGGCGCCTGGTCCAGATCTTGGTCGAGGATCCGGAGCCGCTCCTGTTCCACGCCGAGGTCCTCTACCGAGACGGCGTGCCCGCCGGCTACATCCGGGCGGCCTCCTACGGCCACACCCTCGGCGGCGCGGTCGGCCTAGCGATGATCGAAGTTCCGGCCGGGACGGCGGGTGCACAGGTCGTCGAGCTCGATCAGGCCTACCTCGACGCCGGGCGCTGGGAGATCGAGATCGCCGATCGCCGCTACCCCGCGCGCGCCTCCCTGACACCCATGTACGATCCTCGAAACCTGCGCATCAAGGCCTGAGTTCACGGCCCGGACCACCGCGCCCCATGCGTTGCCGTCGACTGGGCTCGTCACCCCATGCCTGTGTCCCCCATAGCTCATCTGTGCCGGGTCCTGTGTCCAGCTGCGCACCCATCACTGTGTCATGGTTGGCTATGGCCCCGACTCCCCTTCGCGTCGCCCACGCTGGACTGCTCCTGACTTCGATCGGCCTGGCCGCGACCATGCTGGCCTGCACAACCGACAGTGGCGACAGCGAGAGCACCAGCTCGGCAGACGAGATTGGGGACAGCCTCGGTGTCGACACGGAGACCAGCACCAAGACCGGGGACACGGAGACCGCCGACAGCCAGTCCAGCGACGCCACCGACGCCACCGACGCCACCGACGCCACCGACGACAGTACGGACAACAGCGACGCAGACGCAGACGACGAAGGGGGAGCCAAGTTCGACCTCGGCGGGGTCCCCGACGGCGAGGGAGGACCGTTCGTCCCGCTCTGGCCCGAGACCTGCGCCGAGGCGCTGATCATCGAGAGCACCATCGGTTGCTCCTTCCACGCCAACAAGATGCAGAACTACATCGAGGAGCCGACCTCGCTGGTGATCGGCAACGTCTCCGAGGACCAGGTCGCCACGGTCCAGCTCTACTTCGGCAACAACGGCGAGCAGCCCGTCGGCAGTCCCGTGATGGTCCAGCCCGGGGCCAGCCACGAGTTCGTCTTGAGTACGCCCACCCAGCCCGGCGCCGTCTCCGTGCTGCGCAGCGGCGGCGCCCACCGAGTCGAGAGCGACGTCCCCATCGTCGCCTACCAGCACTCGCCGATCTCTGCCCAAGCCCACAACGATTCGTCGATGCTGATCCCCGATCACGCCTTGAAACAAAATTACGTGGTCGCGGCCTACGGCGGAAACATCGGCTCCCCCTCCTACTTCAACGTCGTCGGCATCCACGACGGCACCACCGTCAGCTGGCAGCCCGCCGAGGCGACCAACGCCGGCACGGGGGTCCCGGCGGTCCCCGCAGGTGGCATGGGCGAGGTCGTCATCGACCACTACGACACGCTTCAGGTCACCGGCTACGACGTCTCGGGTACGATCATCACCACCAGCGAGCCGGCCTGGGTCGTCGGCGCCGTCCCCTGTGTCAACGTGCCTGCCGGCGTCACCTTCTGCGACCACATCGAAGAGCAGATGCTGCCCCTGGACTACTGGGGTCAGGAGTATGTCGGCGCCCACGCACCCACCCGCGGCAATGAGGACTACATCTGGCGGGTCTACGCCGGCGACGACAACGTCGAGATCTCCACCGACCCACCTCAACCGGGGATGCCCGTGACCCTCGACAAGGGTCAGTACGTCGAGTTCAACACCCTGGAGAGCTTCATGTTCTTCGGCGATGGGCCGTTCATGCCGGTCCAGTATCTCGAGGGCCAAAACGGCGGCGCGGGGACGGGTGATCCAGCCAGTTACCAGATGGTGCCGACCGAGCAGTTCTTGCCTCGCTACGTGTTCGTGACCGGGGTCGGCTACAACCTCAACTATGTCCAGATCATCCGCCCCATGGGCGGCGCCGAGGTCTTCGTCGATGGTGTCATGGTCACCGGTTACTACGGTGTGGGCGAGTTCGAGATCGCAGACTGGTCGATCCAAGAGGGCTCCCACGTCGCCGACAGCGACGACCCCTTCGGAGTCATCCAGGTCGGCTACACGAACGTGACCTCCTACGCCTACCCGGGCGGGCTGCGCTTGACGACCATCAACCCGCAGCCCGAGGGCTGAGGCCGAGAGCTCAGGCTCGCCGAGACTCTCGTGATACAACCCGGCCATGAATTGTCGGCTCGAGAGTTGTGTGCCCGAGACTCGAGCGTACGTCCCGGTGCGCTTGAGCCTGCCCTTGGTCTGCGCAATCGCCACCCTCTCCAGCCTCGGCGCCTGCCAGGGTGAAGAGGGCACCTCGATCTTCTCCGACGCCCAAACCAGCGAGGGTGTCGATGAGGGGAGGGACGAGAATGACGAGATTGGCGACAGCGCCGAGACCGAGACCGGGGGCGAGCTGTGCGGAAGCTGCGAAGACGCGGTCTACACCCCCTGTGAGGGCGGCCAACCCGGCGAGCCCATCGACTGTGGGCTCATCGACCAAGTCTGCGTGCACGGTGAGGGCTGCCTGCCCTGCGCCCCGGGTCAGCCCTACTGCGTCGGCAACGACGTCTACGACTGCGACCCCGACGGCCTGCCCGGGGCCCTGGTCGAGGAGTGCGACTCGGAGGCCGGAGAGGTCTGCGCCAACGGGGCCTGCGCCAACGGCTGCGACGTCGCCGACGACGTGCCCTCGAACATCGGGTGCGAGTTTTGGGCCGTCGACCTGCCCAACTCCCGGGGCATCGACGATGCCTCCTCCCAGCCCTGGGGGCTCGTGCTCGCCAACGCCGGGGCGACCCCTGCCGCGGTGATCATCGAGCGCAACATCGCCGCCCTCGGCGAGCCGGAGAACCTCGTGGTCCTCAATCAAAGCATGGTCGGGCCCGGGGAGCTCGCCACCGTGGAGCTCCCCCGCGGCGAGCTCACGGGCTGGACCCCGGACACGCTCGAGCCTCCTGGACCGACCGGCACGGCCAAGACCAACAACGGCTTTCGGGTGACCTCGACCGCGCCGATCGTGGTCTACCAGTTCAACACCTTCACCAACGACTTCAGCAACGACGCCTCCTTGCTGCTCCCGACCTCGGGCCTGGGCACGGTCCACCGGGTGATCGGCTACCCGACGGCCAACCCCATCGTCCTGCCCCCGCCCCTGCCGCAGATCGCCGGCCTCCCGGATCGCTCCTCCGTCACCGTCGTCGGCACCCAAGACGGGACCCACGTCCAGATCCGCCCGGCCACCACGACCCTCTCGGACATGCAGTCCATCCCCATCGCCGGACCCGGCGACACGATCTCGATCCAGCTCGACAAGTGGCAGGTCGTCAACATCTCCAGCAGCGGGATCCCGGGCGACATGACCGGGACCTTGGTCGAGTCGGACAAGCCCGTGGCCGTGTTCTCGAGTGGCGAGCGGGCGATTGGTCCCCTCGCCCTCGAGGGCATCCCGACCCCCCCGGGCTGGGATCAGAACTCCGACCTGTGCTGCACGGACCACATCGAAGAGCAGGTGTTCCCGGCCACCGCGCTGGGCAGCAAGTACGTGATCACCCGCAGTCCCGAGCGCAGCGCCGGAGGCTGGGTCGAACCGGACGTCCTGCGCTTCATGGCCGTAGCCGAACCCGCGAGCGTGACCACGAGTTTGCCCGCGCCCCGCGATCACTTCGAGCTGCAGACCGGCGAGATGTTCGAGACCTGGACCCAAGAGGACATCATCGTCGAGTCCAGCGCGCCGATCATGGTCGCCCAGATCTTGGTCAGCCAGACCTACACCGTCGCCTTCATCGGTGACCCGGCCCTGACCTACTTCCCGCCCGTCGACCAGTACCGAGACACCTACGTGTTCCTGACCCCACCGACGTGGATCCAGAACTACTTCGTGCTCTCGACCCCCTACAGCTTCGGCGGCGACGGACCCTCGATGGGCGACTTCAAGCTCGACGGCGGCCCCCTGCCCATGGACTGCGTCGAGGAGATCATCGGCGAGCTCGAGGGTGTGGAGTACTGGTCGATCGTCTGCCCGGTCGACGAGGGCGCCCACACCATCGACAGCGACGCTGCCTTCGGCCTGACCGTGTACGGCTACGGACCCGCGGGCTCCTACGCCTACACGGGCGGAGCCGACGTCAAACCGATCTACGACGTGCCCCGGATCCCCTGAGCCGCCCCTGAGCCGGCCTGAGCCAACCTGAGCCGGCCCTCGACCTCGGCCTCGGCCTCGGCCCCCCCACCTTCGACCGCCGCGACCTGTTCGGGGCTGGATCGGCCAAAGCCGGCGGGGTACACCTCCTCCGATGGGCAACCTGTGCTTCACGCTCGCCATCGCCCTACTGCAGCCCCCCACGCTCGCGCCCGAGTCCGGACCCGGCGATGGCCCAGCCCCGGTCGCCGATACGGCCCCGGTCGCCAATACGGATACCGTGCCCTCCGAGGCCCTGGGTGCAGCCCCGAGCGAGGCTCCAGAGCCGAGCGGGACCAGCGACAGCCATCCGAACCCGAGCGAGAGCGTCCCCGTGTCTGCGCCGGGTCCGAGCGTTCCGGCGGACACCCCCGAGCACGATCTGGGCGAGGCTGAGCCCGGCAGCTCCGAACTTCCAGATACCGGACCCAAGCCCACGAAAACCCAAAAGGGCAAGCGCTTCGAGGTCGGGCACTTCGAGTTCGACCTCGACGCCCGCGTGGTCGCGGGTGCCCGCCTCAAGTACGAAGACACGGCCATCGACAGCGACGGACAGCCCATCGGCCAAGTCCAGCGCACGGGTGCGCTCCAGCTGCGCCAGGCTCGCTTTCGCATCGTCGTCCGCTACCGGGACGTGCTCACCACCCGGCTGAGCCTCGACTTTGCCGACCTCCTCGGCAGCCCCTCCTCGGGTGACGTGCTCCGGGACGCGTGGGGCAATATACGGATCCACGACGCCTTCCAGATCAAGGTCGGGCACATGAAGCGGCCCTACTCGCGCCTCGAGCTGCGCGGCGCCTCCTCCATCCCCATGATCGGGCGGGGTCTCTACAACGGCTTCGCCGTCGAAGACCTCTCCTGGGGCGACCGGGCCGTGGGCGTGACCCTATGGGGCAAGGTCAAACCCAAACGCCCGGGTCTGCGGTCCCTGGGTTGGTCGGTCAGCGCGACCAACGACGCGGTCTCGGGGGCCCCCCACGGCGTCGACCTCCACGCCCGGTTGACCTACGACCCCACCAAATGGCTCTCGATCGCGGGTGGTGGCGCCTTCAAGCGGGTCCAAGACGCGCTCGCCGACGAGGCCACCTGTCGCGCCGAGTGGAAGCGCGGCCCCGACTGCCGCCGCAGCGTGTTCGGGGCCAGCTTTGATGTCGAGATCGATCACAAGGGGCTCTACGCGAGCGTAGAGAGCAATTTCTCCCAAGATTGGCTGTTCGCCGAGACCTCGCCCTGGATCGCGGCGGTCCACGCCTACCTCACCTACGACTTCAAGATTGCGAAGCACCTGAAGCTCCAGCCCCTGCTCATGGGCGAGTACATCGACACCAACCTGTCCTCCAGCGAGAGCGAGGCCGTGCGCGCTGTGGCCGGCCTCAACCTGCTGTGGACCAAGCGGCTGCGGATCCTGCCTCAGTTTCAGTACGTCACCCCCCTGGCCCCTGTGACCGCGACCAACCACTTCGTGAAACACTGGGTCGCCGGCGTCTGGGTCTCTGTCCAGCTCTGAGTCCCAGCGGCCCGTGACGAGACCCCTCACTGGAAACGGGCGAGGATCTGTTCGCTGATGCTGGACAGGGCGACGCTGTAGTCCGGGGCGCAGATCGAGTGTGCGGCCCCGGTCGCAGGTCCCAGCTCCTGGAGCACCGACCACATGCGCACCGGTGGAATCGCCTCGACGAACTCGTCGTCGACCTCGCCGGGGTCGTCGAAGGGGTTGGGTTCCCTGCAGCCCGGCCCGATCCCAAAGGCGTCTTGAAAGGCAGGGTTCAAGTCTCCCACGTCGGCCCAAAACGGCTCGCCGGAGGCCTCCACGCCAAGGATGCCGAAGGCCAAAACAGGCCCCTCCTTCGCCAGACCATCGATGTAGCGCTTCACCGGAAAGAGTACGGCTGCACTCGGATCGTTGGTTTTGCTGCCGTCGGCCGCAAAATCGACCGGGTTGCAGGCGCTGTAGTCCGCCGGATCCCCCACACACTCGACACCCGCGTTCCAGCACACGGCGCTGGTCGGAAAGAACGCGTTGGGGTCCGACCAAAACGCCTTTTTCCCATCTGCCTCGAAGATCTCCCCCCACTCTTTGTTGTAGGAACAATCGGCCTCATCGCTGACGAAGATCACGACCGTGAGCCACCCCGCCTCGACAAACCCGAATTGTGCTTCCGCCGGGCTGTAGGTGCGCAGCAGACCGATATACGCCGACTCCAACTGCGACTCGAATCCACATCCGTTGAACCCCTGAGGCAAGATGCAGCTCAGCGCCTTGCTCGCAGATACCCCGTTGGCGAGGTTCGTCTGTCCACCGATAGACTCGATCCACGGATGGACCACGGCCGGAGAGCCCCCCGCGCTGGTCGGAAGCAGCTCGATCTGACCGAGCCCACAATTGGCGGTGCAGACGCTGGGGTCGTCGATGTTCCCGAACACGAACTCCTGGAGCCGAGTCCGACACGAGGAGATGACGAAGTTCCCGCCTTCGGGGGTCGTCTGCGCGGGCGGGCACCAGACGTTGCCGTTGTCGGTGGTGGTCACGCCGATACGCCAGGGGACCTCCCATCCTCGAGCGGGGACACCAATGAGTCGATGCTCGACGCGAGCAGCCTCTGTGCAGAGCGCATCGAGCCGCTGTTGTCGACCACGAACATGATCGAGACACCCTCGACCGGCTCGGGCTCGGTCCCGGTCTCGGTCTCGGTCTCGGTCTCACCGAGTTCATCCCCGAGCTCGTCGCCACCGCTGTCCGTCTGGCCGCCCACCGTCGTGCACAGGCCCTCACTACAGACCGCCCCGGCCCCGAACTCGACACAGTCGGCGTCGCTCGTGCATACCCCACAGGTCTCGCCCGTGCCCTCTCCCGCCATGTTGATCACATCGAGAGCCTGCGCACAGTCGTCTCGACACCCGGCCCACGCCGCCGGTCCGCCGTCCCAGCACGTGCCGTTGGGGCCGTAGGCCGTCTCGAACCCACTCATCAACTCTGGGCTCAGACCGGCCGCGCACTCGATCAGTACATCGCACGATCCATGGTCGACCAGACCGCCGGTGGTTTCATCCGCGCACGCCCCTACGGACATACCCGAGATTCCAGCGACACACAGAGAGATGAGCACCCGTCGATTCATACCTTCCATATAACACTAGAGGGTGCGCGGAACGCAATTGTCCTGTCGCATGACTATGAGTCGATGAAACAATCTATCGAGGTATAGCGACACGAGTAGTGGCGAGATCGAGTGGCCACTCGAGTCGTAGCCACCCCTTCTCGCCTCTACTGTTGGAGCCAGGCCATCGTCGCCCGCAGGGACTGCTCCAGCGGCATCGCTGGCTCATACCCGAGCTGCGCCCGCGCCCGGCTGATGTCCGCGCGGCTGTGCCGAATATCCCCGGCTCGGAAGCCCTCGTGCCGGGGCTGCATCTGTCCACAGTCGACCCCGCGCGCGGCCATACCATCGCGCAACATGACAAAGAGCTCGAGCAGGCTGGTCCGACCGCCGAGCCCGACGTTGAACACACCCTCGCTGGGATCGCCGGGCATGGCTCGCTCTTGTTCGCTGCACCGGTCGGCCCAGGTCGCGGCGAGTAGATTGGCCTGGACGACGTCCTCGACGGGACAAAAATCCCGGCTGGTCTCCCCGTCGCCGAAGATCAGGGGCTGCTCTCCGGCCGCGAGGGTCGCCACCCACTTGGGGATCACGGCCGCATAGGCGCCGTTGGGGTCCTGGCGTGGGCCCACGATATTGAAGTAGCGCAGGGCCGCGGTCGGCAGGCCGTGGGTCCGTGTCCAGGTCTGCCCGAGGACCTCGGCGATCCGCTTTTGGCCGGCGTAGGGGGAGAGCGGCCGGCCCAGGAGCGGCTCACTCTGAGCCCCGGTCTCGGGGGCCCCGGGATGGTCACCATAGACGGCCGAGGAGGAGGCGTGCACAAAGCCACGCACGACCCCGGCCGAGCGGGCGGCCTCGAGGAGGTTGAAGACCCCGTCGACGTTGACGGCGTGGGCGAGCGCCGGCTCGGCCAAGGTCCGGGGTACCGAGGCCACCGCGGCGAGATGCAGCACGTAGTCGACACCTTGGCAGGCGAGCTTGCAGGCCGCCGGGTCGCGGACGTCGACCTCACAAAACTCGAACCGGGCCTCGACCTCGGCCAGGCTCGCGCCGCTGCGCTCGGCTGCGCCCTCACTGAGGGCGAGGAGGTTGCCTGGCTTGCCGGTGTCGAAGTTGTCGACGCCGATGACCTCCTGGCCCAGCGCCAAGAGGTGTTCGGCCAGGTGCGAGCCGATGAAGCCGGCCACTCCGGTGATCAACCAGCGACGCGGGTCGGCGCGCAGCTGGCTCTTGAGGGCGTCGTAGGGCGTGCTCGGGGCTTGGGTGGGGGCGTCGCTCGGGGTCATTTGGATACTCGCTCGCTCAGCTGGCCTCTGCGCCCTCGTCGCTGGCCCGGTAGGTGTAGTACTCCGAGTTGTAGCGGCGACCCTCGTCGCGCGCGTCGAGCTCGTTGAGGATCACCCCCAGCAGGTTCGTGTCGCCCTGACCCAGGGTGGTCAGGGCCCGCTGGATGTCCGTGCGCGTGGTCGCCCGACAGCGCGCGACCATGATCACCCCGTCTACACGCGACGCCAAGATCAGCGGGTCGGTCACGGGCAGGGCCGGGGGCGAGTCGATGATCACCACGTCGAATCGCTCGCGCAGATCTTGGATGGTCTTGCGGCAGGCCGAGGACTCGAGCAGCTCGGCCGGGTTCTGGGGGATCCGCCCGCAGGTCAGCACGGTGAGCAACTCGGGCGCCCCCTCGAGGTCACGCTGGAGCGCATCGTCGAGCTCGACCTCGCCCTGGAGCACCGTCGCCAGACCGAGGGCCTCTTTGCCCACGGCCTGAGGAAACACCTGGTGCAGCCGGGGCCGGCGCATATCGGCGTCGACGAGGCAGACCTTCTTCTGGGCCTGGCAGTAGCTCAGCGCCAGGTTCATGGCCGTCGAGCTCTTGCCCTCTGAAGACGCGGGCGAGCTGACCAGGAGCACCTGGGAGCCCTCTGTGGACAGCATGAACGCGAGCGAGGTTCGGATCCCGCGGCAGCGCTCGGCCATGAGCGACTGGGGGAAGAGGTGGGAGTAGAGGTCGCGACGGCGACGCTGGGCCCGGACGTTGCCGACCCCCAGCTCTGGATCGGGGGGCAGCACGGGGAGCTGACCCAAGGTCGGGAGCCCAAAGCCCGACAGGGCCCGCTCGAGATCGGCGACATTGCGGATCCGGTGGTCTCGCAGATCCGTGACCACCGCGGCCACGCTGCCCACAAACAGGCCCACAAACACAGCGATGGCCAGCAGCAGAGGCTTGCGCGGACGGATGGGCTCGCGGGGCTCGGTCGCTTCGTCGAGGATCTCGACCGGCACGATCTCGACCCGGTTGCTGACGTCGATATCACCCGCGCGACTCCGGAGCTTGGTGTAGGCCCCGGCCGCGTTGGTCACCTCGCGCTCGAGCTTGCGAAACGCGGGCTCGAGGCGACCCAGCTCGAGGGCCCGCTCGCGCTCTTCCTCGAGCGCGGCCTCGAGCTTGCGCTCGGTCTCGGCCGCCGCCTTGTAGCGAGCCTCGAGGGTGCGCATGAGCCCCTTGTTCTCGCTGGCGATGCGCTTGTCGATGTTCTCGACCCGGCCCTTGGCCTTGCGCCAGCGCGGGTGCCGCTCGCCGTAGCGCAGGTCGGCATCGTTGAAGTCGCGCTCGGCCTCGAGGCGCTCCGCGAGCATGCGGTCGAAGATGATGCGCTCGCCGATGCTCAGCAGCGAGGCCCCAGCCAGGCTGCCCTCGGACTGGAGCTTCTTGCCCTGCTTGTAGGTCGACTCGATGGCGATCCGGTCGGCCTGGGCGCCCTTGGCTGCCAGGGACAGGGTGGAGATGTTCTGGGCGATCAGGTTTTGCCGGTCCTCGAGCGAGATCGAGGTGATCCGCTTCTCCCGCTTGTAGCGCTCCATGGCCTTTTCGGCCTCTTCGAGCTCACGGTCGGCGGTCCCGAGTTCAGACTCGAGGTCGCTCTTGGCCTTGTCGCCGGTGTCGGTGCGCTTGCGGTTGATATGGGCGAGGTAGGCCTCGACGACCTCATTGGCGATATCCTGGGCGATCTTGGGGTCGGGGTACTCGGCCGAGATCGCCATGACCCGCGAGCCTCGGACCTCCTCGACGCTGATCATCCCTTGGAGCCGGCGCACAGGATCGGCGGCGGCCTCCGCCCGCTCCCGGGCCTCCGGATCGCGCACACCTTCGGTGCCTAAAAAGACCGGGTCGCTGGCAAGGCCGAGCTCGGCGAGGGCCGCCTTGGCGACCTTGCGGCTCATGATGATCTCGCGCTGAGTCTCGAAATACTGCTGGTAGGCGAAGCGGTCCCGGCTCTCCTCTTGATTGACGCCGCGGACATCATCGAGGACCTGGGCCCCGCCCGGGTCGACCACCAAGGTGGCGGTCGCACGCCACTGGGGCTGAAGCAGAGAGATGGTCAGGACCCCCAGCGCCGCGGCCAGGCCGGTGACGACCAGGACCACCAACCACCGGCGGACCAAGATCTCCAACAGGCGGGTCAGGGCATCGAGCGCATCGGTCGCCTCCTCCCCCTCTGGCTGAAACCCACTCGACCCCCTGAGCCCGCGGCCGCGGGGCGGAGCGCTCGCATCGCGCGAGCCCTGGAGGTGGGACGGATCCATCGTCGAGTCGAGCTTAGGGGGGCTCGCTGGGCATGTCCAAGTTGGAGTGGATCCTTCGCTTCGCCCCTGAACGGGTGCGGGGGTCGAGGTCACTCAGGGGTCTGGAGGGGGTCTGGAGGGGGTCTGGCAGCCCGTGGCCTGTTTTCACAGCCCGACCACCCGCGGGGGGAGGTCGGACTCGACTGGGGCCACGCTCGACGCCGTCCACGACACTCGGCGTTGGTTTGGTTTGCGATCGGCGTTGGCCTGCGCTCCGGAGTTCGGGCGCCTGCTCCGCGGGCCACCGCGCGCGGTGAACAAGACCTGCTGCAGCGAGGCCGCGTTTGGATCAACGGCCGGGAGTGCGTCGGTCCCGGGCGACCGCACTCCCAATCGAAATCCCAGCCGACGGTTGTTCGGAAGGACGGACCGATTGGACCCTCCGACCCAGAGCGCAAATAGTTCGGTTCATCGTCGCCAATTCCCGGACCTCGGCTATATAGTGAACCAAAACGGGCCATCCCATGAAATGCAGCGTCGTGACATTGGTCCCACTGTTGGCACATGTCGTGTCATAGCCGGACACGATCAGGCATAAGAATATATCGAGCACCCAACCCTGTCCCCAATTGGACCACAGCCCCCCGGCGCCCAGTCCCGCCCCGGGGCATGTAACCACATTCACGCGTCATCTCGGCGGCTCCGACGCCGATTATTCGAAGTCCACAACCACTGTTTCAAACAGCCCCACAGTCACCCCTCGATTTATTAACCTTGACTACCGCATCACCACTGCAGTATGCACAATTGCAGTGGAAGCAGCGTGTTGTGTCACGCCAATTTGGTGGGTTGTATGGCCATCTTAATGTATCCCCGTGTCTCTGCCCTGGTACCCAGTCCGGTTCCCGCCGCGATCCCGGCCGATCCGAGTTTCGATCCCATCGCCCCCACGGACATCTCCGACACATCGCTCTTTTTCAGCGATCTCGGGGAACTCTCGCCCATTCCAGACCACACTGGGACGGTCTTTGTAAGAATCGCAGTCCTCGATGTGTCCGCCGCGCCTGCCGATCTGAGGATCTCAGCGCTCCCCATGCACTGGATGAACGCGACCCCCGTTGCGGATCGCTCGCTGAGCCCCGGCGAGTTCCCCGAGCTCGGGGAAACAGCGTTCGGAACCCAGATCATCGGCCCCGCCGCCGCCGATTACCCGACCTACGCCAACATCAAACTCAGCTCCCCAGCGACCAATGTCTTCCTGCTCGAGATCGACCTCGAACAGGACAACGAAAACTTCAACACTGGGGTCATCGAGAATTGGTTTCTGGTCCTCAAGTCCGCCAGCACCCCCATACGGGTCACCTGGTCCGTCGCCACGACTGAAGCCGAGACCCTTCAACCCTGGATGCACATCCCGGCAGCGAATTTGAGTTTCAATGCCGGGGCCAGCATCTTCCCGAGTGAGACCGCCGACCGGACGGTCGCGGTCGACAACTATGGGCCAGGGCCGCTCCAGATCATCCCTGGCCCGCTTCAGATCACTCCTGCTCCTGCTCCAGGCCCAGGCCCAGGCTTCCAGGTCGTCGACGCAGTCACCATCCCACCGACTCAAAGTGGCACATTCACCGTCCGCTTCAGCGCTGCTTTGCCCTTTGGGGACAAGGGTGGACAGGCTAGCCTCCATGCGGGCTCCGGGCACTCGAACGATCCCGCCACGGTCTCGGTATCCTCCGACCCAGCGTCTGAGCACAACGCGACCCTGAGCGTCGAGGCTAGAGTCGGCGCGGTCGACACAGTGTTGGTGCTCGACGCCTCGGGAAGCATGGGCTGGGCCGCCGACGGCTCACACGCTCCCCCTGCGGGGACCCGTCGATGGGACTACCTGGTCGAAGCCGCCAACCAGCTCACGGCCGGCTACGTCAGCTTCCTACCGGGCGGCGACGCGGGCCGGCTGAGCGTGGCGGTCTTCCCCGATGTCACCCAGTCGACGCCGGATTGGCATCAGCACGCTTTGGTGGTCTACCCGCCGCCCGGCTCTCCCACCCCAGGCCAGGTCGGAGACCTCGCCTGGGTCGACGAAAACACGGAGGCGGGGGTCGCCGCGGCACTGCAACTGGACCCGGTCGGTGGCACCCCCATGGGGGAGGGCATCGCCCACGGCATCGGTGACACGATCGCCCTCGGTACGCTGGCCGACATGGAGGGCGCCACCCGGTGGATGGTCCTGATGTCCGACGGCGCCCACAACTCGGGGGCCATCCATCCCGACGCCTTTTTTGTCGCCGATGCAGTCCCCAACTTCGCAGACAAGTCGGTCCACGTGCTCACGGTCGCCTATGGAGAACCGGGCGCGAGCAACGTCGACCACGCTCTGTTGGCCGAGCTGGCGACAAACGGCTATGGCGCGGCTAGCAGCGCCTTGATCGCGACCCCGAGCCTGGGCGGACTGGACCTTCGAAAGCGCTTCCAAGAGGCCCTGGCCGAGAGCTTGAACCTGACCTTCACGGTCGATCCTCGCGGCGTCCTCCCGCCCAAGGGGCGCGCAGTCCATGCGTTCGAGATCACCGCCTCACAGTCCAACTTCGGTCTGTTCGTGGACTGGATCGGCCGCGACGACACGGTGACGATCACCCTGGTCTCCCCGCTCTGCGAACAGTTCAGCGAGTCCCAGATCCACGCCCTCGCCGAGATGCGCCTCAGCGTCGGCGCGACCTACAAACACGCCTTCGTCGCGGACAAATTCTTGGCCACACGCCGCGGGACCTGGAAGTTGATCCTCGACGCGGGTCCGCAGGCCGAGACCCCCCAGGATTTGGTCTACTCCTACTCGATCCTCGGCGCGTCCACGATGCGCATGCGGGTCACGACGCAGCCGGCGTACGCGACCGGCGAGGTGGTCGACATCGAGGCCGAGCTCACCCACGCCGGCGCTCCTGTCGAGTTCGCGCATATCCGCCTCGAGCTCGATATGCCGGCGGGCAGCCTCAACAACCTCCTCGCCCACACCGACGTCCCGGCCGATCAACGCAAGAAGACCCTTGAGGGGCTGGGGGACCAGGCCCCCTCCTTCGCCCAGTCGTGGGCCCTCGAGGCCCTCGCCCTCGCCGACATGGGCATCTCGACGACGGTCGCTCGAGTCGACGACGAGCTCGTGATGAGCCCTCAGGGGCCCGGTCGCTACGCCGCCCAGATCAGCGCGACGACCCTGCCCGGCGTCTACCGGGGGCGGGCCGTGGCGACCGGCGTGCTGCCCAACGGCGACTCGTTCCGATGCGAACAGGAGATCCAAGTTCGGGTCGAGGCCCGCCCTGATCCCAGCGCGACCGAGGTCGGGTTCTCGATCGCCGAGGCCGGCCGGGTGATCGAGGTCAGCGTCGAAGCTCGCGACCGGTTTGGAAACGTCGTGATGATCGACCCCGCGGCCTGGGAGCGCCTGGCCATCGAGGTCTCGGGCGGGGCACCCCAGACCCCGCTCCAAAACGACTTCGACGGCCGGTACCGCCAGACCTTCGTCGTCGACCCCACCTCACACAGCGCGATCGCTGTCCGCTGGGATGGCCGTCCGATCTACCGCGGTCCGTTGATCGGGCCGCTCCGGTGGATGGAGACCGTGGTCGACTTCGAGCCTGGCCGGGCTCGAAAGTCGAACGCCTTCTCCGACCCCAAGCGGGCCCTCGGACGCGTGTCCGACTCGCGGGATCCCTTTGTCGCGCTCGCCGGCCGAGGCGGCTCGCTGACCCTCTCGACTGCCGACAACCGACTCCGGGCGACCCAGCTGACGGTCTTTGTCCTCCCTACCCCTCGCCGCCGCCCCTATCGCGTCGAGGTCCTGCTCTCGGCCAAGATCAGTTTCCTGCGCACGAAGTTGTGGGTCTGTGTCGGCCATTCGCGCGGACCGACCAAGACCTTCGCCCTGCCCGAGACCGCCTCCCTGACCCTGGCGGCGATCCGGATCGTCGACCTCTCCCCTGGCGAGGCGGGCCCCAAGCCCCTCGACCAAGCGCCCGGCGTCCTGGTCCAGGGGGTCGGCTACGGGTTCATCAAGACGGACGTCGCCCCCGGTCCCTCCAAACCCCTGGACCGACTGGGCCAGCGGCTCCCCCTCGGCCTCAAAACCTCTCGCTGAGTCCTCACCGTGGCCGCCTTCACAGCAGTTCGATCCGTCGGGAACTCCATCACGGGGTTCCTCAAGGCGCGCTTCGACACCGCACAGATGCCCGGGGAGGCCCCGGGAGAGCTCCTCCGAACCCACTACCCCGCCACGATCCGCCTGATCTCGAGCGGGACCTTGGCCGACGACAGCCTCGAGATCGAGCCCGCGATCACCCTCTACCTCTACCGGATCACGATCAACGAGCAGCTGCGCAACATCGGCAAGCGCAGCGCAGCCAACCGGCCCACGCCCCTCCCCCTCGACCTCCACTTCATGCTCAGCGTGTGGAGCTCGACCGCCGACGCCGAGCAGGTCCTGATGGCCTGGGCGATGCGGACCATGCACGACACCCCCCTGCTCGACGCCTCGTTCCTCAGCCCCGACGGCATGTGGGGAGCCGACGAGGTCGTCCACGTGATCCCGGAGGAGCTGACCAATGAAGATCTCCTGCGGCTGTGGGACTCGCTGCTCCCCACCTATCGCCTGAGCTACTCCTACGTCGCTCGTGTCGTGACCCTCGACGGGGTCCACAGCGCCGATGGGGCGCCCGTGGTCGCGCGGCGCATCGCCGGCGCCGACATGGGGGGAGCCTGAGGTGTCCTTTTCCATTGAACATCGGGTCCTGGCCGGCATCCAGTTCGAGGACGCCTCGACCGGCGCCCCTGTGCGCAGCACCCTCGACCTCCAGTCGGAGGGCCTGACCTTCATCCTCAATCGCCGCCACATCCACGTGGTCTCGAGCGCCGTCGGACTCGAGGATCACAGCGCCAGCTTCGAGGCCCCACCGCCCCCTCCACCCGCAGTAGGCGCCCTCCAGTTTCGGATCGAGGTCCGGGACCCGAGCGCGCGATACCTGCCGCGCAGCTTCGTCCTCGCCCTGCCTCGCTCGACGGATCCCGAGGCCGACGACGCCCTGCTCAGCCCGGTCGTCGTGCCTCTGTATCGCTCGCCCCTGGCCGAGCGCTCGATGCACTGGAGCATGGTCCGCGTGAGGCTGACCGACTCGGTCTCCGGCGACCCGGTCCCGGCCGCGTTTGTGCGGATCGTGCTGGTCACCGATCCGCCCTCGCCCACACCCGAAGTCTTGGGCATCGGCATGAGCGTCACCCGGGACCTCGCGGCGAGGGAGCTCGAACGGCGCGCT
>CAYVJQ010000031.1:25130-31186 GCA_964451725.1 uncultured Nannocystaceae bacterium | reverse complement strand
GGGCGCCGCTGGACCCACTTCGACGAGCGCCACCTCGGCGAGACCGCGATCCCGGTCGTCGGACTGTCCGCTTCGATCTGGAGTGAGGACGAAGACGAGGTCACCCTCGACACCATCTCTGCCGCGATCGAGGTCCTGCCCATCCCGGCCAGCGACCACCTCCCCGATCCCAGCGCTTTTATGACCGCCCCCGTGGCGGCCGGCAACCGTCGCCCCCTCCAGCTCGCGCTGGGTGAGGAGCTGATCGCCGCTCCCTTCGCAGTGACACTTCCCTGAACGAACCCGCCACCACCCAAAGAGGCCTGACCCATGCCAGAGTATCTCGCGCCCGCAGTATATGTCGAAGAGACCAGCTTTCGCTCGAAGCCACTCGAAGGAGTGAGCACCAGCACCACCGCCTTTGTCGGCTCTACCCGACGGGGCCCCGTCTCGAGCGGAGATCCGGCCACCGTGCCCGCAGCACAGCGAGGGCTCATGAATCCCGAGCTGGTCACCAGCGTGGGGGACTTCGAGCGCCTCTATGGAGGCACAGGGCCGCTCGGAACGGGGACCAACTACCTCGCCCACGCGGTTCGGGGGTTCTTCGCCAACGGCGGTCGACGCCTCTATGTCGCCCGCGTGTTCGAGCCCCTCGGGCCAGCCGACGACGGGCGCGCGAGCTCCCGCTGGGTCGTCGGGGGGCCCGCGACGAACCCACGTGTGCGCTTCGAGGCCCGCTTCCCCGGTGCATCGGGCAACGGGGGGGTGAGCGTCACCCAGTCGACCGCCCCCGCCGCTGTGCGCTCGATGAACCGTGCCCTCAGCGGCACCATGCTCCGCACGGGAGCCGACTCCCCCGCCGGCCCCGCGCAGCTGCGTGGAGGTGTCGCCCCGTTCCAGATCGACGACCAAGACACACTCGCCGTCGATGTCGGCGGCGTGGTGACCTCGGCGACCTTCGAGGGCACACGCGCGGAGGCCCTCGCCCCGACTCCGCTCGCCGACCCCGTCCCACTCGACGGCAACAACAATACGCTGACGATCCTGATCAACGGGCTCGAGCACACGGTCACCCTGCCCGCGGTCGCGACCCCCCGCGCCGACGTCCTCGCGGCCTTGAACACGAACATTCAGGGGGGGGGCTACGCGCGCCTCGACGGCGCCGGCAACCTGGTGATCGGCAGCGAGATCGAGGGCACAAACTCGACGGTCACCGTCCACCCCTCGACCGTGCTCGGATTCACGAACCCGGCCGCCGTGGTCGCTACCCCCGGCGTCGGCAATGTCGGCGACCTCAACGCGGTCACGGTCAATGAGATCTCCGCTTTGTTCGCGGCCGCCGCGGTCGACCTGTCCGTCGATCCCGCGACCCAAGAGTTGCTGATCACCTCCCAAGCCACCAGCTCCGCGGCGAGCTTGCAGGTCCAAGCTGCCCCGACCTCGGCCCACCCCACCCTCAACCTCGCTACGACCGTCGTCAACGGCACCGACGGGACGACCATCGAGTACTACGTCAAAGACGGGTCCGTATGGCGGGACAGCGTCGGCGCGACTCTCTCCCTCGCCCCCTTCCCGACCGGCGGGGTCGAGTTCATCACCCTCAACATCAGCATCGTCGACGGCGACGGCTTCATCCAACAGTTCGAGGATCTCACCCTCAGCCAGGCGCACCCCAGCTACATCGGGGCCATCCTCGCTCCGCTCCCGCCGCAGCGACGCCAGCAGCTCGAGAACGTCGCGGCGCTGGCGGTCACCGGGAGCCTCACCCCCTTCGAGTTGCGCCAGGGGCTGCTGGGCGCGGGTGTACCCGGCGGTTCGGCCTCCGGTGCCCGAGTCTCGGTCGAGTTCCCCCTCTCCGACGGCAACGATGGGGGCATCCCGAACCCAGAGCGCTTCCGCCAGGGGCTGCTCCAGTTCGACACACTGGAGGACATCTCGATCGTGGCCGCGCCCGGCTCGAGCGCTCAGCCGGGAGCGCAGGCGATCCGCGACCACCTCATCACCCACGTCGAGCAGCGCCGTGCCTACAGAATCGCCGTGCTCGACACGCCCCCCCAACAGACGGTCGGCGAGGCCCGAGCGGTCCGCAGCACCATGGACAGCGATCACGCGGCCCTCTACTACCCGTGGATCATCGTCCCCAACCCGGACGCCCGACCGGGAGACCGGAGCCTCGCCTCCGAGCTCGGCGTGCCGCCCTCGGGCCACGTCTGCGGCATCTATGCCCGCAACGACAACGAGCGCGGTGTCCACAAAGCCCCCGCCAACGAGGTCGTTCGTGGGACCTTGCGTTTCGAGTCCAACATCAACATGCGCCAGCAGGAGGTCCTCAATCCCGAGGGGGTCAACGCCCTGCGCAGCTTCCCGGGCCGGGGACACCGGGTCTGGGGCGCCCGCCTGGCCAGCTCGGATCCCGAGTTCAAGTACGTCAACGTTCGGCGCTACTTCAACTACATCTCGCGGACCCTGGATCGGGGCACCCAGTGGGTGGTCTTTGAGCCCAACGGAGAGCTGCTGTGGGACCGGGTCCGCGGGACCGTCTCGGACTTTCTCTACGACGAGTGGCTCAACGGCGCCCTGCTCGGGCGCACCCAGACTGAGGCCTTCTTCGTCCGTTGTGACCGCTCGACGATGACCCAAAACGACATCGATGGCGGCCGCCTGGTCTGCGAGGTGGGTATGGCGGTGGTCAAACCGGCGGAATTCGTAATTTTCAGGATCGGTCAAAAGACCGCAACCACGAGCGCGTGAGGACGACATCATGGCGGAACGAACATCTCCCTACTCGAACTACAACTTCCTCGTCGATCTCAAGAGTCCCGGCGTCGACCTCGAATCGGCCTTTGGTGGGTTCTCCGATGTGTCTGGACTCGAGACCGAGCTGACGGTCGCCGAGTACCGAAACGGCAACGACAGCGAGATGCATGTCCGAAAGATCCCCGGGCTGCACAAGACCAGCGACGTCACCCTCAAACGTGGCGTGCTGGACTCCAAAGACCTCTGGCGGTGGATGGTCGACGTCCGCACCAAGAGCGTCGCCGAACAGCGCAATGTGGTCATCACCATGCAGGACGAGGCCGGCGCCAAGGTTCAATCGTGGACTCTCCTCAAGTGTATCCCCCTCAAATACACGGGCCCGACCCTGGCCGGAAAAGGTGGGGGTGACGTCGCCATGGAAGAGCTGACCCTCTCCTGCGAGGGCATCCAGCTCGACGGCCTCGAGGGCTGAACCCGGAGACGAGATGAAACGGGGACTGCACTTCGAGACCTGGACGCCGGCCGCGGACACCAGCCGCAACCGAATGGACGTCGCCTGCTTCGTCGGGTTCGCCCGCCGCTGTGCCGCGCCTATGTCCGAGACGACCCGGGGCTGGCTGCGCCAGCGCGGCTGGATCGACGCTCCCGGGCAGCGCAGCGCCGCCGATCTCGACTCCGACCCCTGGCATCTCCCCTACCCGATCGACGACTGGAGCGCCTTCACAGCGCTGTTCGAGGTCGACGGGATGCCCCTCGAGGTCGGCGGAGCGCCCACCCTCCCCTGCTACCTCGCCCTCGCCCTTCGCTCGTTCTTCGCCCAGGGCGGTCGACGCTGCTTCGTCGTCCCTGTCGGCCCACCGCCGGCCCTGCGTGCGCCCACGGCCACACGCAGGACCGAAGCGGCGAAGCTCCTGCCTGGGCTCGCCGGTCGGGTCGCGGCCCTCGAACCCACCTCGAGGGCGCAGTGGGAAGGGATCGGGCTGCTGCATGGGATCGAGGAGGCGGTCTCGCTCTGCCTCCCCGACCTCCCCTATCTCGCCGCGACCGTGCCCCCGTGGATCGAGGCCGAGCTCCCGACCCAGCCTGCGCGAGATCGCTTCGAGCTCTGCTCCGAGCACCTCCCCCTCGACCGGGAGACCGTCGATACGCCCCCCATCGCGGCTCCACGCTGTGATCTGGACGGCTACCGGGAGTGGGCGAGGTGGGTCGCGGCGGGCACCTCCTTTGTGGCGGCACACCGCCCTGACATCCAATTCCTGACCGCGATCCCCCTCCCCGTCGATGGTTCGCACTTCGCCCGCGACCCGCTCGAGGCGCTGGTGAACGAGGGGCTGTTCGAGGCACTCGGCGATCGGGGGACCGGCCTCTCGAGCCCAAATCTGCAGCTCGTATACCCATGGTGGGGCTGGGCCGGATCCCTGCGTCTGCCCGAGGGAGTGCAGCCCGCCGACGGGGCGCTGGCCGGCCTCCTCGCCCGGCGCACACTGACCGGCGGCTCCTTTCGCAGCGCCGTCCAGGCCCCGCTCGAGCATGCTCGAACGCTCGTCCCCGAGCTCTCGGCCGACCAGCGCGAGCGTGAGCGCCCCATCTCGCGGGACGCAGCCGAGACCCGTGCGCTGCTCGACCGAGTATCCCTGTTCGGACCCACCCGCGGAGGGTTCTCCCTGCTCTCGGACGTGACCACCAGCCTCGGCTTCGAGCGGCGCCCGGCGAGCATCCAGCGCCTGCACGCGGTGTGGCTGCGAGCCCTCGAGCAGGCCGGGGAGAGCATCGTGTTCGAGGCCAGCGGCGAGCGCCTGTTCAGAGACGTCCGCGACCACCTCGAGCAGATCGGACTGAGCCTGTTCAACAACGGCGCCCTCCGGGGAGCCAACCCGCGCGAAGCCTTTCAGGTCCGCTGTGACCCGAGCACCACCACCACCCTCGACCGCGAGCGCGGCCGCGTCATCGCGGAGGTCTCCTACCTCCCGAACGCGCCCATCGAGGTCTTGCGGGTGGTCCTGGCGCTCTCGGAGAGCCGCGGCGTCTCCCTCGTCTCCCTCGTCTCCCTCGTCTCCCTCGTCTCGGGGCCAGGCCCGAGCCTGGGAATGGGGGCCAGCGCGTGACCGAGTTCAGCGCAGAATCAATGGCTCCGATCCGAGCGTTTCGCTTTCAGGTCGACTTCAGGGAGCACACCTTGGACCGGGGCGCCAAGGCCAGCGAGGGCGCGGTCCGCCTGTGCAGCGGCTCGTTCTCCGAGTGCACCGGCCTCGAGGCCACGATGGAGCCCAAGGTCATCAACGAAGGGGGGCGAAACTACGGGGCCGCCCAACGCGTCGGCCGGGTGAGCTTCGGGACCGTGGTCCTCAAGCGCGGCGTGACCTCGAACCGGGATCTGTGGCGCTGGTTCGAGCTGGTCTCTCAGGGCGGCTACGCCTACCGGCTGACCGCGGACATCACGATCCATGGCCCCGACGTCGGCAGCGGGGGCGCCCCTCCGGTGCTCTGGCGGTGGCGGCTGCGACACTGCCTGGCCACGAAATTCAGGGCCCCCGAGCTCGACGCCAAGAGCGACCAAGTCGCTATCGAGGAGCTCCACCTGGCCCACGAAGGCATGGAGCTGCAGATCGATGGGGGGGGCTCGTGAGCGGCGCGCAACAGGGCCGCGAACGGCCGCCCGCCGACGGCATCACCCGGGCCAAGTTTCGGGTCGTCCAGGGCCCGGGCAGCAAGGAGTGGTTCGAGGTCCACTTCAACCCCGAGAGCCTCGAGTACACGGTCACCAACAACATCCAAAGCCGCGGAAACTCCGACAAGAACAAGCAGTACGTCAGCCAGTCCTCGGGCAAGCTGACGATGAGCCTGATCTTCGACACCACCCACTCCGGCCAGGACGTCCGCACCTTCACCGACCGCTTCAGCGCGATGATGAAACCCGCGCCTGGGGGCAAAAAGAAGAAGGTCGCGAGCGTCGTCGAGTTCAAGTGGGGCGCCTACCGATTCAAGGGGGTGTTCGAGTCCTACAAAGAGACACTCGATTTCTTCTCTGCCTCCGGCGTCCCCCTGCGCGCGAGCGCCAACATCACCCTCGCCCAACAAGACGGGTTGTTCGAGGCCACCGACAAGGGCAAGGCGCAAAACCTGAACGGGGAGCCCCTCCTGCTCTCGCCGCCCACGAACGCCCTCGAGGCCACCGATGGAGACCCTCGCAGCGCCCGGGAGCTCGCCGAAGACAACGGCGAAGAGCAGCCCCGTTTTCTGTCCGGTGACGACCTCGAGCTGTTCTCGACTCCCGAGCTCCGTCCGCCCTCGAGCTTCGCCCCGCTGGGCTCGGGCCTCGA
>CAYVJQ010000031.1:4173-25030 GCA_964451725.1 uncultured Nannocystaceae bacterium | reverse complement strand
CGACTCCCGAGCTCCGTCCGCCCTCGAGCTTCGCCCCGCTGGGCTCGGGCCTCGATCTCGGCGGCAGCCTCGGGATCGGCGGTGGAGCGGGCTTCGGACTCGACATCGGGCTCGACATCGGCCTCGACGTCGGCTTCGGGCTCGACGTCGGCTTCGGACTCGACATCGGCCTCGGACTCGACGTCGGACTCGACATCGGCCTCGGACTCGACATCGGACTCGACATCGGACTCGACATCGGCCTCGACATCGGTTTCGGACTCGACATCGACATCGGCCGACCCGGGACCACATCTTCACCCACAGGCGGGACCGGGACTTCACCCACGGGCGGGACCGGGACTTCACCCACAGGTGGGACCGGGACTTCGCCCACAGGCGGGACCGGCTTGATGCGGGCCCCGGCTCGAAGCCCGAGTTCGGCGGGCGGGAACGGCAACCCGGGAGGCCCTGCTCGACCGGGGTCCCCGGCCACCCGCCGGCCCGGCACACGACCCAGCCCGCTGGTCGTCGCCCGACCTCGACCGAAGCTCTTCGGTCCGGTCGGGGGTGACGAGCCCGCCCAAGCCCGAGGCCCCCTCTGGGGCAGCGGCGCGTCCGCGGGTGTGCCCGCCACCTTGGGAGCCTTCTCCGGGCTGCGCTCGCCCAGCGCCCCCAAGGCTCCGCGCCGCTTCCGTCCCAACGAAGCGCTCGCCCGACGCCGCGACGCTCGCTCGACACCAAACCCGGGCGCGAGCTTCGAACTCGGTGGCCGCGCCATCGACGAGGGTCCTGCTGGCCTCAGCGCCGACGTCGGCGCCCGGGCGAGCCTCGCTTCCCGAATCCGATTCGATGAAGACTGAGATGAACACCGAAATGAACACCGAAACGAGAACCCGACCATGGACGTGAGCATCGACGAGGTCCAGGCAGAGGTCGCGCCCGACTCGGGGGCGACAAAATCCGACGACCGGCAGGGCCGGGACCAAGCCGGTCCACAGACCACGGGCGTGATGGCCCGCGCCGAGTCGAGCGCCCGCCTGGGCCGTCGACAGACCCGGATGCACACGCGCCTTCGAGCCTACTAGCCGAGATTGCAAGACCATGACCGCCGCCCCAGAGACCGCGCCGAGCCACCGCCGACTCTACGTCGCCCGGCCCACGATCCACGTGGGGGGAGAGGCCTACGCGCGCAGCTCGGAGCTGTTGCTGGGCATGCGCATGACCGAGGCCGAGGGTGGGATGTCCTCGCTCGAGCTGCGCTACAGCAACGTCGCCAGCCACCACGACGGCGACGCGAGCCTGGCCTTCGAAGACGAGCGAGAGCTTCGCCTCGGCCGCGAGATCAGCATCCACGCCGGCGACGCCGAGCAGCCCATGGAGGTGTTCCGAGGGGTCATCACGGCGATCGAGGCCGAGTTCAGTCAGGACGCCGCCCCCGAGTTGACCGTCCTCGCCGAGGACCCCCTCCAGCGCGCGCGCATGGCTCGGCGCACACACCTCCACCCCAAGGCCTCGATCGCCAAAGTCGCGGCCACGGTCGCCGAGCGAGCGGGGTTGCGCGCGAAGGTCATCGACTTCACCCAGGACCTCGGCTCGCGGCTGCAGCTCAACGAGAGCGACCTGGCCTTCCTCCGCCGCCTCCTGTGCGCCTACGACGGTGACATGCAGGTGGTCGGGGACGAGCTCCACGTCGCCCCCCGCTCCGAAGTCCAGCGCGAAGCGATCACCCTCGAGCTCTTCAGCCAGCTCTCTCGGGTGACCCTGTGCGCCGACTTGGCCGACCAGGCAACCGAGGTCACGGTCGCCGGTTGGGACCCGGAGCGAGCCCAGCGGGTCTGCCATCGCAGTCGCGGCCAGAGCCTCGGTCCTGGACGGGGACGGACCGGCGCCGAGATCCTCAGCGCCGAGCTCGGGCCACGGGCAGAACATCTAGGCCACGTCTCCGCCCTCGACGAGACCGAGGCCCGCGCCCGCGCCGACGCGGCCTACGACCAACGTGCGCGCACCTTCGTCACCGCAGAGGGCACCACCGAGGGCAACCCCGCGCTCCGGGTCGGCGCCCACCTGACCCTCTCCCAGGTCAGCCCACGCTTCGACAACACCTACTACGTCACCCGCGTCTGTCACCGCTTCGACGCCCAGAGCGGCTACCTGACCGACTTCGTGGCCGAGTCGGCGTACCTGGGAGAACCCTCGTGAGCACCAGCCCGATCGAGCCGCCCCCGACCCGGGCGACGAGCGACAACCACCTGGCCGAGGTCGTCTCGGTAAAAAAGGTCGACCGCAGCGGCAAGCTCGAGGTCCGGCTTTTGACCTTCGACGGGACCGACACCCAAAACGCGGTCCTCGAGGCCCGCCTGTGTGTGCCCTTCGCGGGCGCTGGCCGCGGTGCATTTTTGGTCCCCGACGTCGGCGACGAGGTCGTGGTCACCTTCATCAACGGAGACCCGCGCCAAGCCGTGGTCCTCGGGGGGGTCTGGAACGGCCGCAACAAACCCGGGGAATCTCTCTCCGGCGACCGCGTCGACCGCTGGAGCTTCATCGGCAAACGCGGCACCCGGATCGCCATCGTCGAAGACGGCGAGGGCGCGAAGGTCGAGCTCAGCACCTCGGCCGGCGGCTCCCAGGTCTCCTCGATACGCATCGATCGCGAGAACGGCGGACAGATCGAGCTCAGCGCCGGAGGGACGACCCTGACCATCGACTCCCAGGGCATCCGCCTGCAGACCACCGGCGCCTACGAGCTGCGCTCGTCGAGCGCCGAGATGACCTGCTCGACGCTCACCGTCAACTCGGGCACAGCCTCGTTCTCGGGGATCGTCGACGCGACCTGCGTCCAGTCCCCGGCGATCGTCGGGACCACCTACACACCGGGAGCGGGGAACGTATGGTGACCGCGACCAGGCACACGATGCTCCTGCGTGGACCTCGGCTGTTCCATGGTCTGGGTGATCAGCCTGGGCAGCCTGGGCAGCCTGATCAGGACGAGGGGGCCCCCGTGTTGCTCGAGCGCAGCGACCTTGGGTTCATGGCCGCGGTCCAGAGGGAGCTGAGCGACCCCGAGTCCTGGGCGGCCCTGCAGCGGTCCCGGGTCCGCCCGCGGGGAGGGGGACTGCGCCTCTACCAGCCCGTCCACCGCGTGTTCCACCTCGCGCTCGTCTCGGCCTCATGCGACGAACCGGGCCGACCCAGGGTCGACCCACGCCGCATCGAGAGCGCCGGCCTGGTGATCCGCCGCATGGTTCGCGACGGCAGGGGCACACTGCGCGAACAGGCCTGGCTGACCGACGACGCTGGCGTCACCCGCTGGGGCCCCCCGGAGCTCGCGCCGAGCGGGAGGACAGCCGCTGGGGCGTCGGCTCCGACTCCGGGCGCGCAGGCGCTCGACTACGCCGACCCCGACCCCGCCTTCCGGCCCACCAAGACCAGCGGCCGGCCCGAGCTCGACATCCTGATCGCCCGACTCCGGGCGGTCGCGTCGACCCAGCGCGAGGCGATCGTGCCCATGTTTCCGCTCCCCCCCGAGAGCGCATCGGCGACCGTCGAGACCCTCCTCTACGGCCTCGTCCCCACCGCTTCGATGGAGGTCGAGAGCCGCCCCACCCGAGAGACCCCCTCCGTGGCCACCCTCGAGGAGGCGGGGTTTTTCCCGGTCCAGCTGACCACCGCGGACTCGCCCCCGGTTCCGCGCCCAGGCCAGATCCTTCGAGATCCGCGCCTCGCCCTGGCCCCGGACCTCGCCGACTATGCGGCTTTCGTCCGGGAGGTCGTCGTGACCTTCGACCTCGAGGGCACCAGCAGCGGCGCCCAGCGACTCCGCCAACTGTTGCAGGGAGTGGCCCTCGACTACGGCCACGGCCGGTCGGCCGACGCCCTCACCCACCTGCTCGCTGCGGCCCGCCTGTTCGTGTTCGGAGAGCCGGATGCGGAGGTCGAGATGCCTCGAGCGTGGCCGGAGGTCGAGGCGTCGACCTCGTCGGCGATGCTCACGGCCGCCCTCGCGGCCACCGAGGCCCGATTCAGCAGCGCCCGGGCCGACACCCCCAGGTTCGGCGCCCGCGGGGCTCGCTATGTCGTCCGCGCTTTCATGCGAGTCCGCTCCAAAGACGGCTGCGGCCTCGACCTGGTCTGGTCGCCGCCCTCGACCCCCTTCGAGATCGCCCTGTGGTTCGAGAGCAGCCCCGCGCCCCGCCCGATCATCGAGCTCCCCGACCCGCTGAGCGACGGCATTCGGGCGATCAAACCCAACGTGGCGTTCGCGGTCCCGCCCTCGATCTCGGGCCTGCTGAAGGACAACTCTCCCGAGGACCTGCTCGCCGGAGACGGCCGTGAGGGCCGGGGAGGTCTGGCTTGGATCTGCTCGTTCAGCATCCCGATCATCACGCTGTGCGCGTTCATCTTGCTCAGCCTGCTCATCAAGTTGCTCAACATCGTGTTTTGGTGGCTGCCCTTCGTGAAGATCTGCATTCCCCTACCCCGGAGCGCAGGAGACTGATCCATGACCCGACCTGAACCCATCGGCTGGCCGCTGCTCCCGCTCCCCGACACATCCGGGCGACTGCGCTATCCCGGCGACCTGGAGACCTCGATCGAAGAGTCGATCCGTCTGCTGCTCAGCGTCCGCCCTGGAGAGCTCGCCTTCCACCCCGAGTTCGGCGCGGGCCTCGACGAGCTGCTCCACGAGCCCAACACCTTGGAGCTGCGCCGCGACATCTATGATCGCATCACCGAGAACCTCCAACGTTGGGAGCCGCGGGTGGAAATCGAGCGGGTCGACGTCGAGGAGGTCGACCGACAGCCGACCCAGGTCCACGTCCGAATCGGATACCGCATCCGCCGAACCGGCGCCCTCGCTTCACTCGGCCTCACCCTCGAGGCGGGAGTCTGACCATGCCCGTACTTCCGCCCCGCCTGGACGACCGCGCCTTCGACGATCTCGTCGACGAGCTCCTCGCCCGCATCCCAGCCCACACCCCCGAGTGGACCAACCCACAGGTCGGAGACCCAGGGCGCACCCTCATCGAGCTGTTCGCGTGGCTGGGCGACACCTTGCTCTACCGCGCGAACCTGATCCCGGAGCGTCAGCGCCTGGTGTTCCTGAAGCTCCTGGGCATGCAGCTGCGACCGACGACCCCCGCCCGGGGGCTGGTCGCCCTGACCCTCGACCCCGAGGGCCCCCCGACCCCGGTCACCTTCCGCGCGGGCGCGCGGATCTCGGGACCACCCGACTTCGAGACCCGGACCGAGGTCACCGTGCTCCCCCTCGAGGGCCGCATCTACGCCAAGAAGCTCCTCGACGACGCCAGCGCAGAGGCCATGGCCGACATGGTCCACGACCTGGGCGCGGTCTACCGAGCCCTGCGCCCCGACGCCAAGGGCCCGATCGCGGCCTACGTGACGACCGAGCTCTTCCCTGGCGGGGCGCCCCAGCGCGGGGGCTTCGACCTCGTCCGTGAGACCGCCGACCGAAGCCTGTGGATCGCGCTCATGGCTCCCACCGCGGGCGCCGTGACGGCCGCCCGCGAGTCCCTCGCCGAGGGGCAGGAGGGCCGCCCCTTCACCCTGAATATCGGCGTCGCACCGGCGAGCGCCCCCATCGAGCGGCTCGAAGACATCCAGGAGCGACGGCCCCTGCGGACCACTCTCGAGCTGCTCACCGGAGAGCGCATCGGCGACCGCTACGCCTTCGACGCCCTCGACCTCCAGCGCGACAGCACCCGCGGACTGACCACCGACGGCGTCCTCTCCGTCCCCCTCCTCGCCCGCAGCGTCCACGTCCCCACCAACGACGCCGCGATCAACCCGGCGGCGGGCGTCGGCCGAGACCTCCCGCCCCGCCTCGACGCCCCCGGCGACGCCGCGCGGGTCGTCGCGTGGCTGCGCCTGCGCCCCATCGAGGCGCTCGAGAGCCTCTCGCTGACTTGGATCGGCCTGCACGCCGTCGAGGTCGAGCAATCTCGGACCATTCGAGACCTGGTGATCGGCAACGCCGACGGACGCAGCGAGCAGCGGGTCCAACTCCCGGCGACCTCGATCGACCCGAGCTCGCTGGCGCTCGAGATCCGTGCCGACGACGGCGGCTACGAGACCTGGACTCGGGTCCCCGACCTCGCATCCCAAGGCCGGGACGATCGGGTCTACACCCTCGATCCAGAGGCCGGGAGCGTCCAGTTTGGAGACGGACTCCGGGGCGCTCGACCGCCCAGCGGCGCCCGCATTCGTGTGGCGACCATGACCGCCGGCGGCGGTCCTGAGGGCAACCTTGCGCCGGGCGCCCTCACCGAGATCCGAGGCGAGGACCCCTCCGGTGGGCTCATCAACGCCCTCGTCCAGGTTCACCAGCGCCTGGCGACCCGGGGCGGCGTCGCGGCCGAGACCCTCGCTCGGGCGGAGGGGCGAGTCCAGTCCGAGCTTCGGCACCGAAACCGGGCCGTGACCCAGGACGACTTTCGCAGCCTCGCCGCCCAGGCCCCCGGGCTGCGGGTCGGTCGGGTCGAGCTCCTGCCTCGCTTCAAGCCTCAGCAGCGCCGCGAGGGTGTCCCCGGTGTCGTCTCGGTGATGGTCATCCCCGACCACCCCCGCCCGGGCCTGCGCGCCCCCGCCCCGCGCCCCGATCGCCCCTTCGTCGAGACCATGCACGCTTGGCTCGACGCCCGCAGGTTGATCGGCACCGAGCTCTACGTGATCGGGCCCGAGTACATACCGATCGGGGTCAGCGTCGGCGTCGATCTGCGCAGCGGACACCCGATCGAGCAGACCCTCGCCGCGATCCGGCTCGCGCTCCGAGCTTTCTTTTGGCCGCTCGCCCCCGGTGGTCCCGGATCTGCGGGCTGGCCCCTCGGCATGAAGGTCATCGCGGCGCAGGCCGAGATCGCCGTCGCCCGCGTCCGCGGGGTCGCGGCGCTGCGCGGCCTCCATCTGTTTCAACGCCACAGCGGAGCGTGGACGGCCATCGACCGGTCCCTGGCCCTGGCCGCGTGGCAGCTCCCCGAGCTCCTCTCGGTCGTCGCGGTCGCCGGCATCGACGCCCCCCAGACCCTGCGCGGCGCCCCCTCTCCGTTCGCCGACGGCGACCCAGACGGCGACCTCCTGCCCATCCCCGTCGTCCCGGAGGTGTGCTGAAGTGGACGCGAACGGACTACGGTTTTGGCTCCTGGCCTCCGAGGGTGACTGGACTCGCGAGGGCAGCCCCGCTCCTGGCCCCGGCCCAGCTCCCAGCTACGACCCAGGGCGACGCAGCTTCCGGCTCGGCGACCATCGAGGGCTGAGCTTCACCGAGACCCCGGGCGAGGCCGAAGCCCGATGGAGCCGCCCGCGGACCGCCTTCGACGGTACCTCGACCTACGCCTTCGTCGACCCGGACACCCACGAGATCCGAGCGAGCGGGGCGATCCCCGACGCCGAACTCCCCGACACCCCCGTGGTCCACTCGCCGGCGGGCGCGATCGCCGATTTCAGCGTCGGTGTCGATGGGGTGCTCTACGTCGCCGAGGGCAGTCTCGTCGTGCTGCGCGACCTTCGAGATCGGTGGACCCCGACCGACGTGCGCGCGCCCGACTTCAAACCCGACAGGATCTGTGCCCATCCCGAGGATGGTGTCTGGGTCCTCGACCGGGAAGCGGCCCGCTTCGGCCGAGTCCGCGGGCTGCCCCTGCCCCGTGCAGCGCTGCCCACACGCGCGGACACGGTGTTCCGCCCACACGAGGAGAACGCCGCCCCACCCACGCTCAGGGTGCTCGAGGCGACCCTCCCCCCGGATGAGACGCCCATCGACATCGCGGCCTCCTCCGAGGGCAAGACCGCCGTGCTGGCGTGGCGCCCCGGAGCCGCGCTGATCTACCTGCTCTCGCCCGAGGGCCGGCTCGGGCCAGGCATGGTCCTCTCGGGCATCCAACGGCCATTCAGCGTCGGATGGATCGACGCGCGCACGATCGCGGTCCTGGTCGCCGTGCTGCGCGAGCCGGCCGAGGGCGGCGATCCGGTCCCCGGGACAGAGGTCGTGACCTACGGCGTCCAGGCGAGCGCCGAACAGGGACCGGTGCGCCTGCCCCTGGGCGGCATCTACCCGCTCGTCGGCCACGATGGGGGCCCCCTGTGCCGCGGCCCCGGCGAACCCGCCCGCTACGCCCTCGAGGCCGTCGGTGCGCGCCCGCCCGGAGCACCGCGGCGACTGGTGCGGCTGTCCTCTCCCCAGCGAGCGACCCGCGGGACCCTGCTGCGCGGCCCGGAGGGGAGGCCTCTCGACGGCGGCCGCGAGGGTTTCACCTGGCACCGCGCGTACATCGAGGCCCACCTGCCCAGCCAGTGCGGGGCCCGGCTGTGGCTGGCCGCGAGCGACGATCCGACCCCGCCGGCGGCCGACCGCTACCACCCCCACATCCTGGGTGATCTCGAGGCCCCACCCCACACACCGCGCGCGGTCTGGACGACCGTCGACTCGGAGCTCCCCTTCCACCCCGGTGTGCTCTCGTGTCCACCCGAAGCCCACCGCAGCGGGCTGTTCACGGTCTTGATCCAACGCAGCGGACGTCGCGTGTCCGCCCTGCGCGGCCGCTTTCTCTTCGTCCGCCTCGAGCTCGTCGGCGACGGTCGGGCGAGCCCCGAGATCGCCGCGGTGCGCCTCTACGGGTCGCGCTTCTCCTACGTCGATCGCTACTTGCCGCGCATCTACCAAGAGCAGCTGTTCGAGCCCGAGGCCTCCGCACCGATCGGCCCCGACCGCCCGCCCTCGCCCGCGGACTTCCTCGAGCGCTTCCTGTCCAACTTCGAGGGCGTCCTCACCGTCCTCGAAGATCGCATCGCCAACGCCCACCTGCTCTCGGACCCGAACGCCGCCCCCGAGGAGGCGCTGGAGTGGCTCGGCCGCTGGGTGGGCTTGGTCTTCGATCCCTCCTACCCGCCCAAGCGCAGGCGTGCCGCGCTCGAGCGGGCGATGGAGCTGCATCGCTGGCGCGGCACCGCGCGCGGGCTGAGCCTCGCCATCGACATCGTCACCGGGGGCGCCGTCGAAGGTGGCGAGGTCCTGATCCTCGAGGGCTGGCGCCTGCGCCGGAGCTTCGCCACGATCCTCGGAGCCGACCTCAGCGACGAGCACGACCCTCTCTTGGTCGGCGTCGTCCAAAGCGGCAATTCGATCGTCGGTGACAGCCTCATCCTCGGGGACGAGTTCCGCCGCGAGTTCCTGGCCCTGTTCGAGGCCGCGCTCCCCTCGCGCCCCCGAGGCTCGACCCGGGAAGAGTGGGTCCAGTGGATCCATGAGCGCTTCATCGATCCCGGGGTCGTCGACACCTTCTTCGACCAGCTCGCCTATCGCATCACCGTGTTGGTCCACGACGACCTCGACCCGGACCTCGAGCGCCTGCTGCACAGGATCCTCGAACTCGAGGCCCCCGCCCACATCGAGTGGGAGGTCGCCAAAGCCACACACCCCTTCATGGTCGGCCTCGCCTCTCTGGTCGGCGTCGACACCTATCTCCGCGCGCCGACACCCGCCCCCGGCATCCACGTCGACCGCTCTCGGATCGGGAGCCGCGGCTTCCTCACCCGCCTCCCTGCCCTCGATCCTCGCCTGGAAGGAAGCAGCCCATGAGCACCCGCAAAGACCACCTGTTGGACCGAGAGCGCGACCGTCGAGACCGACTCAACTATGTCCAAGGAGTCTTGCTCGACGCGCGAGACTTCGAGGACGAGCAGCGCTACCACAGGGGTGCCCTGGCCCGCGGCCTCCAGTACCTGTTCGGGACCGGGACGGTCGCGGGCTTGAGCGTGGGCTTCAACGCCGACAACGACGAGCTCGAGGTCGAGCCCGGCCTGGCCCTGGATCCGCTGGGCCGCCTGATCGAGATCCCCCGTCGATTTTGTGTCGGGCTCGGGGCCTGGCTGGCGGCCCAGCGCCTCGAAGACCTCGTCGACAGCTGGATCGATGAAGACCCCGATGACCCGGCCAGCGACCCGGTGCTGATCGCCGACGTGTTTGTGCGCTTCGTGGTCTGCGAGCGAGGCAAGACCCCGGCCTTCGCCAGCGGGCCCTTCGACGCCCTCGACGCGGTCACCCCCGCTCGCCTGCGCGATGGCTTCGAGCTCGGCCTGATCCTGCGGCCCGAGGCCCGCGTGCGGCGAGAGGCGATCATCGCCGAGGTCGCGCCCGTCGATCTCCCCGCCCTCCCTGGCCCCGACGCCCTCTCCCGCGCGGTCGAGCTGCTGACCATGGCGCCCTCCCCTCGCCTCGAGGCGATCCACGACGACATCTTGGACGCGTGGCGAGAGGGCACGCAGCTGTGGGAGAACGATCGACCGCCGCGCCTGCCCGAGCACCTCCAGCCCCGGGTCGTCGTCCTCGAACAGGATCCTCTGGCGGTCGGCCGCGACCCGAGCTCGGTGTTGCTCGCCCGGATGCGCATCCCGGTGACCCCACCGGTCGACATCGACACCGCCCCCACTCGCCGCCCGGGGCTCCCGAGCCTCGATGAACGATTCCGTCGGTTTGTCTATGGGCCCGGAATGTTGACCCACGTTGCGACCTCGGGAGAGACCTGACATGGCACCGCTCGATCTCGATCTCGACACCTTCGACCCCGTCCGCGGACCTGCGCGCGAGTTGATCGACGCGGAGGAGCAGCGCCTGGGCCAGGCCCGGGGCGAGCTCGTCGAAGACCGCCGACGCCGACGGCCGCGCTACTTCGACGGCCGCTTCTTGACCGCCGCCGACCTGGTGCGCGAGCAGCAGTACACCCTCCTGCGTCAGGCCGACCTCGGACAGATGGTCGGCCCGGGCGTGATCCACGGGCTCGGCGTCGAGGTCGACCCGAGCGGCCGCCAGCTGATCATCCAGCCCGGGCGCGGGCTCGCCAGCTCCGGCGAGCTGATCTCCGTGCGCGACATCGTCCGGGTCGACGTCGAGCACCTGCCCATCGCCTCCACGTTGGACCGGGCTGCCGAGGCGCTCCTGGGCCGGTCGCGGCGGGGCGCCAGGGTCGGCCACTTCGTGCTCACGGCGAGGCCGGTCGAGTACGCCCGCGAACCGATCCAGTCCTACCCGACCCGGGTCAGCGGACAGCGCTCCTTGCAAGACGGCGAGCTGGTCGAGGCCACCTGGCTGAGCCTGATCCCCCTGCCGAACGCGGGGCCCCGCGAGGTCGAGGGTCGAGGCCGGGCACGGCTCGCACGAGAGATCTTCCTCGGCGGCTGGGATCCGAGCGCGAACACCGATGGGCTGGCCCTCGCGGTGGTCGGCATCTCCCGCAACCGGATCCTGTGGATCGACCCCGAGATGGTGCGCCGGGAGGTCGGCGCCGACACCCCGCTCGGCTTCGGCCTTCGCAGCCGCCAGCGACGCGAGGCCCACGCCCGACAGTACGCCCGGCACCTCGAAGAGGCGCTCTCCGATCGCGTCGCCAGCGGTCGAGGCGACGGGATGGGGGCCCGAGAGGTCTTCGACCTGCTGCCCCCCGCCGGCCCGCTCCCCCGCGCTTGCGTGCGCGTCGACGGCACGCACCTCGTCCAAGATTTCTTTCCCCCAGAGGTCTACGCCGAGATCACGCTCATCCCCGAGGACGAGCTCCCGGCCCTGCTCGAGGAGGCCCTGACCCGCGCACCGATCGACCTCGCCGGAGACGACGAGGCCCTCGAGGCCGTGCCCGTGTCCGTGTTGGTCCCCGTCCCGCGGGCCCACTTCGCAGCCCGAGCCCGGGCCCTCGGCGCCGTCGCCCGAACCCCGCTCCCACCGGCCTCGGGTCGACCCCTGGCCCACGCCCGCCCCTTGGACGGGCTCGTCGCGCTCCGTCTCCAGCGCGACCCACCACCGAGCACGGATCCCGCCCCCCTCGACCTCAAGCCCTGGGGCGACGCGATCGAATCTGCGACCACCCTGTGGTTCGTCCGGCGCCCACAATTTTCGACCGTGTCCGCGATCGTGACCCGCGACGGCCGTGGGGAGTCCGACGCCCCCTCGACCCTGCTCAACGGACCCCAACGCCAGCGCCTCGAGACTGCCGACGAGCAGGGCCGCTTCAATCGAAGCTTCGCCACCGCTGCCAAGAACGTGATCCTGGCGATGGGCAAACTCCTCGAGGAGCCCCTGTTCGCCGCCCCGGCCTACGTCAGCGCGCTGTTGGGGGAGCTCGCCTACGCCCTGCGCCGCCCCCTGCCCAAAGCGCCCCTCCCGACCCCGCCGAGTGTGCCCGTGTCGCTGGCCTTCGAGCCCTCGGCGGAGGCCTCCGTCCCCGGACCGCTGCGCCTGCGCCCGCTCCAGCTCCGGGACATCCGGCGTGCAGAGCGTCGATTTCTAGCCGAAGGTGTCGCCGCGGTCTTCGACGCGCCCAAGTTCTCGAGCGAAGGGATCTCGGGTGTCCGCCGCCGCGCTGTTCTCGGCCAGTCGCTGGTCGTCCCCGAGCTCGCCCGATGGATCGCGGCCCGGCGACTGGACGGACTGCTCCCACCGGGGACCGGGTCGGACCCGTTCTTGTTGCCCTTCCTCAACGACCCCGACGTCGAGCGCCTGCGCGGACTGGCTGCCGAGATCCGCCTCGAGCAGGCGGCACCACCTCCGCCACCGCCGAACACGGACTGGACCCTCTCGCCCGCCCGCCCGCGGGTCGAGTCCCTGGGTGAAGCCAAGACCCATCGACTGGTGTGGGAGACCGGACCCCTGAAGTTTCGCCCCCAGCTCGACAAGATCCTCACCAAGGGTGAGGCCGGCGCCCTCCCCCTGTTCACCTCCGTGCTCCTGATCCGGCTCATCCAGCTCGGGTGGGGCATCGACATTCAAGACAACGGGGAGCTCCAGGCCTTCGACCTCGCCCTGGCCGCCTGGACCAGCCCCGAGGATTTTCAGATCCAGGGGGTCCCGATGCTGCATCCCGACGCGGCGCCCCTGCGCAAAGCCAAGTCCAGCGGGCGCGACGCGCTGCTGGAGGAGGCCTCCTCCAGCGCGCTTGAATTCACGGCCCTCGACACGGCCTCGACGCGCCTGCAGCAAGCCGACTTCCCTGCTCCTGTTCTCAAAAAAGCCGAAGCCCGACGTGCCTGGCGCCTGCTCGCCCTGGCCAGCGTCGACACCATTCAGACGATCAACAAAGCCTCGAAGCCATCTCTGGCGGCCTTCGTCGGGCAAGCAAACACGGCGGTGGCCGAGCACGACATCGTGTCCATGCGTAAGGCCTTCGCCAAATTGTGAGCCCAGGGAACCAGCATGCGAGAATTCAACACCAGCAAGATCATCGCGGCCCCTCGAAGGGCGCTCATCGACCCCACGGAGGTCGGCGAGGCCCAGCGCCACGGCGTGCTCGTCGACGATCCCGAGCGCATCCGTCCGCGCTATTTCGACGGTCGTTTCCTCAACGCCCGAGACCTCGACCTCGACCAGCGCTACCTCGCGCAGCGCCAGCGCGACCTCGATCATCTCGGCGCTCCGGGTGTCGTCGCCGGGCTCGAGGTCGCCCGTCCAGACACCGAGTCCGAGGGCGGCGGCGAGCCCGACCCCACTCGCCTCACGATCGCGCGAGGGCACGGGATCACGCGCTCGGGGGAGCTGCTCGTCCTCCTCCGGGACACGACCATCGATCTCACCGACCTGCCGGCCTTTCAGCGCCTCGACGCGACCTTCGACCTCGACGGCGCGCCCCGGCCCCCGGCGAGGACCCAGTCCGGCATGTTCGTGCTCGCCCTGCGCCCGGTCGAGTTCAGCTCGAACCCGGTCGCGCCCTACCCCCGCAACATCGTCGGGGCCCGCACCCTCGAGGACGGCGACATCGTCGAGGGTGCCCTGGTCACCCTGTGGCCGCTCCCGCACACCTCCGGCGGCGACACCAGCTGGGCCGCACAGGCCGACCTCGCCCGGCGGGTGTTCGTCGACGAGCTCACGCTCGAGCGCAGCCCCCACGGGCTGCCCCTGGCCATCGTCGCCATCGCGCGCGGACAGGTCGTCTGGGTCGACCGACACCTCGCTCGCCGCGAGCTGATCTCCGATCCCGCCCGGGGCTTCGGCGCGGGTCCCCGGGCGCGGCTCGAGGCCTTCAGCCGGCACTATGAAGCCGCGCTCGCGCGGGTCATCCAAGCTCGGGACGCCGCCGCCTTGCCCCAGCGCTTCGCCGCCCGGGACTACTTCGAGGTCCTGCCGCCCGCGGGCCCCCTCCCCCCCGAGGCCCTCCAGCTCGACGCGGACCGCCTCACCCAGTGGTTTCTCCCGCCCACCATCGACGTACAGATCAGGGTCATCCCAGACGACGAGCTCCCCGGTCTGCTCGAGCACAGCCTCGAGCTCGGCGCCATCGATCTGAGCCTCGACGCCGCCGTCCTCGAGTCCCTCCCGGTCCTCATCGTGGTCCCCGTGGCCCGCGAGCAGTTCGCCGATCGGGTGCGCGCGCTCGGAGGCCTACCCAGCCGGGACGCGAGCCCTCGCCTCGCCCGCTCGCTCGCTCGCCGGCGCCCCGTCGACGCGCTCTCGGGCCACCGTATTCTCACCCTCCCCCTGGCCGACGAGCCGGCCCCGATCCTCGATGCATGGCGAGACACGATCGAGAGCGCCGACACCCTTTACTTCGTCCGCCAGCGTCGGCGGGCCCAGGCCCCCTTCGCGCTCGCCCGCTACGGGCCGCTGCCCCCCGAGCAGCGCCCCTCGGCGACGATCAGTGAGATGGTCCGCCAGCGCCTCGCTGGCGCGGGCGAGCTGGCCCGCTTCGACCTGTTGCTGGCGACCGCCCCCAACGACGCGCTCGAGACCCTCGAGCTCACGCTCAGCCGGCCCCTGTTCGACGAGCCCCTGTTCGTCAACGGTCTGGTCGCCGAGCTCTCCTATCGCGCTCGCCGCCGCCTGTTCGCCCCCGGGGCCGGAGCCGGCGATGGCGGCGTCTACGTCAGCGTGGCCAATGTGCCCGCGGGCGCCCCCGCGGCCCTGCGCCTGCGCCCCCTCTCGACTCAGGAGATCAGCCAGATCGCCGCCCGCTACCAGCCCGACTCCCTCGCGCAGGTCCTGCCCGGCCTGCGTGCGATCCACCCCGAGTTCGACGACTCGAGCCTGCGGATCGTGCTCGCCCAGACCCTGCGCATCCCCGAGTTCGCCCGCCGTGCGACCGAACTCGAGGGCGACCCGGTCGGCTTCGAGAGCTTCGCAACGCTCACGCTCGAGCTCGCGCTGGCCCGAGACGTCAACGGGATTCGCGACCTGATCGGGAGGATCCGCCCCGAGGCGCCCCCCCTGACCCCACCGCCGGGCTCGACCGGGTTCGGGGTCGCCGATGTCCTGGGCGAGAGCGCCCTCTACGTCGCCTGCTGGCGCCTGGCCGACGCCGATGTCCGCGCCCAGCTCGACGCCATGCTCGCGGAACCCGGCAATCAACAGCCCCTCGTGGCGTCGCTGCTGCTCTTCGCCCTGTTTCAAAAGGCCTGGGGGGGCGTCGATATCGAGAGCGGGGACGACTACCAGATCGTCCGGGAGGCCCTCTACGCCTGGCCGTTCACACCCGAGGCCCCGCTCCTGATCCCGACCCTCGGCGCCCCCCCGCAAGAGATCGTCTACAGCCAGGTCGACGACATCATGAGCAACATGCAGACCGCCATCGGGCTGCACGGCGAGGAACCTCGCTACGCCGGCGCCAGCGCGCGATTCCTCGCCGCCGGCTTCCCCAGCCCCGATCTCGACCCGGTCGAGAGTGTGCGCATCTTGGCCATGGCCGGCGTCGGCATTGTCTTGCTCAAGTACATCCTGGAGGTCGAGGACGACCCGGCGTTCTCCCTCGAAGACGTCGCTGCCGAGCTCTCCCAGGCCGTTCGCCAGCGCGACCTCTCCGATATCAATCGGATCATGGACGAACTCGAGGCTGCCCCCTAGTTCGGGACCGTCAGAAGATCTGAACCCGACCCGACCCGACTCCCCGACCCCACACCAAACGAGCGATCATGACCGTCATCATCAAGGGCATCGAGGACCCCCAGTTTGGGGAGCGCGCGCTCGCCATCCACCCCGCAATCTCCCCGGGCGCCGACGCGGCAGAACGCGACGCCCAGGCTTGGCGACGCCGCAGTCGCTACTTCTCCGGTCGCTCGGTCACCGACCGAGCCCTGAACGCGGACCAGCGACACGTTCAGGGCGCGCTGGTCACCAGCGCCCAGCGCCTCGCCTCTGGAGTCGTCGCCGGGCTCGAGGCCCACGTCGAGGGCGAGCGCCTCGAGCCCCGCCTCCACATCGCCCCCGGGATCGGGCTCACGGTCACCGGTGAGGACGTCCGTGTCCCCCTCCCCCTCGAGATCGACGCCCGGGCCCTGATCGTCGATGACGGCGTGGCCGAGCTGCGCAGCCTCGGCGAACACCTCGACGCCGACCCCACGGACGCCCGAATCTACGTGCTCCAGCTCCGGCCAGCCGTGCTCCACCGGGTAGGCGAGTCGGATCCCAACGATCCCTGCGAGGTCGACCCCGCCGAGCTCGCCTTCCAAGACGAACAACTCGTCGATGGCTGCCGCGTCCGCCTCCGTCCCCTCCCCGAGTCCCTGTGGCCGGCCCCGACCACGCCCCCCCGCTGGCGAAACGCGCTCGCACACGCCGTGTTCGAGGCCGAGGCCGCGCTCCCTCGCGGCACCCATTTCCCCTTCGAGCACGGGGGCCTGGCCATCGGTCTGCTCGGGTTTCCACAGGGCGACGCGCCGGCCTTCCTCGACATCCACACAGTCGCCCGAATGGGTGGCCACGCCAGCGGTCGACACGGCTCGTGGGGTGCCCCGGGCACGAGTCGGCTGTGGCAGGCCCGCTTCGAACAGTTCCTGACCCAGCTGCGAGAGACCGATATGAACGGCCTGATCGCCGCGGGTCTCGACACCCAGTTCCGGTGGCTGCCCCCCGTGGGCATGCTCCCCCCGGGCAGCGTCGACCTCCGGGGAGACCGGGGTGAACCCGACTACCCCCTGCCCCATCCGACGATCTTGCCTGCAGACTTCGTGCTCGAGGCGGTCCCCGTCGAGCTGGAGGGGCTCGACGAATATCTGCACGCGGGGGCCTTCCAAGCCCCGCTCGACCTCTTGGCCCAAGAACAGATCCAGGTCCTGGTCCCGATCCCCCAGCAACACTTCGATCCCGATCTCTTGATCGTCGAAGACGAGACCCCCGACGAATTCCGCGAGACGATCGAGCTGTTCCTGCTGCGCTTGAACCACCGCCTGGGCCGTCGTTTCTCGGTCCGGATCTACGCGCGCCACCTCGCCGACCATCTATTCGGAGAGCCGACTTCCCACGCCCTCGACCCGGACGCGGTCGCGGGTGAGATCGACGCCTATTTCCCGGTCGACGCGATCCTCGAAGCCCGCGGCGAGCTGCTCCCGCCCCCCGAGTCCACCGCTGCCGAGATCACCCGCGAGCGGCTCTTGAAACTCGTAGCGACCATGTCCGACGCCGTCGGTGTGCTCGACGACGGCGACTCGAAGAACCCGCTCGCGGCCCTGCTCAACGCCATCATGGTGGAGAATGGACGCCCGGAGCCCGACCTGCTCGGAGACACCCTCCCGCACAGCCAGCTGCCCCACAACTATGTCGGGAGGCGCTTCGGAGGCGCCGGCCTGGTCGGCTTCGGCAACGCGCTCGCCCGCCGTCTCGTGCTCGCCGCCGAGCGAATCGAGGTCGCCTTCACACGGGTTCAGGCCGAACTCCACGGGCTGCGGGCGTACATGGTCGGCGAGGACGCGGCCCACCAGCTGCTCAGCTCCCCGGTCGTCGCCGCGATCGCGCGCCGCTCCATCGAGCCCGCCTCCGCCCCCACCCTCTCCACCTTCAAGCGCTTCATCCTCAGCCAGGAGGCCTCGCTCGTCGTCGACCCCAACGACTCGGATACGTTGAATGTCGTCACCGCGGGGATCCCCACCGGCGGCAAACAGATCTCGAGCTCGATCCTCTTCGGCCAAGATCTCATGGCCCGCCTCCAGCGCCCGGTCGCCCTCGACTCCGCCGAGACCGCCCGGCGGGCCAAGATCGCCGCCCTTCAGAGCCTGCTCTTCATCCACTCCGAGCTCGGTCTCTCGCTGCACGGCCTGGACTTCCCCGTGCTCCGTCGTCCACACATCACCCCCCCTCTCGTCCAGGATGAAGCGATCACCATCGACCACATCGCCACGGCCATCGATCAGTGGCTGCACCTCAACGAGTGGCCCCACGACGACATCGAAGCCGGCAGCGCCGAGACCGTATTCTTCGCCCAATCCGTGCGCTCGCTCGAGGAGCTCGTCGCCGCCCTGCGGATCGGAGAGGCCCGGCTGACCGCCTACGAGGCCGTCCTCGACCTCACCCGCGCCGAGGTCGACACCCTGCGGGCGATCCACAGTTCGACCACCCAGCGCCTCGCCCAACTCCAGGACGAGATTAGCGAGCTGCGCCACGACGTCCGCGTGGCCCGGGCCCTCGAGCGAGAGGACGTCGCCCGCGCCATCCGCCTCAACACCCGCCGCCGCCAGGTGATCGACGAGCACGTGCCGTTTTTGGTGTTCCGCCGGCCGCGGACCACCGACGCCACCCGGTCCGTACCCAGCGTCCAACTCCAGCCCGGCCGGGCCTCCGCCGCCGTGCCCGAGTGCCTCGCCGCCGAGTTCGAGGCTCCCGAACAGCTCCGAGTCATGATCGACCTCGTCCGCGAGATGCCCCTGCGCTGGCTCGTCGTCGGACCCGAGCTGGCCGCGAGGATCAACCGCTGGCCGGCCCTGCGACAGCTCGCCGAGGTCGCCTGGCACCGCGCCAACAACCCCGAGCCCTTCGACTACGACGCCTTCGACGGTCCCGCCTTCACCGACCGGGTCGGCGCTCGCCTGCGCGGCCTCTACCACGCCCAGCGCGACGCCTTCGTTGCGCTGCGCCTGTCCGCTGGAGCCTGGCTCGGCACCCAGGCCCACATGCAATTTGCTTGGCACCGCCTGCTCCAGACCGTCCAGCGCAACGCCACCGTCAACGATCTCCTGCTCAGCCCCCACGGTCGCCAAGACGTGATGCGGGACATGTCCGAAGTGCTGACCGACCTCTATCGGGTCGCGGCCTGTATCTACGTGCGCCTCCGCGCCGTCCCCCCGATCGTCCGCCTCGGCTGGGTGGAGCTCGTCAGCGAAGAGGACGACGATCCCATCGACCTCGACGACCTCTCGATCTTGCCGGCGTGGGAGTCGGTCGACCGGGTCGATCGCCGCGAGCTCCAGACCTTGGTCGACTGGCTCTTCGACCAGTTCTCGACCGAGCACGACGGGGCCCGCGACTTCGTCCAAGATCTGGTCCGCGTCGCCCTCTTGTCGAGCGCCCACGCCCCTGTTCAGCAGGTCCTCGACGCCCAGATCGTCAACCCCCGCCCGGTCACCCGCGGGGGGCGGATCGACCTCAGGCTCGACCACAGGCGGGTCCGGGTGGGCATGCACGTGCTGCTCTACGCCGACGCCAGCCGCAGCCGGGCCGTGGGTCACGGGATCATCGACGACCTCGCCCAGGGCCTCGCCTCCGTGCGCGTCATCGAGACCGAGCTCGACCGCGCCGTCAGCCCAGCGCGCGCGCTCGTCAGCGAACCCTCCGCCGGACCGCGGGTGATCTTGGGTGACGGGAGCGCCGTCCAGATCGGCGTCGCATCCCGGTTCTCACGGAGCGAGGGATGATCGTCGACCGGCGCCGAGTCGCGCGCCTCTCGCTCCGGGTCTGCGACCGAGCGCAGGTCGACCCGGGTACCCGCGTCGTCCAGGCGGGCCTCGCCGCCGCCGCGCTCCCGGGCGACGGCCGCCCCGGCGAGCTCTTCATTCGGCGTCTTCGGCTCGGGACGATACAGCTCTCGCAGGGATCTACCGTCGTCGCCCAGCGGTTCTCGGATCGGATCCGGCAGCTGGAGGCGAGCGCGGTCTCGGTCACCTCGGGCTCGGCGGCGACCGCCGATGCGGTCCATGTGCGCGACCCCGTCGAGGCCCTCGCCCTCGCCCTGCATCACGCCTGCGCGGGCCGGCCCCTCGACGCCTGGTTTTGGCGCCACGTCGATCCGGGCCTGGATCCGGGCCTGGGCGCGCGCCCGGATCCTCGGGCGGTCATTCGCCTCGTCCTCCGGCGGCTGCTCGCAGGCCGCGACCCCGAGCTGACGATCCCCGCCGTGTTCGCCACCACCCTCGACTCGGGCCGGGCGCCCGCGCTCCTCTCCGTCCTCGACCGAGCCGACGGCCGGGCGCTCTTGGCTGCCTGCACGGCCGTCGCTGCGCCGGAGGCCGCCCCGCTCGACCCGCCCGACCCGCCCGACCTCCCCTCGGGCGCCTGGTGGGGCCAGCTTCGGCCGGCCCTCGAGCGCTGGGGGCCCACCGACCCGCGGACCCGCTGGGCCCTGGTCGCTACGCTCCGGGCTCGGGGTCCGCTGTCGAGCGCCTATGCCGGCTCTCCCCTGCTCCTGCGCGCGGCCGATACGCTCGCCCGTCGGCTGCTCCTGCCCCCTCGCGTGCATGCCCCCCTCTCTGCACCTGGGCTCCAGCGCGTCCACCGGGCTCCCCAGGGCCTCGGGGACGTCCTCGAGACCCGTGGGTCCACTCTTACTCATGGGTCGCGCCTGCATGGGCCGCGCCTGGGCTCGGTTGCCGCAAAGACGGCACAGACACCTCCCGTGTCGACCTCGGAGCGCGCGAATCCGGGCACCGAGCCCAATCCGGTGCCCGGGCCCAACCCGGAGGTCGGGCCCAACCCGGAGCCCGGGCCCAACCCGAGGACCGGACCCTCGCACACCCGGTCGACAGCGGAGGCCGCCAGCCCCGAGTCCAAACTCGCGCGAGGGCTCTCGGATCGGCCGCACCCCGGACAGAACACGCAGTCCGGGCCGAGCACGACCACACAGGGCCGAGACCAATTCACATGGTCGCAGACCGAACACGCTCAGCACACCCAGTGGGGCGGTCTCAG
>CAYVJQ010000031.1:0-4073 GCA_964451725.1 uncultured Nannocystaceae bacterium | reverse complement strand
AATTCACATGGTCGCAGACCGAACACGCTCAGCACACCCAGTGGGGCGGTCTCAGTTTCGTCCTCGGCGTGCTCGCGCGACTCGGCCTCGAGGCCTTCCTCGGCGCCCATCCGCGGCTCGAGGCCCTGTCTCTCGCCCCTCGCATCCTCGCTCACCTCGCCGACCGGCTGGAGATCCAGGCGACCGACCCGATCCGGACCGCGCTCGAGTTCGGGCCCCGGGCGAGGTCGACACCGGTCCAGTTCACGACCCCCTCGCTCTGGGCCGAGGCCCTGGTTCAGGACCCCCCCGGGACCCCTACTCCCGGACAGGGCGACACCCTCGGAGCGCTTCTCGACCTCTGGACGCTCGCGGTCGAGGCCTGGCTGGCCCGCTACGCCGACCTCGATCTCGAGACCCTCGCCCGGCGCCCCGCCGCCCTGTCCTGCACCCGCACGCGGCTCGACCTCACCTTCGACCTCGACAGCGCCGACCTCCAGATTCGCAGCGCTGCGCTCGACGTCGACCCCGGCTGGGTCCCGTGGTTTGGACGGGTGGTCCGCTATCACTACATCCGCGGGGGCGCCCTTGTCTGAGCCGCACCTCTCCCCTGCCCTCGACAGTTTGGGCGAGCTCGGGTTTGCGATGGTCGGGCTTTATGGACTCTGCGAGGGCGGCCTCCGCGAGGGGATCCCCCCCGAGCTCGGAGAGCTCGCCGCCCAGACCGAGGCCCTCGCCCGACGTCCCCCCGGTGCATGGCGTCGCGCCCTGACCACACTCCTGGCCCGCCCCGCTCCGGTCGACGCTCCGCTGGCCACCCTCACCCGCGCCCTCGGGCTGAGCGCCCTCGAAGTACTCTGCGTCGCGCTGGCCCTGGCGGTCGAGCGCGAGGCTTTGATCGGCCGCTCGCTCTCGATCGTCCAACATCCGGTGGGCGGCAGCCGCCCCACCCTCGGCCTGCTGCGCGCATCGTTTGCAGTCGCGGCCGACGAGGGCATCGACGCCATCGATCAACTGCTCACCGGGGTCGCGCTCGACTCGGGCCTCTTGACCCTCGGCGCCACCGAGCTGCCCATCCCCGAGCGCTGGATCGTCATCCCCCACCACCTCACCCTCGCGCTGCGCGGCCTGCCCAGTCAGCGCGAGGGCTGCCAACTCGGGGTCGGAGAGGGCGCGCCCCCCCTCGCGGCCACCATTCTCGACCAGGCCCGCCGCCACGCCCGGGGGCTCGAGGGGCGACCCGGGGCCGCCCTGGCGATCCGCTGCGCGTCGATGATGGAGCGGCGTGCGACCGCCTCGGCGGTGATCGATGCCCTCGGCAAGCGGCCGCTCTTCATCCGCGGTGACGATCACCGAGGCATCGCCCCCTGGCTCCTGCTCGCCGACCTCGCGCCCGTGTTCGAGCGCGACTTGGGGCCTTCGGAGCGCTTCACCGTCCCCGAGCTCCCCCACTACGACGGCCCTGTGTTGGTGACCACGGGCCCCGACGGCGGCATCGCCGGGCGGGTCGGCGCACCGATCGCCTGGCGGGTCGCCATCCCCCCGGTCGCCGACCGACGGCGGCTGTGGGCGCGCGCCTTGGGCGACGCCGAACTCGCCCAGCGACTCGCCTCCGCCCACCGTCACAGCTGCTCCAGAATCGCCGAGCTCGGTCGACTCGCCCGTCAGCAAGCCGCGATGGACGAGCGGGACACCGTGCGTGAGACGGACGTCGTCGAGGCTGCCTGGTCCAGCGACGCCTCGGGCCTCGAGGCCCTGGCCGAGCCTCTGCGTGCGCGGATCTCCGACGAGGGCGTCGTCCTCCCCGAGGTCGTCCGACGAGATCTGCAGCTGTTGCTGGACCGCTGCCGCGGGCGCGAGGGGCTCGCGGACGGCCTCGGCATCGCCACCTCCACCCGCTACCGACCGGGCGTGCGCGCGCTCTTGGTCGGCCCCTCTGGGACCGGAAAGACCCTCGCCGCGGGCTGGCTCGCCTCCGCCCTGGCCATGCCCCTGTATCGGGTCGACATCGCCTCGGTCGTCTCGAAGTATATCGGCGAGACCGAGAAGAACCTCGCCCAGCTGCTCTCCCGGGCCGAGGACGCCGAGGTCGTGCTGCTCTTCGACGAGGCCGACTCCCTGTTCGGCAAGCGCACCGACGTCAAGCAGAGCAACGACCGCTTCGCCAACGCCCAGACCAACTACCTGCTCCAGCGCATCGAGTCCTTCGACGGCATCACCATCTTGACCAGCAACAGCCGCAGCCGCTTCGACGCCGCCTTCACCCGTCGCCTCGACTTCGTCATCGACTTTCCCGCCCCGGCCCCCGACGAGCGCCGGGGCCTGTGGCGAGCCCACCTCGGCGAGGGTCACCTCCTCAGCGGCGCCGAGATCAACCGCCTGGCCGCGACCGTGGACCTCGCGGGCGGCCACATCCGCAACGCGGTGCTCTGTGCCGCCGTCATCGCCCGCGGCCAGGCCCGGCCGATCGTGTGGGCCGACTTGGTTCGCGGCGTCCAGATCGAGCTTCGCAAACTCGGGCGCCAGGTCCCCGCAGGCCTCAGCGCCGGCTCGACCCAGACCTCGGCGCGCGCGCGCAGGCCCAGCAGTCCGCGCTGAAACCCCTCTTCATCGTGCTCCTCTTCATATAGACGGCGAGTTCCGCTGCCACGACGCGACCACGGCGTCGAAGGCCACCGCCCACACCTCGGGTGTCGACGGTGGCTCGATCGACAGCGAGATCCGAAACAGGGCCCCATCCTCACACAGCAGCCAGTGGCCCAGGGCGAGCTTCGGCTCGCCCTGAACCTCGAAGCGAGTCAGCGATCGCACCGCCCGGGGGTCCGTGTCCACCTCGACCGCCCAAGTTGTAGTTTGGACCTTCGTCGCACCCTCGTCGGCCCACCGCGCGCAGATGTCCTCGGCCATCCGCGCGAGCGAGCTCGCGCTGCGGACCTCTGGATCCGGGGGCAGGCTCCACACGTCGACCAGGGTGGGCGCCAGAGGATCGAGGCCGGCAAGCGCGAAGGTCGAGAGCGTCGCCGAAGACTGCAACAGCTCGGGGCGCAACAACCGAAACCCCGGCGGCGGCACGATCGAGCACCCCGAGGCCGGCAGTGCGACCCGCGAGCCCTCGACCACGCGCACGGCCGGCCGGGTGATCTCGAGGGCCCCGGCTTCGGCGTCCACCCACGTGTCCAGGGCCCGGCGCAGCAGGGTCAACCCGTGGTTCGGGAACGAGGGGTCGTGCTCCGGCGCGTCGAGGTAGGCCTGGCCCGGCAGCTCGATCTCTCCGCTCTCTCCTGTCTGTTTCTGGCGGAGGCCGGCCATCAAAATCGACTCGCGCAACCCCGTGGGCTGGACGAGGCACAGACCCGTGATCGTGACCGTGCCCTCCGCGACCGGGCAAAACAGGCTCGCCCAGATCCCCTCGTGCCCCGGCTGGTAGCTGAGCCGATACACGCAGCGCAACACCCGACCACCGGGCACACACAGCCGCCTGAGCTCGACGATGGGAGACCAACTCGGATCCTCGGTCCGCATCCCTATCTTCGGGGCGAGCGCACCCTCTTGGGCGAGGCGGACATGCTCGCGCGCGAAGTTCCGCCTCGCGTCGGCCTCGAGGCGCTCCCTCAAGGTCGGGCTCCCCCCCTCGTGTATGGCCACGGTGAAGGGGCTCGTGCTCGCCAGCCCGATCAACCCCAGCGAAGGGTCGAACCAGCGCGCCGCCGTGGGCCCATCTTCGAGAACCTCCACCCCAGGAGGCAGGCGCAACCCGACCCCTGCGGAGCCATCACCGAGCGCATCGAGCAAGCCCATATCGCCAGCCTAGCACCGCGGAGCACCCCATCGCCTCGTCTCACGCGGGATGTTTCGTCGAGGGGCGATGGCACGAGTGGAGAGGCCTCTCCACGACCTCTCGAGCTCCCCGACCTCACTCCTGTTCGTCTCGCGCCCCGCCCCCGCCCAAAGCAGCCAACACGGTCTCGACCGAGCTGTCGTCTGGAAGCCCCAACTCTCTGGACAGCACCTCGAGGACCGCCTTGGCCGCCGGCGGCGGCTCGGCCTCATCTCCGGCCTCCGCCGGCTCACCAGCCGCATCATCCACACTAGCC
>CAYVJQ010000030.1:56358-60070 GCA_964451725.1 uncultured Nannocystaceae bacterium | reverse complement strand
CAGACGGACTCGAGGCCCTCCGCACGACTTGCGCCCCCAGTCACCTTGACCCACCGCCTCCCCGCCCCTATTAATTGATAATGACTTCTCTTTTCAAAAAGAAGTCAGAACCAGGCAGGAATCCCCATGACCCCCAATCCAGAGCCCGAACCCCTCCCCGGCGCCCACCTCGACATCGCCAAGATGCCCGGCCACTGGCTGCTCGCCAAGATGGGCAAGCGAGTCCTCCGCCCCGGAGGCCTCGAGCTCACCCACCAGATGCTGGATGCGCTCGCGGTCGGCCCCACCGACACGGTCGTCGAGCTCGCCCCGGGGCTCGGGACCACCGCCCGCCTGACCCTCGAGAACAAGCCCGCCGCCTACACCGGCATCGAGCGCGACGAGGTCGCCGCTACCCGTGTTCGACGGATCTTGCGCGGCCCCGAGCAGCGCTGCCTGACCGGCACCGCCGCGAACACCGGCCTCGACGATGGATCGGCGAGCGTCGTCTACGGCGAGGCCATGTTGACCATGCAGACCGCCACTCAAAAACGGGCGATCATCAGCGAGGCGTTCAGGGTGCTCGAGCCCGGAGGTCGCTACGGCATCCATGAGCTCGGGCTCGCGCCCGACGGGCTCAGCGACGCGCGCAAAGACGAGGTCAACCGCGATCTCTCAGGCGCCATCCGGGTCGGCGCGCGACCGCTGACGAGCGCCGAGTGGAAGGCCGCGCTCGAGGCCGAGGGTTTCGAGATTCTGACCGAGACCCGCGCGCCCATGCACCTGCTCGAGCCGGCCAGGCTGATCCGCGACGAGGGCCCGGGGGGCGCGCTGAACTTCCTGTTCAACGTGCTCCGGACACCCGCCGCCCGCCGCCGAATCCTCGCCATGCGCAGCGTATTCCGCAAACACCGCGAGGTCCTCTGTGCCGTCTCGATCGTCGCCCGCAAGCCTGAAGCGGCCGCCAACTAGATTCCCAACTCGATTCAGTAGTAGGGGCTCAGTCGATCCGCGGCTGACGACCGACCGACCGACCGACCGACCGACCGGCGAATCCGCGGGTCAGTTCGCCGTGAGGGCGTCGGTCTCGCGGTCGATCTCGCCTTGCCAGGTCTCGTTGTCGCGGCCGAGGCCGATCTCTTTTTTGGCCGCCTGTTGGCGCGCGACGAGGTCGTGGTGGGTGGTGAAGTAGGGCAGGGCGACCCCGCGGAGCTGGTCGAGGCTCTCGAATCCGTGTTTGTCCAAGACCGCCAGGAGCTCCGCCTTGAGCGCCTTGATCACCTTGTACCCCTGCAACATGGCGCCCGTGCAGACCTGTACGGTGTTCGAGCCCAGGGCCACGAACTGGGCCGCGTCGCCGCCCGAGTAGATCCCGCCCATACCGGAGATCGGCGTCTCGGGCAGGGCCCGGGCGATCTCCATGACGTGACGCAGGGCGATCGGCCGCGCGGCCATGCCCGAGTAGCCACCGGGAGTCGTGTAGCCCTCGACCGTGGGCACGGGTCGCAGCGTGTCGAGGTCGACCCCGACCACGGACAAGATCGTGTTGATGGCCGAGATGCAGTCGGCCCCAGAGGCCACGGCGGCCTTGGGTGAGGCCACGACGTCGCCCACGTTGGGGGTCATCTTGGCCCACACGGGGAGCGTCGAGACTTCTTTGACCCACCCCACGACCTCGCCGACGATCTTCGGGTCGCCGCCCATGGCCGCGCCCATCTTGCGCTCGGGCAGACCATGGGGGCAGCTGAGGTTCATCTCGAAGCCGTCGACGCCCGTCTCCTGGACCCGCTCGACCATCTCTTGCCAGCGCCCCTTGTCGTACTCCTCCATGATCGAGGCGATCAGGATGTGCTCGGGGTAGCGCTTTTTGATCTCGCGAAACTCCTCGAGCCAGGTCTCGAAGGGTCGATCCGAGATCAGCTCGATGTTCTCGAAGCCGATGACCTTCTTCCGGTCGTCCGGATCCCGGAGCTTGGCGTAGCGCGGGTTGGTGTTGATGACCTTGGTGTGATCGAGGCTGATCGTCTTGCAGACGTTGCCCCCCCAGCCCAGGTCGAAGGACTTCATGATCACCTTGGCGTTGGTCCCTGGGGGTCCAGAACCGAGCAAAAAGGGGTTGTCGAATTCGATGCCGTTGACGACGACCTTCAAATGGGCGGCCATAGAGCCAGCCTATCACCCCGATCCCCCTATCGGGGCGACAATGTGCCCCCACGCTCACCACCTGGCCTTGCGTGGCCTGCCCGGGTCGCGTATCGAAGCATCGACCGTAGACAGGCGCTGAGCCCGAGCTGCGGTCGAAGACCCCGCTCATGTCCACCGGTTCCAAACCCCCGCGCAATCCTGAACAGGGCGCGCCCAAGTCCGACTCGACACCCTCGACCACACCCTCCGCGAAGGATGCGAAGGATGCGGTGGCGCCCAAGCTTCGACCCGGCGCACGGGTGATTCGCGACGCAGACGGCGTGATCGTCGGATCCCGTGGCGCGGGTCCCAAGATCCTCGGTCGCATCGAGATCAAGCCCAAGTCCAAACCCAAGTCCAAACCCAAGTCCAAGCCACGGACAGGCGGAGACAAGGGCCGAGGATCCAAGCGCGAGATCGTGCTCCAGACTCCCCCCGGGGCCGACAACTCCAAGGGCCGGGCCAGCGCCCGCAAGGCCCGGGAGGTCCGCTCGGTGCGGCGCATGTCCGGGCGGCGCCCCATACGGCGCTCGGGTCGGCCGTCCAGCGCCGGCACGGAGGAGATGGGCGCCGACAAGAAGCGCGTTCGGGTCGACGAGGTCATCGCCGTCGGCGAGCTCGCCAAGCAGATGGGCGTCAAGGCGCCCAAGGTCATCCGCATCCTCTGGGGCATGGGGATCCGCAGCGCGACCCTCAACGGCGATCTCGACCTCGAGACCGCCGAGCTGGTCGCCAACGAGTTCGGCTACCGGGTCGAAGATGTGTCCTTCGACGAATCCGAGCTCATCGAGGACAGCGAGATCGAGATCGCCGGGGAGCTCCGGGCCCCGGTGATCACCGTGATGGGCCACGTCGATCACGGCAAGACCACGCTCCTCGATCGCCTGCGCCAGGCCGAGGTCGCCGCGGGTGAGGCCGGCGGTATCACCCAACACGTGGGCGCCTACCGGGTCCAGACCGCCGTCGGACCCATGGTCGTCGTCGACACCCCGGGCCACGCGGCGTTCTCGGCCATGCGCGAGCGCGGGACCAAGCTCACCGACATCGTGATCTTGATCGTCGCCGCGGACGACGGCGTCATGCCGACCACGATCGAGGCGATCGAGCAGATCCGCGGCGCCGAGGTTCCCCTCGTCGTGGCCATCAACAAGTGCGATCTCCCGGCGGCCGACCCCGCCAAGATCGAGCGCCAGCTGATGGAGCACCAGATCCTCTCGGAGAACTTCGGCGGAGAGGTCCCGATCGTCCAGATCTCGGCCAAGACCGGCGAGGGTGTCGACACCCTGCTCGAGCAGATCAGCGTGCTCGCAGAGGTCCTCGAGCTGCGGGCCATCCCCGAGGGTCGCGCCAGCGGCCTGGTGCTCGAGTCGCGGGTCGATCGGGGGCGGGGCGTGATCGCCACGGTCTTGGTTCAGAGCGGAACCTTGCGCCGCGGTGACATCCTGGTCGCGGGAGAGACCAGCGGCCGAGTCAGCGCCCTGGTCCCCAGCGGAGACATCAGCGACCTCGAGGCCGATGAGACCGGCGACGAGGGCAAGAAGAAGAAAAA
>CAYVJQ010000030.1:26057-56258 GCA_964451725.1 uncultured Nannocystaceae bacterium | reverse complement strand
AAAAAAAGAAGAAGGACAAACCGGCGAAGGCCAAGAAGGCCAAGCCGAGCAAGCAGATCCAGACCATCGACAGCAGCGGACCTTCGACCGTGGTCGAGATCTCGGGCCTCGACGAGGCCCCGCGCGTGGGTATCGCCTTCAACGTCCTCGAGGACGACAAGGCCGCCAAGCAGCTCGTCGGTCACCGCCGAGAGCAGCGCAGGCGCCGGGACGGAGCCCACAGCAGCGCCCCGAGCTTCGCCGATCGACTCGCCGCGGGCCGCCGCGCCGAGCTCCCCGAGGTCCCCCTGGTCATTCGCGCCGACGTCCAGGGCTCACTCGAGGCCATCGAACAGATCATCGCCGGTCTGCGCAGCGAGAAGGTCTCGACCAAGATCATCGCCATGGGTGTCGGGGCGATCACCGAGGGTGACATCAAGCTGGCCATGACGGCGCGCCAGTCCGGCACCAAGATCAAGCCCGCCATCTTGGGCTTCGGGGTCAAGGCCGCGGGCAAGGTCGCGACCTTGGCCGACACCGAGGGCATCCCGGTCGAGACCTCGAAGATCATCTACGAGCTCAGCGAGCGCCTCGAGGCCCACATGCTGGCCCAGCTCGAGCCCACCTACCGCGAGCACCCCCAGGGGCGCGCCGAGGTCCGCAAGATCTTCCCCACCTCCTCGGGCCACGTGTGTGGCTGCCGGGTCGTCGACGGCAAGATCACCCGCAACGCGGGTGTCCACATCATCCGCGACGGCGAGACCGTGTGCTCCACCAAGCTCGCCTCGCTGCGCATCGTCGAGCGAGACGTCAAAGAGGTCGGCACCGATCAGGAGTGCGGGATCCTGCTGCAAGACGACAGCGACATCGAAGAGGGCGACGTGCTCCAGGCCTTCGAGCTCGAGGCGATCCCCGCCGAACTCTGAGGCCGAAGCCGACCCTCTGTCGGGGTCGACCCTCTGTCGGGGTCGACCCTCTGTCGGGGTCGACCCTCTGTCGGGGGCCGACCCTCTGTCGGCCAGGGCCCAGCCGAGGCCGACCCTCAGTCGAGCATCTTCTCGGCCTGAAAGAACTCGTAGAGCTCGCGCACGGCCTCCAGCATGGAGCTGGGCGCGTAGCCGAGCTCCTCCTTGGCCAGGCTGAGCTCGGCGTGGCGGTTCATGGCCAGGATCTCGATCGCGCCGGGAGTCAGACGTTGGGGCGCCTCGGGAGCGACCCGGCGCAGCGTCCCGGCGTAGACCCGGGCGATGGCCATCATGATCGGCACGGGCACACGCAGGCGGGGCTTGCTGCCGCCGGCGACCTCGACAAAGAGATCGAGGAGCTGATCGAGGCTCAGAAATTCGGTCGACAACAGATAGCGTCGACCGGTCTTGCCCTTGGCCATGGCCAGGAGGTGACCTTCGACGAGGTCCGCGGCACGCACAAACTCGGAGCCGCCGGGGATGTACCCGTGCAGCTTGCCGGTCACAAAATCGATCAGGGTCTTGCCCGTGCGCGAGGGCAAAAAATCGTTCGGGCCGACGATGCCCGTAGACACGGCGATCACCGCGTCTAGGCCCTCGGCGACACCCTTGAGGACCTCGTGCTCGGCCAAGGTCTTGGTCCGCGCGTAGGGCAGCCAGTCCATGAACGGGTAGAAGGGCATGCCCTCGTGGACCGGCGTCGAAGGGTTCTCCGGGTCGATTCCGATGCCCGAGAAGCTGCCCGTGTAACACAGACGATCGACCCCCTCTTCGAGGCAGGCGTCGACGATGTGCTTGGTGCCCATCACGTTGATCTCCCACAGCTCTCGCTCCTGCTCCGGCGTCGACGAGCGGGTCGAGACCTTGGCCCCGGCGTGAAATACCTGGCCGCAACCGACCACGGCCTCACGCATACGCCCGGCGTCGCGCAGGTCCCCGGAGAACATCTCGAGCTCGAGCCCCTCGAGACCCCGGTTGTTGGTGCCGGGTTGGTACAGGGCCCGGACGTCGTGACCCTCGGACAGCAGGCGGCGCACCAAGTTGGCGCCGAAGTGACCGCTGCCTCCAGTGATCAGGGTCTTCCCGCGGGTCGGGCGATAGCCGGTGGTCGAGGCGGACATAGGGGGCATGTATCAGCCGGCGCGCGCGCGCGAAGCCCCCGAGAGGCGAGGGCGTGCACCGGATCACCGAATCGCGCCGGTCGCCCAGTTTGGTCATCCCATTCGATACGTCACCTCGCGCCAATTTTGTGGCAGTCGTCCGCGTGAGCCACGCGGTGACGTCGACCTCCAGGCTGACCCCAGGGTCTCCTCCGAGGCTGACCCCGGGTCTGCTCTCCGAGGCTGACCTTGGGTCGGGCATGGCGCGACTGGCGGATCTGCGCCAGCTCATAAATTGGCGTCTAGGACCCGACACAGCGACGTTTCGGCCCTGTCCGCGGTGTGGCGACTGCGCAGCTGGAAGTTTTTTCTGGGCGCTCCTGCGAAGTGCGAAGATTCGCCCGATCGGCACCCACCCTTGGGGCGAGGGCGCCGATCGAAAGCTGGATATGCCTGAAATTTCGACGGAGTTCGCGGCGGTAATTCGTGCTGGTGATTGTGTGTTGTGGACAGGTGCTGGGATCGGCGCCTGGGCGGGTCGACCGACGTGGGCCGAGCGCCTGCGGACAGCCTGCGAACAGCGAGATGGAGACTCCGGCGTCGCGGAGGCCCTCGCGCTGATCGCCGCCGGCCGAAACGCGGAGGTCGCCCAGTGGCTGGGCGACTCGCTCGACGAGCCCAGCGATGACAGCGATGACAGCGATGACGGTGAGCCCGGAGGACTGCCCGAGGCCACGGCGCGCTCGCTGGGCGCGCTGCCGTGGCGGGGCTGCCTCGCCAACGGCCACCTCGAGCTTGTCCGCGCCGCCTTGACCTCGCAGGGGCGGACCGTCCACGATTCCACCGATTCTCCCGAGTCCCCCAAGTCCCCCGAGTCCCCCTATCCCTTGCTGACCCTGGGTCGCTCGGGGCTGGGCCCACCGACCGACGCGACCGCAGGCTGGATCGCGCGCAGCTCACGAGCCTGCACCCTGCTGATGCTGGGCTTCGAGATCGGCGATCCCGACCTCGCCCGGGCCCTCGCCCTGATCACGGAGCACGCAGGGAACACGCCCCACCCACGCCACCAACTGTGGATCCCCGAGGGTGCGGGACCTCTGGCCACAGACGTGATCCTGTCCGCCTGCGTGGCCGCTGGGGTCGATCTGGTGACCTTCCCCGAGGGCGAACTCGACGCTGCGCTCGCGGGGCTCGTCGACGCCGTGGGGGTCGAGGCCGATGCACCCGCGCCCGGGCCGTCCCTGGCCGACCCGGCGCTCGCGCGCCTGAGCCTGGCCGCCCGTCTTCAGAAGCTGCCCGCGCGCGCGGACCTGGCCGCCGCGGTCCTCGAGGCCATGCCCGAGGCCGAGCTCGAGGCGCTCACCGACGCCGCCACCGAGCTCCCCGGGGGACCCGAGACCCTGCCCGCACCAGCCCGTCTGCGCCTGGCGAGCCTGTGGGTGGCTCAGAGCCCAGATTCAGAGTCGGATTCGGATTCAGAGTCTCGATACGAAGCCGCCCGCGGCCTGCTGACGGCGCTCGCAGAAGCCGACTCAGACTCAGATTCGGGCGTGACCCGGGCCGACCGGGCCCTCGCCCACTTCAACCTCGCCCTCGCTGCCCTCGGCGCGGGCGACGAGACAGGCTGCCGCAAACAGCTGGCCGCAGCCGCCGAACTCGAACCTGGCCTGGCCCTCACACCCGCGCGCCTGAGTGCGGCCCGCCTGACCGAGCTCGCAGATCCGCAGCCCGCCCAGCCGGATACCCAACCGGACCCGCGTGTCGGCCAGGACAAGCTCGCGCTCGATCCCGACGACCCCGACGACCTCGACGCGTGGATCGCCGTCCTCGAGCGCAAGCCCTCCCACCTGCCCGCACGCGAGGCCGTCGCCCGCATCGAGCGCGAGTCTCGGGGCGCGCAGCGCTGGGACCGGGTCGCCGAGGCGATCTCTGTGCGGGTCGGTCTGAGCCAGGCCGAGAGCGAGACCATCGTGCTCCTGCGTGAACTCAGCGCGATCTACGAAGATCAGCTGGCGGCGCCGAGCGACGCCTTGGACGCCCTCTTGGCGCTCAGCGAGACCATCTCGATCACGGCCCAGCTGCCTCTAGTGGACGAGCTCCTGCGGCTCGCGGAGGTCACCGGCCGCTGGCGGCCGACCGCCGAGCGCCTCGAGGCCATGGGCCCACTCCTGCCTCAGCTCGAGGACCAGCTCCGCGTCCTGACCACGGCCGCCGAGTTGTTCCTCGCGCAGATCGGAGACAAGGATGGGGCCGTGCGCGCCTACGAGGCCGCGCTCGCGCTCGCGCCCGAACAGCTCGAAATTCTGCACCCGGCGATCGCGGCCTATCGGTCGGCGGATCGACCCGCCGAGCTGGCCACCGGGCTGCTCACGATCGCCGAGCTCGAGCAGGGCGACGCCCGCCACGACGCCCTGCTCGAGGCCGCCGACTTGCTCGGTGAGCTCGGTGAGGTGGAGGGCGCCCTCACGGCCGCCGAGACCGTGCGCGAGGAGGACCCGAACAACGATCGAGCCCTCGCCGCGAGCGAGCGCTGGGCCCGAGCCCTCGAGCGCTGGGCCGTGCTCGCCGAGGTCCTCGCCGCCCGCGCGAGCGACACCCTCGACGACGCCGAGGCCAAGGCCGCCCGCCGCGAGGCCGCCGAGCTCATGCGCACCCACCTCGACGACGAGCCTGGGGCCATCGCCCAGTACCGGGCCCTGATCGAGCGCGATCGTGGTGACGTCGAGGCCGCCGAGGCGCTCGTCGAACTGCTCCGTCCGCGCCTCGAACAACCCGAGGGCCAGACCCCGGCTGGGGACTCGCGGGAGCTCTCGACCGCAGATGCCCGGGAGGGACTGATCGACGCCCTGACCGTGCTCAGCGACGCGATCGACGACATCGGCCGACGCGGGACCCTGCTCGCCGAGACCGCGAGTTTGCTCGAGGGAGAGGCCGACGGCAGCGAGCGCGCCGCCGACTGCCGCGAGCGCATCGTCGCGACGATGCCCGTGGACCACGCCTTGGTCGGCGCCGCGGTCGAGGCCCTGATCCGCCACTACGGAGCGACCGAGAACCACCGGGCCGCGGCCACCTTGCTCGAGGCCCGAGCCGAGAGTGCGGCCCTGGATCCGGAGATCCGCGCGGACTCCCTGCGCGCGCTCCGGGAGCTGGCCGCGGGCGACCTGTCCGACCCCGAGCTCGAGCGCCGCACCCTGGAGGCCCTGGTCGAGCTCGAGCCCGACCAGGCCCAGTGGCGCGACGCCCTGATCGAGCTGCTGCGCGAGGGCGGTGACGACGAGCGAGCCGCGTCGATGTTGCGCGAGCGGATCTCCGCGACCGACAGCCCCCAAGAGCGGGCCGCGATGATGATCGAGGTCGCCCGCATGCGCGAGCGAGCCGGCGAACTGGACGAAGCCGAGACCGGCGTGCGTGCGGCCCTCGAGCTCGACGAGGCCGCCCACACCGGCTGGGCGCTCCTGCGTGAGATCCTCGAGCAGCGCGAGCGCCCCCTCGAAGCCCTCGAGGCCCTCGTCCGCGAGGGCCAAACTCAGACCGATCCACGCGAGAAGGTCCGCACCTTGTTCACGGCCGCCAAGACCTGGCTGCAGACCGTGGGCCAACCCGAGCGAGGCATGCCCCTGCTCGCCGAGATCCTCGAGCTCGACCCACACCACGAACAGGCCACCGCCCTGTACACGGACGGCCTGGTCGCGCGCGGCGAACTCGAGGCCGCCTGGCCCCACGCCCAGCGCTGGATCACCCAGATCCGGGTCAGCGATCCCGACAACCGCCCAGTCCAGGCCCACGCACACGCCCTCGCAGCCCGCTGTGCCCTGGCCGTGGGCGAGAAGGAGCGGGCCCGCGAGCTCCTTCGCACGGCCAAAGAGGCCGACCCGCGCAACCGTGAGGTCGCCCAGACCCTCGCCGATCTCGAGCTCGAATCCGAGAACTGGTCCGCCGCCCTCAAGGCCTACCAGGGCCTCGCCCTCCAGCAGAGCAACAGCGACACCAACTCCAGCGAGGACATGGCGGCCCTCTACCTGCGTATGGGCCGGGCCCGCAGGGGCATGGGCGAGCAGGGCAAGTCTCGACAGATGGTCGACCGTGCCCTCGAGCTCGACCCGACCCACGTCGAGGCCGCCCGCTTCCTGGTCACTCTCGCCGACACTCCGGCCCTGCGTGTGGAGTCGCGAGAACGATTGATCGAGGTCATCGAGGCCGGAATCCGCTCACTCCCCGAAGACCCGGACGGCGCAGATGAGCCGGCTGGCTCGGATGCCCCGGATAGCTCGGGCGACTCGGATGACTCGGATGACTCGAACGACCCCGGCCGAGAGGGGCCCCGCGCCGCGCTCGAGCGAGAGCTCCTCGAGGTCCGCGTGGGCCTGGCGACGACCCTGACCAAAGAGCTCGATCGCCCCCGCGAGGCCATCCCTCATCTCCAGGCCGCACTCGATCGTCGACCCGAAGATCTGGCTCTGCTCCACCAGGCCCTCGACCTCTACAGCAGCGCCGAGCTCTGGCACGAGGCCGTCGGGGTCCTCGATCGTCTCGCCCAGCTCCAGACCAACAGCGCGATCGAGTCCAAGTACCGCTACGCCGGGGCCTCGCTGATCCGGGCCCACGAGCTCGATCCCAGCGGCGACGAGATCCAGGCCCGCATGCTCGCGGTGCTCGAGCTCGACCCACTCCACGACAAGGCCTTCAAGACCGCCGTCGACATGCTCGCCGCCCCCGAGCACGCCCGGGGCCTGTCCAAGGTCCTCCGCGGCCGGCTCAAGGCCCTCCCCGAGGACACCCCCACGAGCGAGCGCGTGGCCCTGCTCGAGCGCATCGCCGCGCTCTACGAAAACGCCCTCGACGACAAAAACACGGCCATGATCGCCTACGAGCAGGCGGCGGGCTTGGCCCTCGCGGCCGGCCTCGACAGCGACGAAGCCAAGGCCGAGCAGATAGCCCGGCGCGCCAAGGTCATCGGCCTCGCCGTGCAGCTCGGCGGCGACGCCCTCGACAAGGGCATCGAGCAGGTCCAGGCTCTGATCCGCCAGAGCCCGCTCGACTACGACAGCTACCACCGTCTGGTCGAGCTCTACCTCGCGGCCCAGCAGCGCGACGCGGCCGTCTCCGTCGCCCGTACCCTGCGCTTTCTCAAGCAGGCCGACGAGGCCGAGCTCGAACTCGCCGGCACACTCGGCGCCAACTACCAACCGCCGCGGGGATCCCTGACCCGCAAGCAGTGGCGCAGCGTGATCCTCGGCGACCACCCGAGCATGCGGCTCTCGGATCTCTACGGCCTCCTGTGGCCGGTGATCGCCGGGCGTGAGGGCCGGCCCTACAGCGCTCTGAACCTCAGCCGTGACCAGCGCGAGCCCGTCAACATGCAGGCCTCGGGCATCGCCCGATGGCTGGCCTACATGGCCCAGATCATCGACATGCCCACCCCCGATTTGTTCGCCCGCAAGGGCGAGTCCGGGGGCTTCTCGGTCACCGCCCTCGGCGACAAGTCTGGGGTCTACCCGACCTTGCTCGCCGGCGACGACGCGCTCGCCAAACAGCCCGAGGCCGCGCTCGCCTTTCGTGCAGGCCGGGCCGTCGCGCACACCCACCCCCACCTCTTCGGCGCTGCGCTCTTGCCCTCGAGCTCGAGCCTGCGCAACGTCATCTACGGCGCGGTCGCGGTCACCCACCCCAAGGTCCCGATCCCCAAGGACCTGCGCGACTCGACCCTGGGCTGGGGCGAGGCGATCAAGAAACGCCTCCCCCAGTCGCGCATCGACGACCTGGGCAAGACCGTCGCCAAGGTCATCGACGGGGGCGGCGCGGACACCAAGGCCTGGCTCTGTGGCTGCGAGATCGCGGCCACCCGGGCTGGGTTCCTCATGGCCGACAGCCTCGAGGTCTCGACCCGGGTGATCCTCCAGGGTGGGGGCGGCACCGTCGAGGGGCGCGAACAGATCATGGGCCTGGTCGCGTTCAGTGTCTCGGATCCCTACCTGAAGTTGCGCCGAGCCCTCAAGCTCGGGCAGTGAAAGCGAGTGCGCGTGGCACCCGGGGAACCACGCGCACTCGCAGACCCTCAGCCCTCCCAGTCGACCTGGTGGCCCATGATCGGATCGAGGGTCACGATGCGCATGCCCGCCGGATCGCGACGCCGGATCGCGAGCTTCCAAAGCGGCAGGAACACGGGCGCGATGGTCACGGGCTCCGCTTTCCAGCGCGCGGTGAAGGCCTCGGCCACACCCGACTCCATCCGGCGCTCGCTCCACTCGCGCTCGTCGAAGCGCAGCCCGCCCGGCGGCATCTGGACGAAGCGCACCTCCCCATCGAGGTCGTGGATGTCGCTCGCGGGGCCCCGTGTCTCGGCCCTTTCAAGCACGAACTTCAGGCCCCGGCTCCGCTCCCAAGTCAGGAGCGCCAGCGTCCGTGGGTGAAAATAGACGCTGCCCAGGCGGTGTTCGTGGCTGGGTCCGCCAAAGCTCGCTATCCGCCCGAGCAGGCTGGTCTCGACCCGCTCCTCGAAGTGGACCCGCCACAGAAGCTTGTGGATCAGCGAGGCGTTGATCAGGCTCTCGCTCGGTCCCGCCCCCGTCAACGAGGCGACCACGCTGGTCTGCAGCAGCCCTTGGGCCATGACCACGATCTGATCTTGGCCGAGGCCGGGCGTAGCGACCCAGACCTTGTCGGGGAGCCCCAGGTCCGGCCGGGCGCCCGTATCGAGGACCCAGTAGTGCCCCGAGCGACCGCGCTTGAAATCACCGACCAACCCGGCCTCGACGAGCACCCGCAGCGCACGGCGGGCCTTGCTCTCGCCGCAGCCCAGGAGCTGGGCGAAGGCCTTGACGTCCACCGGACCGCTCGCGCGCAGGGTCTCGAGTTGACGAGCGCGCCCCTGCGCCGCCCGCTCGGCCTTGCTCGTGGGTACGGAGGACACGGGGACGGCTTTGCTCTCAGGGCGCTCTGGAGCGCTCGACCCGACCCGCGCCGTCCCGGGCGGTGACATCCGAGCGCCGGGATTCGATCGCGCTCGAGCCCTCGCGGTGTTCGCTTCTGCTGCCGCCGTCGCTTCCGCTGCCGCCGTCGCTTCCGCTGCCGCCTTCGCTTCTGCCGCCTTCGCTTCTGCCGCCTTCGCTTCTGCCGCCGCCTTCGCTTCTGCTGCCGCCGTCGCTTCCCCCGAACTCCGACCCGACAACTCCGAGAACCGCTCTCGCCAACGCTCGTCCGCCAGCGCGGCGATCCGCCCCTCGTCCAGAGTCTCGTGGCGCGTCAACAACCACCTCGTCTGGAGCCGGGTGGGCGCATCGAAGTGATCGGGCGAGAGCAGCACGAACTGCCCGGGCTTGAGTTTGGGCAGCTCTGCCATGACCCCATCGCAGGCCTCGGGGGCGAGCGACTTGACCGTCGGCTCGACCTTCTTGAGATCCTGGCGCGTGGTCAGCCGACCCAGGGCCCAGGTCCCGAACTGCGCCATCGCCCGATAGTCGACATCACCCGGGTTTTGGGTCGCCATTAGACAGCAGACCCCATACTTGCGGGCCTGCTTGAACAGGAGCTGGAGGCTCTCCTTGCACTGTGGCTTGCGCACCGGGGGCACGTAGGGCGCGACCTCGTCGAGGTAGAACAGGAGCTGGGGCTCGACGCTGGGCCGGGCCAACATCCACGCATAGAGGCGCTCGGCGATCGCCCCGACCAGGAACTCCTTGTCTTCTTGGCTGTGCAGCGTGTTGAGGTAGATGATCGCGACCCGGGTCTTCCCGGGCGCGACCTCGGCCGCCGTCCCGACCGCGGCGCCCCTGCCCAGGAGCAGGTCGATGTCCAGGGGTAGACCGGCGCTGAACAGCTTGCGCCGCGGCCCGACCTCGAGGCGCGCGAGCTTGCGGATCGCCTTGCGCAGCTTGTCGAGCTCCCAAAACCTGGCATAGGGCTGGAGCCCGGCGTCGTCGAGGCCCGCGAGGTGGTCGGTCAGAGCCCCGAGGCTCGCCGGCGCACGGCCGGCCTCGGCGAGGCCCGCGAGCACCGAGTCGAGCACGGCCGTCAGGCCCTGGCCGTCGTCCTCGTCGGGCGAGTAGCCGAGCAAAGCCGCGATGTTGGCCGCCGCTCGGGTCCACAGCTCGTCGTCGAAACCCGCAGCCGAACCCGCAGCCACGCCCGCGACCGAACCCGCCGCAGCGAGCACGGCCGCGAGCGGGTCGGCGCCCAGGCCCACCCCCTTGTCCGAGGCCGGCGTGAACACGACGACCTCGGTCTGCTCGGCGAAACGGGCAGCGAGCGCCGGGTCGATACCGTGGCGGGCGAGCAGCTCCGGATCCGCGTCGGGTCCCTCGTGGGCGGCGAGCGCGAGGCTGCACAGGTCGCCCTGGGGATCCAGACACAGGGCAGGGATCCCCGCCCGCAGCATCTCCTCGACGACCACCTTCGAGAGCACGGTCTTGCCCGACCCGCTCGAGCCCAGGGCCATCATGTGGCGCAGCAGAGCCCGGGCAGGGATCCGCAGGGCCTCGCCCGCCCCCTCACCAGGGGCGCGAATCGTACCCAGCTCGAGCACCTCGTCGCTCATGGGGGCAGACTAACAGGCGCCAGTCAGCGCCCGGGCCCGGTCGCCTCGCCGGTCTGGGGCCCACCGTTGTCGAGCACCGGCTTGCGCGCTCACCTCGGCGCGGGTTCGGGCGTCTCGGCGAGCTGCTCGAGGCCCAGACGTGGCGCCGAGAGACCGGCGATCACCGCGTAGTTCCCGTCTGCGAGCTCGCTCAACAACAACTCGGGATCGAGCGAGCGCCCGTCCGCGTCGACCAGCCGGGTCTCGAGCTTGCGGGCACCATCGGCCCGGGGCGGGAGGACGAAGCGGGCCGCGTCGATCCCCTTGGGCGCCCGGTCGATATGCTCGAGCTCGATGGTCAGCAGCGCCCCTTCGTAGCGCAGGAACACCCCGGCCTCCTCCCACATGCACAGGTTCTGGGCGGCGATCCGCGTCTGTAGACAATCGATGCCCTCGATCGTCGCCCGCTCGCCCGGGTTGGCCGCGCGCTGCTCGGCCAAGACCGCGTGCCACTCGTCGATGGCCGCGACCACGGCGGCCTTGCGGTCCCTGTCCTCGAGAGTCGTCCACGCGGCCGCGAGCCCGGCCTCGGGGTTGTCGCTGCGCTCGCCGGGCTGACCGTCGAGGCCCGTCCAGGTCTGGCTCGGCGTCACGATGGTCGTGCCCTTGCTGACGAAGGGCTCGTCTGGATCGGCTCCCGCCCAGACGATCTCCCAGCGCTCGTGGCGGTAGCCCCCCTCTTGCAGCGCGATCACAAAGCTCCCGCTCGCGTAGGTACCGCTGATCCTGTAGCGCAGCTCGATGGCCTCGTCCCCGCCGGGCAGCGGGTGGAGGCGCACGAGCAGCTCATCGGCGTTGCTCGGTGCGCGCCCGGGCTCGGCTGGCTCGGCTATGTCGGCGGCCGCCCCAGCGCTCCCGCCCCTGGGCTTGGGACCGCCGTTGTCCGTGCACGCGAGCATCCCGAGCACACCGACCAACGACCCGATTGCCCGCGACCTGCCCCAGACCCCGCTCGGCCGGTGAGCCCCGGCCCTCGACAATCTCCTCAACGGTCCCCCCGCTGGATCCCCAAGAGCTTCAGTTTGCGGTGCAGATGGGTCCGCTCGATGCCCAGGGCGTTGGCCGTGCGAGAGACGTTCCAACCGTGCTCACGCAGGCGCTGCAGAATAAAGGCCCGCTCCACAGCCTCGCGAAAAGCCTTGAGCGGGAGCTCCGACTTCTCGCGCAGCAAGGTCGCAAAACGCGAATCGGCGAGTGACAGTCCCTCTTCGTCATCAGCCGCCTGTCCCGCAACCTCGGCTCCGGGCTCGACCCGCAGCTCCGGGGGTACATCCGCGAGCACAAGGTCCCCATCGCTGAGCACGACCATGCGCTCGATGACATTGCGAAGCTCGCGGACGTTGCCGGGCCAGGTGTGCCGACCGAGCGCCTCGAGGGCCTCGTCATCGATCACCCGACGCGCGAGACCGTTCTCCTCACAGGCCTGACGGATGAAGTGGCGGGCGAGCAGAGGCACGTCCCCGGTCCGCTCGCGCAGGGGCGGGGTGTGGATCGGGACCACGGCGAGGCGAAAAAACAGGTCTTCCCGGAATTCCCCGGTCCCGGCGAGCTCTTGAAGATTGCGGTGGGTCGCCGCCAGTACCCGCACATCGACCTGAATTGGCGCGTGGCCCCCGACCCGGGTCAGCTCGCCGCTCTGCAGCACCCGCAGGACCTTGGCCTGGGCATCGACGTCCATGTCGCCGATCTCGTCGAGCAACAAGGTGCCCTTGTCGGCGACCTCGAACAGGCCCTTCTTTTGGCCGATCGCGCCCGTGAACGCGCCCCGCTCGTGCCCGAACAGCTCCGACTCGATCAGCTCGCGGGGGATCGCAGCGCAGTTGACCTTGACGAAGGCGTGGTCATGGCGATCCGAGGCCTCGTGGATCGCCCGGGCGACCAGCTCCTTGCCCGTGCCCGACTCGCCGGTGATCAACACTCGGGCCTTGGTCCGGCCGACCTTCGAGACCATGCGCATGAGCTCGCGCATGGGCGCGCTGGTCCCGATGATCTCGCCGTAGATCCGATGCCGGAGCTCTCGCAGCTCGCGCTCGGCCTTGCTCTGGCGCAGCGCGTTGCGGACCGAGACAACCACCCGGTCGCGCGAGAGCGGCTTCTCGAAAAAATCGAAGGCGCCCAGGCGCGTGGCTCGAACCGCGTCGGCGACCGAGGCGTGGCCCGAGATCATGATCACGGGTACGGGGGGACGGCCGTCCTCCCCGCGCCGGGACAGGCGCTCAAGCACCTCGATGCCCGTGACCCCGCCGAGCAGTACATCCATGATGATGGCGTCGGGCATCCCCTCTGGGGCAGCCTCCCCCTCCTCGTAGGCGCCGAGCGCCGGATCGAGCCGGGCCAGCGCGGCCTCGCCCGAGTCGGCCTCCCACACCGTCGCGCCCTCGCCCTCGAGCACCATGCGCAGCGTCCGGCGAATATTCTTCTCGTCGTCGACCACCAGCACCGTGCCGGTGAACTCGCTGGTCGCGTCGGTCACGAGGGCGATCCTACTTGGGCGGATCGCCGGCGGCCAGCTGCGCGAGCCTTGCGGGGGTCACCTCACCCACGTCCAAGGTGGCCTGACGACCCGACTCGAGGTGCTTCACGCTGATCTGGCCAGCGGCCAACTCGCGCTCACCGATGATCCCGGCGAACCGGGCTTTGACGCCTTCGGCGTCGGCATAGTGCAGCTGCTTGCCGAGCTTGAGCGGCTCGGGGAACACCTCCACCCGCACCCCCGCAGCCCGCAGCGTGGTCGCTACCGCGAGCACCGGGCCGGCTTCGACCTGCCAGCACAGCATCATGTCGAGGGCCCCGTCGAGGGCGTCGAAGTCCCCGCGCTCGCCCTTGACCACGATCAGGCGCTCGAGCCCCAGCGAAAACCCGACCGCGGGGATCTCCCGCTTCCCGAACATACCGATCAAGTTGTCGTAGCGACCGCCGCCGCCGACCGAACTCGGGAAGTCGGGCACCCGGATCTCGAAGATCGGGCCCGTGTAGTAGCCCAGACCCCGGGCCAACTCGGGGCTCACCTTCAGGTGCGCGCCCGCGGGATTGTGGGCGCACAGGCCGATCAACTCCTCGAGCTCGGCGACCGCCGCCTTGCCCCGCGCATCGACCTGCCCGGCGAGGCGCTCGAGCACCGCCGCGTCGTCCATGTCCGCCTCGCCGACCGTGATCATCGCCAGCAGGCGCGCACCCGCTTCACGGTCGACCCCGCGCGACTCGAGCTCGTCGAGCACCCCCTCCTCGCCGATCTTGTCGAGCTTGTCGACGGCCACCAGCGCCGTGCCTTCGAGCGCCTCGTCGATACCCGCCGCCCGGACCATGGCCCGGAGCAGCTCCCGGTGATTGAGGTGAATCGTGAACTCGGCGAAGCCCAGGGCCACCAGCGCCGTGGCCACGGCCGAACAGACCTCGGCCTCGGCGAGGCGCGACTCGGTGCCGATCACGTCGACGTCACACTGATAGAACTCGCGGAATCGGCCGCGCCCGGGACGATCGGCCCGCCACACCGGCTGGATCTGATAGCGCTTGAAGAACCGGGGCAAGGTCCGGTACTGGGCGACCACCCGGGCCAGCGGAACCGTCAGATCGTAGCGCAGCCCCTGGTCGGCGAGCTCCACCTCGCTCGCCATACGCCCCTCTTCAAAGGCCCGCTCCAAGGGCCGGCGCAGGGCGTCGCGCCGGTGCAAGAGCCGATACATGAGCTGGTCCCCCTCCTCGCCGTACTTGCCCGTCAGGGTCGAGAGGTTCTCGATCGTAGGCGTCTCCAGGGGGACGAAGCCGTGCGCCTCGTAGGCCCGCTCGACGACCCCGATCACGGCCCGGCGGCGCAGGAGGTCGGCAGGCAAGAAGTCCCGCATACCGCTGGGGGGCTTGGTGCTGATCTTGCTCATCTCGGTCTCTCGGTCTCTCGGTCTCTCGGTCTCGGGGCGACCTCTGGTCGCGCAGGCGCGGAGCATAGCCCCTCGCCCCCACATGTCACGCCGTCGAGATCCTGCGCGCGAACAACCCGATGGGCTCGGCGCACCCCGACTCGCGTTCAAACGACCCGCCCAGATCCGACCCGGAAGCCACGACTCTCCCTGCTCCAGGTGCCGACCCAACGCGAGCGGACTCGCGTTCAATCTTCCCGCTCCGAACCTGGCCTGGAAGCCATGACCGAGCACGACCCAGGCACGCCGAACACGACCGGGGCCGCGTTCGATCTCCCCACTCCGAGCCCGGTCTGGAAGCTGTGACCGAGCGCCCAATACAACAGAGCTCGCGTGCAGTCTCCCCACTCCGAACCTGGAGACCATGACCTGCCTGATACGGGCGCCTGGGTCGGGGCTCGGTCACGGCTTTCCACTCCCACTCGGAGCCTGGAAACTGCGACCCGCCCAATCCGGGCGCGCCTGAAGATCGAAAGAGACCGTACACGTTTCATGCGACACCAACGGGAGTGGTCTGTCCTCGTCGTGGAGAGACTCCCCGCGTCGCTCCGTCTGGTCGGCTTTGGGACAGAGCGACCCAGTTTTTGGCCCAACTGTGGCACCTGATCTCAGCCAGACCATGGTCCGCACTGAGACTGGCGGATCCACCAGAGCTCGGTCCACGCTCTGGATGTGGTAGGCGATCCTGGAGACGATCTTCGCTTCGTAGTCCCACCGCGCGGGTTCGTCATGTTGCGAGAGCGAACTCGATCCTGAAAGCGGTCGACCTGACCGCTGGGTGGGTCGAGGAATCGTCAACGATCGCAGCATCATCCGCGCGGGGCCTAACTTCGCGCGCAGCCGCGTGCCGAGTCGCCTGGCTCGTCGTGGGCAACCTGATCTCTCGTGGCGCCCCACTCGAGATGGGTGATGTAATTGACGCCGGCGCGCTCGTTGCTGAGGCTGTCGCTCGTCGGCACGCAGCCCGCCGCGAGCGACAGGCGGACAGGGCGGAGTCAGCCATGCACGAGCGCTACACGGTCGAGCGTGACACCTGGGTGAGCATGAAGGCGCATCTCCTCGCTTGTCGGGGCGTACAGTTCGTGACTGCCGTCGGTCGCTGCAAACTCAGTCGTCTTCAGTCGCGGTCCGCAACCCTCGAAGCATATCCTCGGTCGCTGCGGACAGTGCCAACTTGCTCCTCAAATATGCAGGGAGCTTTTCCGTTGCGTAGGTGGTTCGCAACCAACGGCGGAACTCTGGCAACGCAGCGTCAGGGTACATGTTGGCGGGGATCTCATCTCTGCGGGACTGTGGGTAGTCATCGGGGAAGGTATGGTTGTATTTCTTCCGCTCCCCGTATATCGTCGCCAATTTTTTCTTGCGCCAGTGACTCGCCCACGTAGAACCCACGCTGATGTCCGGGATGGCCTTCGGCCCAAGTCTGACGCCTGCTCTCCGCGCTTCCAACAAAATGCCGGCTCCCTCGTTCAGAATCGAGAAGTATCCGAGAGGCGTAGTGTTCAGTTCAAGTCGACGTAGGACTTCGTCGTCGGGGACTTGAGTCGGAGCGCCGCCAGCACCGGGCGAGTAGCCTGTTGCCAAATAGACAAACTGTCGGAACCCGCCCCGCATCATGCGGCGGGCATTGAAGAGTGCGGTCGCGTTTCCCTTATCTATGTAGTAGTTGAGGACAGCCATGGCTACCCCCTCGCTGAAGACCCAGACGAACCCACTTGGCGTCTGAATCTGGAACGCCAACTCAGAAGGCGGCTCCTCTCCCCCGTCTTTGATGTGGTCAGCGACTCGGCGATCTCGTCCGGTCCCAGCGCCGGGTTCCCAGTCCTCGCGAAGTTCCTGGATTGTAGGCCGGCTAACTCCGCACAACTTGGCGAGCCCGTGAAGACTGACGTAGGTTGTTCCGTCGGAAAGTACGCCCAGTCCGACGCCATCGGCGTCTCTATAGCGGACCGAAATCGATAGTTGTTGACTCTTGGACATCACTTGAACGCTACCATGCGCGCTGCGCTGCTGCCCCCCATAGTTGACCGAGTCCACCTCTCAGAGAAGCTCAAGACGCGCAGAGAGCGGTTGCCCCCATGGCTGAACCAGGTGGCTTGAGCTTGAGGAGTAGAGGCCTTCACGTCGCAACAGGGCGCTGAGGTCCCCAGTCTCGTTGCAAGCGTCCGCTTGCCCAAGGATGGAGTGCTTGTACTGGGCGGAGAAATGCCGTCGTGTTGCTTTGGCGGTCACTCGAGTTTCGGGTTGGGTCTGGCCAGGTTTCGGTTGTCGGGTCATCGGTCGGGTCGTGCTCGCCCTACTCTAAATTCTGAGGCTGCTGCTGTCTCACCCTTGTTGGCACAGAGAGTTCCGGGCCATCCCCCGTCGTCCTCAGCTTGAATGGGTACCGCGCCAACCTTCTCGATAGCGTCGAAGTTGCGGTGAGAGAGGTACACCTTATCGTCCAACACCTCCTTCACTTCGAAGCGGAGAGCCGTGTTCTCCACGAGTTCGGGGAGTCGCGGGGCATCGCCGGTGTTTCCCAAGGTGACGATCACGTCGGTGACTACATGGGTGCGAACGCCGACCGTGATGTGGCTTGGTACCGGTCGACTGACTCTTTTGACTGGATTAGGAGGCAGCGCCGGGGGTCGCTGGGGGATCACTGACGGGGGCGGGAAGCGGTGGCCGAACTCGACATCAACGAGTGAGGGTAAACGGTCGCGTGAGCTTGGGTTTCACGAAATCCCAACCTCGGAAATGCGGTCCGACTCGGAATTTCTACGGGCGAGTCTCGATTCCCCAGGGGAAAATGGTAAACGATGTCAAGCATGGTCAACATTCCACCGGGTCCAGGCGTTCCGTACATCCCAATGGTAGACACCGCGGCAGCTGCGGCGGCAAGAGAACACGCTGATTTGGCTGAAGCCGGAACAGCCGAGAAGACTATCAGCCTTCTCCGTGCCGCTATCATCGATTTCCAAAACGACATCCAAGATGACGAAGAGGTTGCTCTGGAGCTCCCGCACCTCGGGCGGGCAGCCTTGCTACACATCGACGAGCTCGAGCACTCAGGCCCGCACCTGATCTTGATCTATGGCAGGGACTCGGGCGGCAACCGAGTCAGGTTGGTGCAGCACCAGTCGCAAGTCTCTCTGCTGTTGACAGCCCTTCGCGCGACCGGAAAGCCCCGCCGAATTGGGTTCGACCCAAGTCCGTAGCTTCGGCGCGCAGTCGCTACGAGAGCTTCTTTTGGCGCAGCCCCGAATTCTGTCTCAGCTCAACGGGTTTGGCGCAGCCACGTATTCCGTCCCAAAGCCCGTCCCGCCGTCCCACCGTCACTCCGTCCCGTCGCCGGGCCAGCGACCTCGACGAGGGCCACCTCCAAGTGTGGACAATCATCATAAGTCATTGAAATTACTCAATCTCGGTAGTCGGACCGAGACCTGCTTTACAGCCCCCCATGACCACGCTCATCCATACCCTCTCGACCTTCTCGACCGCAGCCATCCTCGCTCTGGGCCTGTTCGCCGGCACCGCCCAGGCGGCCGAGCCCGACGCGATCGCCATCCAGAGCAGCGACAGCTCGGAGGCCGATCTCGTCGATCACCTCCGACAGGTCGACGAGCCCGGCCAAGTCGACCGAGCCGATCATGCCGATCATGTCGATCAAGTCGATCAAGTCGATCAAGTCAACCTGGCCGATCATGCCGACCAAACCAACCTGGCCGACCATGTCGACCAAACCAACCTGGCCGACCAAACCAACCTGGTCATGGCCGCCGCCACCCTCGACGGCAAGATCAACATCAACACCGCCAGCACAGCGCAACTCGAGCTCCTCCCCGGAGTCGGTCCCTCGATCGCCGCGCGCATCGTCAGCTACCGCAAGCAGCACCCCTTCAAGCAGCGCAACCACATCATGCGCGTCAAGGGCGTGGGCCAAAAGACCTTCGCCAAGGTCAAGGACTACCTCGACGTCGAAGGGGACACCACCCTGAGCGTGGCCGGGAAGTAGACCCGACGACCCTCGGCTCGAGCGCGCGCATGCCTGTCTGCGCGCGCTCGAGTCGCTCTGAGTTCGAGCAGGATCTGGCGAGCCCTCGCTCAGCCTCCATCCGCGATCATCTGCGCGAGACGATCGAGCCCCATGGAGATCTGAGCCACATCGGGCCCAAAGCTCAGGCGCACATACCCGGCCAGGCGCGAAGCGATGTGGTCGCGGCGGTGGCCCGGATCGATGTCGAAAAACACCCCCGGAACACAGATCACCTTGCGCTCGAGCGCAGCCCGGAAAAACGCCATGCCGTCGTTGAGCGGCGCAGGCAAGCCACGCAGATCTGCAAAGCAATAGAAGGCCCCCTCTGGGCCGCCCTCCTCGGCCCCCGCCACGCCGATCCCCATCTGCGCGAGACGGGTGAGCATGAGCGCGCGCTTGGCCGAGAACACGCTTTGAATCGCAGCCGCCTCCCGATCTGCGACCTCGGGATCGAGCAGCGGAAGGGCGGCATGCTGGAGGCAGTGGGGAGCACCTCCGTCGAGAAAACTCCCGGCCGAAGCGATCCGCTCGATGACCGACTTGGGACCCACCGTCCAGCTCAGGCGGATCCCCGGGTAGCGCCAGTTCTTGGTCAGACCGTCGACTACGACGATCGGATCACGATCCACATCGTCGACCCAGGCGCAGGCGCTGACGCTGCGCGGGAGCTCGCCCTCGTGCTCCAAGCTCGGCGGTCCGTAGATGTAGTGGGAGTAGAACTCATCCAAGATCAGCGCGCAGCCCAGCTTGCTGGCCGTGGTCACGCAGCGGCGCAGATCTTCGCCGGCGATCAATCGGCCTGTGGGATTGCAGGGGTTGGAGAGCAGAACCGCCCCGAGCCCGCTGCCCACGATGGCCTCGCGCAGGGCCTCCGGAGAGAGCCGAAACCCGTCGCGCTCCCGGACCACGATCGGGATCGGCACAAACGCGCGGAACACCTCGAGCAGCTCCTCGTAGGCCGTGTAGTCCGGCAAAATATGGCCGAGGTTGACGCGACCGAGGGCGGTCGCAATCCGCGTCAGCGCGACCCGGCCACCCGAGGCGATCGCCACATTCTCCGCGCTGTACTGGCTCGCCAGACCCTTGCGGTAACGGTGGTTGTAGAGTTTGGCGACGGCCTCCCGCAGCGCCCAGAGGCCGGAGACGGGGGCGTACTCCGAGCGCTGCGCATCGAGTTCGATGGTCTGCAGACGCTCTGCCCCCGCGCCATCTTGGCCCTCCACGGTCAGGCTATCGGTCTCGGGTGCACCCTGACCGAGGTTGCACCAATCGGGGTGCCCATATCGAAAGCCTCGCCCGCCGGCCTCGGTCATCACATAGATGACGCCCGTACGTGGGACCGGCCGGAACATCGAGGCAGCGTCGCTCATGCCGCCCTGCTACCGCCCTGGGGCGATCGACGCAAATCTAGCCCACATCAATCCTGGAGCTCCTGCGTCGAAGTCCGCGGACTTCGACGGACCTCGGTGAGGCCACAGCGAGATCCTGGACGCTCAGCCGGGCGTGCCGAACTTGAACTGCAGCGTGAGGGTCAAGACCAACAGGGCGATCCCCAAAAATGCGGCAAACCAGGCCATCGAAGTCAGCCCGGGGATCTGCGGGTGGTCGTGTTGCTCTTGGTCAGCCATGGTGCCTCGCGACGACGGAAATACACCACATCGCAAAGACTTGCCACAACGCCCCGGCCTGCCCAGCGAGTACGGGAGTCAGCTCACTGCATGAACGACGGGACGACGGGACGACGGGACGGACTCGGGCTCGGTCGCCTCAATCCGACGGCTCGTCGTCGCCCACACCGTGGCCCACCGGCACCAACGCGGAGCCGACCGGAGTCTCGGGCAACATGCGGCGGAACATGCCCTCCCCGTGTTGACCCTCGACCAGGGCAAAGCGGCGCGAACGGGCCTCGCTGGCCAGACGTGTGCCCGGGAATGCCGTCGTCGCCAGCTCGTAGGTCTCGGCTGCGAGCTGGCGCTCGTTGAGGTGCTCGTAGGCCTGGCCCAGATGAAACAGGTACACGACCCGAGCCGGGTTGTAGGCCAGTGATCCGAGCCCGCGCTCGAGCAGGGGAACGGCCTCGCGCGCGCGGCCCATGCGGACCAGACACAGGCCCTCGAGCGCCCGCCAGGCGTCGGCGACGAGCTCTCGGTAGCGCGGCGGCACGTGCATCAGGCAGGCGTCGCGATCGTGGGAGATCGCCGCGAGACGGGCCTCGTCGGGGCTCTCGGTCAAGATCGCCAGCTCGTGGCGCCCAAAATTTGCGAGCGCCTGGAGGTGCGCAGAGAGACCGGAGTCATCAGCGCCATAGACCTCGCGCGCTTCGTCGAGACGCCACTCGGCGACCAGCAGGCCCCCGAGCTGTGCCCGGGCCAACCACTGCCGCTCCACGCTGACTGCCTCGCCGGCCTCGGCCAGCGCCAGCTGCTTGCGCAACTTGGTCTCGATGCCGCGCTGTTCACCCGTGGCGATCGCGTGGCGGAGGCTCTCCGCGGCATAGAGCGCCCGGTTTCGCCGATCGCGGCTGACCATCCACGCACCCATGGCGGTCCCGAACGCGAGCGAGAACAAGGCCGCGATCTCGCCCTCACAACCGGGCAGACACACGAGCACCAGGAGCAGCCAACGCTCCGGTCCGTGTCTGTACCTGTGCCCGCGACGCACCACCAAGATCATTGTAGCGCGAGGCCGGGCGACCCGACGCGGACGCCCGTGATTTGTCACAGACCCGGCCAAACAGCCGAGTGAGACGCCGCTCTCGGTCGATACTCCGCGCAGATCTTGCCTTCCACCCGAACAGCCTCGACGTGACGCTGCCGCCGCGGAGACCACCTATCTCGGCCCGACGAGCTGGCCGAGCTGAAACTCGAGGACATCCCGCGGCGGCCGCGATCCCGATCACCCTGTTAGGCTCCCGCCGATGACGGCCCCCACCCGCCGCCTCCCGACCTTGAGCTTCGGCTGCTACGGAACCTTAATCGACTGGGAGTCGGGCATCTTGGTCGCCCTGTTGCCGGTCCTCGCCCGCCACGAGCTGAGCGCCAGGCCCGACGAGATCTCGGCGGCCTTCGCCCGCGCCGAGTCGGCGGTCCTGGCCGGGGCCTACCTCCCCTATGCCGAGGTTCTGCGGCGCAGCTTCGCGGGGTTGGCCAAGGACCTCGGCTTCGCCCCCCAAGCGGACGAGCTCGAGACTCTGGTCGAGGCCCTCCCGACCTGGGAGCCCTTCCACGACACGGTCGCGGGACTCGCCCAGCTGCGCGCCGCCGGCTACCCCCTGGCGCTGCTCGCGAACGTCGATGACGACCTCTTCTCTGCGGGCAGCCCAGCCTTGCTGAGCCTCGAGTTCGACGCCGTCGTGACCTCCGAACAGGCCCGCTGCTACAAACCCGACCCGGCATTTTTCATCCACGCCCTGGCCCAGCTCGGGCCCCTCGCCCAGCCCGCAGATCAGCTGATCCACATCAGCGCCAGCACCTACCGCGACCTCGCGCCCTGCCGAGCCCTCGGCCTGCGCACGATCCACCTCTGCCGAGACAGCGGCCGCAGCCACGGCGCCGCTCCCCAGGTCGAGCATCCGATCGAGCCCGGCCCGCGCCACACTCGAGTCGATGGATTCGGGGCGCTCGTCGCTTCTTTGGCGACAGCTGCAACCACGGCCGTGGGCTGAGGGCCGACCTACTTGCCGATACAAAAGCCCGCGAAGATCGCGTGCAAAACGTCCTCGCCGACCGGACCCAACTTGGTGCGCCCGGTGATCTCTCCCAGCCGCGCCTCGGCCTGCGCCAGCGCAAACGCGACCAGCTCGAGACCACGCTGCTGCTCGAGTTGCATCCGCGCCTCCGCGAGGGCCTCGGCGGCCTCCAGTGCCCGATCGTGGTGGCGCGCCAAGCCGATCCACTGAGCCTGTGGATCACCGCGCCCCGTGGCCTCGAGGATCGCCGCTCGCAGCTCTTCGAGGCCCGCCCCCGTGTCCGCGCTGACCGAGATCCAGGGCTTCGCCCGGCGTGGACCGAGGTCGGCCTTGTTCTCCACCCGCAGGACCCGGAGCTCCTCCTCCGGCAGCCCGAGATCAGCTGGGTCCTCCCCCTCGCCCGAGTCCGCCCCCTCGACCCAGAGCACGACCTCGGCGCCCGCGATCTGTTCGTAGCTCAGCGCGACCCCGGCCTCCTCGATCTCGCCAGCCCCAGCCCGCAGGCCCGCCGTGTCGACCAAGGTCACCGTCTGCGCCCGGGCCCCGGCGACGACCCAGTCGACCTCGGCCTCCACGTAGTCGCGAGTGGTCCCCGCCTGGGTGGAGACCAGAGCCCGGCGCTGCCCGAGCAGGGCGTTGAAGAGGGCGCTCTTGCCCGCGTTGGGGGGCCCCGCCAGCACGACTCGGGCCCGCGCCCGCGCCCGCCGACCCTGCTCGAAGCGCCCCAGCCAACGCCGTAACTCGACCTCGAGCGCGCCGGCCTCACGCGCGAAGCGAGCCTCGTCGGCGGCCGAGACGTCATCTGGAAAGTCGAGATTCGCCTCGACCTCCACGCGCAGCAGGGACAGGCGCTCGAGCGCCGCCTCGACCTCTCGACCGAGCTCGCCCGCGACCAGGCGCCGGGCCTGGTCGAGCGCCGCCTGAGTCCGAGCGCCGATCAGCGCGGCGATGCCCTCGGCCTGATCGAGGCTGAGCCGACCGTTGGCGAACGCGCGACGCGAAAAGTCGCCCGGCCCGGCGGCCTCGGCCCCGGCCCTCAGCACCAGCGCCAAAACCTCCTCGACGTTGCGGGCGCCCGCGTGGATCTGCAGCTCGACCACGTCTTCGCCCGTGAACGAGGCCGGCCCAGGCATGAGCAAGACCAGGGCCTGCTCACCGAGCTCCAGCGCCCGCAGGCCGGCGCGTCGAGGTGCCGGGAGCTGCTGACCGGGTGCCAGCGAGGCCGCCGCGACACGTCGAGCCTCCGGTCCGGAGATCCGAATAATCGCTACCCCGCCATCGGGCGTACCGGTGGCCAGGCCCGCGATCGTGCTCGAGCCCGCGCTGTCCAAGGCCGAGCCCGCTCAGTCGCGAAACACGACTACGTGGCGGCGCCGGCCCTCGCCCTCGGACTCGGTCCGCAGGCCGCCCAGCTCGCTGATCGCCATGTGCACGACCCGGCGCTCCATCGCGCTCATGGGCTCGAAGTGATAGGGGCGATCGCCATCACGGACGCGCTTCGCCGCACCCTCTGCCAGATCGCGCAGCACCTTCTCACGTCGGTCGCGGTAGCCGCCCACGTCCAGCGTGATGCGCATGCGACCCAGCCCCTCAGCTTGGAGCACACGCAAGGTCAGATACTGGAGCGCGTCCAAGGTCGCGCCATGGCGACCGATCAACAGGCCGCCCTCGGCCTCTGAGGTGTTGAGGTCGCAGTGCAACCCGTCTTCTTCGACATCGATGTCGACCTCGACTTCGACGCCGAGCAAGCTCAGCACTGTCTCGAGGAACGAGCGCACAACAGGCACCGCCTGGGTAATGCGCTCTTCGAGGTCGTCTTCGTTGCGGCTGGTTTGGTCGGCCATGGTCGAGGTCGGAACTTTAGTGCGGGGTGCGACGCTTGGGAAGTACCCGGGTCAGATGATCGAGAAAAGATGGGCCCTGGATGCTCGGGGCCCACCCGGGACCCGCTGTGCGCGGGTCGGGGCCACAGTGAACGCCCTCACGACAAGCCACGGGCCGATCGTGAGGGCCTGAGTTCGTGGCCCAGTAGTTCGCGGGTAGTTCGCTAGCTCTTCGCCGGTACGAGTTCGGCCTTACCACCGTCGCCGTCGCCGTCGCTCTTGTCGCTGCTCGAGGGGATGCGCAGCTGGATGAAGCTCTGGACCAGGGACAGCGTGATGTTCGCAAAGATGTAGAGGCCCAAGCCCGAGGGCAAGAACAGCATCATGACCACGAACACGCCGGGCATGATCCACTGCATCATCTTCATCTGCTGCTCGTCGCCGGCGCTCGGGTTCATCCGAGTCTGGACGAACATCAGGGCGCCCATGCCGACAGGCAAGATGTAGAAGGGATCGGGCTGGGTCAGATCCGGGAGCCACAGGAAGCTCTCGTGATAGAGGTCGACCACGGCGCCGAGCATGGCGTACAGGGCGATCCAGATCGGGAACTGAAAGACCATGGGGAGGCAGCCCGAGAGTGGGCTGGTGCCGGCGCGCTGAAACAGGGCCTGCATCTCCTGGTTCATCTTGGTCTTGTCGTCACCGTACTTCTCGCGGAGCTTTTGGATCTCAGGATTGATCTCCTTGAGCTTCCGCATCGACTTGTACTGCTTGATGGTCAGCGGCAGCAAAGTCAGCTTGACGACCACCGTCAGCATGATGATCGCCACGCCCCAGATCCCGGTCAAACCGTAGAACCAGCGCAGCAGGTCGAGCATCATACCGCCGAGAAACTCGGACAGACCGCCGAACCATCCCCAGTCGATGGCCTCGGTCAAGACCACTTCGTCGGGCAGCTCGAGGCTCTCGCTGGCCGGGAAGGCCGCGAGCAAGGAGTCGACCTTGGCCCCCAGGAAGAGCCCGAAGGTGTAGGTCTTTTGCTCCCCACCATCGAGTGTGACCTCTCGGCCCACCCCGGTGTTGATGATCGCCGAACCGGTCTCCTGACTGCTCACCGTGCAGCCCGAGAAGGTGTCGGTGGGGGCGACCGCCTGGAGGAAGTATTTGCTGTCCAGGGCGAACCAGTGCAGGCCGCCCTTGACCGTCTCGTCCTCGTCCTCGACATCGTCGAAGTCGAAGTCTTCGAGGTCGTCGGTCGCGCGGCACAGAGCCCGGTGGATGTCGTAGCGGCTCTCTTCGCCCAGACCCATGCGGGTCGCGAGCTGGATCCGGTGCTTGACCTGGCCCTGACCGTGGTTGCGGACCACGACCTCGTAGCGAGCCTCGTAGCCGTCGAGCAGGCTGAGGGTCTCGATCAACTCGATGTCACCCTGACGGCGCGAGACACTGAAGCTCGCGTCGCTCTTGGCGATCACCTGAGCCGGGACCCGACTCCAGGCGAAGTCGCTCGCGGCGCTGACGAAGCCGAGCTCGAGGGTGCGGCCCCCGTCGACTTTGTCGAGCATGAGGAAATCGATGCCCGTGTCGGTCTCCGGGTCGTGGAACTGGTCCGCGAGCGGCTCGACACCGGTGATCAGCCCGCCCGATTGGTTGTCCACGCGGATCGCCAGCAAGTCGTTGCTGATCCGGTGCTCAACCCGATCGAGGGCCGCCGGCTCGACCACAGGATCGGCGCTTGGGGCAGCGGGGATCGGGGTCGGTCCAGCCGGGTCCGACCCGCCCGTGTCGCCGGCGAGCGCGTCGCTCTCACCCTCGCCTTCTTCGGCTTCGGCTTCGGCCTCGGCGAGCGCGTCGCTCTCAGCCTCGGCGTCGACTGGCGGGGGGAAAAAGAACTGGAACCCGACGAGGATCAGGACCGAGAGGACGACCGCCAACGCGATCCGATGCTTCATCTCCATTAGTAGTAGCCAGCCTTTTCGGCGCGATGCTCGAGCATCGCGCTCGCGTCTTGTGCGTGATCGCCAGCGCTGTCCCTTGGACCGACCGGCGGCGGATCATAGCCGCCAGGATGCCAGGGATGACAACGCGAGAGCCTGCGCAGCGTGAGCCAGCTACCACGGATCAAGCCTTGATCGCGGAGGCAAGCACAGGCGTAGTGAGAACAGCTCGGGTAAAAACGGCAGCGCGGTCCGAGCATGGGCGAGAGCACCAGCTGGTACACACGGATCAGGCCGATCGCCGCCAACTTGGGGAGCCGGCCCAGCGCGCGGAGGAAGCTCAAGCGCCGCCCCTCGGCTTTCGCTTGCCCGAGCGCCGCTTGCGGCCGGGCTCGTAGGGCTTGGCCAGCTCCTGCAGCAGCAGGCCGAAATCCGCCGCGACCTGGCTGAAGGTGACCCCTGCGGCCTGTTGTTTGGCGACCCAGACCATGTCGAAACCCATGTCGAAACCCGTGTCGAAACCCGTGTCGAAACCCGTGTCGAAACCCACCGGCAGGGCACCGCGGTTTTGGCGAAAGACCTCGCGGACCAAGCGCTTGATCTGATTGCGCGCCACAGCGTTCCCAACCTTGCGGGTCACTGTGATCCCGCATCGGGTCTGGGGCAAGTTCGGCCGTGTCTCACTCTGGTCCCCAGATTCAACCGCCGAACCCGCTGCTTTTGTCGAGGCCGGCGGATTTGCCGGTCGGCGGCGTGGCGAGACAAACACCAGGAAGTGGCGGACATGAATTTTTCGACCCCCACGCTGAACACGCAAAAAATCCCGCCGCTGCTTGAGTCGCAGTTCGGCTGGGAATCCTTGGGAGCGCATGGGGGACCTACGCGTCGCCGATGATCTCGATGATCTCGGTGATCTCGGTGATCTCGATGATCTCAGTGACCCCGTTGATCTTGGCGATCACCGGGCCACAGCGATCACTTTCCGCCGGTGGTGACGGTGAGGCGCTTGCGCCCACGACGACGGCGGCGGGCCAAGATCTTGCGACCGTTTTTGGTGGCCGCGCGGGCCCGGTAGCCGTGGGTACGGGCACGACTGATGTTGTGGGGCTGGTAGGTACGCTTGGACATGAGAGAGCTCCAGCTTCTCCACAGACCCAAAATTGGGCCACGGGGGCGAAGGGAGCGGATCGATAGCAGCGAGGGTAACGACTGTCAAACTGCGAGAGTAGGAGGTACCTCTATAGCCGGTCACAATTGGACCCTCGGTCTACTCATATCATCAGTATTTTTCGCACACAGGGCCGTTCCTTGGCCCACACGCGGCAGGTTCCTTGGCACGTTCCTCCCGCAGCTGATGTGTCACTTCTGGTTGAGTCCGCAAATCCGCTTGTCATGCCGGTTTGCGGGTGTCGGCGACGGGAAACTCGCTGCTCTTGCCATCGGCCCCGGAGCGGGCTCCGCGAAGGCGTGAAAACGCGAGCAATTTCAAGCAGATCAAAATTCGGGAGTGCCTCCCGATCGATGTTAGCGTAATTTGCGCAGATCTTTTGGACCCCAAAAGCTAAGTAATTTCATGGCTCATGGATCGTTTTGAAGCCGATCGCTTGCAAGCCTCGGGGCCAGGTGAGTACAACCCCTGTCCCCGGCGCATCGAAGGGCCCGAGCACAGCGCTCGGATTCACGGTGGGTTGGCGAGCGCCGCTTCGTGGCGCCCTGAACTCGAGCGTGATCAACCCTCCATCCAATGGGAGGCCCAGCCGGGGAAGGCGACTTCCAAGGCTGTGGACAGGTTGGGCTTGATCTGGGGAATTAACCTTTAGTTTCAACGATCTACGTGTTTTCCACAGGATCTCTGAGGGCTGTGGACAGGAGGCGCATGGCAGATATTTGGAGTGACGCACTCGAGGGGCTCGAACCCCGGCTCGACCGACAGACCTTCGACATGTGGCTGCGGCCCATTCGGCTGGCCCGCGTCGACGGTCGGCGGCTCCATCTGCAGGCGCCGAACCGCTTCCTCAAGGAGTGGTTCGAGAACCACTATCTGAGCCTCACCCTCGACGAACTCGAGGCTCGCAATGGTCAGCGCTTCGCCGTCGAGATCGAGATCGTCGAAGATACCTCCGCTCGGACACCATCCGGAGCCAAACCCGCCGGGTCCGCGGAACCCGGACCCGAAAACCCGCTGCGCAGCCCGAGTCCCGCGGACCCGGCCCCCGAGCGTCACGCCGACCGGCGCCCTTCACCGCCCAAGGGCCTCCACCCTCGCTACCGCTTCGAGTCGTTCATCAAGGGCGGCTGCAACGAGTTGGCCGCATCGGCGGCCATGGCGGCCGCCGACGATCCAGGGGGTCGATTCAACCCCCTGTTCATCTATGGAGGGGTCGGCCTCGGCAAGACCCACCTCCTGCATGGCGTGGGTCACGAGTTGCACCGCAAAGACCCGAGCTTGAGGATCGTCTACCTCAGCGCCGAAAAATTCATGAACGAGTTTGTGACCGCGGTGCGGCGCAACCAATTCGATGAGTTCCGAGCCCGCTATCGCCTCGAGTGCGACTGCCTGCTCATCGACGACATCCAGTTCATCGCGGGGCGCGACCGGACCATGGACGAGTTTTTCCACGTCTTCAACTCCCTCTACGAGGCGGGCAAGCAGATCGTGGTCACAGCCGACCGGGTCCCCGCGGATATGGCGGGTATGGAAGACCGGCTGACCTCACGGCTCAACTGGGGCCTGGTCACCGATGTCCAACCTCCAGACCTCGAGACCCGCATCGCCATCATCCAGACCAAGGCCGAGCGCGACGGGATCATCTTGCGCCCCGACGTCGCGCTGGCGATCGCCGAGCTGATCCACTCCAACGTCCGCGAGCTCGAGGGCGCCCTGTTGCGGGTCACGGCCTTCGCCCAGCTGCGCGGCGTCCCCATCGACACCGACTTCGTGCGCTCGGTGCTCGGCCGCCACTGCGCCGTCGAGAAGGCTCCCGTGACCATCGAGGCCGTACAGAAAGCGGTCGCAGGCTACTACTCCGTGCGCATCAGCGACCTCAAGGGCAAGCGACGCCACCGGGGGATCTCGAGGCCGCGCATGGTCGCCATGTATCTGTGCCGCCAGCTCACGGGTTCGAGCTTCCCCGAGATCGGCATGCGCTTCGGTGGCAAGGACCACTCCACGGTGATCAACGCGTGCAAGCGGATCACAGCCCTGCAAGAGGACGAGCCCGATCTCCGCGGCGCGGTCGAGTCGCTGCGCGGTCAACTGAGCGCCTGAACCCAGGCGACACAATTTGAAGAGGGAGCAGGCCGTGAGTGGCCTGCTCCCTCTTTGTTTGCCCCGTCGGCTCAACGACCGCGCGAACGGGAAGGACTCGACGAACGGGAAGGACTCGACGAACGGGAAGGACTCGACGAACGCGACGGCGAGCGGCTCCGGGAAGGACTCGACGAACGCGACGGCGAGCGGCTCCGGGAAGGACGCGACGGACTCGACGAACGCGACGGCGAGTGGCTCCGGGAAGGACTCGACGAGCGCGACGGACTCGACGAGCGCGACGGACTCGACGAACGCGACGGCGAGTAGCTCCGCGACGGCGAGTAGCTCCGCGACGGGCTCGACGAACGCGACGGCGAGTAGCTCCGCGACGGGGCTGGACTCGTCGCTCGGTAGGTCGGGGCCGTCGAGCGAGAGCGACTCGGTTGAGCCCGAGCGCTGCTCGTGCGGGGGTTCGGGTTCGTACCGACCGAGCGCGAGCTGGTGGTCCGCACGGGGGCCCGGCGTGCCGTTGGAGGCGAGTAGGTTGCGCGAGCCCGGTCTGGGTTGCTGTTGTGCACCTGCGGTACGCGAGCCCGGCTCGGCGCGCGTGTCGTCGTCGTGGAGCTGACGACCCGCGGTGCCCGTGAGGGCTGGATCCGCGTCCCCTGTGTCGGCTGGCGGGGTGGTGTCGGCTGGCGGGGCGCGACCACCACGGGCGCACGACCGGGCTTGGTAGCGGTCGGGGTCGCCGCGCGAGCGCGGGGCGGTTTGCTCGGCGTGATCGCCACAGCCGTCGGCGTCAGGGCCGTCGGCCGAGGGGTCTTGGCCCGTGCGGGCTTGCTCGGCGTGGTCGCCACGGTCGTTGGGGTCAGGGCCGTCGGCCGAGGGGTCTCGGCTCGAGCGGGCTTGCTCGCACCGGCACCTGGACCCGACGCAGCGACCCGAGTGGGGGTAC
>CAYVJQ010000030.1:8840-25957 GCA_964451725.1 uncultured Nannocystaceae bacterium | reverse complement strand
GCGGGCTTGCTCGCACCGGCACCTGGACCCGACGCAGCGACCCGAGTGGGGGTACCGGCGACCGCAGCGCCCGAAGAACTGGGCGCTTCAATGTCCCGGTCGCCCGCAGCCTCGACCCCCGTGGGGCCGCCTCCGCCCGCGCTCGGAGGATGTTGAGGACGGGGACCGGTCGGGCCACCCGCATCTCCATTGGGCCCCCGGTGAGATCGACCGTGGCTGTTGTGGCCATAGTGCTCTTGCCAATGGTGCGAGGGGCGACCGTAGCCGTGGTAGCCGTAGTGGCCCACGCCGCCCCAGTACCAACCGCCGCCGTAGTATCCGACGCCCCAGCTGTACGCGACCCAGGGGTAGTGCGTATTCCAGACCGCCACCAGCGGCGCGGGCGGGCCCCAGTAGTAGGACCAGGTGCCCCAATAGGGGTCCAAAAATACGAACGACCCATGCACGTTGTAGTACCAACGGCCGGCCCAGTAGACGCGGGGGAAGGTGTCGATGGCCTCGGGGTAGGCGTGCACATAGGTGACGACCGCGACCTGTTCTCCGCTCGACATCTTCTCGTAGCCGATCATCTCGGTCGGGTACTCGTCGATGGGTGCGGCATACGATTGCTGGGCGACATAGACGTCCCCATAGGCGACGTCCGCGGGCGGGACATCACCATCGCGGTAGTCCCTCTGGTAGTAGGCGGCCGAGGCCGCACCGGCGGGCGCGTAGCCTGGCGCGGCCGTCTGCTGCTGGGCTTGGGCCCGGTTGCCGCAGCCGCTGGCGGTCACCGTCAGCAAGCTGAAAAACACACCCAGAGCCAAAATCGATCGAGTACCAGCCACACACCCAGTGTGTGGCGCGGACCCCTCGAGTACAACCCGGGCGATCACTGGTCGCCCTAGGTCAACAATCTGGATCCCCCGGGGATGTGGGGGTGGATCCCCGCGCACAGCAAGGTGCACCCGGCTGTTTAAACGGCGTTCATAGGAGTTTGACCTCCGATGGATGGTGTGTCAACTCACCTCTCGCTATCCAATCGCTGTGGGCGCCGCTTTGACTCCTTTGGCTCAGGCGGAGCCCATTGCGGTAGGGTCGGGCGATGGCCCAGGTGCCGGTGCTGACCTTTGTCTCGGGGACCCTCCCTGGTGAAAATTTCCCCCTCGGACCGACCGGCGAGAGCTGGGTCGCCGGACGCAGCGGCGACGCCGACTTGGTGCTCGAGGACGACACCGTCTCGCGCAAGCACGTCCGCATCTACCAATCGCGGGGCACGCTGTGGCTGCGCGACCTGGGCTCCCGCAACGGGACCTGTGTCAACGGTCGCCCGGTCCAGCACCACCGCCTGCGGACCGGCGACCGGATCACGATTGGTGCAAATCTCCTCCGCGTCGACTCGGTCGAAGCGAGCAAGCTCAGCAACCCCGAGGAGTCCACCGCCGGCCGCTCCATGTCCGGGAGCATCACGGACATCCCGCTCGCCGATGTGCTCCAGTGGCTGGCCACGAGCCGCAAGACCGGCACCTTGCGGGTCCGGGGCCAATCTGTCGGCGAGCTGTTCCTGCGTGAGGGCAGCATCTTCTTCGCGCGCATCGAGGGCAGCGAGGACATGGCCGCAGAGAAGGCCCTGCTGCGGATGATGAGCTGGTCCGACGGGACCTTCGAGCTCGACAACGGCGAGACGATGGAGGTCGAGGACGAGCTCCACATCTCGCTCGAGCACATCCTCATGGAGGCCGCCCGGATCCAGGATGAGCTCGCCCACCTGTCGACCCGCAACGAGCTCCCGCGGCAAGACGTGGCCCTGGTGTTGCCGCCCCAAAAATCCTGGCGCGAGCTCGAGCCCGAGCAACTCGACATGGTGCAGACCATCGCCGAGGGCCTCGACTGGCCCAGTTTGCTCAACCGCTTGGTCGCGGACGACGTCGCCCTCACCCGGACCGCGATCGCGCTGCGCAAAGCCGGCGTGATCGAATACGGCTAGCAGCCCTCGACGAAAAGACGCCTCGCGCTGCGCCGAGCGAGGCGCCCTGAGGGCGACCACCGCCCCCGGCGCAGGCTCTAAAAACCGCTCCACCTCGATCTGCTCGGATCGGGCGCAGGCATCTGCGCGCCTCGGCTCGATCGACACCCCGGCCCACGTGTGACGAATACTCGCGGGGTTGACTGTGAACCGAGGTTCGCAGGGTCGGTCGAGATTCCACCCCTGGGGCATTTTTACCGGGTCTACAGAAAACTACTGTAGACTTCGTTCGAATGGGAGCTGGCAGTAAGCTCAAAAACCGCGTTCGGGACGCCCTGGACACCGTTGTACACAGTTACGACTACAGTCGGCACCTCGTCCGCGGCAACAAGGTCAGTGTGGACATGTCCTGGACGCGCCCCGATGCCGCGCCGGTCGTGCTGGTGCACGGGTTCCTGGGCACCAGGGGGACCATGCTCCCCCTCACCCGACGCTTCCAGAGCGACGGTAGGGTGGTGTTCAGCTACGCCTACGGCAAGCTCAACCTCGCCTCTCTGCGGCGCTCGGCCGAGGAACTCACCGCCCAACTGCGGACGATCTGCGAGACGCTCGAGGTCCCGCGTGTCGACCTCATCGGCTACAGCATGGGCGGGCTCATCAGCCTGCACGCGGTCAAGTTCCTCCAGGGCAACCGCTACGTCCGCAACCTCATCATGATGGGGTCCCCCCTGCGCGGGACCTGGGTCGGGCTCGCGGGTGTCGCCACGGTCGGGGCCCTGAGCCCCTCCGTCTGGCAGGTGCTCCCCGGCTCCCCCTTCCTCGAGGACCTCATGTCGGCCCCGGCCCCGGCCGATGTCCGCATGCGCCAGATCCACGGGACCTCGGACGCCTTTTGTCCGCCCCCCGGTCCCATCGAGGGGGTCGCACCTCGCGATTACATCATGCTCCCAGGTGGGCATTCCTCGCTGGTCGTGGCCGATCCCTTCTACCAGGCCTGTCGCGAGTTCCTCGACGCCTCCGACACCCCTGAGCGAGCGCAGCGCGGCCCGGAGCTGGTCGAGGACCAGATCGAGTACACCTTCGAGTCGATCCGCCGTGTGTCGCCGGTCGACCGCTCGGGGCGCGACCGGGCGACCAACGCGCCTCGGGTCCGCCTCGTCGGCGGCGCAGAGTAGATCGGGCGAGCGCGGGAGTCGCCCAGTCGCGCCCCGAGCTGTGGGCACAAAAAAGAGCGCGGGATCTCCCGCGCTCTTTTTAGACAGGAGTTCCTGCTCAGCAGGCTTCCATGAACACGGTCATATCCTGGGTGCAGTACCAGTTGTTGCCCTCTGCATCGCAGCAGCCGAAACCGGAGAGCTCGCCACAGGGGTCACCCTCGACCAGATCCTCGGGGCAGCCGATGGGCGCGCCGCCGGGATCTTCGCCCTCGAAGCCGCAGCCGTAGAAATCGTCTGCGTCGGACCAGCCACACAGCGGCAACACTCCGGTGTCGCCGTCCGTGCCGGTCTCGGTGCCGGTCTCGGTACCAGTCTCGGTACCAGTCTCCGTCTCGGTGCCGACGTCGTCGTCGGTGCCGGTGTCGGTGTCGGTGTCGGTGTCGGTGCCGGTGTCGGTGCCGGTCTCGGTGCCGGTGCCGGTCTCCGTGCCGACGTCATCGTTGGACGAGTCGTCGCCGAGGCTGAGGATGCAGGCGCTGGAGGTGAGAGAGATGCCGGCAAATGCGGCGGCGGTAAGAAAAGAGATGTTCTTGAACATGATGTCTCCGTTGGGTGGGGCCGAGGCCCAGGGGGGTTTACGACCGACGATTCGTCTCGCAGTCGATTCACCGTTGGAATCATGCGCGTCGAGCTTGGCGCCGCGCGGTCGGGAGACATAGCAGCAGCGATGCCAAGCACCAAATGTCGAATGATCACGGGACCGTGAGTTTGACGATGCGACATGATGCCCACTGCATCTGCGACATAAATGTCGTGACTGGAAACTCAATCGCTAAGCATGTCAGCGTGCAAAACTCGAGTCGCCTCGGCCCCGTCTTCAGCGTGCACGAGCAAGCCGAGAGACTGACCGTCCGTCCGCATACCAAAGCTCTCGATACCGGCCACGTCGAGACTAGCAAAAACAGCTTCTACAGTATCTGGACGGCCTTCCAAACCTGATCCGACGAGGGTCACCAGCGCCAGACCTGCGCGCAGACAGAGGCTGTCGATGGCTTCGTGTGGGTCGTCTCGCAGGAGCGCCGCGACCGTGCCCAGAGCGCTCTCGACGCTGGCGACATCGTCTCGTGTACTCGCTGAAATCAACCCGTGCAGGCCTTGCCGACCAATGTGTAAATAGCGGAGTCCAAGCCCACCCATCAAACGGGCGATTGTGGCGACCGTGCTCGCCCTCGCCCGTCGGAGCAAGCGCAGGTCGATATCAATCACACGTGGATCACAGCTGACCGCACACACCCCTGTGGGCGCCGCCGGGTTATTGCGAATCACGGTCTGCCCGCCCTGACCCGGGGCGGGGAAACTCGCCCGAGCGTAGATCGCAATGTCCCGCTCGGCCGCGAGTTCGACGGCCCGGGCATGGAGGACCGAGGCCCCCGCCCGGGACAGGGCCTGCATTTGGGCGTAGCCGAGCTCAGCTAGGCGGCTCGCGCCCTCGACCATGCGGGGATCGGCGTCGTAGACCCCATCGACGTCGCTGTAGATCTCGCAGTCGGCCCCGAGCGCGGCCGCCAGGGCCACCGCGCTGGTGTCCGAGCCCCCCCGACCCAGGGTCGTCACCTCTCGCTTGTAGGACACCCCTTGAAACCCGCCGACCACGACGACGTGGCCGGCCGCGAGCTCGTCTTGAATTCGAAACGGTCGCAGCTCGACGATGCGGGCGCAGCCGTGCTGATGATTGGTGATCACCCCACACTGGGAGCCGGTCAGCGAGATCGCAGTGAGCCCGCGCCCGTGCAGGGCCAGCGCCAGAAGCGACATGCTGGTCCGCTCGCCCGTGGTCAGCAGCATGTCGAGCTCGCGCGGGGCCGGGGGATCGCACAGCGCCCGCGCCTCGCCGACCAGCCGATCGGTGGTCTTGCCCATGGCCGAGACGACCACCACCGTCGGCCGCTGGCGGGCCCGCGCCTCGACGATCGCAGCGACCCGAGCGAGGTGGTCGAAATCCGCCAGGCTGCTGCCCCCAAACTTCATGACCACCGGGCGGGTCTGGTCTGAGCTCGGGTTCACGCCCGCGCTTGATACCACGGTCGGATCGATGGCCGGCTTGGTCTCCACACTCACTCAGACGGGTCCAGACCCACACAGCTTCCCGTTTTTCCGGGTCCCGTCAGAGCTCGGGCCTGGCCTGCTACCATCCCATCGCGCCCGTGTTGCCGGGCGGAGCGACCGTGAGCGAACGTCCCGACCTCAGCCATTTCGTCCAACACCGCCAGCTCGACTCTTATGAGCAGGGCATGGCTCGGCGGAGCTACGCCTACGGCGTCGACCTCCGCCGATCTCGTTGGCTGGCCAGCTCGACCGTCGGCAACGCCCTGGTAAGGGCCGTCGATCGTGCCTGGCCGCGCCTGTCTGCGCACCTCATGGAAGAGGCTCTCCTCGAGGGGGATCGGGTCCCGGTCCCCCTGCTACGCGAGATCAGCGAGGCCATGGAGATCCTTCGTGCGCCCCTGCCCACGCTCCGGGTGCTGCGCCCCGAACAGCGCGGCCGCTGGCCCGTGGTCACGGCCCTCGGCGCGACCCAGGGCGGATCTCTGTGGCTGGTGCTCGACATCGAGGCCCTGCTCGCCCTGTCCAAGACCCAGCGCGCGTTCCTGTTTGCGACCGGCCTGGCCCACCTTCACTGTGAACACGCGGTGTTCTTTTCAGCCCACCTGCTCGCCAGCCGACGCGAGGGCAGGCTCGGAATGCAGGGTGTGCGCACCCTGCTGAAGCCGTGGACCAAGGTCATGAGCTTCTCCGCAGACCGGGCTGGGCTGCTGTGCTGCGATCGGCTCGAGACGGCCGCCGAGCTGATCGCCAATCCCCCCGTGCCCGTGGGCGCAGGGAGCAGCGACTCCCGCGACTGGCTGCCCGTCCGAGCGAGCACGGAGCTGCGCCTGCGCGCGCTGCGTGAGTTCGCCCGATCGAGCGTCTACGCCAAGGTCCATGCTGTGCGCGCCCGTCAGGCCGAGCTCCTGCGTCAGGCCTCGGGCCCGGACTCGGGCCCGGGCTCGGAGCCCGACCCTGAAGCCTCGATCCACGTCCCGGCCGATGCCTGGTCTCTCGCCCGGGTCGACACCCGCCTCACCCGCCGCCTGGGTCTGCTGTGACCGCCATGCTCGACGACGCACCTCGATCCGCCCCCACCTCGGTCCACGCCCAGCTCCGGGCTGCCGCCGAGCAGCTCTCGACCCTCGCCAGCGACCTCGGCCACGCCGACCTGGCCCGGACGATCCGCGAGGACGCCCACCGCCGTCTCGACGACGGTCGGGTCCGGGTTGTCGTCCTCGGAGAGATCAAGCACGGCAAGAGCTCGCTGATCAACGCCCTGCTCGGTGAGTCGGCCCTGCCGATCGGCGTGACACCGACGACCGGCGCCGTGGTCGAAATCTCGGCCGCCGGCATGGGCGAGAGCGAGGCCGATCTGCCCGGGACCTACCTGAGCATCCAGGACGACGACGGGCCCGGGGCGCGCGTGGACGCCGAGACCTTCACGGCCCTCGCCCGGGGCCAGCGCGAGCCCGAGCCCGGGCGACACCTCAGCCTCAAGGTCGCCCACGAGCGCCTGCCGGCCAGCCTCGAGCTCATCGACACCCCCGGCTTCAACGACATCGCACGCTTCCGGACCGCCCTGAGCCGCGGCGAGCTGCCCCGAGCAGACGTCTTGGTGCTCGTCCTCGACGCGACCCAGGTCCTCAGCCGCAGCGAACTCGACATGCTCCGCGACGCGGTCGCAGCCCTCGGTGGGGTCGAGGGGGGGCGCTCGACGAACTCTGGCCTCCGCAGCGGCGCGCGCTGCCTGGTGGTCATCAACCGCATCGACCTCGTGCCCGAGGACGAGCGCTCGCGGATCGTCGACCACATGCGCAGCGGCCTCGCCGAGCTGATCCCCGGTCCTATCGAGCCGTTCTTGACCGACTCCAAGACCGCCCTGCGCGAGCCGAGTTCGAGCAGCCCCGGGGTCGCTGCGATCGCGGCGCTGCGCGAGCGGCTGTTCGCGCTCGCGGGGGACAGCCGCGAGATCCTCCCCGCCCGGGCCCGCACGGCCTTGCTCCGCCAGGCCAAACTGCTCAGCTACAACGCCGCGATCCAAGCGCGCGCGCTGCACCTCGAGCGCGGAGAGATCGACGCGGAGATCCACGCGGTCGAGCAGGCCATGGCCGCGCGAGATGCAGACGCGAGCGAGGTTCGGGCGATGATCCTCGAGGCCCGCACCCGGATCGTCACCGCCTCCAGCGAGCGTCTGACCAGCTTTCGGGCGGAGCTCGAGGCCGACGCCCGCGCCCAGATCCACAAGGCCGACATTCAGACCCTCACCCAGGTCATGCCGGGGGCGATCCAAGACGCGTTCCTCGACTTTGTGCACCAGGAGCGGGAACGCCTCCGGGAGGAGCTCGAGCAGCTCACCCGCGAGGTCTTCGCCACCCACGGCGAGCTCGCGCGTCGACGCCTGCTCGAGGCCACCTTGCCGCTCGGGTTCCGCGGACCGGGGCTCTACGTCGAACCCCCTGCGGTCCTGATCGAGGTCGGTATGCTCGCTCTGGGCGTGGTCGGGACCGTGATCTGGTACTTCGGCAGCACGATGACGGGGATGGTCATGACCATCGCCTCGCCCCTGGCCACGTTGATTCTGCGCGAGAAGACCCTCCGCGACGCCCGCGACCAGGCCCGGAGGGTGCTGCCCGAGGCTCTCGACGGGGCCATCGACCAGCTGCGCGCGACCTCGGCGACCGCGGTCGAGCGCCACGCGGCGGCCCTCGACGATCACCTCATGCTCGCCGACCGAGCCCTGGCCGAGCAGCTGACCGAGTGCCTCCTCCAGGCCGGTCTCCGCCTCGATGAACACGAGCATCGTCTGGCGGCCCTGGTCGCCGCTGGCAGCCCTCGATCTTCGCCCGAGCCCTCTGCCGAATCCACAGCCCGATCCAAAGCCACCCCCCGCGCGAACGAGGTCGCCGCCGAGCGCCTGCGCGAGCGGGTCGAGATCGCCGCGATGGCGGAGCTCGGGGGACTCGAAGATCGACTCGACGACCTCGTCGTCCGCCTGCTCGACCTCGCGCTCCCGGCGACGCCAGCCCGAGACGGAAGCCCGAGCGCGCCGACAGCCGACTCCGAACTCGACGGCGAGCTCGAAGACCAAGACGACTTTGAGGACGGCGACCAAGACGACGACGAGCCCAAGGTCATCCACTAGCAGGACAGGCAGGACAGGGCAGATGGCCGACGACGAGGACAAACCGTTCACCGAGGCGGGTAAACAGGCCCGGCAGTGGGCTCGAAATTTCAAACTCAGGGCGGTCGGCGACGCGCTCGGGGAGTGGGCGAAGAAGGCCCGCGACCTGGTCGTGGAGGTCTCGGAAAACGTCGGTGTCCCCGAGGCCGTGCGCGACGCCACCGAGCAGGCCAGGGCCATGCGGGTGGCGGGCGAGGCCGCCCGGGCCCGCGCCCTCTTGCGCGAGCTGATCGACGCCTACGGCGAGGAGCCCCCGCTGATCAACGCGCTCGCCCTGACGGCCGCCCACGAGCGCTTCGTCGACGACCGTGTGCCCGGCGGCATCGAGGTCCTGCGCGAGCTCGCCGATCGTCAGATTGCAAAGGACAAGGGCGACAAGATCGGGGCGATGGCCCTGGTCGAGGCCGCCGAGGCCCTGCGCGGCGCGAACCAACCCGAGAGGACCCTCGATCTGCTCCGTCGGGGCAAGCGTGGGCTGGAGCGCCTGTCCTCCCAAGATCTGCTCGAGGCCCGGCTCTTGGCCCACCTGATCGCGGCCTCGGCCCACCGCCGACTCGGCGAACAGGAGCGGGCCATCCGCGAGGTCCGCAAGGCGGCGGCAGCTCTGCCCCCGGGCGCCGGAGAGGGGCTGCGCCGCCTGACCTTGGCCCTGGGCGTCGATCAGCTGCTCGCGGACGGGCGCGTCGTCGAGGCCGAGCGCTGGCTCAACAATACCCACCAGCGGCGCATCACCGAGGCCCGCGAGGCCCACGCCCGAGCGTCCCAGCCGAGCCCGAGCGACGACCCGGGGACCGACGCGGACGAGCCAAACACCCAGCCAGCCCAGCCGGGCCCCACCCAGACTGAGAGCGAGATCCTCCGAGACCGGGCCCAAGACAGCCCGGAAGACTTGGAGCCGCCGCCCGAAGAGGGGAGCTACACGCCCCTCGAGCGCGCTTTGTTGGCCCGAGTCATGGCCGCGCGGGGCGAGCGAAGTCAGGCCCTCGCCCTGCTCGCCGAGATCCCGAGCGGGGGCTCGGACCTGCTCGCCGAAGCTCGCGTGCGGGTCTTGCTCTGTGTGGGTGATCCGGCCGCAGCCTGTGAAGAAGCCCTGGTCCACCTCCAGCGCAAGGTCTCGGATCCCGAGCGCCTGCGCCTGTGGGCGCTCGCCGAGCTGCGACGCTGGCGGGCCGACACCCGGGCCCGCGCACTGGCCTCCACCTCTCCTCCGGGCGTGATTCCCTCGCTGATCCAGGCCCTCGAGGGCGCGCCGGAGCACGCCCGCGCCGCCCAGGCCCGGGAGCTCGCGTTCATCGCTCTGTTGCTCGAGGACTTCTCCGGTCCCGTGCTCCAGGCCCTCGAGGCTGTCCGCGCCGCCCACCGCGACGCGCTCGACGTGCTCGGCGCCGAGCTGCGCCTCCACGAGCTCCGGGCGGCCCTGGCCACCGCGATCGCCGAGGGCCGGGGCGCCGATACGCTGGATCCCAGCGTCCGCCGCCGCTTCTCTGCGGGGCCCCCCTTCACCCTCGAGGCCCGCCCGGAGCTCGAGATCCGGCTCGGACCCGACGAGGTCAGCCCGCTGCGCGATCCCCTGCGCCGCGAGGCCCTCGTCGCTGCCCAGCGCGAACTAGCGATCGCCGAGCGGACCTCACTGGAGGGGCCCAAGGCCCTCGACGCGGTCGAGCGGGCGCTCGTCGCCGCCTTGATCCTCGATCCGGAGCTGCCCGCCGCCCGCGAGCGCCTGACCGCCCTGACCCGACCCAGCGTCGGAGAGCGCCTCGAGGATCTGCTCGCCGCGGCCACCGAGCTGCTCGCCAAGCTCCCCGACGAGTTGCTGGGGGCCCCGATCACCGGGGGGCCCGAGGCCCTGCACGCCGTCATCGCGGCCCGCGAGCGCCTCGCCCGACCGCTGACCATCGCTATCATGGGCGAGTTCTCGGCCGGCAAGAGCACCTTCGTCAACGCCCTGCTCGGCGAGGCGGTCGCGCCCATGGGCGTGCTGCCGACCACAAACACGATCAACGTATTTCGTCGGGGCACGGGCCGGGGTGCCCGGGTCCACTATCGCGACGGCAGCATCTCGACCGTCAGCGCGGACGAGCTCGATGCCTACCTGCGGACCCTCGACGGCCCGGAGGCAGACCGGGTCCGACACCTCGAGATCGATCGGGTCGGGGAGCGCATGGGCGACGCGGCCGTGGTCGACACGCCGGGGCTCAACGCCTTGGACGCCTACCACGAGCAGGTCGCGCGGGCGTTCATCGAGGAGGCCGACGCCGTGGTCTGGATTTTCTCAGCCACCCAGGGCGGCACCGCCACCGAGGCCGGCATCTTGGGTGAGCTGCGCGAGGGCGGACGCAAGGTCCTGGGTGTACTCAACAAGGTCGACACCCTCGACTCGATCGCCGACCAAGAGGAGCTCGCCGAGTACCTCCGCGGCCAGCTCGGCGAGGTCTTGGTCGAAGTTCTACCCCTGTCCGCGACCGCGGCCTTGGCCCACCGCACGGGCACCCCGGCGGCCGAGGATCCCTTCGCGGGTATCGACGACGCGCTCGAGCGCCACTTCCTCCGCCACGCCCGAACCCTCAAGGCCGAGCTGATCCGCAGGCGGCTGCGCGAGGCCCTGACACAGGCCAAGTTCGGGGTCGCGGCCGCCGCCGCCGAGCTCGAGGCCCGGGGAGCCGAGGACGACCTCGCCACCGCCCTCGAGCGCGCGAGCGTGGCCCTGACCGGGCTCTCCGAGCGGCTCCACACCGCGCTCCTCGGCCTCGACGACGTGCTCGCGCGCGAGGCCCTGGCCCTGGGCGTGGTCGAGGCCGGCGGGGGCCTGCGCCGCAAACCCGACGCCCAAGATTGTGAGTACCTCGAGGCGGTCATCGCCGAGGCCGCCACTCGGGCGCTCCAAGACCAGCTCGGCGCCCTGTATGTCGAACATGAGGTCCTCGCCAACTTGTTGTTGACGCGGCTCGTGCCCTGGGCCCGCGGCTACCTCGTGGGCCTGGACGCCCGGGAGTTCACACGTGGACTCATCGAGACCCACGGCCGCTCTGCCTCGCACGGTGAACAGGCCCTCCGCGATGGTCTTCGAGCTGGGCTCCGACCCCTGGCCGACGACTGGCGCGTCGCCTGCCGCGAGCTTCTGCGCGAGCTCGAGCGTGCCCTGGCTCGGGCCCGACAGCAGTCGACCAGCGCGCCGCGGGCCGAGGCGCTGCGGCTGCGGACCTCGGTCTTGGTCGCTATCGATGGGCTGCTCGCCCTGTGTTGATCGACCCTTTGACACAGCCACTACGCGGTGCCAGAAGGCTGGCCAGAGGACCGAGCAGTGAGCGGGCAATGCGCCTTCTCGCCAGTTGCGAGCCCACATGTTCGCAACTTTGCGTCATTTCGGCCGACTTGTGTTAGAAGTTCCCAACCCATGGCTCGGGAACTGACCCTCGTCGACGCAGGCCTTGGAAATCTGGCTAGCGTCGAGCGCGCGCTGATCCAGGTTGGGTCTGCGACCAAGATCACCAACGACCCCGACAAGGTCGCCAACTCGCGGATCGTTGTGTTTCCGGGGCAAGGCGCCTTTGGCGCAACAACCGATGAACTCGTCGATGGCGCGATGGGCGAGGCCCTGCGCATGGTCATCCAGCGCGGCGATCCCTTCCTGGGCATCTGTCTGGGCATGCAGCTGCTCTTCGACAGCTCCGAAGAGGGCGGTGGACACCGCGGTCTGGGTCTCCTGCCTGGGACCTGCAAGCGCTTCCCCGACGACATGCGGATCACCGATGGCCCGGGTGAGCGCCGCCTCAAGATCCCGCACATGGGCTGGAACGAGGTCCAACCCTCGGGCGAGCACTACTATTTTGTGCACAGCTACTACGTGGACGCCGCCAACAAGGACGACGTCATGTGGTCGGCGACCTACGGCGACGTCGACTTCGCCGCGGCGGTCCGCCACGAGAACACCTACGGCTGCCAGTTTCACCCCGAAAAGAGCCAGCAGGCCGGTCTGCGCTTTCTTCGGGCCTTCTTGCTGGGTAGCCGCTGAGGGTCCGAGCGACGTGCTGCTGATTCCTGCGGTCGACCTGCTCGGAGGCAACGCTGTCCGCCTGTGCGAGGGCGAGCGGGAGCGGGCGACCGTGTACTCGGACGAGCCCTGGGCCCTCGCCGCTCAGTTTGTCCGGACCGGAGCCCGGCGCATCCACGTCGTCGATCTCGACGGCGCGTTTGGCGAGGCCCGCCAGACCGACCTGATTCGACGCATGCTCGACGCCGCCCGCGAGGCCACGGCACCGGGCTGTGCGCCCGCCGAGATCGAGGTCGGAGGTGGCCTCCGCAGCGCCCAGGCCGTCGAGGACCTGATCGCGGCCGGGGTCGACAAGGTCGTCGTCGGCACCTTGGCCGTGCGCGATCCAGATGCAGTGGCGGGTCTGTGTGCGGACCATCCGGGCACCATCGTGGTCGCCATCGACGCCCGCGACGGGATCGTCGCCGTCGACGGCTGGCGCGAGCTGTCGTCGATCTCAGCTGCCGAGCTCGGTCGCGAAGCCGCCGGCTGGGGCGCGGCGGGCCTGCTCTACACGGACGTCCGCCGTGACGGCCTCCAAGTCGGCGCGGCGGTCGAGGCCACCGCGGCCCTCCAGGCCGACATTGATCAACTCTGCGCCGCTTCGGCGCGCGAACCCGTCGACGTGATCGCCAGTGGTGGCGTCGGCTCGCTCGCAGATCTCGATGCGCTCATCGAGGCCAAGGTCCGGGCCGTCGTGTTCGGCCGGGCCCTCTACGAGCGCAGCTTCACCCTTGAGGAGGCTCTGTCCCGATGTTGAAACGCCGCATCATTCCCTGTCTCGACGTCAAAAACGGCCGCGTAGTCAAAGGTGTCCACTTCAAGGGCATGCGCGACGCCGGCGACCCCATCGAGGCCGCCCGGGCCTACGACCGCCAGGGGGCCGACGAGCTGTGTCTGCTCGACATCACCGCCACCACCGAGGGCCGCGAGACCTTCGTCGACGTCGTCCGCAACGTCGCACCACAGGTGTTTTGTCCGCTGACCGTGGGCGGGGGCATCCGCCGTGAGGACGACGTCCGACGTCTGCTCAACGCTGGCGCCGACAAGGTCGCCATCAACTCGGCGGCCGTGTCCTCGCCGCTCCTGATCGAGCGCCTCGCCAAGCGCTACGGCAGCCAGGCCATCGTCATCGCCGTGGACGTCAAGCGCATGCCCGCCCTGCCTCGAGATGAGGGCCCCCTGTACGAAGTCGTGATTCACGGCGGGACCCGCTCGACGGGCCTCGAGGCCCTGCGTTGGTGTGAGCAGGTCGCCGAGCTCGGCGCGGGAGAGATCCTCCTGACCTCCATGGACAAAGACGGCACCCGCGACGGCTACGACTTGTGGATCACCCGCGAGGTCGCCCGCCGCGTGCCCATCCCCGTGATCGCCAGCGGCGGGGTCGGCTCGCTCGAGCACCTGCGCCAGGGTCTGGCCATGAACGAGGGCGAAGCCGACGCGGCCCTGGCCGCCTCGATCTTCCACTTCGGGCTGTTCACCATCGCCCAGTCCAAGCAGTACTTGAGCCAACACGGGATTGCCGTGCGCCCGCCCGAGTCCCGCGGTCGAGCGGGCTGACTCGGCTGATCCAGTAGTAGACCCGGCTCGAGGCGATGATGCACCCAAGTCTCAATCTCGACGAGCTTTGGGACGCGCTCGCGCCCGACGACCGGGGCCTGGTCGCGGCGGTCGTCACCCACGCTCTCGACGGCCGCGTGCTCATGCTCGGATACATGAACCGAGCCGCGCTCGCGGCCACGCTCAGCGAGCGCAAGGTCACCTTTTTCAGCCGCTCCAAGCAGCGCCTGTGGCAAAAGGGCGAGAGCTCCGGCCACCTGCTCGCCCTCGAGTCGATCCGGGTCGACTGTGACGGAGACGCGCTTTTGGTGGCCGCCCACCCCCACGGCCCGACCTGCCACACCGGCTCGAGTTCGTGTTTCTACAAACCCCTGAGCCTGCCCGAGATCGGCACCTTCGAGCCGCTCCCAGTCGCGCCCGAAGACGACGGACCCGCCCCGACCAGCGCCATCGACAGCCTGTGGTCGACGATCGTGGCGCGCCGCCGAGGGCGGGGGACCACCAACGCCGAGGGCCGCAGCTACGTCCGCTCCCTGCTCGAATCCGGCATCCAAAAGATCAACGCCAAGATCCTCGAGGAGGCCGACGAGCTCGCCGTGGCGCTCGCTGGAGAGAGTGACGAGGCCGTGGCCAAGGAAGCCGCGGACCTCCTGTTTCACGCCTTGGTCGGGCTCGCCGCCCGCGACCTCCAGCCCGCCGACGTCGCCGCTGTGATCCGCGGGCGCCAGGGGCTCAGCGGCATCGATGAAAAGGCACGCAGGGGCTCCTGATGTCGCCCGGCTCGCTCTGTCCTGCCGACTGGTCTCGCCTCGATGTCGATGTCGATGTCGATGTCGGGCTCGAGCTCGCCGGCCTGGCAGCCCCCTTCGAGCTGCTCGCCTGGATGCTCGGCGCCTATCTGCTCGCCGGGATCCCGGTCGGTCTCTTGATCGGCAAGGCCAAGGGCGTCGATCTGCGGACCCTCGGGTCGGGCAACATCGGAGCCACCAACGCCGTCCGGGCGCTGGGCAGAGGTCTCGGCACCCTGGTCTTCATCCTCGACGTGGCCAAGGCCAGCCTCCCGGTGCTCGCCGCTTCGATCTACTTTGGCCGTGGAGAACCCGGAGCGGGCTCCACGGCCATCGCCTGGGTCGCCGCCGCGGCGATCTTGGGCCACGTGTTCCCGATCTACCTGCGCTTTCGCGGCGGCAAGGGGGTCGCCTGTGCCTTCGGTGTGTTCCTGGTGCTCGCGCCGAAGGTCGCTCTCGTCGCCGCGCTCGTCTACGCCCAGACTCTGTGGCTCACGCGGATCTCGGCCTTGGGCTCGCTGACCGCCGCCGCCGTGATCGTCGGTCTGACCTGGGCCGACCCGGGCATCCCGATGGCCTACACCCTGTTGGCCGCGGGCATGGGTGGGCTGATCTGGGAGCGCCACCGGACCAACCTCGGGCGAGTATTGACCATCGCGCGCGAGAACGCCGAGCGCGAGGCAGCCCTGCGCGACCGCGATCGCGACCACTCCCAAAAGTAGGGACCCGGGAAGTCCAGAAAGCCCAGGAAGTCCGGCTCAGTGGCGGCCGGGCAACGCCGGCCCGAGGTCGGCCGGGTCGGACGTGTACACCGACTCGCTCGGGCCCGCCTCTCGATCCTCGAGCCTGGTCTCGGGGTCCCGCCGAGCCGTCTGCTCCGGGTCCCGAGCTGCCCGCATGCGAGCCAGCGATTTTGCGGGCAGGTACTTCGAAGCCGGCAGCTCGGCGCTGCCGAGGCTCCCCGAGCTGGGGGTCGAGATCGCTACGCGATCGGGTGTGTCGCCGCCCAGTCCCCGGTGCAGACTCGAGGCCCTCGCCCGCTTCGAACCGGGGAGCGCGGGCTCGAGTCCACGCTCCTCGAGCGCCGGAACCACGGCCGAGGCTGGGATCACGTCGCTCGCGCGCCCGCCCGAGCCCACCGGCGGCGACCCCCCGTCCGCAGGGATCCACGTCGGTGCCTCCACGTACTCGCCCAACACCCGATCTCGCATGTCTCGCAAGGCCGGGTTGATCTTGGCGCGCGCGCCCGCGATCAACTGATGGGCCTCGGGTGTCTCGCTGATCGTGTCGATGTGCTGAGCGAAGGTCTTGTCACCGAGCTCGACGGCAAACGCCACCCACAACAACAAGCCGACGCCGGCGAGGCTGACCACGGCGCGCAGAGGACGAAGCACCGGCCAATTTTGGCGTGCCTGAACGCCAGCCCCAAATTCTCATCAAATTCTGTAGTCGAGGCTGGACCTCGGCAATGCGAGGCGGCTCCGAGCACACCCCGATTCGTGCTACACGCGCGCCATGTTGGACTCTGCGCGCAGTTTGTGTGTCCTCGGGTGCGGGACCATGGGTCGGGCCATCGTCGGTGGGCTGCTCCGCGGTGCCTGGCTCGGCCCCGGGCAGCTCATCGTCACCGCCCGGCGCCGAGAGGTCGCGGCTGCGCTGGGCGAGACCCTGGGTGTGGAGGCGAGCGTCGACAACCTCTCGGCCTGCGAGGGCGCCGAGGTCGTGCTCGTGTGTCTCAAACCCCAGCGCTTCGCCGAGGTCCTCGACGACCCCCAGATGCGCGCCGCCCTGTCCGGCAAGCTGCTGATCTCGATCGCCGCCGGCGTGACCCTGGAGACGCTCGCCGGCTGGCTCCCGGACACGGCCCTGATCCGAGCGATGCCCAACACCCCGAGCCTGATCGGCGAGGGCATGACCGTGCTCTCTCGCATGGCCCCAGAGCAGGCGGCGAACCCGGCCAACCTCGCCGACGACACCCACATCGCCCTCGCCACCCAGATCTTCAATTCCGTCGGCGCGACCTTGGAGGTCGAGTCCAAGCTGATGGACGCGGTCACCAGTCTCAACGGCAGCGGCCCCGCCTTCGTCTACGTGATGCTCGAGGCGATGGCCGACGGCGCCGTAATGATGGGCCTCTCGCGCGAGGTCGCCCTGACATTGGCTGCCCAGGTCTTCCGTGGGGCCGCCGCGATGGTCCTCGACACCAAGCAGCACCCGGCCGCCCTGCGCGACCAAGTCACGACCCCCGCCGGCTGCACGATCGCCGGCCTGTTGACTATGGAGGACGGCCGGATCCGCTCGGTCCTGGCCCGAACGGTCCAAGAGGCGGCCAAAGTCGCGGGACAGCTCGGTTAGCCGAACCCCGCCG
>CAYVJQ010000030.1:0-8740 GCA_964451725.1 uncultured Nannocystaceae bacterium | reverse complement strand
ACGGTCCAAGAGGCGGCCAAAGTCGCGGGACAGCTCGGTTAGCCGAACCCCGCCGCTCGCCCAGTTCTGCCTAGCAGCTGCTAGGCAGCCTGGGACTCCGCCTGCTCGCTGGATGCTTCAGAACCCGATCGGGGCCTCGCCTGTTCACTGATCCGACGGAGGCCATCAAAGAACGGTCGGATGGTCACGGAGTCGATGAATTGGGTGATGAAGTCGATGTGCCGGGGGCTGTGGTGGTTCATGGTCGGTCTCCTCGAGCGGATATTCGATGCTCTTCGAACGGGTTTGCACCGTGCGTGCCAGCTGGTTCCAATGGTTGAATGCGCACCTCTGCCGGGGCTTACGCCCGCAACTCGTCACCCACAACTCGTCACCACGGAGTTCACCCTCGACCGGCGACAACCTCGCCGGAGTGAGCGATGCCGGAGCGATGCCCAGGCCTCACTCCGGCGCGCTGAACACGACGGAGAGGTTGTTGGCGGGCATGTCCAACGCCGCCTCGAGGCGGAGACCATGGGTCGCCGCTCGCTCGCTCACGACCTCGAGATCACGCACGCCCCAGCGTGGATCTCGGGACTTGAGGCGCCGATCGAAGGCCTCGTTACTGAGCGCAGTATGGGCACCCGCGCGCATGAACGGACCATAGAGCACGAGTTTTCCCGCGGGTGCCAGATGCTCACCGGCCATGGCGAGCAGGCCCAGGCACGCCTCCCATGGCGCAATGTGGATCATGTTGGCGCAGAAGATCGCCTCGAAGTGGGGCTCGAGTGCAGGACGCGACTCGGTGCGCTCCCGCCCAGGACGCGCGGGAGGGACCTCGGGAGCCCCGGTGAAACTCGAGGCGTCGACCAAGATCGGCGCCGCCACGTTGCTCAGCCCCTCGGTCCACGCCCGGATACTCGCAAACAGAGCACCCTCTCGGTCCGAGGGCTGCCAACGGAGCTCCGGCAGGGCCCCACCAAAAAATGCTGCGTGTTGGCCACTCCCGCTGGCGATCTCGAGCACGGTCCCACGCGCAGGAAGGAACTCGCGCAGGACCTTTAAGATCGGCTCCCGGTTGCGATTCGTGGCGGAGTAGTCGAGGCGGGCGTCTCCAGACACAGGGGTCGTCCTACACCAAAATGGTGCTCCGGGCCCCGCGCCCCGACTGCCCAGACCGGGCCGAGGGCTCGCCCCTGCTGCCCCTTCGGCCCGGTCTGGGCCGAACGGGCCACCGAGTCAGGGCTCGCCAGCGCCCATCATCGCCAGCAAGGTGCGCTCGGCCTCTCGGTGGGCGTCCCGTGCGAGGTTTGCCACAGGTACGTCCGGCGTGACACCGAGGCCGTCGATGCTCCGGTCCTCGGGCGAGAAGTAGCGGGCCACCGTGAGTGTGAGCAGCGAGCCGTCCGCCAGCCCGATCACCTCCTGGACCGTGCCCTTCCCAAAGCTCTGGGCGCCCACGATCGTCGCCCGACCGTGATCTTGGAGCGCGACCGCCAGCAACTCCGCCGCCGAGGCCGAGCGGCCGTCTTGGAGGATCACCAGCGGCGTGCCCGTGTCCGTGCCGGCCCGGGTCGCCGTCTCCTCTCGCAAGATCGCGCCGCCGCGACCCCGGGTCCGGGTCAACACACCCTCGGCGATGAACCTGTCGGCCACCAACACGGCCTCGTCGACCTCCCCGCCGGGGTTGCCACACAGATCGATGATCAGCCCATCGAGGCCACCCTTGCCCGCTCGACGCCCGAGCTCGGCGAGCTCTCGATCCACACGCGCGCCGGTTCCGGCTCGAAAATTGTGGATCTGGACGACCCCGATCGTCCGCCCCTGAACCTGGCGAAGCTCCCCCTGCACGAGCGCATCGACCTCGGCTTTGGCGAGTTGAAGCTGGGCCGGCTCTGGGCCTCGACCCCGGTCGACGGACAGCTCGATCTCCTCTCCGGGTGCGCCGGACAGGGCGATCTGAACCTGCATGTTGCTGAGCATGAGGGCCGTGGATTCACCGCGAACTGCCAACAAGGTGTCGCCCACCGAGAGCCCCACCGTCGCCGCCGGACTCTGGGGATACACAGCCACGATCTCGAAGCGCGCCCCCGCCCCGGGTGAGGTGTAGCGAGCCGTGACCAGGCCCGCCTCGCCCCCGGCCCGCCGCCGATCCCGAGCCAGGGTCCGAGCCTCGGCGCTCACATAGTGGCTGTAGGGGTCGAGGCTCGCGACCATGTGCTCGAGGCCCCGGCCCATGACCTTCTGAACATCGACAGGGTCGACGTGCCGGTCGAGGACCAGATCGAGGCTGTCGTGGAAGCTCTGCCGGTCGAGCCCCGGCCGGTCTACGGGTTCACCGGCGTGGGCCGGCGGGATCGAAGACTGCGCGAAGAGCGTGAATGCGACCCCGACACAGGCCCCGACGACGAGCAATTGCAGACTCCGACAAAACCCCACGATTCCATGATGCGGCCTGAGTTTGGAGGTTCGTGGGTCGCAGCGAATTTCTGCGACTTTTTTATGGACCACACTGTCCTACATGTAGGGTGCGTACACACCCGGATGACCTTCCGGCTTCCAAAGGAACCGCCATGCCCTCGACTGCTCGCACCCCCCTGCAAATCTCTCCTCTGCCCCGCCCCGGCCGCCGCGTCGTAGAGCGCCGTAAACAGCGCTCACAGCGGGCCGCAGACGCACTCGAGCTCGCCCTCTCCGGCGCGGTCGAGCGTGGCTCCCTCGACGTCGTGTTGATCGCCGACGAGCACGGGATGTTGGTCTCGAGCAGTCTGACCGAGCTCGACCTCGAGATGCTCGCTGCGGTCACCCCGATCGTCGCCCGTGGTCGCGCCAAGGCGAACATCAAGCGCAACGGCGCGCTCCGGGAGCTCAGCGTGAAGTCGATCCGCGTGTTCGGGGAGACCCTGCACGTCGCGGCCTTGGGCGGCGGGCCCTCTGGGCGGGCCTTGGGGCTCATGCACAGCGTGACCGCGGCTCGACGAATTCTGGCCTGAACCCAATCTTTGGCGTCTCCTCCCCAAACCGTTACACTCGCGCCATGGCCGTCGAGCCCTCGGAAGCCGAAGAAATCCGCAACCATCTGGTGCGGTACGCCGGTTGGGACAAGGTTCCGGAGGAAGTCACCAAGACCCTCACGGAGGCGGGTACGCGCGTCGAACTCAAGCGCAAGCGCCCCGTGTTTCGTCGCGGTGACCCGGGTCCGGGTTTGTTTCTGGTTCGATCTGGAGAGTTCAAGCTCAGCTTGATCTCGTCGGAGGGGCGGGAGCAGATCCTCTACCTCGCGGGCGCCGGCAAGTTGATCGGTGAGGGCTTCCTCCCGCGCGAGGTCCAGTGCGCGGCGTCGGCCTTTGCGATGACCGACGGTGAAGTCTGGCGCTTCGACTCGGAGATGGTGATCAAGCTGCTCTCCCAGTCCGAGGCCATGGCCTTCGCGCTCATGCGCCACCAGGCCTTCCGTGCCAACCGGCTCATCGACCTGATCTTGGATCTCTCGCTGCGCTCCGTGCAGCGCCGCCTGGCCAGCTTTTTGTACACCTTGGCCATCCGCAGCGGCGCCGAGCAAGGCAAGCCCCACATCATCCCCCGCGCCCTCGACATGAACACGGTCGCGGCCCGATTGGGGACCGTCCGAGAAGAGATATCTCGGGCGCTCAACCGTATGCAGCGCGAGGGCATCTTGAAGCTCAGCCGCCAAGAGATCGTCGTCTTGGACTTGGGCGCGCTCGAGATGGTCACCTACGAGTGAGTTGATGCGCGCGCGCTGGTCTCTCCGGTCGGCCGCGGTGTTGGCGACCTCGCTCGCCCTCGCTCCGCTCGCCTGTCGATCGAAAGCCGAGCAGGACCCCCACTCGCTGGCGGGCCTCGAGGCCGAGGGACCCCCACACACCCCCGACTGCCGGTCCTGGGCCGACCTCGACCTCGACGCGCTGCCCAGCCTGCCCGCGGGCGCCCATGTCTCAGCCTTCGACCAGGTCTGGACCACGGTCGCCCAAAAACACTTCGATCCGACCCTCGCCTGCCTCGACTGGCTGAAGATTCGCGAGCAGTACGGGGCCGAGGTCGGGGCTGCTGGAGACGACGCTGCTGCGGCCTACCTGGCGATCAACGAGATGTTGGGCCTGCTCGAGCAGAGCCACCTGCACGCGACCGCGCCGACCGCCAGCAGCATACGCTCGCGGGAGAGCGGCCCGGCGATCGTGCCGATCGCCGTTCGCTGGCTGCCCCGAGCTTCCGGGTCGAGCGAGCGCCTCGCCGTGGTCGTCGATCCTGCCGTCGGTGGCCACCCCAGCGGCGTCCCCATGGGCGCGGTCTTGAGCGAGGTCGCGGGGGAGCCGATCGCCGAGCTCAGCGCCGAAGTCGCGGCCTCGGTGCACAGACGCGACGGTCGCGAGACAGAGGTCGCGTTCATGGTCGGCCGCGCGATCGGCTCGACGCTGCGCTGCCCCGAAGGCGGGAGCAAGACACTCACCTTTCTCGACCCCAAGGCCGACGACGCCGCGCGGAGCCTCGAGGTCGACTGCACCATGCCCGAGGGTGAGCGCATCAGCCTCGGCAATCTCCGCGATCTCCCGACCACGGTGAACTGGCGCCTGCTCGATGAGAGCAGCGAGACCATCGAGGCGATCGAGACCAGCGAGATCGGCTACCTCGCATTCAACATCTGGATGCTGCCCATGATCGAGCGGGTCCGAACCGGCATCGCTCAGATGCGCAGCGCCGGCATGCGTGGGCTGATCATCGACCTGCGCGGAAACCCGGGGGGCGTCGGTGCCATGTCGATCCCGATCGCGCGCTTGTTCCTCCGCGAGTCCGCGAGCCTCGGCCGGCTCCAGATGCGCGAGTTCAACCAAGAGTTTCGAGTCGAGGCCAACCCAGAGGCGTTCACAGGTCCGATCGTGATCTTGGTCGATGAGGGCACCGCCAGCACCTCCGAGATCTTCGCGGTCGGGATGCGGGACATCGGCCGCGTGACCATCGTCGGCGCAGGCCCGAGCGCAGGTATGGCCCTGCCCTCGATGATCGAGACCCTCCCGGATGGCGGGCTGATCCAGTATGTGGTCGGCGACTATCACAGCGCGAAGGGCTCGGCTGCGGAGGGGGCCGGGGTCGCCCCCGAGCACCCCGTCGACGAGTCGCGCACAGACTACGCAGCAGGCCGAGATCCCGTGCTCGACGCGGGCCGAGCAGCGCTCGAGGCGTCCCTGGCGGACGCCCCACCTCCGACTAACGACGACGGACAGACCGCCCCCGCGACCGCAGCTGCGGGCTGATTGGAACGCACTCAGGACCTGGGGCGTCTGCTCCCGACACGACACACGACCATGGTCACAACTCGCCGACTCCGCCCCTCCCTGTTCGTCTTTGGCCTCGCCTTTGTTTTCGCGGGTGGGTGTACAGGCCAGGACACGGGCGCTCCCAAGGCCGACGCTCCCAGCGGCGCCCGGACATCCAAGGACGGACCCCAGCCGGGGCTCGAAGCCGACGAGCCGGCCCTGCCCGACGGCGCTGCCCTGCTCGCCGAGCACGTCGAGGCCGCCGGTGGCGCCGATGCGATCGCCAAGTTCGAGAGTTTCCACGCCAACGGCACGGTCGACACGGGTGAGCAGAGGCTGCGTGGGACCACCGAGCTGTGGTGGAAAAAAGACGGCAAGTTCTACCTCGAGCAGGTCATCGAGGGTGTCGGCAAGAGCCGGGCGGGCTACGACGGCGAGGTCGTCTGGGCCGAAGATCCGATCACCGGGCTGCGCAGGCTCGAGGGCAAAGAGGCCGCCTCATACATCCAAAGCTCGATGATGTTCCCGGCCTTCCAGTGGCGCGAGCACTTCGAGAGTGCGACCACCACGGGCAAAAAGACCCTCACAGACGGGAGCGAAGTGTGGACCGTGGAGCTGCGCCCGGCCGAGGGACCCACGACCACCTTTGCGCTCGACATCGAGACCAAGCTGATCCGTGTGGTCCAGACGACCCAGGTCACCATGATGGGCGACGTGCCCTTCGAGGCCCACGCCCAAGACTACCGGGAGATCCAGGGCTACAAGTTCGCCATGAAGAAGCACAGCTCGATCATCGGCTTGCTCGAACTCGACGAGGAGATCACCAGTTTCGAGGTCAACGTGGATATCGCCGACGAGATGTTCGCGTTCCCCAACGCCCGCGAGGTCGTGGCCGCAGATCCGAGCGCTCAACCTCCCATCGAGGCGGCCACGGTGGTCGAGCTCGACGCCGCGGGCGGGCAGTAACAACGACGGGCGGGAGAGAGACGGCCTGGCTGGAGCTCCCGGCCTACGCCCAGACACTCACGTTCGCGCCTGGCACAGACTTCAATCGAGATACTTGATCTCGGTGACGATGGCGTTCTCGATCGCCAGCTGAACTTCGCTCGAGCTTCCGTCGCAGTCGATGTTCTGACGGACGTAGCGACCTTTTTTGGGCCCGCTGGTGCAGCGGATGAAGGTCTCGTAGCTGACCGAGCGACCCCGGGCCTCGACCACACGTGTATCGGCCGGGAGCCCCCAGGCCATGTAGGCCGCGAACACCTTGTAGCCGACCTCGACCTCGCCCGAGTCGACGGCCTCTCGCTCCTCGCCGGAGAGCTCGAGCCACTTCGCCCACAGCCCGACCTTCTCGAGGAAGGGTTCGCGCTCGGACTCCTTGAGGCGCAGGTAGTCGAGCTGGGACTGGTCGTCCTCGATGACGTAGTAAAAATTTCTCGACGGCGTCGGAAGCCGCTCCGGGTTGGGCGTACACGCCACGGCCAACCACAGTGGCAGCGACAGCATGAAAGCACCGAGACGGATCCGGAAGGCCATCGTGTGAGATGATAGGGAAACCGAGCGCCAGAGCAAGGCCACTTACGGACCGCTCACACGGGTCGTGTTCCCCGCTCCCCAGGCTGGTGAGGTGCGCAAACAGCTCCATTTTTTGACTCGAGGCTGTCGTTCGTGGTATAGATAACGACCCGACCCGACGCAGGCTCTGCGCTGCGACTGAGGACACAATTATGGCCGCGTTCCAAACTGGCGATATGACCGTTTACCCCGGTTATGGCGTCGCCAAAATCACGGGAATCGAAAATCGAGAAATCTCGGGCTCCGAGCATCGTTTTTACGTCCTCCGTGTGCTCGGCAAGGACATGACCTTGATGGTCCCGATGACCAACGCCGACACCGTGGGTCTGCGAAACCTCATCGGCCCACCGGAGGTCGAGGCGGTCTACGAGGTTCTGCGCAAGCGCGGTGAGAAAATCTCGACGGCGACCTGGAACCGGCGTCACCGCGAGTACATGGACAAGATCCGCACGGGCGACCTCTCGCAGATCGCGACCGTACTCCGGGACCTGTACCTGCTCCGGCGTGACAAGGACCTCTCCTACGGCGAACGGAACATGCTCGACACCGCACGTTCGCTGCTCATTCAGGAGCTGGCCTTGGCCAAGGCCATGACCGAAGACGAGATTGAGGCCGAGGTCGAGGCGATGTTCGCCTGACCTGACCTGACACGAACGGCGTTGTTGTTTCGACCGGCCGAGCTCTGGGAAGTCCCAGGCTCGGCCGTCTTGTGTGTGGGGTCCATGCAGAGCTGCCGAGGTGCCGAGGTGCCGGCGGCCTCGATCGGGGTGACGGTCGCGTATATCCTCGGCCCATGAAAACCCGCGCCGCCGTCGCCTACGCCGCCAACAAGCCGCTGACCGTCGAAGAGGTCGACCTCGAGGGGCCCCGGCACGGTGAGGTCCTGATTGAAATCAAGGCCACGGGGGTGTGCCACACCGACGCCTACACCCTCTCAGGTGCGGACCCAGAGGGCCTGTTTCCGGCGATCTTGGGCCACGAGGGCGCGGGTGTGGTCGTCGAGATCGGCCCTGGTGTGGAGTCGCTCGCGGTCGGTGACCACGTCATCCCCCTGTACACACCCGAGTGCCGCCAGTGCAGCTACTGCACCTCCGGCAAGACCAACCTCTGTCAGGCCATCCGCGCCACACAGGGCGCCGGTTTGATGCCCGACGGGAGCTCTCGCTTCTCCATCGGTGGCCAGCGCCTGTTCCACTACATGGGCACCTCGACCTTCTCCAACCACACCGTGGTCCCGGAGATCGCCGTGGCCAAGGTCCGGAAGGACGCCCCCTTCGACAAGATCTGCTACATCGGCTGCGGCGTCACCACGGGCATCGGCGCGGTCATCAACACCGCAAAGGTCAGGCCGGGGGACAACGTGGTCGTATTTGGGCTCGGCGGTATCGGCCTCAACGTCCTCCAGGGCGCGCGCATGGCTGGGGCCAACATGATCGTCGGGGTCGACATCAACCCCGGGCGCAAACCCATGGCCGAGCGCTTTGGCATGACTCACTTCGTCAATCCGAACGAGGCCGGGGACGACTTGGTGGCGCACATCGTCAACCTCACCGGTGGTGGCGCGGACTACTCCTTCGAGTGTGTCGGCAACGTCGACGTGATGCGCCAGGCCCTCGAGTGTTGCCACAAGGGCTGGGGGACCTCGGTGATCGTCGGCGTCGCTGGGGCCGGTCAGGAAATCTCGACCCGCCCCTTCCAGCTGGTCACCGGCCGCAACTGGCGAGGCACCGCCTTCGGTGGCGCCAAAGGCCGCACGGACGTCCCGCGCATCGTCGACTGGTACATGGACGGGAAGATCGAGATCGACCCGATGATCACCCACACCATGCCGCTCGAGCAGATCAACGACGCCCTCGACCTCATGCACAAGGGTGAGTCGATCCGCTCGGTGATCACCTTCTGAACCACCCCAC
>CAYVJQ010000029.1:37082-60360 GCA_964451725.1 uncultured Nannocystaceae bacterium | reverse complement strand
CCCACAATCTCAACAACCACCCGCCAGGAAGACCCCGGGACAGGGTTTTGCTCAGGGACAGGGTTTTGCTCAGAACGAGAGCAGCTGCTCGAAGATCGCCAGCGTCTCGGCCTCTTGCGGGTCGATATGATCATCCGCAGCGACCAACCCCTTGACCGCCTCCAAGAACTTCTCGCGGTGCTCCTGCGGGACCTGGGTCGGATCGACTTCCTCGGCGCGCGGCGGGTGCTTGAGCCAGCCTTCGATCTCTTTGCGGTCATCCTCGAGATCGAGGCGCTCGATCATCGCCCCGACGAAGGTCCGCTCTTCCTCCTGGATCTCCAGATCGGCCCAAGCGAAGGAGCAGACGAACTTCATGAGACGCAGACGGTCCTCGCGCGGTAGCGAAGCGGGCATGGCCGGACCCTACCACGCAGCTGTCGAAGAGCGGTCGATTTTCCTCGCTGGCGAAGCGGCCTTCACTCGGGACGAATCGCACCTGGACCGTTCATGATCCCATCGGCGATATCCAACCAGCGGGCCCCCCGGGGCAGGCGAGCCGCAGCCGCCACATACTCTGGCCGCTCGGACAGGTCCGTGACCTGCGTACCCTCGCTGGGATCGCGGGTGACCAGCGTGACTTCGTCGGCCCCGAGCTCGGCGATCACCAGCGGGCTGCGCGTGGCGATCAAGACCTGGGTCGGGCTCTCCTGATCGACAGTCAGCTCGCGAAGAATCCCCATCACCACAGGGACCAACGAGGGGCACAGCCCGGCCTCCGGCTCTTCGACCAACAACATCCGTGGGCGATCGGCGTAACGCAGGGCCTCCCAAGCGAGCACCCGCAGGACCCCCGTACCGATGTGTTTGGCCGGGACACGCTGACCGTCCAGGGTCCGCATGAGGATGTTCTTGGTCACCTGCGAGACCGACGAAACCTCGATCCCCCCGATCCAAGGAAAGTACTGGCGCACGCGCTGGGTGATCAGGTCGAAGGCGTCGTCACCCCGGGCCATGATGCGGTCGTAGACCCCGGCGAGACCGTGGCCCTCCTCATCGAAGATCACCGGCGCGGTCTCGGTGATCAGAGGGCTGTCTCGGAACAGCGCCGTATTTTGGATGTGCAAGAACGAGCAGCGCAGCCGATCCCGAATTTGGTCGGCAAACTCGGCCACGGCGGCGGGCTCTTCGGAGGCCCACTTGAAGTCGGGTGTCACGTGCCGGTGCCCGAGCCACTCCCCCTGCATCGACTCGCGGATATAGGTCTCGAGGGTCTGAGAGCGCGGCGCAAACCCGACGTTGAAACCCAGACTCCCGGCGAACTCGGCCGTCAGGGTCATCGTGTCCCGAGCTTTGCGGGGGATCAGCGGCGCGGGCGTCTCGTGCTGCTCATCGATCCAGGCGAAGCGCGAGAGCGCGTCGATGGACTTGAGGATCGTCGACTTCCCGACGTCGCTCGGACCCACCAGCGCGTGAAGTGGGGTCGGCTTTATCTCGACGTGGCGAATGCAGCCGTAGTTCTCGATCTCGAGGCGTTTGAGCAAGGTCGTCGACTCCGCCTCCAGTGTCGCCCGAGTTGGGGCTCCCGTCTAGGAGCGGGCCTGTCCAGAGACCCACCCAAGACAGCGACCGGTCAGCCCGCCATCAACGCGCCCGCCACACAGGCAGTCGAGAAGTTGGCGAGGGTCGCGGCCACGAGCGCCCGCACCCCCAACTCCGCAATGTCCTTCTTGCGGCTGGGCACGAGCGCCCCCAGACCACCGATCTGGATGCCGATGCTCGACACGTTGGCGAACCCACACACGGCGAAGGTGGCGATCGCGGCAGACCGAGGGCTGATCTGATCAGCCACCGCCCGCAGGTCGCCAAAGGCGATCAACTCGTTGAGTACGGTGCGCGTACCCAAGACCGCGCCGACCTCCGTACAGTCCGCCCAGGGCACACCCATGAGCCAGGCCACCGGAGCCAGGAGCCAGCCCAGGAGCCGCTGAAGGGTCAGGGCCCCACCATCGACCTCGATAGGGATCATCCCGAGGGCCCCGTTGATCAGCGAGACCAAGGCGATAAACGCGATCAACATCGCGCCGACGTTGACCGCCAGCTTGAGCCCGTCGGTGGTCCCCTGGGCCGCCGCCAACAGCAGGTTCGAGCCCTCCGCCTTGGGCAGCTCGATCCCCCCCTGCCCCGAGGTCTCGGGCTCGCCGTCTTCCGGCATCATCAGCTTGGCCGTGACCACACAGGCCGGAGCCGTCATCGCTACCGCCGCGAGCAAGAACTTCATCTCGACCTGACCGATGGCCACGTAGGCGCTGAGGATCGCCCCGGAGACGGTGGCCATACCGCTGACCATCACCAGGAACAGCTCGCTGCGGGTCAGCTTCTCCAAAAACGGACGGATGGTCAGCGGCGCCTCGGTCTGGCCCATGAACACGGACGCACCCAGAGACAGGGACTCCGCGCCGCTGGTGCCCATGGTCTTGACCATCACCTTGGCCAACAGCCCGACGATGAACTGCATGACGCCGAGGTGGTAGAGGACCGCGAACAGAGCCGCGACGAACACGATCGTCGGGAGGATCTGGAACGCGAACACGACACCCAAGCCCGACTCGCCGCCGCCCTGCATGCCCAGCTGACCAAATACGAACTTCGAGCCCTCGTAGGAGTGGGCCAAGATCCCGCTGACGAAGTTGGATACGGCCGCGAGCACGACCTTGCCCGCGGGCACCCACAGCAACAGGGCAGCGAGGGTCCACTGCACCCCGATCCCCCACAGGACGACCTTCTTGTCGACGAGGCTCCGGTTGCTGGACAGGGCGTAGGCGAGGCCAAACATGACCGCTGCACCGAAGACTGCGACGAGACGAGAAGCTCCCAAGGTGGGCCCATGCTACGGCACCGCCAGACCGCGGGTCGGGGAGACTGAACGAGGAGGCTCGCAAGCTCCGATTGAAGTCCTCCCGACACCCACAACGGGGCGGCACGCGACCGTCCCAAGGGACACCAAGGACCACCTCGCGCACTTCGCACAGCCCATCTAGGGGACCGCCCGCGATGCAGGATCGGGGCCCGAGGCACCGGGTCGGATCCCCATATTCGTCTGCTAGGGTGCCTGCATGCGCGACACTGAAGTCGACGGGAGCTACGGCTCCGGGCGCTCGACGGTCGACATTGGCTCGCTCTTCGCCGAGCGCTACGCCGTGGAGAAGCAACTCGGCAGGGGTGGAATGGGCGTCGTGTTTCGTGTCCATGACCGAGAGGTCGACGACATCATCGCCCTCAAGATCCTCGACGTCGCGGCCGCGACTCCGGCGATGGTCGATCGCTTCAGGCGCGAGGTCAGGTTGGCGCGCCGCGTCACCCACAGAAACGCCGCTCGGACCTTCGATCTGGGCGAGTTCGAGGGTCGGCGCTTCCTGACCATGGAGTTCGTCGACGGCGAGAGCCTGCACGCTTTCATCCGTCGCGAGCCGCTGAGCCCCGGTCGGGCCGTCGACTTCGCGCGCCAGATCACCGACGGTCTGGCCGCCGCACACGAGGCCGGGGTGGTCCATCGCGACCTCAAGCCCGCCAACATCATGCTCGAGCGCAGCGGCCGGGTCGTGATCACCGACTTCGGCATCGCCCGCGCCTTCCAAGACGACGACGCGACCCTCCAGACCGGCGGTCTGATCGGAACTCCGGCCTACATGGCGCCCGAGCAGGTCGTGGGCGATCGCGTGGACGCGCGTGCAGATGTCTACGCGCTCGGGCTGATCTTTCACGAGATGCTGACCGGCCGCCTGCCCTTCGCGGCCAACACCCCTATCGCCACAGCGCTCGCGCGCCTCCATCAGCCGCTCCCGGATTTCAGCGCAGACCCCAAGATCCCTGCGGCTGTCGTCCCCCTGCTCGAGCGCTGCCTCGCCCGTGAACCCGAGGCCCGCCCAGACGACGCCGCGAGCTTGCGGGACCTGTTCACGGCGATGGGCGAGATCTGTGAGCGCGATCCGAGCACGCTGCACATGCCCGCCCGCACGAGCACGGGCCAGACAACCTCCCGCTCCCGCTCCAGCTTCGGTTGGACGACCCCCTCGGGCTCCGGGGCGTCCACGCCCACGAGCCGTACCTTGGCGGTCATGCCGTTTCGCTTCCGCGGTCCCGCGGCCGAGTCCTACATCGCCGAGACCCTCTCCGACGAGCTCATCGACGTGCTCTCGACCACCCGGGGCCTCCGGGTCTCCAGCAGCGGCGCCACAGCCCGCTTCCGCGACCAACAAGATCGAGATCCCCGTATCCTGGGCGCAGAGCTGGGGGTCGAGGTGATCGTCGACGGCACCGTCCACCTGCTCGGCAAACGGATCCGAATCGCGGCCCGTCTGCTCAACGTCGCCGACGGCTTTCAGCTGTGGAGCGCCCGCTATGACGGGGCGCTCGAGGATGTGTTCGAGCTCCAGGACAAGATGAGCAAGCGCATCGCCGAGGCCCTGCGCCTCGAGATCGAGAATCTCACCCACCGTGGCGAGGCTCCCCTCGAGGCCATCGAGGCCTACCTGCGCGCCCGCCAGCTCGCCCGCAACTGGGACTGGAAAGGCCCGACCGGCGCCGTCGCCCACTACCGGACCTGTCTCGAGCTCGCGCCCGAGTTCAAACCCGCGCTGGCCGGCCACGCCATCGCCTGCCTCCGGGCCTGGTTCGTCCCCCGCCAGCGAGAGGACGAGCCCGACTGGGAGCGGGTCGCCTGCGAGGCCGTCGACGCGGCCATCGCCGGCGCCCCCGAGCTCGCCCAGACCCACCTCGCGGCGGGCATCCACGCGGCCCAGCACGGAGTCTACGCCGACGCCGGCGAGCACCTCAGCGCCGCCTTGAGCATCGCCCCGACCTACGCGGACGCCCACGACTACCTCGGTCGACTCCAGATCGAAGCCGGGCGCCCAGTCCAAGCCATCAAACACCTCGAGCTCGCCCACCAATACGACCCCACCCAGACCCACGGGTTCATCGACAAGGCCCGCCACTACGCGCTCAACGGTGACTACCCCAGCTACGAGCGAGCCCTGGCCAGCTACTACGCCACCGACCCGACTCGGATCGGACCAGTGCTGTTGCTGGAGCTCCGGGTCAGCGCCTGGCGCCGAGACTTCGAGCTGCTCCAGCGCAAGTACGACCAGCTCGAGGCTCTGCCGCTGCGCTTCCCGCTGATCAGCTTCGCCAACTTGTTGTTCGAACCCGACGCCAGCATCGAGTATCTCCAAGAGGCGATCGGGAGGGCGACCTTCTTCACCCCGAACCCGCGCTACACCACCCTCGTCCACCAGCTCTGCGCCGAGGCCTCCGCCTTTCACGGTCACCACGACATCGCCATGGACCAGATCCAAGCCGCCGCCGGCTCGGTGCTCTGTGATCTCGACTGGCTCGAACACTGTCCGGTCTTCGTCCCCCTGCGCGGCACCCCCGACTTCGAGCAGGTTCGAGCCCTGGTCCGGACGCGGGCCGAGAGCATCTGGAGCGCCTGAGTTCAGGCCGGTGTTGCTGGCACCCTTCATTCGCGCTGCTACACTCGCGCGAATGGATGACTTGACCCTGGAAAACGGCCTGAGCATTCCCGCTCGGGAGCTCAGCTGGACGGCAGTGACCGCCGGCGGGCCCGGGGGTCAACACGTCAACAAGGTGGCCACAAAGGTCCAGCTACGCTGGGATATGGCCAATAGTGAGGCTATTCCCCGATGGGCCCGAGTCCGCCTCGTGGCGATCGCGGGCCGCCGCGTCGACGCCGACGGCTGTGTTCAGGTCAGCAGCACACTGACCCGGAGCCAAGACCGAAATATCAAGGACGCCCGCGCTCGCCTCGCAGCGCTGGTCAGCGAGGCTTTCTCGCCGCCCAAGATCCGTAGACCCACCAAACCCACACGCGGCTCGAAGCGCAGGCGCCTCGACGACAAGCGCAAGCACAGTCAAAAAAAGCAGGGCCGGCGCGGTCACTTCGACTGAGCCGTAGCCGTAGCCCGGGCGGGAACCCTGCACCCCGACGACTCGCCGGACACCCGATCTGTGCGAGACTCCCGCGATGACGCTCGAGTGCAGCCAACCTCGCAGGGCCGGATCCACGCTGTTTCCGCGCCTCCGACGAGGGCTGTTCGCTGCGGGTTGCGTGTTTGCGCTGGCCTGCCACCCGAAGCCGAGCGCAGAGTTGGAGCTGCCCAAGCAGGCCGGGGCCGAGGGCGCCGAGCCGATCGCCGACTCTCCAATCGCAGCTTCAGACATTGCGACCCAGCCCATCTCTGGGCCGAGCATCATCCTCGACTGGCGGTCCGTCGACGCCAGTTTGAGCCAGATGATCACCGGTGAGCGCTACCGCGTCGACTACTCGTCGAGCGAGCCCTGGCTCGGCGCTCAGGTCCCGCTGGTCACCCTTGTCGTGTTCACCGACTACCAATGTCCCTACTGCGCGCGTCTCGACGAGACCCTCTCCAAGCTCCTGCGCGAGTACCCGGACACGCTTCGGGTCGTGTTTCGCCAGTTTCCCCTCGAAATGCACAACAGCGCGCGACTCGCCAGCCAGGCCGCCCTCGCCGCTCACCGCCAGGGGGCCTTCGCCCAGCTGCACAGTTGGATGTTCGCCAACCGCAGCGACCTCAGCCGACAGACCATCGAGGCTCAGGCCGCCCGGGCAGGCCTCGATCCGGTGCGCTTCCACGCCGATCTCGACAGCAGTTGGGCGCAGCACCAAGTCGACACCGATATCGGCTTTGGCAAACATTTCCAGGTCAGCGGTACGCCGGCGTTTTTCATCAACGGTCGGCCGTTCTCGGGAGCCCAGCCGATCGACATGATCCAACCGGTCATCAATGAGGAGATCGGCCTCGCCCAGCGCCTGATCGCCGCCGGGGCCCCACCTCCAGAGCTCTGGGCTCGGTTCATGGCCGCCGCCGCCCCGGAGCGCAGCGCCGCTCGGGGGACCCCTGGGGGTGGGGGCGCCGTCGCCAAGACCCCGCCACCCCCAGCGACCCGAGTCGACACCAAGGTCGCCAAACTACCTCGACGCGGGCCCAAATCCGCCAACATCGAGATCCTGGTCTGTGGTGACTTCGACTGTCCATTCTGCGCGCGCGGGGCCCAGACCACGCAAGAGCTGCTCAAGAAGCATGGCGACGTCGCCCTCTTCTTCCGCCACGAACCTCTGCCCATGCACACCAACGCCCGCGCGGCCCATCGGGCTGCCGAGGCTGCGCACAGGCAGGGCAAATTTTGGACGATGTACGACCTGCTCTACGCCGAGCCCAAAAAGCGCAGCAAAGCGGAGCTCGAGGAGATGGCGAAGCAGGCCGGCCTCGACATCGAGCGCTTCCGCAGGGACATCGCCGACCCCAAGCTCGACCGGGTGATCAGCGACCAGTTCAGCGTCTGCAACTCGGACCTGGGCGCGACCGGCACGCCGACCTTTTTCATCAACGGCCGAAAGCTGGTCGGCGCGCAGCCTCTCGCGTCGTTCGAGAAAATCCTCGACGAGGAGCGCGCGGGCAAGGGACCCCCTCCGCTCGCCGCCCCCTGAGCCACCCCGCTAATCGAGCCAGGTCTCGAACAAGCCTATTGCGACCGGCTGCGCCGCCAGGCCAGCCTCGTGGTCGGACGAACTCGAGCTCGTCGTCCACAGGTCGAAGCCGTGGTCGGCGTCCTCGAAGATCGTCAGCCCAAACAGGTCGTCGCTGATCCCCCGCTGTGCGGACAAAATCTCGACCTGTGGATCGCGCAGCGCCTCACAGTTTCCCAGGAGGTCGTCGTATTCCGCGTGGGGCACCCAGACAGGTGCGTAGGGGAAGTAGAAACTCGACTCCTCGGCCTCCTCGAGGCTGCTGGCGAACTCGCCCTGGAGTCCACAGCCCGGGTAGTAGGCCACCGCCCCCTTGAAATAGGGGTGGGTGCCCGCCGAGACCAGGCGCTCGTCGTCGAGGCGAGTGAGGTCCTCGTGCATGGTCATCAGCGCGATGCTGGCCCCGTTCGAGAAGCCGAGCACGGCGAGCGCATCACAGTCCACACGCGGGTCGTCGCACATCCACTGCGCCGCCGCCCGAGCGTCGAAGGTGCGGACCACGAGGCGCTCGTGCGCCGTGAAGTTGTCCACCACATCATGGCGGTCGTCCCAGGCACAAAACCCCCGCGACCGGAAGCTCGCGGGCATGATCAGCGCGAACCCCTGGGCCGTCAGCTCGTCGCGCCACAGCGCGAACTGATCGTGGAGTTCCAGTCCACAGCCCAGCCCATCGACGCCCGGGTAGAGCCCCCCCGATCCATGCAAAACTACAATTCCGGGCCATCCCTCCGCTGGAGGCTCGCCCTCGGGGAACGCAATCTGAGCGACCAGAGCCTGGTCGAGTTCGCTGCACAGCACCACTTCGCCGTCGCGCGCGTCGAGCTGCCCACAGGCCAGCGAGCCCGAACTTACGGGGCTGGAGCAGGCCGAGCCTGCGACCACCACCACCACCGACACGAGCGCTCCCCAGCAAGCTGAAGGTGTCACGCTGGGGGCGAAGTCGCGCAGGGTCATGGCTACTTTTCCCAAGTCCAGGCCAGCGGCGCAAGGCGCTTCAAACGCGGCGAGGGCGGCAAGGGTGGCCTAATTCGACCCCCTGCGTAGGGCTGGCCCCGGGGTCCTAGATTCGACCCACAAAGTGGGTCCCAGCCCGACCGTCGAGGGCGTCGAGAAGGTTGGCCGCGTCGGTGATCAATCCACGCCGCCCGCCGCGCTCGAGAAAGCCGTAGATCGCCTCGACCTTCGGGCCCATCGACCCCTGGGGGAACTGGCCGGCATCGATGTAGCGCTTGCACTCGGCCATGGTCACCGCCCCCAGACGCATCTGATCAGGCTGCCCCCAATTGACGTACACGCCGTCGACCGCGGTCAAAATGACCAGCAGCTCAGCCCCTACGTCGGTCGCCAAGACGCTCGAGGTCCGGTCTTTGTCGATCACGGCTTCGACCCCGACGTAGTCGTTGGAGGTCGGGTCCTTGACCATGGGGATGCCTCCCCCGCCGCCCGCGATCACGATGTGTCCGGCGTGCACCGCATCCCGGATCATGTGCCGCTGGATGACCTTGATGGGGCGGGGCGAGGGCACGACTCGCCGCCAGCCTCGCTTCCCGTCCGGCTTGACCTCCCAGCCGAACTCGGCCCGGCGTCGCTGAGCCTCGGCCTCGGTCATGGATGGCCCGACCGGCTTCACCGGATTCCCAAACGCCGGGTCGTCACGATCGACCAAGACCTGGGTGACGACGGTGACCACGTAGCGCCTCAGGTCGCGGCTGCGCAATTCGTTGAGCATCGCGCACTGCAGCAGGTAGCCCAAGCTGCCCTCGGTCTGAGCGACCAGGACATCGAGGGGCTGGGGAGGGACGACGTCGCGGGTCAACTCGACCCGCGTGAGCAGGTTCCCGACCTGGGGTCCGTTCCCGTGGGTGAGCACCACATTGTAGCCACGCTCGACCAGCTTGAGCACCTCCTTGGCGATCCGCCGGGCGTTCTGTGTCGCCTGTGCGTGGGTGCCCTGCTGGCCTGGGAGCATGAACGCGTGGCCGCCCATGGCGACGACGACCGTGGGTAAGACAGTCACCGCGCAGAGCCTATCAGTCAGACAAGTGCCGCCCACTGCCAACACCACGTGAACGTTGGTGCGCACTCCCCCCCCTACTCCGGCCCCTACTCCGGCCCCGTGCGAGCCGCTACAGTCTCGGCCCCCGACCATGACGCGCCACCTTCGAAGTCTCATCGATCTGAGCCCTGCCGAGACCCTCCGGGTCGTCGATCTCGCCGCCGAGATCAAGGCCGATCCCGCGAACTTTGCCCACGACCTCGCGGGCAAATCGATCGCCATGATCTTTGCCAAACAATCGACCCGAACCCGGATCTCCTTCGAGGTCGGCATCCACCAGCTCGGGGGCCAGCCCGTGGTCTTGAGCACCGGCGGTGGGACCGGCATGCAGATGGGTCGAGGCGAGACCACTCACGACACGGCCAAGGTGCTCTCGCGCTACATCGACGCGATCGTCATCCGTACCTACGGCCAGGCCCAAGTCGACGACTTGGCCGAGCATGGCTCCGTGCCCGTGGTCAACGCGCTCACCGATCGCTACCACCCCTGCCAGGCGCTCGCCGATCTGCTCACCATCCGCGAGCACTGCGGAGACACCAAGGGCAAACGCCTGGTCTGGGTCGGCGCCGGCAACAACGTGGCCCACTCCCTGATGTTGGCCGGACCGCGGGCGGGGATGGACGTGGTCTGCTGCTGTCCCATCGACCTGCCTCCCAACGCCTTCATCGTCGATCGGGCCCGGGCCGACGCGGCTGCGGCCGGAACCACCATCGAGCTGCGCGACGACCCCCAGCAGGCGGTCCGCGGCGCCGACCTGATCTATTCGGACACCTGGGTGAGCATGGGCGAAGAAGAGGAGGCCGAGCGCCTGCTTCAGATCCTCGCGCCCTTCGAGGTCGACGAGGCGCTCATGGCCACCGCGGGGCCCCAAGCTCAGTTCATGCACTGCCTGCCGGCGCACCGCAACGAAGAGGTCACCGACGCGGTCATGGATGGACCCCAGTCGGTGGTCTTCGACCAGGCCGAGAACCGGCTGCACGCACAAAAGGCGCTCCTCCTCCTCCTCCTCGGCACCCGCGACTGGAGCTGAGCCCGCGCATGTCGACCGCCCTGGTAGCCACTGTTCTCGCCCCGCGCTACGCCGCGCTCCTCGAGCGCTGCCAGCCCTATGTGATCACCGCCCGCACCAACTTGGCGCACCTCGAGCTCGAGCCCCTCGGAATCCCGATCCCGCCCCAGCGGCGCTACGATCCGACCCACAGCGGGTCCCGAGAGATCATCGACTTGCTGCATACCCTCGACGAGCGCAGCTTCGGCGACCAGGGCATGTTGATGCCCCGCTGGGTCATGTTCGACTGCGGCGAATTCCCGGGTGTGGTCGTCGGTCTGGGCTGCCCCGCCACAGACCTCGACGACGAGCTGCGGCATTTCTACCGGCTCGAGGCACACCCTGATTTGGCGAAGGTGTGGGTCCCCCTGTCCATGTGGATCGCCATCCCCTGCGCCGAACCCCGGACGTGGTTCGGCCACAACCTCAGCTCGGCCAACTTCCTCAGCACCCGCCGCAGCCGCCCGGGCCTCGGAACCCTGACCAAAGTCATGGGTGTAGCCGTGACCGGCGCCCGCTTCCAGATCGGCGCGACCCAGTGGGACAGCTCCGCCCTCGGCCTCCACGTGAGCCTCGGCCGCCCGGAGCTCGTGAGCGCCTGGACCCCCGCCCACACCCACCCGGCGACCGTGGTCTATCGCCTCCAGGTCGACCGGGGCTCGCTCGCGGCCCGACTCGGCCCCGAGGGACTCCGGCTGCCCGAGTCCGAGGGGCCCAGCCGGACGATCGTGGCTGGGGATGAAGCGGCCATGCGCGCACTCCATGCCGAGATTGAAGCCGGGGCCCGGTTCGCCATCGAGCGGGTCGAAACAGGCGAGTCAGGCGAGTCAGGCAGCCCGCAGCGTGTGCACCTCGTCGAACTCAGAAGGTCGTAGGCAGGTCCCAGTTCTCGAGCGGGAGGTTCCCGACCACGTGCTTGGCGGGCACCCACCACAGCTTGCCCTCGGGGCTCACGGCGACCCGGCCCAGGTTCGGCATGACCTCGAACTCGACCGTCTCACCCGTGAAAGGATCGAGCTCGAGGACCGAGAGGTCCGACAGCGACACATAGACCATCCCAGTGAACGCATCGTGGCTCATGGAGGTCACGCCGATCTCGAAGTCGATCACCGGTGTGCTCTCGAGGATCTGGGTGTTGAAACGCAGCACCTCCCCGGTCTCGAGGGCAACCAAGAGGTGGACCGCCGTCAGCGGTGCGGACGCGGTCACCCGGCTGCCGAAGGAGGTCAGCAGCTCCTGGCTCTCGTCGACGAGGTCGACCGTGTCGAAGTCGCCGTTGGCGTTGGCGTTGCCCACATAGAGGCGCAGGTCGTCGCCCCAGGTCAGGCCCATGGGCCCGGCGTCGGCGGCCGTATTGTTGAAGGGGCCGCTGAAACCCTGGGTGGCGACCGCCGGCAAGACGATGGGCAGGGGCACCGGGTCGTTCGGGAGCAGGCGCGCCACGCCCTGAGGCGGGTCCACAAAGCAGCCACAGGTCGGACAGCAGGTGTAGCTGATCGCGACCTGCCCAAAGTTGTCGTCGCCGCCGTGGGTCTGGGCCGGCGTGTGGTCGGGGGCGAGCACGTCATCCACGATCGGCGGGGCCGGGTACTGGGGGTTGAGGGCCTTGAGGACCTTGATCTCCCCCATGTTCAAGTTGGCGACCCCATCCCAGGTCTCGAGCTCGCCCCCCGGGGTCATGCTGCGCACGAAGTCCGTGCCGCTGCGCAGGGTGACCATCCACGCGGTGCAGTCGTCGGCGAACTCGAGGTCGAAGATGTCGGTCGAGAACACGCCGTTGAGGTCTTCGACGCTCGCGGTCTCACAGTTTATCGGCCGGTCACAGATGCACTGGGCACCCCAACACAGGTCGCCCTCGCAGCTCACGGCGCCACAGGGCGCCACGGCGATGCATCCACCTTCGTCGTTGCAGACCGTCCCTGGCCCACAGCTGAGGTCCCCACACTCGACGCTTGGACCCGCCAGCACGCACTCGGTGTCGGCCGGCACGCAGTCCCCGGTGATCACATCGCAAACTGTGCCCTGTTCACAGATCAGCGGATCGCCCTGGCAGCCTGGATCACCAGTCTCGCCGGACTCGCTGTCCTCGGTCCCGGTCTCCGAGCCCGTGCTCTCGCTCGATTCGGTCTCGGTGCTCTCGGTAGCGCTGGCCTCGGTGCTCTCACTCGAGCTCCCACTCTCGGTGCTACCGGTCTCAGTCTCGGTCTCGGTCTCGGTCCCGGCGACCTCGTCCTGCCCGGTCTCTTCAGCCGCGGGATCATCCCCGCAGGCCGTGATCAGAGACAGGGTGAGGGCGGCAGTGCAAGCGTGTTTCATGGGCCCATGGTACCAGGACCCCCACCTGCAGCCTGATCAGCCCCCGTACTTGGAGCCGGCGAGGGTCAGGGACTCGCTCAGGCCCATGGCCTCGACGTTGAACTCGGCGTCGACGAGCACGCCCGAGGGCACGCCCCCATTGTGGACCGGGCCAAGGTAGATCCACAGCGGCTCCGTACCGTCGGTGCCGGGCGTCTCGTCGCCGAGCAGGTGGACGTTGTCGTTGGGGTAGGCCATCTCCCACTGATGAAGGTCGTCGAGCGAGGTCGGTCCAAAATCCAGGTAGTTGTCCAGGAGAACCTCCACAAAGCCGAGCGTACCTGCGTCGAGACCCGCGATAATCGGTGCAACCTGAGCGGTGAAGCCGCTGTCCAGGCCCGCCATTCCGGCCGCGAGGTCCTGGCAGGGACCACACCAGGCCCCGCTGATCACGAGCACGAAGGGTGTGCCCTCGAGCTCGCAGTAGTCCCAGCTCTCTCCCTCGGGGGTCATCCCCGCCCAGTGTGAGAGCTGCTCACCCATGGCGATCGTCCCGGCGGGTGCGAGCGCCCCCTCGCAGGCCGCTCCGCCGGCCGTGGTCGCCGTAGCAGTGTCCTCGCTCTCGTCCTCGCTCCCGCTCTCGTCCTCCGTATCGGTGCCGGTGTCCGCTCCCTCGGTCGTCTCGGCATCGGCATCGGTGTCCGTTCCCGTCTCCTCGGTACCCACGTCTGAGTCGGTCTCTCCCTCCGTATCGGGGTCGGCGACCGTATCGGTCCCACCAGAATCGTCGGCCGTGCAAGCGGTCAGTGCGCAAGTGGTGGACACGAGCATCAGGGCGGCAAAACGAGCGTTCATGCGGCCCATCATGAACCTATATTCCTCGTAATTCACCCAAAAAATTCGCGGGTCCAAGAACCAAATCAGGACACCCACACACTCCAAGATCAAGGCTGTATCGCCTGGAAACACCTACGGCCGTACAACGCCCTCCCAGCGAGCAAGGCGCACGATCCCGCTCTGACCTCCCGGTGGGTGGCTGGAACGCTGTGCCGCGAATAAGCTGGGCGTATGAATAGCTTCTCTTCGACCCGCCCCCTCGCTCTCGGTGCGGTCTTGGCACTGACGACCAGCGCCTGCTTCACCCCCAACGCTTCGGACGACGACGTGGGTTCGGATACGGGCACGGAAACAGCGGGGTCCGAAGAAGACACGACCGACACCACCACCGACACCACCACCGACACCACCACCGACGCCACCGACACCGAGGTCGGCGATCAGGCGCCCGTGTTCGTGAGCTTCACGATCGCCGGCTCGACCACCCCGGAGACCGTGGATGCAGCGGGTGCCGTGCCGATCGTGGTCGAGGCCAGCGATCCCGACGGCACCATCGACGAGATCCGTGTCTACCTCGACGACGACCTGATCGAGACCTTCACTGGCGAGGGCCCACACGCGGGCGAGTTCATCGTCGGCGGAGGGAGCTTCGACGGCAGCTACGAGTTCAGGGCGATCGCCGTCGACAACGACGGGCTCGAGGTCGAGAGCGAGCTCATTCCCCTGACCGTCGATGTCCCCGAGGGCTCCCTGATCGAGACCTGGACCTACGACAGCGGGAGCCCCGACAGCTCCGTGCGCATCGCCGTCGACCCCGACGGCACCATGGTCGTGGTCGGAGGTAGCTCCGACAATCAAATGCGCATCGATCGTTTTGTCGGCGGCGGCTGGAACACCAACAGCTACGAGACCTCGTACGTCGCCTCGGGGGTCGTAATCTTGCCCAACGGTCACACGGCCGCGGTCGCCTGGTCGAACGACGACAACAGCCAGTCCCAGCTCTTCGACTTCGATGCAGACGGCACCATGGTCGACCTCAACCAGGGGGACTGGACCTCTCCCGGCACCCCCCAAGGCAACTTCGAGGCGCCCCTGGACAACGCCGTCGACAGCGAGGGCAACATCTACATCGTCGGTGTGTTCGCGGGCGGGCCGGGCTCCCCCGACTCGACCTACATGTTCAAGTACAACCAGGCCGGTACCTTGCTGTGGCAGTTCCACAGTGACGTGGCCGAGGTCACCGAGCACAGCATGTACGGCATCAAGATGAGCGTGGGCACCGACTCGGTCCTGGTCTCGGGACAAGCGCGGACCCTCGTCGACAACTCGACTGTGAGCTACCCCTGGACCGGGCGCTGGGACCTCTCGGGCAACTTCATCGACGATATCGTGCTCGACGACAACGAGGGCATCGCCTGGGATGTGGGCGCGGGTCCAGACGGGAGCCGGATCGTCGGCGGCACCCTGTTCCTCGATGGATCGGACAACGAGTCCTGGCTCGGTCGCTTCAGCGCCAGCGGTCAACCCGTGTGGACCAAGCAGGGTGGACACGAGGGCGTCGGCGCGATCATAGCGACGGGCATCGACCCTTGGGGCGACAGCGTCTCCGTGATGGCCGAAGACTGCACCAACCTGTTCCTGAGCGTCGGTAACTGCAACATCTACATCCGCAAACACGACGCCGGCGGCGACCTCGTCTGGGAGGTCCCCTTTGAAGACAACGGCTTCGGAGCCGGCTCGCTCGTCCCGATCGCTGCCGACCTCGAATTCGATCGTTTTGGCTACGCCTACGTGACGGCGGTCCACCAGGGCCCCGAGACCTTCGACTTCTGGGCAGTCAAGATTCACCCCTGATCCGCCCTCATGCCGGGAACATGCCGGAGCATGCCGAGTGCGGCCCCTCGCCCCGCTCGCCCCTGCCGTCGATAGCAGCGCTAGAGCCTGCTGAGGGCGGCCAGCGGGGGCGGGAAGCGGGGGTCGACCTCGAGGCCCGCGACCGTAGCCAAAACCCGGTCACAGCGAGACGGTAGGGCGCGACAGACTCCGACGGCGAGTCCGATCAAACGTCCATCGACCGTGAACCCGACATCCTCCCACTCGGCGAGGACCAGCCGAGCCAGGATCTCGGCGCGCTTCCCCTGCCCCGGACATCCCTCCAGAGCAATGAGGAACTCGCCCACTGCGTCGACCGTGGCTGGAGCGCTGGCGCGGTCCGGGTCCCCCGAGGGACCCCAGGTTGAAGCCGGCCACGAGTCGACCGCCACCCCCCTCAGGAGGTCGCAGCGTCGAGGGTCCAAGCGGGCGGCTCGAGCTTGAACCTCGAGCCGGATCAGGGGAGCCACTGGCGGTGGGGGCACACCGACTCGTTCTTCGGCCCGGAGCCGGTAGTAAAAGGGATCGCTGCGCTGGGTCGTCGCCAGGGGCTGCGGCGGTGAACCACCGGCGCCGAAGGTCTCGACGACGAAGCCGTAGATCCGGCGAGACTCGAGCTCCTGCCCCCTGGCCTCGAGCAAGAGCGCCCACGCGAGGTTGTCCATGGCCCGGCGCTCGAAATGGGGGTGATACCAGCCCGGGCCGGCGCAGTAGCGAAACAGGCCGTAGTCGACCGGGTCTTGCAAGCCCCTATAGGGGTCTCGGTCAGGCAGGAGATCCACCGCGTCCCGCCACCGTGCACCGAGAGAGGGTCCCGTGCCGGAGAACTCGACGAGTTGCTCGACGGAGTAGCTGAAGTCGGCCAGGGGCTGAGATTCGAGTCGAGGTGAGGCGCCTCGAAGTGCCCGATCGCTGGTGAGCTGGATCCACTGGTCTGCGCGCTCGCTCCGACCTCCCCATGATTGCAATTCGAGCAGCAGACCCGGATGAGGATCGCGCGCGGGGGTGCCGAAGCCCCCGTCGTTGGAGTTCACCAAAATAAAAATTGCTCGCTCGATCCGAGTGATTTCTGCGGCTGCGGCCGAGCCGTCGAACCTGCCGGCGCTGCCCAAAGGAAGGGGCGGAGGGAGATCGGGGTAGGCCTCGAGCTCATTTCGACGCAGGCCGCCCGCGACTGCGCCGAGCAGCACCCTCAGGTCGGCAGCCGTCCGGTAGCCCGAGCGAGTCAGGACATGGCGCCCTTCGATGTCGAAGAAGACCAGCGCCGGCAGGCCGGTGACTCCAGGCAGATCCATCCACCGTGGGTCGACGTCGACGTCGACTTCGAGGGTCTCGAACTCCCGACGCATGACCGCCACGAGCTCCGGATCAGGGAGGACCTCGTGCTCGAAGACCCGACACCAGTGACACCAAGGTGCCGAGAGCCGGACCAGCCGCGGAGAGGCAGCCGCCCCCAAGCTGCTCGGGTCGGCCGGCGCAGGAGCCCAGATCAGGGGATCTGCGGCGACCACCTCGACGCTGGGCAGCTCCGGCTGGCCCTCGTCGGTTAGGATATCGGGCTGCGCGAATACCGGGTCCCCGCCCCCCGCCGCCTCGGGCCCATCGCGCGGGCGCTCCCCACATGCCCCGAGCAATGAGATAGCGGCCAATAGCGGGACTCGAAGCGCCACAGTGGGCCCAATCTACTCACTCTCCCCCGAATTGAAGGACCGCAGTTCTTGCGTTGATTCCCGGCCGACGCCGCATTTCTGTTGCTGGGTCCCAGCGGCGGAATGCACGAGTCTACGCGTGGAGGAATTTTCTGTGACCGTCCGATATCGGCTGCGACCCCTGCTTTTTGCATCCACCCTGCTCGCCCTCGCCACCGCCTGTGACAACAACGAACAGGCCACGACGACATCTTCTGCACCTGCAGACACTCCCATCCCACCAGAGAAGCTGGTCGAGGAAGGGGGAAAACTCTACGCGACCAACTGCGTCGGCTGCCACGGCACCGAGGGAGAGGGACGCGTAGGCATGGGCCCTCGCCTCGCCAGTGAGTCCTTTCTGGCCGCGGCGAACGACGAGATGCTGCACGCCAGCATCTCAAAGGGGCGCTTAGGGACCACCATGGCCGCCTGGGGCAACATGTTGCCCCCCTCTCAAGTCGACGCCTTGGTCGCCTATGTGCGCTCGATGGTGCCCCACGAGATGGCGAAGCTGGACGAGTCTCCCGTCGAGGGTGAGCTCGCCGCTGGAGAGCAAATCTTCAGGACGATCTGCGCGACCTGCCACGGCCGCAGCGGCGGCGGCTACATGGAGAGCAGCAGCGGAACCGGGATCGGGCGCAAGGTCTTCCTCGACGAGGTGAGCAACGGCTACCTCCGTTACATCATCAAGAATGGGAAGAGCCAGACCAGCATGAAGTCCTTTCGCGAGGATGCGCCGGCCGCCGTCGTCAACCTCAGCGACCAACAGATCGAAGACGTCATCGCTTATATGCGAGAGAACGCCTGGTAGGAGATTTTGAGATGACCAAGAACAAACAAAAAGACAAACATTATGGTGGTCGTCATCTCGAGGTGCTCCAAGAGCCCCCCGAGCACCCCCTTCCGACCGGCAAGACACGTCGGCGCTTCATGTTCGAGACCGCGGCCGTCGGTGCGGCGGCCTCTGTCGCCAGCAACCTCAGCGCTTGCAAGGACGGCGAGGCCGACGAGGTCGCCCACGGTGACCCCAATGGGATGCAGAACACCGTCGAGCCCAACCCCAACGCGACGCCGACCAACATCCTGGCCCAGTGCCCCTACTGCGGTGTCGGCTGCGGCACCCTGATCCAGACCGAGAAGGGCAAGATCGTCGGCATGATGCCCGACCCGAAGCACCCGACCAACAAGGGCTTGCAGTGCATCAAGGGCCTGAGTTCGGCCGAGGCGATCTACGTGGACCGGCTGACCAAGCCGCTGATCCGCAGGGATATGACCGACATCCTGACGGGCAACGAGAGCGCGACCAAGGGACAGTTCAGCGACGACGTCTTCCGCGAGGCGACCTGGGAAGAAGCCGAAAAGATCATCGTCGACCAGATCGTCGGCATCATCGAGAAACACGGCGGAAACAGCGTCGGGCTCTACGGTTCGGGGCAGCTGCCCGTCGAAGGCCAGTGGCTCGAGAACGTGTTCATGAAGGGTGTCATCGGCTCGAACACCATCGAGGCCAACGCACGCATGTGCATGACCTCGGCGGTCACGGGCTACTTCAAGAGCCTGGGCAGCGACACCCCCCCCACCTCCTACGAGGACATCGAGCTCGCGGACATGGTGACCCACTGGGGCCACAACGCTCGCGGTGCCCACCCCATCGTCTTTTGGCGGATCGCCGACTACAAGTCGCACGCAGGCATCCCCACCCTCGTGGTCGACCCGCGGCGCACGGGGACGGTGCAGGGCTACGAGGAGGTCGACCCGGAGAACTCCTACCACTTCTCCACCATCAACGGCGACATCGCTATTCACAACGCGCTCGCCCACGTTCTGCTGACCGACCACGACGATGCCATCGCGTGGGACTTCCTAAAGGAGCACAGCACCGGCTGGGAAGACTACGTGGAGGCGTGCAAGACCCGCTACTCGCCCGAGCAGGTCCAACACATCACGATGATCGACCCCGCGCACCTGCGCAAGGTCGCGGCCGTCTGGGCCGAGGCGTCCATCAAGGGCCGTGAACGCGGAAGGGGCGGGGTCCTGAGTTTCTGGGGGATCGGCTACAACCAGCACATTCACGGCCAAAACAACACCGTCAGCCTCATCAATCTGATGGCGCTCACGGGCAATATTGGTCGCCCGGGGTGTGGACCCTTCTCCATGACGGGGCAGCCCAACGCGATGGGCGAGCGCCTGACTGGAGGGTTGACGAGTCGTCTTCCCTTCAACCAGGGCCTCGACAACGTAGAGTGGCGAAACCACATCGCCGACGCTTGGCGAGTACCGCGAGAGCGCCTCGCCTCGGTCGCCAAAGAGAAGAACCCCGGCATGGCCATCGGCATGATGGAGCGGGCTCTGAAGGGAGACGTGAAGGCCTTCTTCTTCATCTACGCCACACATATCGATCTTCCCGATCAATACAACTTGGTGCGCCCGGCTCTGGCCAAGACCTTCAACGTGGTCCAAGAGATCTATCGCCACGCGCCCAACAACCTCTACGCAGACGTCATCTTGCCCGCAGCCACCTGGGGCGAGTGGGTCGGCGGCACCTACATTCAGTCGGAGCGCCGCTTCTATGTCACGGACGGGACCGCAAACCCCATCCCAGGCACGATGCCGGACATGGATATGGTCATCGACAAGGGCCGCGCGATCGCCAACGCCCTGGGTCTCGACGGGGACGCGATCTTCCCCTACAAGCGCAAGGAGAACGGCTTCTACGACCCCGAGGAGGTGTTCCGCGACTTCGTGATCGCATCCAAGGGCTCCGACGCCGATCTCACCGGTATGCTCGAGGTCGAAGAGCGCGACGGCATCGGCCTCTACGATCAGATCCGTGAGAATCGCGGGATCCAGTGGCCAGCGCCGACCTACGAGATCGCAAAGGCCGGCGGCGCGGCGCGGCGCTTCATGGCCCAGGAGGACTGGAAGGACAAGCCCTACGGCATGTTCCGCACCAACGACGGGAAGCTGCACATCCACATGTGCGAGCAAAACTACGAGGGCCGCGAGGAGATCATCGCCGAGATGAGTCGCGCGGGGACCGACCCGAGCTTCTTCTTCATCGACAACATGGCGTTGCTCGAGAAGGCCCGCGACAACGGCCTGACCCCCGAGCTCCCCGACATGGAGCACCGTGGCAAGGCTTGGGCCGACATCCCCAAGGACAAATACCCCTACTGGATCGGCCTGGGTGTGGTCTATGAGCACTTCCATACCTCGAAGACGATTCGCTCCGGCACGACCCGGCGCCTCGTTCCCGAGATGTACGTGGAGATGCACCCCGACGACGCCAGCGCTCTGGGTGTCGATGACGGTGATTGGGTGAAAGTCATCACCCGTCGCGGCGAGTACGAGGGCCGGGCCTCCATCGGCCTGGATTCTAAGGTCAAGCCCGCGCGCAACACCGTCCCGCTCGGATACATGTTCAGCCCCTGGAACCTCTCGGTCGCCGACTCGGCAGATCCCAAAGACAACAAGTGGCTGGTCAACGGCGTGACCCACCGGGCCTTCGATCCGGTCAGTGGTCAGGTGGACTTCAAGAAGTGCGCCTGCCGAATCGAGAAGGTCGAGGCCTGACCCGGACATGTCTATCGGGCGACGCCAACTCCTCGGTGCCTCCATGGCTGCGGCCATGGGGGCGGCCGCGGTCGCCGTTTCGCGTGAGGGGAAGCAAAAGGGGGAGGCCAATCACCTGCGACCTCCCGGTGCCCTGAACGAACGGGACTTCAGCGCGACCTGCTCGCGCTGTTTCAAGTGCGGCAACGCCTGCCCCAATGGCTGCATCCAGTACCACGGAGCCGAGGCCGGACCGCGCCGCGCGTTCACGCCCTACATCAAGGCTCGCGAGCGCGGCTGCACCCTGTGTGGCGAGTGTGCCGAGGTCTGCCCCAGCGGCGCCCTGCAGCCCTTCGAGGTCTCACCCGAGGGGTGGTTGGCGAGTGTGGACATGGGGATGGCGAGGGTCAACGAGAGCCTCTGCTACAGCTTCCACGGTCGGACCTGCGGTGCGTGCTACCGAGCCTGTCCGCTGGCCGGCGAGGCCATCAAGATCGGTCTCTACGAGACCCCCCACGTCGACGCGAGCAAGTGTGTGGGCTGTGGACTGTGTGAGCAGGCGTGCCTACACCTGCCCCAGGCGATTCGAGTCATTCCTGCCGAGCACCTCTCGGCCGGAATGCGCAACAAACATGACCGAGAGGTTCCGGCTTGAGTCAGCCGCTCCGGCGCCGAGTGGTCCATTGGGCCAATCTTTTGTTCCGTCGCTCGCTCCAGCTCGGGGTGCTGGCCTTTATCACCTATGCCGCCCTCGGCGGCATCTGGCGCAACTACAAGGTCGCCCATAACAGCTCGCGGCTCGTGAGGTTGATGCACGGCCAGCGTTGGGGCGACGCCTACGCGGCCAACCAGAAGCTGCTCGCACATTGGGACGATCCCTACACGGCCAGCCTCGACTTTCTGGGCATGCCTTGGGCCGGGACCTTCTTCGGTGTCGAGACTGCCGACCCCATCCTGGTTCTCTCCACCATGGTGTCGAGCGGGAGCTGGATCCCCCGGCTCGCGCTTTCGGGCCTGGTCGCGGTGATCGTGGCTGTCGTGTTCGGCAAGGTGTTCTGCAGCCATCTATGCCCGATGCGTCTGCTCTTCGAGGCCGGGCAATTGGTTCGGGCGGGTCTGTTGCGGCTGGGGATTCCCCTCCCCCATGTGCGCTCCGACATTCGTCTGGGGGGCTGGATGCTGCTCGGCGGGCTGGCGGCCTCGGCGAGTGTCGGGCTCGTGGTCTGGTTTCTCCTGCTCCCCTACCTCGGTTTGGCCGCGGCCATCTTTATGGCAGTGACCGCGGGCACGAGCGCGGGCCTCCTCTACCTGCCCATCGCCCTGGTCACCGTCGATCTGCTGGTCGCACCGGGCATGTTTTGTCGCAATTTGTGCCCCCAGGGCTTCCTGCTCGAGCAGCTGGGTCGCTTCTCCCTGCTGCGTCTCGAAAAATCGGACGCCCGCCCCTGCCCCGCCCCCTGCCGAGCCTGTTCGATGACCTGCCCCTACGGACTCTCGCCTCGAGAACAGACCCATCGACCCATGTGTGACAACTGCGGACGCTGCGTTCCACGCTGCCCGACCGGCGTGCTCAGCCGTCGATTTCGCCTCCCCATCGTGACCGCGAGCGTGGCCCTGATGATGCTGATTCCTGCGCTCGCGCAGGCCCACCACAACAAGGGTCTGCCCCACTACGGGTACTACGAGAACTACCCCCAGACTCCGACCGAGGAGGTCATCGTCGTCGACGGACGCTGGGAGATGGGAGCCACGATCTTCAATTTCCAGGGCTACGAGCGCGAGGATGCCGACACACCCAACGACGTGAAGTTCTTCGTCTACATCTACGACCTCGAGGCGGACGCCGCCTATCTGGGCCCGGTGACCTTCGACATCATGATGAATGGAGAACGGGTCTCCACCTTCACCCGCGAGCACGTGGACGAAGAGGTGGTCTATTCTACACGGGAGACCCTACCCGAGAGCGGCGACTATCATCTGATCGCCCACATACCGAACGCCGAGCGCCACCCGGATCTCGAGTTCTACATTGATTTGGACGAGGGTGGGATCGCCTGGGGACTCGTCTTGGGGCTCACCGTTCCGCTTCTTCCCTTGTTGGGGTTGGTCCTGCTCGGCCGTGGTCGCAAGGGGCGCTCCGAGCTGATGCGCGACCAGCCGAGTACGGAGACTCGATGATGCTGATAGTTTCGATCCCCCCCCTCGTCCCGGTCTTGCTCGGGCCTCCTCCCGAGGAGATGCCCTGTCACCAGGCACAACCTGATCCAGGTTCAGAACCGGATCAGGACATGTCCGGTCATGACGGCCACGACATGTCGAATATGCCCGGTCACGAGGGCCACGACATGTCGAATATGCCCGGTCACGAGGGCCACGACATG
>CAYVJQ010000029.1:20280-36982 GCA_964451725.1 uncultured Nannocystaceae bacterium | reverse complement strand
CGGTCACGAGGGCCACGACATGTCGAATATGCCCGGTCACGAGGGCCACGACATGTCGAATATGCCCGGTCACGAGGGCCACGACATGACCATGGTCGCTACCGAGGAGGGAGAGGCCGTCATGGTCATGGGGGGCATGCCGCCTTGGCTCTTCGTCGCATCGATCGTCCTGGTCCTGGTCCTCTCCTTCGTCATCGTCGAGCGCATCGGTTCGCGCAGCCCCAGCAGCGAAGGGTTTCGCCTCAATCTGTTGAAGAACCGACGTGTGTACACCATCGTCAAAAGTCGATGGTTCCAGTTCGTGCCCCAGGCCATCGCCTTGGCAGCCCTCGGCTTCCTCATCTACGCGGGTCTGTTCGGCAATCGCATCGGGAACATCACCCCGGTGGCGGTCTGGACGATCTGGTGGGCGGGGCTCGTGTTCGCGGTCGCGTTGCTGGGTCCCGTCTTCTGTGCGATCTGCCCTTGGGACCTGGCGAGCCGATTTGGCCTTCGCCGGCGCAAGAACCCGCTCACGCTCGGGCTCCAGGTGCCCAAGGCGCTGCGGACCATGTGGCCTGCGATCGTCTTGTTCACCCTGCTGACCTGGGCCGAGCTCGGTCTGGGTGTGACCACCGACCCTCGCTCCACCGCCTACATGGCCATCGGAATGCTCGTCCTGGCGCTGGCGTGCGCGCTGGTGTTTCGCAAGAAGGCCTTTTGTGCCCACCTGTGTCCAGTCGGCCGGATCAGCGGCATGTATGCCAACTTTGCCCCTATCGAGATTCGGTCGGCAGACCCCGAGATCTGCAAGACCTGCCGGACTCAGGACTGCCTCAAGGGCAACGACGAGGGCTACGCCTGTCCCACCGGCCTCAGCCTCCGGGTGCTGAACGAGAACACCATGTGCACCATGTGCACGGAGTGCGTGCGCAGCTGTGACAAGGACAACGTCGCCATCAATCTCCGGCCCTTCGCCCGCGACCTGATCCACAAGGTCAAGGTGCGCTCGGACGAGGCCTGGATGTGCGTGGTTCTCCTCGCGCTGACCTTGTTTCATGGCTTCTCCATGACCACGGCCTGGGAGAACTTTCAGCCTGGGGCCCCCAGCTTGATGAAGTGGATGGCCGGCACCTTGGGCACACCACAAACCCTCAACTTCAGCGTCGGCATGTCGGTGCTGATCGCCATCCCCATCGTGCTGTTCGGGTCGAGCTGCCTCGCTGCAGCGCGACTCACCCGTGGCTCGAATATCGGAGCCCAGCGGATCTTTCGGGCCTACAGCCTCTCGCTGCTCCCGATCGCGCTCTTTTATCACCTCGCCCACAACCTGATGCACATCCTCATGGAGGGTGGGTCCCTCGTTGCGCTGCTGAGTGACCCGCTCGGGCGCGGCACCGACTACTTTGGGACGGCGTCGATGCAGCTCGGTCACCTCGTCGGCGAAACCACGATCTGGTACCTCCAGATCACCCTCATTTTGGTGGGTCACCTCTTCGGCATCGTCGTCGCTCATCGCATCAGTCGTCGGCTCTTCTCCGATCCCAAGCAGGCGACTCGGTCCCTGATCCCCATGCTCCTGGTGATGATCTTGATCTCGATTGCAGGTCTGTCGCTGATGGTGCTGGACATGAACATGCGCGTCGGGAGGATGTGAGCGTGTCCGACGAGCTCAGTCGCCGCGACTTCCTGGGTCGCCGGCCCAACAAAAAACTCCCGGTGCTTCCGGCCCGGGTGCGTCCTCCTGGAGCGCTTCCCGAGCGCGAGTTCCTGGCTCGGTGCACCGGCTGCATGGACTGCGTGCAGGCCTGCCCACACAAGGCGATCCATACCCTCGCCGCACACGTGGCACCGGGCGCGGGCACCCCTGTCATGGTGCTCGCCTCGCGACCTTGTCACATGTGTGAGGGCTTTCCCTGCGCGGCCGCCTGCGACGAGCAGGCGCTGGCCGTCCCCGAGACCCCGGTGGTTCGCTATGGGACCGTGTGGATCGACACCAGCGTTTGCCTGCCCTACCTGGGGCCCGAGTGTGGGGCCTGTGCGGGCCTGTGTCCCAAGGGCGCCGAGGGCGGTCTACGGCTCCAGCGCGGCCGTCCTTCGATCGATATGGATCTGTGTGTGGGCTGCGGCTTGTGTGTCACCGCCTGCGTGGTCCGCCCCTCGGCCATTGAGCTGATTACAGTCTGATCACAGTCTGAGATCAGCTCGAGGCCTGGGGCTGGGCGACTACTGCGGGTTGATCTGTGCGTTGATCCCAGCGCCGGTCATGTCCGAGTAGGTGTAGGGATTTTGCAGCCCCCCCACGTCGTCGACGATCTGGTAGGTGTCGGGGTCGACCTTGAAGGCCCGGCTCACGCCCTGGTCGACCACCCACACGAAGCCCTCGGCGTCGATGCTCACCCCCACCGGCGTGCCGCATCCGGCGAGCGGAATATCGCCGTCGATGATCGTGGGGGGATCCGTGAGCGTGTCGATGGCCGCGAGCCCACAGGGGCCGTTCTTGGCGATCCAGGCGACGCCGTCGCTGTCGACTTGGAGCCCGCGCAGGCAGCTGCCGCCGACGTTGCCGATGGTCGACCAGGTCTCGGCCTGCTTGTCGAAGCGGTACACGTTGGCCGTTCCGCATCCAGCCGCGTAGGTGTTCCCGGAGAGGTCCAGACCCATGCCGTAGATCCAGCCGCCCGGGTTGCCGTAGTGGGTGGCCTCGTGCGTCTCGCCGTCGATCTTCACGACCGGACCCGACTCGCCCCAGCCCGTGACCCAAAAGTTGTTCTCCGAGTCGATCGCGCCGCCGTAGGGACCCCAGGTCATGCCCGACCAGTTCGGGACGTCGACGTCGTCGAGGGTGTTGCCGGTGGCACCCTCGAGCAGGCGGAAGGAGCCCGTGTTCGCCCCTTGGTCGTACCAGCCCACCCACACATCACCGAGGGAGTACTCGCAGGTCAAAGGGTTTTGCTCGCCGATGGTCCACGAGACCGGGCGCGGACCATCGCTGCCCGAGCCCGGCAGGTCGGCGTTCCAGATCACACATTCGTCCGTGCCCCAGGCCATCACATCGTTGGGCCCCGCCGAGGTGTCGATCATACCGTTGTTGTTGCTGTCGACGCAGCCCTCCTCCTCGGCCGAGATCATGGTGATGCCGCCGTTGCGGTTGACCACGACGGCGAACTTGCCGTTGCCCGAGACCGAGGTTCGCGACGGGTCCGTGGATCCGGGGGGGCCGGAGGTGTAGCGGGCGAGCTCGACCCCGCCCTGAGTGTCGATCTTCGAGACCGTGCCCTGGGGCGAGTTTGCGACCCAGATGTAACTGAACTCGAAGTCTGGAGGGCCCTCGCCCTCACAGGGGTCGCCCGTGGTGCTCTCCTCCCCGTCGTCCGTGCTCTCGTCCGAGCTCGACTCCTCCGCGCTCTCTTCGGCGGTCGCGTCCGTGCTCTCTTCAGCGGTCGCGTCCGTGCTCTCTTCGGCGGTCGCATCCGTCGTCTCTTCGGCGGTCGCATCTGTCGTCGTCTCGTCCGCGGTCGAGGTGGTCTCGGCGGATCCGCTCGCCTCGGTGTCGGTGGTCGCCGTTGTCGAGGAGTCGCTCTCCGTGTCGGTCTGGCTGCCGATCTCATCCTCGCCTGCGTCAGTCGCGTCATCGCTGCAGCCCGCGAGCACCAGGCAGGGCAACGACAGGGCGAGAACTAGTGGCATCCGCTTGTTCATGAGACCAACCTAGCAAGGGTTTGCCCTCTGCCCAAGCTCGATGGCCAAGGGTTTTCACCCTCAACTCCTGAAACGAGCCCAAGTTCCTGGGAGCGGCCACCGCGGACCCGGGCGAGTCGAGACGAGCCACGGCGCGAATCACGGCGGCCCGAAGTGCCAACTGGGATGGGTCTCGCACCGCCCGATCGGCGGGGCCCGTTCCACGATCGTGTTCGGGGTGGCGCTTTGGATACGCAAGTACGAGCGACGGGCGAATTGCAGGAACCGCGTGCTCGACTATCCCGACTCGCCTTTAATGACACACGATCGGCGTTGACCCAGATTCAGATCCACCCGACACAATCACGTGTCTTCTCCCCGGCCTTGCTCACGCTGGTCGCCGTTCGGGGAGTGTGTGGAGATGTCCTCGTTCCTCGAGTCGGTCGAGTTTGGAGACGACCTCGACACCTTCTCAGATCCTCGCCCGCGTAGACGCCGAGCTCACCCGGGAACTCGTTTGGAGGGTTCGCTCCGCCGCCCTACACTCAGGCCGTGGGCCGCCGCGATGACCCCCGCTCCAGCGGCCCCCTCCCCTATCGTCTCCTGCTGATCGGGGCCTGTCTGATCTCGACCATCGGCTGCAGTGTGGAGCGAGACGACGCCCAGGCCCGGGCGAGCGCGGCTCCGACCGCCGATGCCTTCGACCCCCTGCCCGCGGCCCCCGGTCGGGTGGTCTCAAAAGACGGACGCATCTCCGCCCCTATCCCGGCTCCAGCCGGCTGGGCCTGCGTCGAGGAGCAACACGGGGAGGCCAAGGCCGCCGCCGTCGCGCTGCGCTGTCGTCGCGAGGACCCACGCGAGTTCCTGTTCATGGCCGCGAAGACCCACCGCCAGCCCAAGGACCAACGCGTCGACGCCGAGACCGTGCTCATGACCCTCTACCGGGCCGACAACGAGGCCTTCTTCGAGACCGTAGGCTACCTCAGCGACGGACCGGTGACCCTCGCCGGCGCCCATGGCTGGGAGGCCGAACTCGAGGCCGAGCACACCCGCATGGGTACCATCCACAAGCGCGAGCGCCTCTCGCTCGTGGGTGACCGAGTATTCGCCGTCTCGGCTGAGGGTCGACCCGACCTGTGGCGCGCCCACAAAGCCGAGATCGAAGCGTGGTTCGACGGGGTCCGGTTCGCCCGCCAACGGAGAGCCGACTCCACTCGGCCCCCCGAATAGGCGGGTCGGGCTGCTAGACGTCGATGGCGTCGATGGCGTCGACGCCAGGTCGAGGTCGGGTTTCATGCCCCACGTCGACGACGATCGGGTCGGGGTCGAGGGCTCCGCTCACACCAGCCCGCAACCCGAGGGTTGGGTGTCTGAGTCGGTCGTTGTGACTGCCCCTGTCCCAAAGACCGACTCAATTATACAAATATACGGTTGTATGAACATTGCCCAACTCTCGAGGTGTGCCCTCGGTGCATCCCGAATACCCATGGGCGCTCCGTCCGCCAGGCGTGGCACCGAGGTGCAATCGCTTCACAAATGGCGCCTAATCTATGTTGACCTCGACCGGATCGCTTCTATAGTCTCGACACATCCCAACCGATTCCCGAACCCGAGATCCTTCAATTAGTGAAGACTTGGATCGGGAGTCAGACATTTCAATTCACAATCCCGGTTTCAGAAAATGACACGAATCATATTTCCATTGTTGAGCGCACTCATGGTCGTGGGCTGCGTCGTCGAACAAGACGACCAGGGGCCCGAGTATCGGGCGCTGGCCGATAACGAGGGTATCGTTGTCGACAGTCGAATCGGATCGATCTACCTGGCTGGGGACATCTGTGTCCTCTACGCCTCGACCGACCTCGGAACGGTCGGGCTCGTAGTCTCGCAGGATGAAGACGATCCACCTCTGTGCGGAGCCCTCGACCCCTACCTGGGTCGCATCGATGTGATCGTCGGCTGGGACGCTGGGGACATCGAGGCGATCAGCAATACCAACCTGCTTCAAAACCTGTCGGAGGAGTTCGATCGGGCCAGCGGCCGAAGCGTCGACTATTACTGGCTCGACGGACCTCTCGAGGGCTCGCTGTGGGGCACCATCTACGGTGATCTCGAGCGCGAGACCCTCGCAAACGTAGGACCGGTGTGCGGCTGGTACATGGAGACCGACGAGGGCACGCCCATCGGCTTGTTCGAGCTCGAGGACGCCCTCGGCGCCTGTCCTCGCCTCGAGGCCGTGAGTTCAAACAGTACGGTGCGAGTCCCCCTCGACGCGCTCCTGGAGCTGACGAATCTGGCCTTGACCAGCGCCCTCTCGGCTGCGTTTTGGAACGTCGACCAACACCTGGCCCCACAGGTCGCGCTGACCGAACTTTGACGTCTACCCGCCCCAAACCCGAACTCTCGGCAACCCTCGGATCGTCACGATTTCTGGCGCCGGTCGTACCTTGCGAACACCAAGAGACGCCGACCTCCCGAGTGAGCACGACGCCGTGGTGGTCGGCGAGCCAGAGGCCCGAGTTCGGCGTCATGACGACCCCGAGCAGCCGGCCGCGCAGCAGAGGGGACGAAGGACCGCTGCCCTGGTCGGTGTGTTCGGGGTCGTCATCGCTATCTCCATCGGGGTCGTCATCGCGGTCACCCGGGGGCGGCAACAACCGAAGCAGGCCGTCGCCACCCCCCGGGTCGTCTACGAGGTCCCGGCGCGCGACGCCGCGCTGTGGTTCGTCGCTCGCTACCCCGACTACTTCACCTCCGGCGAGCGGGGGCTTGGAACCTGGCTCGAGAGCCTGCCCCTCGAGGAACGAACCTTCGTGGTCGCCATGGGCCACACCTTGCTGTGGGACTGGGTCGAGCACGAGTCGCAGACAATCGGCGACGGTCGGCTCGAGTCGCGCAGCCTGGCCGCGATCGTGGCCTTGCGGGCCAAGACCCTCAACCAGCTCGACATCGACATCGGCGAACTCGAGATCGGGTTGTTCGCCGATCGCGACGACCCCCACTTTGGCGATGGCGTGTTCGCCCGTCTGGTCCGCGGCGCGAGCAACTGCGACGGCCAGAACCACCTGCTCGAGCTGCTGTTGAACACGGGCCCCGACATCGCCCACCTCGTTGGGCTGCCCTCGGGCCACAAGGTCGTGCGCGTCATCGGCCGCGACTTGGTCCAGCCGGTGTTTGTCGACGCTTGGTCGAACGTCCCCCCCTTTGTCCTGTCGTCGACCCTCCGCTCACCGATCTCGATGGTCGCTCGTGAGGGGGCGACACCCAAGCCGGTCGTGCCGGGTCTCCCGGGCTGGCCACTCGAGTCGGTCGAAAACTACTCGGCAGCTGGAGGGCGAGCGATCGACCTCGCTACTGAGCGCGACACACCGCGACAGGGGGCGCCCCTCGCCATTGAGCCCCCACCAATGGACAGAGTCAGCCTCGACGCCATCGAGGACCCATGGCAGCTCTATCTGTTCGCGCGGGTGCTGCAGCTCTACGATGATCCGCGCGCAGGCGAGCTCTACCGTCGGGCGATCGAGGTCTGCCGCGACTCCTCATCGGCGACAGCGTTCATGTCTGAGGCGTCCTCATTGCTCACCGAGCGACTTCCGGATACAGCGCCGTCGGGCTGACGACTTATGATGACGGGATCGCTGTAGGACGGGATAGCGGCGGAGCCGGATGGCGGCGCCTTCGCTCAGAGCACAAAGGGGATGATCGCCTTGCGTTGCTCGGGGTAGTCCTCGAACTTCTCCCGGTACCAACGGTGGTTGTCGAGGGCCCGTGGGCCGATGTTCGCCGCCGTGTACAGGGCAAAGGCGAAGCCCGAGAGCGACCAACTAGCGATCGCCCAGCCGCACCACTCGATGATCTCTCCAAGGTAGTTTGGGCACGAGATGTATTCGTAGAGCCACCCGCGGGGAATCTTGTAGCCGCTGTTCTCTCCCGGCTTGCGCAGAGCGATGAGGATCGCATCGGCCTTGTAGTTGATGACCCAGCCGGTCAAAAACAGGCCGGCGCCCAGCCACAGGTGCCAATCGCTTATCCAGGACTCCCCATAGCTCCCCCAATGAGAGATCCAGCGGGCGTTGACATAGACGTTGAGGAGCTGAAAGAGAAACGCCATCCCACACACCAACACGGGCATGCGCTTGCCCTCGCTGCGGATGCGAAAGGGGAACACGTAGGTGCGCTGAATGTAGTGAAACAGCCACAACCCCAGGAGAATCAGGGGCACGGTCTCGAAGCGGTGCTGGCCCTGGAAGTAGATCCAGGCGAACAGGAGGACCGCAGGGGTCTCCATGATGACCCAGCCCCAGCGCGCGGGCATGGTCGGGCCCCAGTTCGAACGCTGGTGGCGACCATAGGGCGCGGTGATGAAGCTGACCGCCAAGAAGGTGAACACCGCGAGGGCGATCAAGACCAAGGTGGCGACGCGATGAATCTCGATGCTGTCATCCATGGGGCGAGGTCGGACATACCACGGCTCACCCCGGCCTGGCTGCGAACCACGCCAGGGTATCGGCGACGGTCTCGGTGAGCGGCCGGGGGGCGTGGCCGAGCTCCCGGCGAGCCTTTGCGCTCGAGATCGATCGATTCGAGACCAGGACCTCGAGCGACTCACGGGTGAACAGGGGCTCGGTCTTGGTCGCCCACGACAGCCCACGGGCGAAGGGCAAGCCCATTCGCGCGACCCACACCGGCGTCACCAAACGCGGCGCAGACCGTCCGCTGTGCTCGGCGACGATCGCCGCGAGCTCGCGCAGCGAGTACCAGGCGCTGCCCAAGATATAGCCCTCCCCGCAGCGCCCGCGCTCACCGGCCGCGATCACGCTCGCGCTCACGTCTCGCACATCCACGAAGTCGAAGCCCCCGTCGAGCAGAGCCGGGAGGTCTCCGGCGGCGAGGTCTGCCACCAGCTGGCCCATGCGCGAGGGGCCAAAGTCGATCGGACCCATGATCCCCGTGGGGTTGAGGACCACGGCGTCGAGACCTCGCTCGATCTCGGCGAGCACCGCCCGCTCGCCCTCGGCCTTGCTCCGGTCGTAGGCCGAGTGCTGCCTCGAGGGGCCCGAGGGCACCCGCGCCCGGGTCTCGTCGAGGGTCTGATCGCGCGGGTTTTGCTCGAAGGCGTGCACGGAGCTCACATGCACGAGCCGCCCCACACCGAGCTCTCGGCACACGGCCGCGACGTTGGCCGTGCCGTCGACGTTGACCCGCCGCACCCAGCCGTCCGGGTCTCCGTCGATGGAGATGACCCCGGCGAGATGAAAGACCCGGGTGCACTCGGCGAAGGCTGGGCGCAGGGTCTCGGGCTCGAGCACGCTGCCCTCGGCGAAGCTCAGGCGCCCGGTCTCGACGGCCGCGCCGAGATCCGTGAACGCAGCGCGGCTGCGGTGCACCAACACCCGGACCTGCTCCCCTTGGTCCAAGAGCCCGCGAACGAGGTTGGCCCCGAGGTGGCCGCTGGCTCCGGTGACGAGGACGGTCATGGCGCGGATGCTAGAGCGACCCCGAGGCCCGCGCCACGACCCAGGGCACACGACCCAGGACACAGTCTCTCGGGCTCGGCCGAAAATAAATCAGCTCAAGGCCACGGCCGAAAACAGATCAGCTCAGGGGCACGGCGCCGCCGTAGGCGACACCGCTGAGGTAGGCCATGTCCCGGTCCCAGGTGGTCAAGTCGGTGAGCGAGAAGCCGCTGAGGTGGCTGTGGCCGCAGGCCCTCGCCAGCACCTGCATGAGCGCCACCGTGGCCCCGAAGTAGGTCGCCAGCTGGGCGGCCGACCTCTCGATCTCGAGGCGAGCGCGGAGGCCGGGTTTTTGGGTCGCTATGCCCACCGGGCAGTTGTTGGTGTGACAGGCCCGCATGCCCAGGCAGCCGATCGCTTGGAGGGCCGAGTTGGATATAGCCACGCCGTCGGCACCGAGCGCGAGCGCCTTGCAGAAGTCGGCCTCCGTGCGCAGGCCACCGGTGACGATCAGCGTGACCTCGGCTTTGCCCCGGCTGTCCAGGTGCCTGCGCGCCCGGGCCAGCGCCGGGATCGTCGGCACCGAGATGTTGTCGCGGAACAAAGTCGGCGCCGCCCCTGTGCCCCCACCGCGACCATCGAGGATGATGTAGTCGCAGCCCACCTTGAGCGCGAAGTCGATGTCGTCCTCGATGTGTTGGGCCGAGAGCTTGAAGCCGATCGGGATCCCCCCCGTGACCTCGCGGACCTGGTCTGCGACCCGGCGGAAGTCGGCGGGGCTGTCGAGGTCGGGGAAGGTCGGCGGGCTGATCGCGGCCTGTCCCGGCTCGAGGCCCCGGACCGCGGCGATCTTCTCCGACACCTTGTGGCCGGGGAGATGCCCACCCGTCCCGGTCTTGGCCCCCTGCCCGCCCTTGAAGTGGAAGGCCTGACACTTGGCGACCTTGTCCAGGCTCCACCCGAAGCGGGCTGAGGCGAGCTCGTAGAAGTAGCGGCTGTTGGCCTCCTGCTCCGCCGGCAGCATGCCCCCCTCGCCCGAGCAGATCCCGGTGCCAGCGAGCTGCGCCCCCATGGAGAGCGCGACCTTGGCCTCCTCGGACAGGGCGCCGTAGCTCATGTCGCTGACGAAGAGGGGGATCTCCAGACGCAGCGGTCGCTCGGCCCCAGGACCGATCACCACCTCCGTGCCCACGGCCACGTCGTCCAACAGGGGCTTGCGCGCGAGCTGCCCGGTGACCACCTGAATCGAAGACCAGCGCGGGAGCTCGGTCAGCGGGACCCCCATGGCCGCCGTCGCGCCGTGGTGCCCGGTGGTTCGGAGCCCGTCCCGCGCCAAGGTCCTGATCGCCCGGTTGAAGGGCTCCGCTGCCACGCCGTGGACATCGTCGTAATTTCCCAGGTAGGCGTCCCGGTCGTAGGGCTGGGGGTGGGTCTCGGCCCAGCGCGCGACCTCGCTCTCGTCGACCGTGACCACGTCGGCTTCGACGTCGATCCAGGCGCAGAAGCGGTTCAGGGCCTCTTTGTTGCTGTACGCGCTGACCCCAGTGTCGAGGCGGTAGTCCCAGTCGTGCAGACCGCAGATCAAGTTGGGGCCGTCGACGAAGCCGTCGCTGAGCAGGGCTCCACGGTGCAGGCAGCGACCGTAGAGCACCGAGACCTCACCGTCGAAGCGCACGACCACGAGGTCGACGTCGGCGACCCGGGCGTGGGCGGGCCGACGATCTTCGAGGGTACTCCAGGTCGCCACTGTGACGGGCTTGGAGGGAGGCGCATCGCTGCTCGATTGGGTGGGGTCGTTCGACATAGAGGAGTCCGGGCAGCGCTCGGCGCTGCGAGAGCAGGATTACCAGCAACGCGTGGGCCGCGGGGGACGATCGTCGGCTCACCCTGTTCCCAAATACGATGGATTCCACAGACCCGGGCTCGGCCTGCTAGCCTCGGCCTGTGTCCGGAGCGCTCAAGGTCGTCGGCTGGATCCTCGCCTCACTCGGGGCCATGTCCCTGATGTGCCTGCCCTTCGCGGCAGGAGACGGCAACGGCAGCGCGGCCATGGGCTTTGGGATCGTGGGCACCCTGTTCGGGGTCCCGGGCGCCCTGCTCCTCTACGCCGCCCGCAAGCTCGGGCGCAACGACAGCCGGCAGCTGCTCATGGTCGGCTTCGTCCGCTCCCACGACGCGTTCACCATCGACGAGCTCGCCGCCCACCTCGGCGTTCGCCCGGAGCAGGCCACGATGTTGCTGAGCAAAGAGATCGCCACCTTCCAGCTGCCCCTGGTGGTCCACCGAGCGACCGGCCGATACCTGCGCCTCGATCGGCTCCAGCGTCAGGCTCAGGTCGCCGATCGCTGTCAGAGTTGCGGCGCGTCGATCGGCCATCAGATCGTGTTCGAGGGTGAGGCCCTGGGCTGCCAGTACTGTGGAGGCAACGTGGAGACCCACGTGCCCCAGCCGGCCGAACAGACCTGGCGGCCCCCGGCCCAGGCCGGACACTGGGCCCAGACTCAGTGGTCCGGGCACAGCCATCACGCACCTCAGCAGCCCCAGCAGCCCCAGCAACCCCAGGCCTACGCTCATCAACCCCAGGCCTACGCTCAACCCCAGGCCCAGCCCCATCACGGCCACCTGAACGGACCTCCCGCGCCGAGCTCCCCTCCGGCGCCCGGTGGTTGGGGTCGCCCGCCCGGGCACTGACCCCAGGTCGAGGTCGACCACATCGCCGCGAGACCCTTCCGGTGCGCGGGGCGAGGTGCCATCATCGACCCCGCGAATGGCCACCTACCTCACCGATTGGTTCGAACTCGTCATCCGCTGGGCCCACCTGATCTTCGGTGCCGCGTGGATCGGGACCTCGTTCTATTTCAACTGGCTCAACAACAATATTCGGGAGCCCGAGAACCCCGATGGAGTCGGCGGTGAGGGTGTGGACGGCGAGCTGTGGTCGATCCACGGCGGCCACTTCTATCGGGTCCTCAAGTACAAGGTCGCGCCGGAGAAGCTGCCCCAGACCCTGCATTGGTTCAAGTGGGAGGCCTATCTCACCTGGATCACGGGCGCGACCTTGCTCGGCCTCGTCTACTACTTGGGCGCCGACCAATTCCTGATCGACAACGCGGTCCGGGAGCTGTCGGTGGGCGCGGCCGTGGCGATCGGCATCGGCTCCCTGGTCCTCGGTGGGCTCGCCTACGACCTCCTGTGCCGATCTCCCCTGGGTCGCCGAGAGCTCCTGTTCGCCGGCTTGGGTTTCGCCCTCATGACCGGCGTGGCCTACGGCCTGACCCAGACCTTCGGCAGCCGCGCGGCCTACATCCACGTCGGCGCCATGCTGGGCACCATGATGGCCGCGAACGTGTTCGTGGTCATCATCCCCAACCAGCGCAAGACAGTCGCGGCCCTGGTCGCGGGCGAGGCCCCGGACCCCGAGTGGAACCGAGATGCGGCCCAGCGCTCGCTGCACAACAACTACATGACCCTGCCGGTGCTGTTCATCATGATCAGCAACCACTACCCCTTCACCTACGGGCACGAGTGGAACTGGGTCCTGCTCGCCGCGATCGCGCTGATCGGTGCGGGGACCCGGCACTGGTTCAACCTCGACGGCAAGGGCCGGGGCAAGGCCAACGTCTGGATGCTGCCGGCCGCCGCCGTCGCCATGATCGCCCTGGCCTTCGTCACCAAGCCCAAGAGCTACGACGACTACCGGACCGTGGGCTTTGACGAGGTCCGGACCATCGTCGGCCAGCGCTGCGTCACCTGCCACTCGGCCGCGCCCACACACGCGGCCTACAAGGCGCCTCCTCAAGGTGTGACCTTCGACCTGCCCGCCAACATTTCGACCTTGGCCCCGCGCATCAACTCGGTGGTCGTGGTCGCCAAGACCATGCCGCTCGCCAACCAGACCGGGATGAGCGAGGAAGAGCGGGAGATCATCGCGGCCTGGATCGCCCAGGGCGCCGACGTCAACGCGGTGGCGACCGCTCCATGATCGACATGATCGACATGATCGACACCACCGACTCAGCAGGGCCGTCTCGGCACGCGATCTTCAGCCGGCGCGTCCTCACCCCCGAGGGCACCCGACCCGCGGCGGTCGTCATCGAGGACGAGCGCATCGTCGAGGTCATCGAGGTCAGCGAAACCGAGAACCTGCCCGAAGCCCTGCCCGAAGCCCTGCATGGCCGGATGCTCGACCTCGGCGAGCTCACGCTCATGCCCGGGCTGGTCGACTGCCATGTCCATATCAACCAACCCGGGCGCACCCACTGGGAGGGCTTTCACACCGCGACTCGGGCCGCGGCCGCCGGGGGTGTGACGACCCTGGTGGACATGCCCCTGAACTGTCTGCCGGTGACCACCACCGTCGCCGGCTTCGAGCGCAAGCTCGCCGACACCCCTGGTGAACTGTGGGTGGACCTCGGATTTTGGGGCGGCGTGATCCCGGGCAACGCCGACCAGCTCGGTCCGCTCGCCGCTCGCGGGGTCCTGGGCTGCAAGGCCTTCCTCTGCGACTCGGGCATCGAGGAATTTCCGGCCAGCGACGAGGCGGTACTGCGCGAGGCCATGACCGCGCTCGCAGCCGCCGGCCTGCCCCTGCTCGCCCACGCCGAGATCGAGCTCGAGACCCCTGCAGGCCCGACGACGAGCATCGATCCACGCGACTATCACAGTTGGCTGGACCAGCGCCCTCCGGCCTGGGAGGAGGCGGCCATCGACCTGCTGATCGCCCTGTGCCGAGAGACGGGCTGCGCCGTGCACATCGTCCACCTCTCGGCCGCGAGCGCCGTCCCGGCCCTGCGCCGGGCCCGGGCCGAGGGGCTCCCGATCACGGTCGAGACCTGCCCCCACTACCTGTGCCTGAGCGCCGAGGAGATCCCTGCGGGCGCCACCCAGTTCAAGTGTGCGCCGCCCGTGCGCGAGGCCGAAAACCGCGAGGCCCTGTGGGACGCCCTGCGCGAGGGCGTGATCGACCTCGTGGTCACCGACCACTCGCCCTGCACCCCCGAGCTCAAGTCGCCCGAAGCCGGCGACTTCCTCGAAGCGTGGGGCGGCATCGCCTCCCTCTCGCTCGGGTTCTCGAGCGTCTGGACGCAGGCCTGTGCCCGCGGGTTCTCCCTCGCTGAGGTCAGCCGGTGGATGTCGAGCGCCCCGGCCCGGATCGCCGGCCTCGACCGAGGCGGCCAAAGGTCGGGCGAGGCCTCGAGCGCGGAGCCGGAGCCGGCCGAGGGTTCAACCCGCGGCCCTTCGCCACGCGGCCGCAAAGGTCGGATCGCGCCGGGCTTCGACGCCGACCTGGTCGCCCTCGACCCGGACGCCGAGTTCACCGTGCGGGCCGACGCGCTCCACTTTCGCCATCGGATCTCCCCTTGGATCGGTCGACGCCTGCGTGGGGTCGTCCACGGGACCTGGCTGCGGGGCCGACGGATCTTCGATGCCAGCGCCCCCGTCGACGCCTGTTTCTGTATGCCCACAGGCACGGGCCGCCCTCTGCTCGGGCGCGCCCACGGGCTGTGACGACGCCACCGATCCCCCTGCTGCCCACTTCCCTGCCCCCCCGCACTTCTTCTCCTCCACCGCTTCCATGACCTCACAGACCCCGCTCATCCAGGCGGCCGCCGCCCCGACCTTCCCTGGCCTCATCGACCTCGCCTCCGCCACCTTGGGCGGCCGCACACTCGCATGCAGCGACGAGTTTTTCGCCGCAGCCAGCAACCTGTGCAGCCCAAAGCCCGCCGTGTTCGACCCCGACCGCTACACCGACCGGGGCAAGTGGATGGACGGCTGGGAGAGCCGACGACGACGGACCCCGGGCGAAGACTGGTGCCTGATCCAGCTCGGCGTCCGCGGCCTCGTGCACGCCCTGAACCTCGACACCAGCCACTTCTTGGGCAACCACGCCCCCTTCGCCCGGGTCGAGGCTTGCGACGCTCCCGGCGTCGACTCGGCCGAGGCGCTTGCGGACGCCGACTGGGCTCCCCTGCTCGACCAGCGCCCCCTCCAGGCCGGGTCCCACAACTTGTTCACGGTCGCTCCCCGGGTCGCCACACACCTGCGCCTGACCATCACCCCCGACGGCGGCGTGGCGCGACTTCGGGCCCACGGCGTGGTCACCCCAGAGCCCGAGCACTGGGGCCCCTGGGAGGACCTGGTCGACGAGGTCGCGCGTGCCCACCTCGAGCCGGGAGAGCGCGACCTGGCGGCCCTGCGCCACGGTGGGCGAGCCCTGGCCTGCTCCGACATGTTCTTCGCGCCCATGAACAACCTGATCGCCCCGGGTCGCTCGACCTACATGGGGGGCGGCTGGGAGACCCGGCGCAAGCGCGGCCCGGGCCACGATTGGATCCTGCTCGAGCTCGCCGTCCCCGGGCGCCTGGGTGCGATCGAGATCGACACCGGTCACTTCCACGGTAACCACGCCCAGCGCTGCGCCCTGTGGGGGATCCACGCCCCGGGTGCCCGGATCACCGATCTGCTCGCCAAAGCCCGAACCCGCGGGGGCTGGCACGAGGTCCTGCCCGAGTCCCCCCTCAGCGAGAGCTGGGAGCCGATCCTCAGCGACTTCACCCTCGGCCCCGACCGGCGCGTGTTCACTCGGGCCCTGGCCTCCAACGCCTGCTTTACCCACGTCCGCCTCGAGACTTTCCCCGACGGCGGCGTGGCGAGGCTGCGCCTCTTCGGTCGCGCGGAGGATCAGGCTTGAGCAAACCGGATCCCCAGCCCGGGAACTCCGGCAACTCCGACCGCATCGACGCCATGTCTGCCCAGGACGCCGCAGCGGCCCTCGAGCGCTGCTGTGGCGCCTCGCGCTGGGTCGCGGGCATGCTCGCGCGCCGTCCCTTCGGCACAGACTCGGCGCTGCTCGAGGCGGCCGATGCGGTCTGGGCTCAGGCTCGGCGCGCCGACATCCTCGAGGCCTTCGACCACCACCCCCGCATCGGCGCCGACATGGACGCCCTGCGCACGAAGTTCGCGTCGACGGCCGCCATGGCCCTGGGTGAGCAGGCCGGCGCGGCGGCGGCCAGCGAGGCCCAGCTCGAGGCCCTGCGCGACGGCAACCTCGCCTACGAGGCCCGCTACGGCCACATCTTCATCATCTGCGCGAGCGGAAAGTCGGCCGCCGAGATGCTCGCCAGCTTGCGCGCGCGCATGCCCAACACGCCCGAGCGCGAGCTCGAGATCGCCGCCGCCGAGCAAGCCAAGATCACCCGCCTGCGCCTGGAGAGACTCTCGTGAGCACCCGTAGCCCCATCACCACCCACATCCTCGACACCGCCCTCGGGCGCCCCGCCGCGGGCGTGGCGATCACCCTCTCACGCCAGCTCGGCGAGCCCACGAGTACCCGTTGGGAGCCCCTGGCCACGGGCCACACGGACGCCGACGGCCGCGTCGGCGATCTCCTGGCCCCCGGTCTCGCTAGAGTCGGCGTCTATCGGATCCGCTTCGAGACCGGCGCCTACTTCCGGTCGATCGGAGTCGACGCCTACTTCTACCCCTGGGCCGAGATCGTGTTCGAGATCGATGATCCCAGCGCCCACTACCACGTGCCCCTGCTCCTGAACCCGTTCGGGTATTCGACCTACCGCGGCAGCTGA
>CAYVJQ010000029.1:5422-20180 GCA_964451725.1 uncultured Nannocystaceae bacterium | reverse complement strand
TGCGATCGCTTCGCAGATCGCTACCCGGGAGAGCGCCCCGATCGCCAGGCCGTGCACACGGTCTACGGCGGCGCCCACCTGTTTCGGCACGACACCCCCGCCAAGCTCGGCAAGCTCGCCCTGCGCAGCCTCGAGCGCTACGGCGCCGACCCCTTCCAGTTTGCGCGCGCCATCGACCTGCCCGGCGCCCAGACCCTCCCCGAGACCGGCGTCCCCGCAGACACACGCGCCCGCTACGACGCCGACCCCGACGCCCTGCGCGATGAGGACCCCCACGCCTGGCTGGCGCTCATCGTCCATGCCCGAGTCGCGGCCAAGCTCGAGCGCGAGCCGGTCGAGGACTTCCGCCTCGACTTTGAAGACGGGTTCGGCAACCGGCCCGACGACGAGGAGGACGCGGTCGCCGTGTCGTCCGCGAAGCAGCTCGCCAAGGGCCTCGCGGCCGGGACCCTGCCGCCCTTTTGTGGCATCCGCATCAAACCCCTCGAGGGCGCGCTCCTCCAGCGCTCGATCCGGACCCTCGATCTCTTCGTGACCACCCTGGTCGGCGAGGCCGGCCGCCTGCCCGGCAACTTCGTCGTCACCCTGCCCAAGATCTCCGTGCCCGAGCAGGTCTCGACCCTGGTCCGGCTGTTCGAGGCTCTCGAGCGCCGCACCGGCCTGGCCGAGGGCAGCTTGAAGATGGAGTTCATGATCGAGCTGACCCACGGCCTGCTCACCGAGGACGGCCGCTGCCAGTTGCCCTTGCTCCTGGCCGCCGCCGAGGGCCGCTGCCTGGGCGCCCACTTCGGCACCTACGACTTCACGGCCAGCTTCGGGGTCACCGCTGCCCACCAGCGCATGGATCACCCGGCCTGCGACTTCGCCCTGAACCTGATGAAGGCGAGCTACGCCGAGACCGGCCTGTTCCTCTCCGACGGCGCCACCAACATCATGCCCGTACCCCGGCACCGGGGCGACGACCTGAGCCCCGCCCAAGTCGCCGAGAACCTTCGGGCCATCCACGGGGCCTGGCGGCTCGCGCACCGCCACAACCGCCGGTCTTTGGTCCGCGGCTATTACCAGGGCTGGGACCTGCACCCAGCCCAGCTCCCGATCCGCTACGCCGCCTGCTACGGCTTCTTCCTCGAGGGGTTCAACGCCGCCGCCACGCGTCTGCGCAACTTCATCGAGGTCGCCGCAAAGGCCACCTTGGTCGGTGATGTGTTCGACGACGCCGCCACCGGCCAGGGCCTGCTCAACTATTTCCTGCGCGCCCTGTCCTGCGGGGCCGTATCTCTCGACGAGCTGCGCGACACGGGCCTGAGCGAGGCGGAGCTGCGCAGCCGCTCGTTCAAAGCCATCATGGACGGACGCCGGGGCTGATCCCGCCGGGCCCGACCCAGGGCCACCGACATGGGGAGGTTGCGGGCCCTCCCCCGATTGGCGACCGTAGAGTCGCCATGACGGACCCCAGCCCCCCAAAAAAGTCCCTGCTCATCGCCTACTGGGTGCTGACCGGGCTGTTTTGTTTTGGGTTTGGCGCCGGTGGCGTGCTGGACCTGACCGGGGACGAGGGCATCGCGGACTCGATGACCGCCCTGGGCTACCCGATCTACCTGATGACGCTCCTGGGTGTCGCCAAGCTCCTGGGCATCGTCGCCATCTTGGCCCCCAAGTTTCCCCGCCTCAAAGAGTGGGCCTACGCGGGTGCGGTCTTCGAGCTGGTGGGGGCCTCCTACTCCCACCTGAGTTCGGGAGATGGCGCGAAGGAGATCATCATCCCCCTGGTGTTCGTGGCTGTCGCCATGGGTTCCTACTTTTTGAGGCCCCCGGGTCGGCGTCTCACCGACCTGCCCAAGGCCAGCTGAAACCCAGCCGGGGGGGGCGGAGAGCGGGCGCGGGGTCGTCCCCCGCACGCCGAAACCCGTGGCTCGATCCAAAAATAGCGAGGCCGGGGATCACATTCACGTGTCCTCGCTCGTCTTAGGAGCATGGACGCGAAGGCAGCCCAGTTCGAGCGACACCGGCCGCGCCTGTTCAAGATCGCCTACCGCCTGCTCGGGACCATCTCCGAGGCCGAGGATGTCGTCCAGGAGGCCTACCTGCGCTGGTCCGCGGTCACCGAGGTCCGCTCCCCGGGCAAGCTGTTGGCGACCATCGTCACCCGCCTGGCCCTCGACGTGCTCAAGTCGGCGCGCCGCGAGCGTGAGCGCTATGTGGGCCAGTGGCTGCCCGAGGTCTATATCGACGAGCCGAACCCCGAGGACACAGGTGTCCTCGCCGACGACCTCTCCTATGGGTTCATGGCCATGCTCGAGCGCCTCACGCCCGATCAGCGCGCCGTGTTCGTGCTGCGCGTGGCCTTCGATCTCGACTATGCGGAGATCGCCGCCACCTTGAGCTCGAGCCCCGCAAACTGTCGCCAACTCATGGCCAGCGCCCGCACGCGCATGACCGGCCCGGCCCGCTGCGAAGTCGACAGCGAGCGCTCACGCGCCCTCGCCCACCGCTTCGCCCACGCCTGCAACGCCCAGAGCCTGACTGCCCTCAGAGGCCTGCTCGCCGATGACTGCCAGCTGATATCGGATGCCGACGGCCTCCTGCCCGCCGCCCGCAACCCGATCTTGGGCCCGGACAGGGTCAGCCGCATGCTCGTCGGCGTGCGCCGCAAATACGGCAACGTGTTCACGCCTCTGGACCTGTTCAGCGGCGCGAGCCCGGTGCTCCGCTACGAGTACCCCGAGTTTCGCGGCCTCGCGCTGCTCGATGTCGACGGCGATGCCCAGGTCACGGGGGTGTTCATTCACTGGAACCCCAAGAAACTCCGCCACACGAGCGCGCTCGTGCACTGACCCATCCGGGTCCAGGTCCCAGCCCATCCCAGCCCATCCCATCCCAGAAAGTAACGACAATGACCGCACGCATTCCTCTGTCCGCCATGCCCCAAGCGGCGATCGCCGCGATGATGAGCCTCGAAAGTCATCTCACTCGCTGCTCCATCGAGACCTCCCTGCTCGAGCTCGTCAGGCTCCGCGCCTCCCAGCTCAACAAATGTTCGTACTGCATCGACATGCACTACAAAGACGCGCGCGCAGCCGGCGAGAGCGAGCAGCGTCTCTACGGCCTCAGTGCGTGGCGCGAGACCCCCTACTACGACGCCCGGGAGCGCGCGGCCCTCGAGTGGACCGAGGCGGTCACCCAGCTCGGGTCCGACCCGGTCGATGACGCCACCTACGCGCGCATCCAGACCGTATTCGACCAGACTGAGCTCGCCGACCTGACCTTCGCGGTGATCGCCATCAACGGCTGGAACCGCCTCAACGTCGCCATGCAGAACCCGGCCGGCAGCTACCGAGTCGGCATGCACGACACACCCGCAGACTGAAGCCCGCCCGGAGAGTCGGGCCGCCCCGCCCGCTCAGGGGACCTGCGCACAGGGCTCGGGCGCCCCGGGCAGCTGCACACAGTAGGCGACAAAGGCCTCGAACACAGGCCGAGCTTTACCGCGCGTGGGCAGGGCGTGCAGATGCAGGCCGGGGCAGGCGTTGACCTCGAGCACACAGGCCGCCGAGTGCTCCGAGGGCGGCCGCTCGAAGGCGCGCCAAGGACCACGCAGGTCGACACCCGCGACGTCGACACCGAGGCAGCGCGCGGCCTCGACCGCGATCTCGCGCCAGCCCGGGTGCAGGTGCTCGCTGCGATCGACGACCTCCGCCTCCTCGGAGCTCAGCTCGATCTCCACACCCGCCGGCAGCCTGTGGTCGAGCTCCAGGCCCATCGCGCAGAGCCACGCGGCGACCTGCTCGAGGTCGATCTGGTCCATGGGTTCCAGACCCGGGCGGGCCCAGTGACCCCGGCGCGGATCTGTGTTCAGCGCCTGCACACACTCGCGGATGCTGCGTCGACCATCGCCCCGGAGCAGCGGCCGGGCGACCTCCGCCGCGGCCAGGTAGCGACCGCCGACGACCGCCACCCGCAGGTTCACACCCTCGATCTCGGCCTCGACCAGGACCTCCTCATCGCGGTCCAACTCGCGGGCGTGGGCGTAGGCTCGGCCCAGGCTCTCCAAGTCGTCGATACCGGTGACCACGCCCAGGCCCCGGTTCCCCCAGTTGGGTTTGACCACCACGCGCCCGTGCGCCCTGAGCATGGCCTCGGCACGCGCGCGCGCCGGACCGGGCTCGCGCGGATCGGCGGCCTCGTCGAAGAGCTGGTGAGGGGGCGTGGGTAGGCCCAGGGCCGCCATGCGCTCCGCAGCCAGGAACTTGTTGTTGCTCAGAGTCTGGGCGACCTGGGTCAGAAAGGGCGAGCGGGTCTTCGAGATCAGCACACTGCCCCGAGACCCCTGCTCCGGACCCAGCAGGCGCATGAAAAAATCGCTGTGCTCGCTGCCCAGGGGCTCACACCCGACCCCCAACTTCGAGGCCGCAGCCGCGATCAGCAAGTTGGTGCGCGACCAGTTCGGGGCCACGCCTATCGCTCGCTCTCGAGCTTGTGGGTGATCAGCTTGGACCCCGCCTCGCCGGTCACGACCTCACCGGGCACAGCCAGCTGCTCGGCCAAAAACCGGGGCCAGTGGATGAGCCCGCGGTGAGTCTCGACGTCGTACATGCGCAGACCCTCGAGGGTCGCAATGCGCCGGTCCTGGTCCTCGGGCAGGAGATCGAAGCTGCGCTTGCCGGCGAGCGCGATGCCCCACATGGCGTTGAAAGACGGCACGTAGGTGTGCAGCATGCGGACCCAGGGGAACACCGCCTCGAGCGTGCTCTTGACCGTACGCACGACCTCCATGCCCGCCGGATCGACTTCGCCCGACTGGAGCACCATGATGCCGTCGTCGGTGAGCACCCGGGCGACCTCGGCGAAGAAGCGGGTCGCAAACAGGTCCACGGCGGGGCCCTCTGCGACCGGCTCGGTGATGTCGAGCACGACCACGTCCCAGCTCCGATCGGGGGACGCGGCGAGTGTGTCTTGGACATCCTCGAAACGCAGCTCCACGCGCGGGTCTTCGAAGGCGCCCTGATGCCACGCACCCAGGTGCTCTCGGCAGGCCGCGACGACCTCCGGATCGAGGTCCACCGCGACCAGTCGCTCGACCTTGGTGTGACGCAGGATCTCGCGCAGCGAGGCGCCCTCCCCCGCCCCACCCACGAGCACCCGCTTGGGGTCTGCGTGGGCCAGGAGCGCGGGGTGGATCAGGGGCTCGTGGTAGAGCACCTCGTCCGTGATCGACGACTGGATCAGCCCGTCGAGGAACAGGGCCCGGCCATAGGCGACCGTATCGGCGATGATCAGGTGCTGGTGCGGCGTGTGGATGTCACACAAGACCTCGTCGACGAGGTAGGTGACGCTCACGCCGTCGATGCTCTCGGGCTCTCGGATGGCCTGCCTGGTTTCTTCGGTCGTCACGGCGCGCTCGCTGTCTGGGGAGTTCGGGGTGGAGTCGGTGCTCGAGTTGGTGGGTGCGCCACGGCGCGGTATCACTGGACCCTTGTCCGGCGCGAACACACCCGGGGGGAAACCCGGTCGACGGACCTTGGTACTCGGCGCCGCCGGTGGGGTCGCGGGTGCCACCCTAGCCCTTGTCGCCGGGCATCCGCTAGGCCGGGCCCTGCTCGGCCCGAACGACGAACTGCTGCTCTTGGACCGGGTCGAGCCCGAGCGCCGCCCGGTCCTCCCACAGGGGCTCGAGGGCCGGGCCCGCTGGCTGCCGCCTTGCTCGCTCGAGTCCGAGGACCAGCTCGCGGCGCTCTTGCGTGAGCACCACATCGACGAAGTGATCGAACTCGCAATGGTCGGGACCCGGGGCTGCCTGATCGCCTGTGCTGCCCACGGGGCCTCGTACTTGAGCACGGCCTACGACATCTGGGCCCGGGCCAAACTCGACGACGAATTCGGCGGCCGGAGCATGCTGCGGGCCCGCGAGCTGTTCGCCCCGCCCGACATCGACGCCGGCACTCACGTCCTGTGCATGGGCATGAACCCCGGCCTCATCAACCTCCTGGTCGAGGCCGCGATCCAGGAGCTCGCGCGCCGCTGTGGCCGGCCGCCAAGCCTCGACGCCCTCGAACTGCACGCGATCGTGTTCAGCGAGGACGACGGCACGGTCCGCACTCCCTCTGGGCTCGGGCCGGGCTCGAGCCCAGAGCTCGCGCCTCCGCTCGCGCCTCCGCTCACCTTCTCCTCGACCTGGAGCCCCGAGGCCTGCCTCGAGGAGCTGCTCGAGCCCGCCGCCATGATCACCCGCAACGGTGAACTTGCGACCCTCGATCACCGCCCCCACGAGGCCCTCTATGCCGCGCGCTGCGGCGACCGAGATATCCAGGGCCACCTCGTCCCCCACGAGGAGTTGGTGACCCTCGGCGCCATGTATCCCAGCGTCGAGATCGCCTACGTCTACAAGCTGGCTCGGGCGGCCGCTGAGGCCCTGGCCACCGCCCCCGAGCGCGGCCACGAAGAGTGGGCGACCACCCAGCTCTACCCTCCCCACGACACCGCGCTGCAGGGCTACAACGAGCTCGGTGTGCTGCTGTGCAGCCGCAGCTTGGGCGAGCTGTGGCTGGGTTGGCGGACCGACATGGACCAGGCCCTGGCCCTGGGCACCAACGCCGTCCTGCTCCAGGTCGGCGCGGGTGTAGTCGCCGGTTGGACTGCTTTGCGCGAACACGAGCCCGGGATCTGGCTGCCCGAAGATCTCGACCGGACGCGCACCCTGGGTATCGCCGAGTCGATCTTGGGCCCGCTGCGCTCAGTCTGGGATCCCCGCGCCCCCGCGCGGGACATCGCCGCTCGCCGAGTCTGAGCCCGAACCTGAATCCGACCCGAATCTCGACCCGGCTCGAGCTGCGGTAGACTCGCTGCGTGGCGCGGGTTCAAAACCTCTTGAGCATCGACCTCGAGGATTGGTTTTGTGTCTCGAATTTCGACGCCTTCATCCCCCGCGAGGCCTGGGATGCCTGTGAGCTGCGGGTGGTCGAGAGCACCCGGCGCCTGCTCGAACTCTTCGACCGCCGCGGCGTAAAGGCCACGTTTTTTGTGCTCGGGTGGATCGCCGAGCGGGTCCCCGACCTGATCCGCGAGGTCGCAGACGCCGGCCACGAGATCGCCTGCCACGGCTACGCCCACCACCGCCTCGCCCTGCTCGACCCCGCCAGCTTCGACGCCGACTTGACCCGGGCGCTCGCCATCCTCCGCCCGCTCAGCTCGGCGCCCGTGTGTGGCTACCGAGCCCCCTCTTTCTCCCTGACCGAAGCGACCACCTGGGCCATCCCTGTCCTGCGTCGCCACGGCATCACCTGGGACTCCTCGATCTTCCCCTTCGGCGGCCACCCCGAGTACGGCATCGCAGACGCCCCCCTCGAACCGTACTGGCTCGACGAGGGCCTGCTCGAGCTACCCATGACCTGCATCGAAGTCGGCGGTCGGCGGTTGCCGTGCACGGGCGGCGGCTACTTTCGCCTCTACCCCTACGCCCTCAGCCGCCAGCTCGTCGCCCGCTGCAACGCCGCGGGCCGACCCGTGATCTTCTACGCCCACCCCTGGGAGTTCGACCCGGACCAGCCCCGCATGCCCCTGCCCCCGGTCAAGCGCTTTCGCCACTACAACAACCTCGGGTCCACGCTGCGCCGCCTCGATCGCCTGTTGGGTGACTTTCAGTGGGGGCCCATGGGTCCCTGGGCCCAGGCCAGCGCTCGCGCCCTCGGTGGCGAACTCGCAGACGTCGCATGAGCGAGGCTCCCTCCAGCTCGAGGCCGGAGCGCGATCCAACCAACGACGCCCCGCGCCGCATCGCCCTGGTGATCACGCGCAGCGATGTCGTCGGTGGAGCCCAGGTCCACGTGTTCGAGCTCGCCCGTGCGCTGATCGCCGCCGGTCACCCCTGCGCCGTGTTTGTGGGCGGCGACGGACCCTTCATCGACCAGCTGCGCGCCGCCTCCATACCGGTCTGGCCTCAGCCCCACATGCTCCGGGCCCTCGATCCAATCGCCGAACTCCGCGGGCTCCGCGATCTGGTCACCTCGCTCCGGGCCTTCGCACCCGACCTGGTCAGCACCCACTCCACCAAGGCCGGCTGGCTCGGCCGTCTGGCTGCCCGGGCCCTCGCTATCCCGGCCGTGGTCACCGCCCACGGTTGGCTGCTCACCCCCGGTTCGCTCGAACCCTGGCAGCGCGCAGCCTGGATCGCCGAGCGCGGCCTGGCTCCCCTCGCCCGCCGGGTCATCGCCGTATCCGACTACGACCGCCGCCTCGCTCTGGAGCACCGGGTGGTCCCCCCTGCCACGCTCCGGGTCGTCCACAACGCCCTCCCCGACGTCCCCGAGCCGCTCCGTGCCCGCCCCTGGCTGACCCCGCCCACACTCATCGCCGTCGCCCGCTTCGAGGCACCCAAAGATCCCCTGACCCTCATCGCCGCCCTCGATCGCCTGCGCGCCCACGCCTGGAGCTGCGAGCTGATCGGCGACGGGCCCATGCGCCCGGAGATAGAGCGGGCCATCGCCGAGGCCGATCTCGGCACCCGAGTGCACCTGCGGGGGACCTGCGACGACGTCCCCCGCAGGCTCGCCGAGGCCCAGATCTTCGTGCTCCCCACCGAGCGCGAGGGCTTCCCGATCAGCATCCTCGAGGCCATGCGCGCCGGCCTGCCCGTGGTCGCCAGCGCCGTCGGAGGCATCGCCGAGGCCGTGCTCTCCGAGCACACGGGCGCCCTGGTCCCGCCCTCGGATCCCGCAGCCCTGGCCGCGGCCCTCGAGCCGCTGATCTGCGACGGGGCGCTGCGCCGGGCGCAGGGCCTCGCCGGCCGCCAGCGCTACCTCGACGAGTTCTCGTTCGCGCCGCATCTGCGGCGAATCTGGGCCGTCTACTGCGAAGCCATGAACGAATGAACGAGTAGGGCCCTCCCGCGCCACGATTGACCTGGCCACAGGCACGGTTTTTCGGGATCCTCGGCAGGTGGCCGAGCAAGTCTGGACGATTCGAGACTACGCAGCGGGCGACGAGACCCAGATCGTCGACCTCTTCGAGCGGGTGTTCAAAAAAACCATGGGCCCGAGTGAGAGCGCTGCCCACTGGCGCTGGGAGTACGCCGAGAACCCGGTCGGGCCGCTGACCATCAAGCTGATCTGGCACGCGGACCGCCTCGTCGGCCAGTACGCCGTGTCCCCGCGTCGGCTGTGGATGCGCGGCGAGGAGCGGCTCGCGGCCCTCTCCATCGACACCATGACCGACCCGGAATACGGGCGTCAGGGCATCTTCTCGGGCAGCGCCGAAGCCTGCTACACGACCATGACCGAGCGTGGTTTCGGCTTCGTCTACGGCTTCCCCAACGCCAACTCGATCGCCGGCTTCGAGCGGCGCCTGAGCTGGAAGATGGTCATGGCGACCCCCGTGTTGGTCAAAGCCCTCGACGTCGGCGCCTTCGTGGCCGACAAGATCGGCCAGCCCGCGCTCGCCCCCGCCCTCACCTCGGTCTCGAGGCTGCTCTCGCGCGGCCCCGGGCTCCTCGACAGCCTCCAGTCCAAACTCCGCGCTCAGGTCACGGGCGACGGAAGCCCCGAGCCCGCCGTCCACCCCTGCGAGCAGTTCGGCGCCTGGGCCGACGATCTGTGGCTGCGCTGCCGGGACCAACACCAGCTGTGGGTCGTCCGCGACCACGCGTTCCTGAGCTGGCGCTACGACCAGCGCCCCGAGTCCGACTACCGCCGGCTCCGGGTCGAGGTCGACGGCGAGACCGTCGGCTACGCCGTCACCACCCTCTCCGAGCGCGACCAGGGCACGGTCTGCTTCATCATGGACCTCATGGTCGACCTGGCGGTCCCCGGCGCCCTCTCGGCGCTCCTGCAGGCCATCGAAGCCCGGGCCCGGGCCCAACACTGCGCCTTCGTCAGCGCCATGGTCGGGCCCGGCTCCCCCATGCGGGCGACCTTGCTGCGCAACGCCTACCTGCCCCTGCCCGAGCGCCTGTTCCCGCAGGAGCTCCACTTCGGCGGTCGGGCCCTCGGCCCGCTCCAGGCCAGCGAGCGGGCGACCCTCGAGGCCGCCCACGCCTGGCAGCTGGCGTGGGGCGACGTCGACGTGCTCTGAGCCCGATCAGAAGTCGATCAGAGGTCGCTCAGGCCGCAGTCGACTCCGAGCTCACAACCGTCGCAGTCCCAGCGGAAGTTGTCGATCAGCACCTGGGTGGCAAAACCCGCGTCGGCGACATCCGCCAGGAAGAAGGTCAGCTGAATCGTCTCACCGGGGTTCACCGCTCCGCGCACCGTCTTCCATGACGTCGCGCCGTGGGCCTCGTAGCCCGTACCCGACAGCAGCGGGTCATTCTCCAAGATGTCGAAGGAACCGTCCTCGAACAGCTCGGTCACCGTGAACGGCGCGCCACCGGGCGTGATCGCCACGTTCCCCGTGTAGTCCTCGCTGGTCACCCAAGTCACGAACGAATCGTTGAACTGGGTGTTCACGTAGTCCGGGTACTCGGACGAGAGGTAGGCGAAGTCGAATTGATAGCCCGTGGTCGAGTTCGGTACCGTCGCCGTGAAGCTCATCCACATGCCGTCGTTGAGGCTCGCAATCACCAGCCCGGACAGGGAGTCGGCACAGTCGCCCATCCCATCGCAGTTCATGAACGGAGTCCCCCCCATGCCGTTGTTGCTGCCGTCTGCGGCGGTGATCGGGGCCGGGAACTCCATGTTGTCCGGGTTCCCATTCGCACCGTTTCCAGCCTGATCTTGGCCCAAGATCAACACCCCGTCGCCGTCGGGCGCGGGCACCACCCCGGTGGTCAGCAACAGCATGTTGTTGCCGGCGTTGTGGGGTGCATCCGGGTTGCCCTGATCCGGCCGCGGCGACCAGATCTTCAGGCCCGGGTTGTCGGGGTCGTCGGCATCACCAAACTGGGCCAACACCGCCCACGAGCCCGCATCGGAGACCTGGAAGTCGGTCCCATCGACGACGATCGCCTCGTTGGAGTCGTCCGAACAACCCACGCCGATGGCATGGAAAGCGTCGGTGGTCGGGTTGCCTGCGGTGCCGTCACAGCTGACGTAGACCGGTGCGCAGCCACAGTCGACACCGATCTCGAAATCGAAATCGTTGCAGTCCGTCCCCGCGACCACCCCCTCTCCTGGTGCGGCCGAACCCAGGCCGTCGTCGTCCTCATCGCTCATGCAGGCCACGGGATCATCGAGCTCCGCCGCCCCCGGAAAGGTGTTCACCGAGTCGTCGTCGCAGTCGGTCCCCGGCACGACCTCGGGCGGCAGCGCGTCGTCGTCGTCGCCCCAGCCGTCGTCGTCGTCGTCGTTCATGCACGCCTGCAGATCGTCGTTGGGCGCCGCCCCGGGGTAGGTGTCGGCGTCGCCGTCGTCGCAGTCCTCGCCGTTGGGCACGTATCCATCGGGCGGATCTTCGGTATCGATGCACCCTGGTGCCCACCCAAAGCCGTCCTCGTCGTCGTCCGGGCACCAGTTCGTCGGTCCGCAGCCACCGAGGACCCCGCCGTCTGCGTCGTCGCAGTCGCTGCCTGGGTAGGTGTTTGGATCGTCCGGGTCGCTGTCGCCGAAGTCGTCCCCATCTTGGTCCTGCATACATTGGTCCGGGTCGTCGTTGGGCGCCGCGCCCACGAAGGTCCCCTCGTCCATGTCGTTGCAGTCCGTCCCCGCGGCGACCTCCGGATTGCCGGGCTCGTCGTTGCCCCAGCCATCCTGATCCTCGTCCTGCATGCAGGCCTCGGGGTCGTCGAGTTCGGCGGCCCCCGGGAAGGTCTGGGCGCCGAGATCGTCACAGTCCGACCCGGGCTCGGCGTCACCGAAGGGCGATGCATCACCGTAGCCGTCACCGTCGGCATCGGTCATGCAAGCGTTCTCACTCTCGAGCTGCGCCGCCCCCGGAAAGGTGTCTGAGTCTGCGTCTGCGCAGTCCGTACCCGGAGCAGCACCGGCGCTCACGGGCATCGAATCTCCCCAGCCGTCATCGTCGGCGTCGGTCATGCATTGGGCCTCGTCCTCGATCTGCGCGGCACCCGGGAAGGTCGCCGCGTCCGAATCGTCGCAGTCGCTGTCGTCGTCGACGAAGCCCTCGGGGGCCATCTCGGCCTCCTGGCAGTCCTCGGAATTACCGAACCCATCGCCGTCTTCATCTCGACACCAAAGCCCGCTCATCCCGGTCTCCGTATCGATCTCGGTTTCGGTGTCCGCCTCGTCGGTCTCGTCCTCCCCGCCGGTCTCGGTCTCGGCTCCGCCCAGACTGTCCGTGGGCCGACAGACCCCAAACCCGAGTCCATCATCCAGGCACGGGTCTCCACAGCCGCTGAGGGCCAGCAGCCCCAAAATCGGCGCAACGCTGAATCCACAAATGCTCTTACTGGTACTCACGATTTCACCACTTTTCAAAGATGCACGCTCGGGCCTCATGCCCCGCGCTCTCGGACTAGGCCATACTCGTTTTCCAGACAATTTTAAGTGTATCAAAAAGGCACATCAATACGGTGTAAGTGTACCATTTCAACACACAGGACCAAGACACTATTTTTGGGCGCATCTGCTCCCCCATGATCGGTTTCAGACGTGTATTCATTCACCAATAGCGGAGTTCGGGTAAAGGTACGCACATTATCATCGAATCGCCCCTCGGCCCGAGCGCCGACCGAGCCCACGACTTTCAATTGTCCACGCTCGACTCCGGCGTGTCCGACCGAGCAGAGCAAAGAGCGTCCCACGACCTGGTCGCCCCGCCGATGGCGCGTCGAGGCGCGTCGAAAGCGCGGCTCGTTCCCCCGCTACCCTCGACGGCGACGTCGGCGAGACCACCACATCCCAAAGCCCGACACCCCCAAGACACACAGACCCATCGCCATGGCGACCATGAGCGCCTGACCAGCGACCCCGAACAACTCTCCCGTATGCAGGCGAAACACCCACCGGGTCAGGCCGCTGCGTCCACTGCGGGTCTCCAGCACCTCGCCGGCCCCGTCGAGGAACACCTGGGTCTCGTCGTCGTCGTCGAGCCAGACCCGATACGGTTGGTCCGCGGCCAGGGGAATGCTCAGATCCGTCGCCGGAGAGCCGTCACCGGCCGCCTCGGCCTTTGCGACCAACGCGTCGAGGCTCAGGTGTAGCTCGACCACCGGCGCGACGGGGGGCGGGGTGGAGAGCTGAGCCCGAAAGGTCAGCAAGGTCCCCGTCAGGGCCGAGACCAGGACCACCACGAGCACGCCCAATCCCAGGCCATTGTGGACCTTGAACAGGGCTTTCCGTGAAATGGCCATGGTTGAATGAGACACAAATGAAAACGAAATTCATTTGTAAACTCGGACCTACCACCCGCTAGGGCCCCGGTCAATACGCGGTGCAGCCTCCCTGCCCAGGTCCGTCCCCCCTCTCCTGCCCCCAATTGCACAACCCCCGCAGGCTCTCGCCCACGGGGGTTGTGCATCCTTGGTCGCGCGCCTTCACGCGCCGGGAAGTGCCCTGCTCAGCCCATCAGCGAGGCCATGGCCACGCCGATGTCCGAGGGGGTCTCCGCGATCTTGACGCCTGCGTCTCGGAGCGCCTCGAGCTTGGCCTCGGCCGTGCCCTTGCCGCCCGAGATGATGGCCCCGGCGTGGCCCATGCGCTTGCCGGGGGGTGCCGAGATACCCGCGATGAATCCGACGACCGGCTTCTTGACGTTCGCCTTGATGAACGCCGCACCGGCCTCCTCGGCCGCGCCACCGATCTCACCGATCATCACGATGCCCTCGCACTCCGGGTCCTCGTTGAACAGCTGTAGGCAGTCCACGAAGCTGGTCCCGTTGACCGGGTCGCCGCCGATACCGATGGCCGTGGTCTGGCCCAGGCCGAGGGTGGTCAGCTGGTGCACGGCCTCGTAGGTGAGCGTGCCCGAACGCGAGACCACACCGATCTTGCCCGGCTTGTGGATGTAGCCGGGCATGATCCCGATACGACATTGTCCGGGCGTGATCACGCCTGGACAGTTGGGACCGAGGAGACGGCTCGTCTTGCCCTCCAAGAAGCGCTTGACCATGACCATGTCGGCTACGGGCACACCCTCGGTAATCACGACCACCAGGGGCATCTCGGCGGCCACGGCCTCCATCATCGCGTCGGCCGCGAACGCGGGCGGCACAAACACGACCGAGGCGTTCGCGCCGGTCTTCTCCATTGCCTCCGCGACCGTGTCGAACACGGGCACCCGACCGTCGATGGCCTTGCTGCCGCCCTTTCCAGGGGTCACACCGGCGACCACTCGGGTCCCGTATTCCAGCGAGAGCTTGGCGTGGAAGGCACCGGTCTTACCGGTGATGCCCTGCACCAAGAGCTTCGTGTTCTTGTCGACCAGAACGCTCACTTCGTCATCTCCACGATCTTTTGGGCTGCGTCACGCAGCGAGTCGGCCGCGGTGATGGGCAGGCCACTCTCGGCCAGCAGCTTCTTGCCCAGCTCAACGTTGGTGCCCTCGAGACGGACCACCAGGGGGACCTTCAGGCCGACCTCTTTGACGGCACCGATCACACCGATGGCGATGGTGTCGCACTTCATGATGCCACCGAAGATGTTGACCAAGATACCGCGCAGCTTGGGGTCGCGGCTGATGATCTTGAAGGCCGCGGTGACCCGCTCTTCCGTCGCACCGCCGCCCACATCCAGGAAGTTCGCCGGCTCCGAGCCGAAGTACTTGATGATGTCCATGGTCGCCATGGCCAAGCCGGCGCCGTTGACCATGCAGCCGATCGTGCCGTCGAGGGCCACGTAGCTCAGCTCGTGCTGTTTGGCCTCGAGCTCGTCGG
>CAYVJQ010000029.1:0-5322 GCA_964451725.1 uncultured Nannocystaceae bacterium | reverse complement strand
GTGCCGTCGAGGGCCACGTAGCTCAGCTCGTGCTGTTTGGCCTCGAGCTCGTCGGCGTCCTCTTCGCTCGCGTCACGCAGCGCCTCGATGTTCTTGTGGCGGAACAGAGCGTTGTCGTCGAAGTCCGCCTTGGCGTCGAGGGCGAACACGTCGCCGGATCCAGTGATCACCAGCGGGTTGATCTCGAGCAGCGAACAATCGAGGTCGCTATAGGCCGCGAGCACCTTGCCCAAAAAGCCCGCCATCTTGCGGGCTGTCTTGCCCTCCGCGCCCAGACCGTAGGCCAGCGCCCGGGCCTGGAAGCCCTGGAGCCCAAAGGCCGGGTCCACCGAGACCTTGAGGATCTTCTCGGGGTGCGTGGCTGCGACCTCCTCGATATCCATGCCCCCCTCGCGCGAGGCCATGATCGTCACCCGTCCCGTGTCTCGGTCGAGGGTCGCCGCCAGGTACAGCTCGGTGGCGATGTCCATGCCCTGCTCGATGAGCAGACGCTGGACCTTCTTGCCCTCTTCGCCGGTCTGAATCGTGACCAAGGTGCTACCGAGCATCTTCCCGGCGAGCTCCTTGACCGCGTCTGCGCCCTTGACCACCTTCACACCACCGAGATCGGGGTGCTCCTTGAAGCGGCCCTTGCCGCGTCCACCGGCGTGGATCTGGGACTTGACGACGACGACCTCGCTGCCGGTCTCGGCGATCAGTTTGACCGCCGCCGCGTGGGCCTCTTCGACCGTGAATGCCACCTGCGACTGGGGGACGGGGACCCCCGCCTCGCGCAGCAGCTGTTTGGCTTGATACTCGTGAATCTTCATGGATGCTGGCCTGTAATCGGTGATTCTGAATTCGTCTGTGCCCTCGAACCCACTCGAACTCAGTAGGGAAGGAGCTTCACGACCTCGCGCACGGCGTTCGCCGACACGTCGAGCATGGCCTTCTCCGCCTCGTTGAGCTCCATCTCGATGATCCGCTCCACCCCTTTCTTGCCGAGCACCGTCGGCACGCCCAGGTAGAGGCCCGAGTATCCGTACTCGCCCTCGCACAGGCAGGCGCAAGGCAGGACCCGCTTGCGGTCGCGGACGATGGACTCGACCATCACGCAGGCCGAGGCCGCGGGCGCGTAGTAGCCCGAGTAGCCCAACAGACCCACGATCTCGCCGCCCCCCTTGCGTGTGCGCTGGATGATCGCGTCGATCTTCTCCTGCGACATCAGCTCGGTCAGGGGAATCCCACTGACCGAGGTGTGACGAGGCAGGGGCACCATCGTATCGCCGTGGCCGCCGAGGACCATCCCGTGGATGTCCTCCACGCTGACCCCGAGCTCCATGCCGATGAAGGTCTTGTAGCGCGAGGTGTCGAGCACCCCGGCCATCCCGATGACCCTCTCTTTGGGGAAGCCCGACTCGGCCAGGGCCACGTGGCACATGGCGTCCAGCGGGTTCGCCACACAGATGAGGATCGCATCGGGAGAATGCTCGACCACCGCCTTGGTGACCGCGCCGACGATCTTTCGGTTGGTCTCGATCAGCTCGTCTCGGCTCGTGTACTCGCCCGTCTCCGGGTTCTTGCGCCGGGGCACACCCGCGGTGATCACCACCACGTCGGAGCCCGCTGTCTCGGCGTAGTCCGTCGTTCCGACCAGCTTCAAATCGAAGCCCATCGCCGGCGCCGCCTCGGCCAGATCCAGCGACTTGCCCTGGGGCATGCCGTCTTTGATGTCGACCAAGACGACGTCGCCCAAGTGGCGCGACGCGGCCCAGTGGGCGGTGGTCGCCCCGACGTTTCCAGCTCCGATGACAGTGATCTTGTTGCGGCGTGACATGCTTGTTGGATGGCCCCGGCGCTTGCCCTGGGCGTCGCGGGTATACCGGCTAGCTTCCCAGTCCGTCCATAGCCGAACGCAGCCAGCAGATTTCGGCCACTGAGGGCGATTCGGCGCCCGATCAGCGTTCTGCCGGCCCTCTCACATGCACCCCGCATCGACCCCGGCCCCTCTCCCCCGCGAAATTCGCCCCGCTGTGCTTGACCATCAGGCCGCGTCGACTACCTTCCAAGCCTGATGGCCCGAGCCCTCCAGCAACGCCAAACTTAGCCGACTGGGTCATCCCCGGTCGGCACGGTGACGTGTACGCGGGGCCCTCGGGCAGACAGAGACCTCGACGTACACCGACGCCGAGGTTTTTCGTTTTGGGACGTCGTCCAAGGGCAAGACACCTGGCTCTGGACCAGGAGATCGGGGTTCGAATCCCTGCGTCCCAGCTCCCTGACCCACCCGGGTCGGGCTTCGACTCTTGGGGAGTAGCTCAGCTGGTTGGTAGCACCGGGCTTTGAACTCGGCGGCCGTGGGTTCGAGTCCCACCTCCCCAAAACCAGGACCTCGACATGAACTCGAGGCACGCTCGCTTCCCGAGGCTCCACGCTCGCTTCCCGAGGCTCCACGATCCGCCGTCGGTTCCAGACCCCGGGTGGCCCTCGTGCTTCAAGGCGATGCGACGCAATCTTGAACACCGAGGCAGCGAGCGTCTACCGGGATGAACTCATCTCCAGACCAGTCTGCCCAGACGAAGCTCGGATGATCTAGATGGGTACGAAACTCGAACTGAACCCGGATCGCCCTGTCTTCGTCGACTTCCATCACCGTGACTTTATAATCGATGGTCTTGACCGTATCCCCGACCTCGAACGGTGCGCGTGATACATTTCGCCACGAAGATCCCAACACTCCAGCTGGCCACCCTTCCTTGGGTTCATGCAACTCCAAAGTACGCTGGTCTATCCGCGTAACAGTTGGCACGATTTCCCCAGAATGAAGGATCCAAAGAAAGTTGGGCCGACTGAGACCGCGCGTCTCACGAACATCCGGCAGTTGGTTCGTACTTGGGTAATTTGGGGCATGTAATATTACCAGACCCTTCCGATCCAACCCTTCATCAGGAAGGTCGGGCCCATAGACATGAATCGCACCCTCCTCAAAATTCAACCCGACGAGCCTTTCAGCCAAAACTACAGAGGCCAAGGGGGGAGCCAGGACATGGACTGCTCCGACCCACACCCCCGCAATCAAGCGAAGGGGGGATCCGCCAGGGGTGAGCAACCAACACCCCAGTATCTCCGCAAATACCAACGCAGATCCAAAACTCGTCAAGATCAAGATTCGGTTCCCCGGCAGACTGGCGGTCAGCGGTACGCATCCGATAAGCACGGCGAGGACACCAAATCGGGCTGCGCCTTCACCATGGCGCACAACAAAAATGACGACGATGACGACGACACCCCCTGTGAGCACAATCCAGCCTCCCAGAGGGAACCCAAATATAAATGGTGCTGAAGCACTTACCCCCAGCAAGGCGGCGTATCGGGAGGGCATGTGCACGAGGAAACTGACCGGATCCGCGACTGGATCGATATACCCTCCCGAAGCGTAAGAACCATACCCCATCCCGGTGTAGACCATCCTCCACACCAGCACACACACCAGCGCTGGCAGCAGTGCCCGCGCGCGTTCCACCAGGGGGCTGCTCGAATAGAAAGCCTCGTAGGAAACAAGAAACGCGATCGCCACGATTCCGGCTTCTGCGCTGAGGAGAGACACCAGCAGAAGCAAAGGGGCCGCCACTCCCGCAGATTTCTTCTTACCTTGTCGCCAGTGAACATGAGCGAGCAAGGCTGCCAGAGCCCAGAACGTGGATGTCAGGCCATTTCGGTGTGCGAGCCAAGCAACTGGAACAGCGTGCGAAAATGATAGAACATAGACAACCCCGACAATTCCCGCGACCGCTGGGCGGGACACTAACCTGCGAGCAACAGCCCAAGCGACGGCCGATGCGGCGGCATGCCATGCGACGTTATGAAGGTGCATCAGCCAGATAGTTTTTGGCCACAGCCAATGGTCGACATGATGCGTCACAACTGTCATTGGTCGAAAAAATGCCACCCGTATCTCGGGGTCCACCCACCACGGGTATCGACCAGAGGTACGCATCCCGACCGTCCGACGGGGAGAGTTCTCGATCAAAACGAACATATCCCACCATCGGCCATGTCCTTGGCCAGTGTGGTGCCCGCGCAGGAACCGATACTGGGACAGATCGTCAGCAATGAGCCCGGTATCCAGGGTGGGCAGACCAAGCAGCACCGCGAGTACAACCACAACCCATACAAATCGGCGATGGGCAAGCAACGACTCGAGTCGTGCGGTGTAGTCCGATCGTGTATCAGCGCTCATTGACTGCCGGGGAGCGTACAACTCCATCGCCGCGCCGTCGAGATTGCTCTCAACCCACAGCCCGACCAAGTTCGACCGTCGCCTCGCTCGAGCCGCTGAGAATGCCCGAGAGAGCCTCTCGAGTGTGCTATCTGACCGCTGGCCTGATTCCCGACTCGTCGGGAGCCATCTCTGCGCGCGGACTGCACGCCCCGACCCTCCCCTACACTTCGTCCTGACCTGCCAGGAAGCTCACAGACCGGCCCTTCCAAGCCAGTGGCGACGACCCAGACCTCTCTTGGTAGAGTTCTACCTGATGGACACGGATCCGAGATTTCTGACTGCGTTAGCGCTGTGCTGGCTCCCGGGATGCTTGACGCCGAACCCCAACCTGGGAGGAGCAGAGGCCAGCGAGACCGCGGCATCGGAGACCGACTCCGAGACGTCGACCGACACCTCAGACTCCAGCAGCTCGGACACCGATGCCGATGTCGATGCCGATGCCGATACCGATACCGATACCGATACCGATACCGGGCCCTGCGAGGCGGTCGGTTGTCCTTGTCTAGCCCCAACAGATTGCACCGAAGGGCTCGCCTGCATCGACGAACTATGCACCGAACCAGTTTGTGGAGATGGCGAGGTCCATGGCGATGAAGAATGCGACGACTCGAACGCCGAGATGAGTGATGGATGTGACAATGATTGCACATACACTGAGATCCTCGACCTCAGCGCTGGCGGGACTCACACCTGCGTGCTAATCGAGGGTGGACAGGTCAAATGTTGGGGTGCCAACACCTGGGGCCAGCTTGGTTTAGGCCACACGCTCACAATCGGTGACGACGAGACTCCAAGCCAAGCCCAAAGCATCACCCTCCCCCTGCCCGCCATTCAAATCGCCACCGCACTTGGGGAGCACACTTGCGCCCTTCTAAGCGATATGCGTGTACGCTGCTGGGGGAATAATGAGAGTGGTGCCCTCGGGTACGGCCACACTCTCAACATCGGCGATGACGAGCTGCCTGGCAGCCCGGTAGACGTGGGGGGAGACGTCGCTGACATCACTCTAGCAGCCCGAGGTGAAACCCCTCGAAAAATGGACCTGGCGAGGACCAGATGCG
>CAYVJQ010000028.1:41805-61660 GCA_964451725.1 uncultured Nannocystaceae bacterium | reverse complement strand
CGCGGCGAGGTGTCGATCCACAGGATATCCCCCGGAGCGAGCGTGGGCGCCATGCTCCCCCCCTCCACGACGACCACCCGGCGGCTCCTCGAGACGAGCCCCCAGATGTCGGCGATCCACGAGCGGGGCCTCATCCCCCCGCGAGGATCCAAGGCACGGCTCGGCCCTTGGTCGCCCAGAACATCTCGTGGATGCGCTTGATCGCGTCCATGAGCTCGTCTGCGTGCTGCTCGCTGACCTCGACCTTACAGGCCGAGCACAGCTTGGCGGCCTGCCAAAAGATGTCGTGGAGGTCCGGGTGGACCTCGACGTGCTTGGGCTTGAAGTAGTCCGTCCACAGCACGAGCAGCTCGTGCTTGGTGAGCTCGGCCTGCTCTTCCTTGATCGCCACGTAGCGGCTCACGGTGTTGTGGAAGCGCGCCACGGCGGCCGCGTCGCTGGGGTCCGGCGGTGTCAGAGCGAGGATCTTCTTGGTCATCGACCGAACCGCCTCCGCGGTGATCCTGGCCGCAGCCGGATCGTAGATACCGCAGGGTCCGTCACAGTGGGCCTGGGCGCGGGGGAGCGCCTGGGTCACGAATTCGAGTGCTCGCTTGATCATGATTCGCTATCTCCGGGGTTCAGGCTTCACTGCGCAGCGGGGTGAGCGAGCGCAGCCAAAAGGTCACGGCCACCAGAGCCACCACGACCACCAGAGCCACCACGACCACCGCGAACATGCCGAGGTCCTGGGTATGATGCCCCCAACTGGACTCGGCCCCGTGTCCAGGATGAGCCAGCGCGATGCTGGGTACGAGGGAGAGAGGTACGAGAGCGAGAAGAACCGCTGGGGTGGTGTTGCGCATCAGGAGAGACCTGCCTTTGTCTTCGTCTTGGTTTGGGGTTGAAAGCGCGTTTGTCGGGGAGCGGGGCGCTCCCCCATCTTGCGGGTGAGCTGCATGGCGAAGGCGTTGGCCGCCACGGGATCACCTTCGAAGGACGCGAGCAGCACGCCGTTCAGCTCCCCCGTGGCCACGTCGAAGCCCAGAGCGACGAGCGCCCGAAAGTCTTCGTGCTCGCAGTTCAAGCAAAACTCGCCCGGCTGAGATCGCGCCAGCAGGCTGACCGTGCCGCCATCGAGGCCCGTGGTGACCAGCAGCTCGAGCGCATCGCCGTCGCAGCCTTCGAGCCACGCTCGGTGGCGGCTGGCGACCGCAGCGTCGTCCATCCCTCGACGCAGGATCGAACGACCCAGCGCTCCGAGGGCATAGATGAGTGTGTGCCGGGGGAAGCTGTCGGCGTCGGTGGACGCCGCTCCAAGGCTCGAGAGAGGTTCGTCCACCGTCTATTGATATTAAAAATGATTTTCAATGTCAAATTGAATTGCGCCCAGCGGCTCCCCTGCCCATCCTGAGCGCTCGAGGACCCCCACAGCCGAGTCCTTACTGACCTGCGGCCGAGGTCACGTAGGTACCTTCAAGGACGCGGGCCAGCCGTGCAGCGCTTGGGCGCGGGCCATCCACGAACCGATGTTCGGATAGTCATCGAGCGCAAGACGGGCGAGTAGAACGGCGCTCTCCAGGGTCGGCACGGCGGCGAAGTCGGCGAGCGTCGGGGACGACCCGGCGAGGTACGCCGACTCGCCGAGGTGGGTGTTCAAGATCTCCAATCGTGGACCTACGATCGCCTGCGCTGCAGCGACGGCCGCGGGATCTGGTTTCACGCCTCGCATTTGTTTCAGCCCCGTCTCCGCGTTGAGTCGGCTGAGGGCGGGCGAGAGCTCCGTGAGCGTCCACGCCATCCAGCGATCGACCTCGACCTCATGCCTGGGGTCCTCGCCGAGCAGCGCCGGTCGGTGATTGCGCGCGAGGTACCGCAAGATCGCCCCTGACTCCCAGAGCGTCAGATCACCGTCCACCAGGGTCGGGACCCGGCCATTGGGGTTTTTGGCCAGGTAGGCGGGCTGTCGCTGGGCCCCCTCGGCGAGCTGCACGAGCTGGGGCGCGAAGGGAAGATCGAGGTGGCCGAGCAGCGCGAGCACGCGCCGCGAGCAGCCGCTCAGGGGATGGAAATAGAGGTCCATGGTTCGTGTCCTGTCCGGGTCGACGTGTATATCAACCTCCTGATATCTATTCCTGTCCCCGGGAGATGTCAAGGTCCTGATACCATCAGCGCCGCATGGTCCCCGCCACCGACAAACTCGGCTACGCGCTCAAACGCGCCCAACATGCGCTGCGTCGCCAGATGGATGCTGCTCTGCGCGAGCTGCCCCTAACGACGTCGCAGTACGCGGTCCTCGAGTCGCTCGCCGCCAGCGACGAAGGGGTGAGCAACGCCGCGCTCGCCCGCCGCTGCTTCGTGACCCCACAGGCGATGCACGGTGTGGTCACGACGCTGGAGCGGCGAGCGCTGATCCTCCGCCCCGACGACGCCGAGCACGGGCGCGAGCGGGCCGCCCGACTCACCCGTGACGGAACGCGTCTGCTCAGGCGCGCGCGCCGAGAGGTCGAGGCGGTCGAAGAGCGTGCGTTCGGGAGTCTGTCGTCCCAGCAGCAGGCCCGGCTCGACGCGACTTTGGCGATGGTGATCGACGCACTCGAAGAGCCGATCTGACTACGGGCCCAAGACGGGAAAGTGATGGGTTGTCGAGAACCCCGGGTGGAATGCGCATCAGCGTGGTCCCCTGGCGCTCGATGCAGGTAGGGGGGCAGCTGGCCATCGGTACATCCGGTGGTCTCGATTCACGACCTATACAGCGGGCCCGGCCCTCGGACGACAGAGCCATCGCCTGCCGACGGCGAGACGGTACACACCGATGACACCAGCTTGCCGAACGCGCACCCGCTGGCGGCGGGACCTCGCCGTGGCCGATTTGACCTCCTCACTAGATCTTCGGACATGGAGAGGGCAACCTGCGCGACGCTGCATTCCGCACCATTCACAGGAAACTCGAGAACCAGAGAATCGGTCCATGCCCCTCCACGATAAAAGCTCCATCCGAGGCTCGCTCCAGGACCTGATACCCGCCCGGGGTGATCTCGAGGGGAGCCTGCCCAAGTACAGGATTCCGGAGAGCGAGAGCGATCCCCGTCGTGCGTACTCGGTGGTCCACGACGAGCTGATGTTGGACGGCAACTCCCGTCAAAACTTGGCGACCTTCTGCCAGACGGTGGCGGAGCCCGAGGTCCATATGCTCATGGATGAGTGCATGGACAAGAACATCGTCGACAAGGACGAGTACCCGCAGACCGCCGAGATCGAAGCGCGCTGCGTGCATATGCTGGCCGACCTCTGGAACGCCCCCGAAGCGGCCAACACCATCGGCTGTTCCACGACCGGTTCGAGCGAAGCGGCCATGCTGGGAGGCATGGCCATGAAACGCAGCTGGGAAGCGCGACGGAAGGCAGCGGGCAAACCCTTCGACCGCCCGAACCTGGTCACGGGTCCCGTGCAGATCTGTTGGCACAAGTTCGCCCGCTATTGGGACATCGAGCTGCGCGAGATCCCCATGGAGCAGGGGCGACTCCTGATGACCCCTGAAGAGGTGCTCAAACGTTGCGACGAGAACACCATCGGTGTGGTGCCGACCCTGGGGGTCACCTTCACCTGTGAGTACGAACCGGTCGAGGCCGTCTCGAACGCTCTGGACCAGCTCCAGCGTGAGCAGGGCATCGACATTCGGATGCATGTGGACGCTGCCAGCGGCGGGTTTTTAGCTCCTTTTTGCTCTCCCGATTTGATCTGGGACTTCCGCCTCCCGCGGGTCAAGTCGATCAACACCTCCGGCCATAAATTCGGCCTGTCACCCCTGGGAGTCGGCTGGGTCATCTGGCGTGACACAGAGGACCTACCCGAAGAAGAGGTCTTCTTCGTGAACTACCTGGGCGGGAACATGCGTGACATCGCCCTGAACTTCTCGCGACCTGGGGGCCCGGTCGTCTGCCAGTACTACAACTTCCTGCGCTTGGGCATGGGCGGGTATCGCAAGATCCACACCACCTGCTACGAGGCCGCCCAGTATCTCGCCGGCGAGATCAGCAAGCTGGGCCCCTTCGAGCTGCTCTACGGGGGAGATATGGACAGCGGCATCCCGGCCGTCTGCTGGAAGATGAAGGACGGTTCCAACCCGGGCTACTCCCTGTTCGACTTCGCCGACCGCCTGCGCAACAGGGGCTGGCAGGTCCCGGCCTACTCCCTACCCACCCACTGTGAGGACCTCGCTATCCAGCGCATCCTGGTGAGGCGCGGGGTCAGTCGTGACTTGCTCTCCCTGCTGCTCGAAGACATGCGGCGAGCGCTCGAGTACTTCGAACAACACCCGGTGCAGTTCGCTCTCAAAGCCGATGAAGCTTCTGGATTCCATCACTAGTTCGTGGATGCGCCGGGCGACGTGAGCATCTCCGAAGCACAGCCAGACCGACCGCAGACCCGGTACCCACTGGACTGGTGGGCTGGCCTCCTCTTTGCCCTCGGTTCCTTGTTGTTCGTGCTGGCCAGCGCCGCGAGCCTGAGTCCGGGCCTGGCGAAGCTGTGCTCCTTGGACACCGGCAGGATCAACGCCACCTTCTTTGCCGGCTCGATCCCGTTCACGACGGCTGCCTACCTGCTGGTCTTTCAGGCCGCCAACTCCCATCGGGACGGCGAAGATTCCCCAGACGGCAAGCAGACCCGCCGCCTGATCGGTTGGCGGCCTCACGACCTGGTGTGGTTGGGGTGTTTCCTGCAGTTTGTCGGCACGATCCTGTTCAACTTCAACACCTTCGACGCGATGCTCTCTTCGCTCGCTTGGGTGGAGCAGGATCTGTTGATCTGGGCTCCGGGCTTCGTCGGTTCAGTGCTCTTCCTGGCCTCCGGTAGTTTGGCGTTTCGTGGCACCTGTGGGGGCCGTTGGGCCTGGAATCCGACCAGCCGAGCATGGTGGATCGACTTCGTGAACCTGTTCGGTTGCGCGGGCTTCATGGTCTCCGCGGTCTTGACGATAGTGCTTCCGGGCGCCCCCAACCTCGAGGCTGTCGACCTCTCCCTCGTGTTCACCCTCTTCGGTGCCAGCGCCTTCCTGCTTGGATCGCTGTTGATGCTGCGCCGGTCGTAGACTGATCACCCGGCGGGCTGGGTGCCTGCTGCTGGGTATGGCCCACGGTGATAGCCCGGGAGGGAGCCAGCTTCGGGCTGCGACCGACATGGCTCCATCACCCAGGTCTCGGCCCCCCCCCGCTCGCGCCCCTCGCGCAACCATCGAGGGCGACATTAGAAAACGACCGTTTGGATCGGCTAAACGCCGATTCGGATGAAACCATCTTGATACAGGACGATAGAGCCCAATCGGGACCTCGACACCATCGGGCCTCCGCGTATGCTCCTTCGACGTGCCACCACTACGCTCCCCCAGCATGAGGTCCGCGCCTCTGTTTCTGACGATCCTGGCCGGCTCAATCGCGTGTGGCGAACCCGATACCGAGGAAATCGAAGAGGTCGACTCCCCAACCCACGCTGAGTTTTTTCCAGATCTGCCCCTCCTCCCGCAGACCTTGGACGCAGGCGCACCGCCGACCATCGACACCTACGAGGTCGAACTCTATGTATCACCAATGGGTGACGACAGCGATGACGGGAGCCTCGAACAACCATTGCGCACCTTCGAGGGTGCCCGGGATCGCGTGCGTACGCTGCGTGACGGCGCCGGCCATATCATCGTCTACTTTCGTGATGGCGAGTATGTCCTCGATGAGACGCTCGTCTTCGGTACCGGAGACAGCGGGACACAGGCCCAGGTCATCACCTATGCGGCCTACCCTGGGGAGAAACCGGTCGTCAGCTCGTTGCAGTCTGTGAGCGGTTGGGAGCCCCACGACGGAGCGATCGTCCGCGCGCCCCTGCCCGAGGGGCTCGGACACATCCGATTCCTCTGGGCCGCAAACTCCGGATGGTTGCCGCGCTCGGCCACCGAGCTGTTCCTGACCGACGAGCTGTCGCCGGTCGAGGAGAGCTGTCTCGAGTGCAACTGGAACCTGCCGGACGCCCAGTCCAATCGGCTCAATGTTCACTACCCGAGCGGGTTCGCGGCGCCTTCGTGGGCCTTCGCAGACCAGTATGATCTGCGTCAGTCGACCATCAGCTGGGTCCAGGAGATCCTGCCGATCGCCCGCGTCGACGAGGACGAGCAGCGGATCTGGACGACGATCCCCGCGAGCCTCGAGATGCGACTCAACTTCGAGGAGGCCGAGCGCTTCAACCGAAACTGGGTGCTCAACAGCGTCGAGGGGATCGACGAGCCAGGGGAGTGGGCCGTGATCGACGGGTACATCTACCTCTACCCCGCCACCCCGAATGACGACATCCGCGCGCCTCGGCTCACCGAGCTGATCCGCGTCGACGATGGCACCGCCGACGGCAACAGCGAGATCACCGCGCCGGTCAGCCACCTCCGCTTCGACGGCCTGACCTTCACTGGCGCGGACTTCTATGTGATGAAAGACGACGACATCACGATTCAGCACGACTGGTCCGTGGTCGACGCACCGACCGCCTTGCTGCGCCTCCGCAACACCGAGAACATCGTCGTCGAAAATTGTGCGTTCGTGAGCAGCGGTGGGACAGGGCTACGCTTCGACCGCCACGCCCAACAAAACCATGTCTACGCCAACCGCTTCGAGGATCTCGGCCGTGAGGCCGTGGTCTTCATCGGTCGAGGTCCTGGCTACGGCGACGTCAACCATGACAACGAGGTCTCGTTCAACGACATCGAGCGCACCGGGCTGGAGAAGTGGACCGCGCCCGCGATCGTCTTCGATCAGAGCACAAACAACCGCATTCACCACAACTTCATCACCGACACACAGTTCTCGGCGATCGTCCTCACCGCGCCCCGGCAGCTGGCCTTCGCCTCCTACGCAGAAGAGATCGAAGGATATCTCGGCCGCGAGTTCCACTACTACGAGATCGCACAGAGCATCATCGATGGAATGAAAACCGAGGAAGATGAGCTCTACGGCAGCTACAAGGCGATGAAGAGCGTGCTCAACCACAGTAACCTCGTCGAGCTCAACACGCTGCTCGATGTGGGCCAGGGCGCCGGCTACTTGATCAACGGGCGTATCTACAACTCAGCGACGACCCGCGGCGAGAGCAACTTCATCAACTACAACTATATCCACAATACCCGAAACCACGGGACCAACAACGCTGCCTTCTACAGCGACGCCGATCAGGACTACTGTTCCTACGTCGGCAATATGGTCAGCGGGATCCGGAACGACGACGAGGAACCCGAGGTGATGCCGATATTCCTGATTTTTGCGATCTACGCAGAGGGGGAGTTCAACGAGGGCACCAAGATCGCGTCGCTGGGCAACGCGGTCGTGGACAGCACCTACCCCAAGCTCCTCGACGGGACGAACGTGGGACACGGGGGGACCCTGACCGACATGAGCGGCGGCGGCGAAGACTTCATGCCGATCTACTCGGCCATGGCCTCAGTGCTCGACAACGCCGAGCTTCCCCGCCGAGGGGAGGAGCTCCCAGGTGAGGCTCGAATGCTCTCGGTGGTCGACTCGGCCATCGAGCGACACGGGCAGTAAGTCCCGTCGCTCTAGATGATATCGATGATGTCGATGATGTCGATGATGTCGATGATGTCGATTGGGACGACCGGCAGCTCGTCGATGGTCACGGCCGGCGGCGCGTGGGTGACGGCCTGCGAGTCGCAGGCCTCGCCCAGGGTGCCCGTGTCTCCCGTGTCCTCCTCTGATCCGCTCTCGTCTCCGCCCTGGTCGTTCGAGGACGGGTCGAGCGTGCGGGCGCCGAGGGTCAGCGACGGCACCAGCACCGCCAGGTACGCGAGAATCCCCTTACTGCCGTAGTGAGTTCGCAGGAGCATGGAAGGGGTGTGCCATTCGAGCGCCGAACGATCATGACCCGCTGTCATGGCCAGGTCGTGCCTTCGGCGGTCCGACCGATGAAAGTGCCCACCGTCCTCGCGCCTGGTGTTCTCGCCTCTACCGCGCAGCTCGGCGAGAGTCTCAGTCCAGCACGAACTCGACCCCGTCCGGGAACGTGGCGCTGGACTCGACGGCCTCCAAGTCTGAGTCGGCGATGCTGCCCGGAAACGAGCAGATGTCCTCCACGCAGCCCTCACACTCGCTGATGTCGCCGGGGCAGGTGCCTGTCAGGTGAATACGGGCGGTGTACATGGCTCCCCCGTGGGCCGAGCGCACGTCACACTCCTCGGCGGAGCCGACTACGCAATCCATGGTGTCGATGCACGCCGGGCTGAGGCTCTCGCGCTCCCAGGTCGCTCCGTTCCATGCGAGGTTCATCGTCGCGCCGGGGTTGAGAACAAATGCGGTGGGCATGCCTTGATCGCAGTACCATTCGCAGATCGAGTCGTCGCAGGGGATCGGGTTGGTCCCGCCACCGTCGACCACCATCGCCTGCCCCCCGACATCGATCTCGAAGGTCTGGTGGGTACATTGTCCAGGTGTCTGGACCAAATAGCGCTGCTCCCCAGACTCATTGCGAATCGTGATCGTCGCTTCATCCTCGGGCACCGCGTCACCCTGTGGCGGCTCGCAGGGCTCGGAGCTGGTCTCGGTCCCCGTGTCCGTCCCCGTGTCCGTGTCACCCGCCTCATCGTCATCGGCGCTGGTCGTAGGCTGGCAGGCGATCGTCGTGAGACCAAGGAGTGCAAGGGAAAGTCGGTTCAAACGAATCATGTCCACTCCCGATGTGCCACCGAGCGCCCGCATCGATCATCTCTCACCGGCGACCATCGACACCACGCCCAACGTCCGAAGTGTGCCACAGGCTGCGTTCCTCGTGCGTCGACGTGAAAAACGTGGGCTGCCAAACCGGCGATGGCCAAGTGACGATCACCTGGTGAACACGACTCGGCCGGGCCGATCCAACCCCTGACAGCTCGGGGGGGATCGCACTCGGCCCGGGTCCTCGATGGTCTATCGGTGAAAACCTGGAGTCTCGAAGGGCGTCAGACGACTATCGAACGACGTCCGAATCACCTGTCATCCGCCTCATCCGCCTCATCCTCGATCCAGTAGGGAAAGAAGTTGAACCAGTTGTTGGGGGCGAGCCGACAAAAATGCTCGAGCCGGTCCATGTAGCGCTGCGCGTAGGCCCGGATCGCCTCGTCGCGCTTGCCTCTGGGCAGGTCGACCTCGAGGGCGAAGGGCTCACAGTGGAGCTCGTAGCGGTTCGGCGCGTGGTGCAGGGCGACGGTCAGGTAGATGGGGCACTTGAGCACCGAGGCCAACAGGTAGGGGCCCGCGCTGACCCGCGCTCGCCCGCCCAGGAACTCGACCTCGACCCCGTCGCGGGCGCTGGCCCGGTCGCCGAGCAGGGCCACGAGCTCACCGCGATCGATGGCCTCTTTGACCTGAAACGCGAGCTTCACCGGTCCCCCATTCATGCTGATCAGGCGGGTGTTGAGCTTGGGGTTGACCCGCTCGAGGACCGCGTTGATGCGCTCGGCGTTGCCGAAATCCCCAACCACGTTGATGGGGATATCTCGGGTCCCACTTTGGGCGCGCATGACCTCGAAAGAACCGATGTGTGCGCCCAGGAGCAGCGCGCCCCGACCTTCGGCGAGCAGGGCCTGAAGGTGCTCGTGGCCCTCGTGGGTGAGTTCGAAGTCGTCGAAGCGATCCTGGACCAGGAACACCCGGTCGGCCACGGTCCAGGCGAAGTAGCGCAGGTGTGCATAGACCTGCCAAAAACCATGGGGGAGCCCCATACGCCTCAGGTAGGCGCGCGAGCTGTCGCGGGCGTTGCGGCTCAGGAGCGTGAAGTACAGGGCCAACACCGAGACGAAGGCCCGTGTGAGTCGACGCCCGAACACACGGCACACCAGCAGGCCCAGGCGCAGGCCCAGCGCGGTCCCGACCTCGGGGATGTCGCGCCACGTGGTTTCGCCCGAGGACACGGCGGCACCGTACCCGAAGCCCTCCCGATGACGCCACCGCCACGACGCGCTATCCTGCTTTGCGCCACCTGGAGCGCCCTATGTCCAACCTGATCGCACGCTGGATCGAACGCCGCCTGGGCGGCTACCGCCAAGCCTTCAACAAGCCGACCCCGGGCGCCCCCGAGAAGCTCGCCCCCGAGAAGCTCGCCCCCGACGGAGCAGCCCCGCGGGTCGCCATCGTGGGTGCAGGACTCGCGGGCTTGAGCGCCGCGTCGAGTCTGGCCTCCGCCGGCTTCGACGTCACCTTGCTCGAGCGCAACGACTATATCGGCGGCAAGCTCGGCGCGTGGAAGACCACCCTCCCGGGGGGCCGAGAGATCGGGGTCTCTCACGGCTTCCACGCCTTCTTTCACCACTACTACAACCTCGATGGTTTCCTGGGTGAGGTCGGGGTCACCAAGCACTATCGAAACATCGGCGACTATCGAATCTTGACCCGCGATGGACGGGAGCTCGGGTTCGCCAACATCGCGACCACACCGATCTTGAACCTGCTCTCGCTCGCTCGCGCAGGCATGTACCGCCTGCGCCGGGTCGCCCGCTCGCCCACCGGCCCCATGATGGAGGCCCTGCTGCGCTACGACCCCGTCCAGACCTACGCGCGCTGGGACCAGGTCTCCTACGCAGAGTTTGCGGACCGGGCCGAGCTGCCCGAGGACCTGCGCCTGATCTTCAACACCTTCGCTCGAGTGTTCTTCGCCGATGCGGACAAGATGTCCATGGCCGAGCTCATCAAGAGCTTCCACTTCTACTACTTGAGCAACGACGGCGGCCTGTTGTTCGAGTATCTCGACGACGATCTCGAGCCCGCGCTCTTGGCCCCCATGCGCGCCCACCTCGAGCGCCTGGGCGTGACGCTGCGCACCGGCTGCGAGGTCCACTCGCTCGTCCCCCGCGGGTCCGACTCGACCACCGGCCCGACCACCGGCCCGACCACCGGCAATGCTCCCGGGGGCTACCTCGTCGACGGCGAGGCCTTCGACTACCTGATCTTGGCCTGTGACCCAGGCGCGGCCAGCAGGCTCGCGCAGGCCTCCCCCGAGCTCGCCCGACACGCCCCCAAGGCTGCCCGCCAGCTCGCCCAGCTGCGCACCGGCCAGCGCTACGCCGTACTCCGGGTGTGGTTCGACCGCGATCACGGTCCCCGCGAGCTCCCCCCCTTCGTGATCACCGAGCGCCTGCACATCCTCGACGCGATCGTCACCAACCACCGCAGCGAGGCCGAGTCCAAGGCCTGGGCCGAGGAGCGCAGGGCCGAGGGCCTGGACGCGGGGATCTATGAGCTGCACTGCTACGCCGTCCCCGACGACTTCAGCGACGACGAGGACGAGATGACGCGCGCACTCTTGGAAGAAGTGCTGCACTTCCTCCCCGGCCTGCGCGGGGCCGAGGTCCTGCACACCCATCTCAGCTACCTCCAAGATTTCCCCGCGTTTCACGTCGGTCAACACAGCCAGCGCCCACAGGTCACCACCGAGCGCCCCGACCTGTTCTTGGCGGGTGACTGGGTGACCCTGCCCATGCCCGCCATGCTCATGGAAGCCGCGTGTGTGGCGGGATTCCTGGCGGCCAACAGCATCCGCGAGGCCCACGGCCTGCGCCCACGTCAACTGTGGAGCGTCCCGGCCCGGGGCATCATGGCCGACCTCCCCCGGCGACCCGGAAGCTGACCTGACCAAACCTGACCTGACCTGGCCTGACCTGACCTGACCAGGCCGGTATGGCCGAGCCCCACCGGGTCGCCGGGTTCTCGTCTCGGGGTCTCAGCGGAGCCCCCAGCGCGGCGGCCTCCGTGCTATTTATGGGCAGATATGTCGGTGACCGGCCCAGGCGACGCGCCCGCGGACGACCAGACAGACTCGGGCGCCACCCCCGAACACCGGGAACGCGTGCTCGCCATCTACCGGGCGCTCGCCGAGCAGCCCACCGCCGAGCGTATAGCGACCCTCGATCAGCTGCGTATCGACCAGCCCGAACTCGCCGAGCAGCTCGAGAGCCTGATCCTCGGCGACGACAGCGAGAGGTCGGGCGACGCAATCGGGGATGGGCTCGAAGATGGGCTCGGGGGTGGGCTCGACGACTTGAAGACCACCGACGGTGAGACCGAGACCGTCGATCTTCCCTCCCTCGCCCGGGCCCTGCGCGGCGCGGCCATGCCCACCCTCGAGCGTTTCGAGCTCCTCGGCCGCCTCGGTCGCGGCGGCGCCGGCCAGGTGTTCCGGGCCCTCGACCGAGAGACTGGCGACGAGGTTGCGATCAAGCTCCTGCGCCCCGAGCTGGTCGACAACGTCAAGACCGTACTCCGCTTTCGGCGCGAGTTTCGGGCCGTCGCGCGCCTCGATCATCCCAATTGCATCCGCGTCCTCGACGAGGGGGTCGACAACGAGCAGCGCTACTACTCCATGGAGTACCTGCGTGGGGGCGACCTGCGGCGACTCGTGGGGGCCCCACCCGCGACCTTGTTGACCGCCCTGATCCAGGTCGCGCTGGCCCTCGACTACATCCACGGCCACCGCATCGTCCACCGTGACATCAAGCCGGCCAACGTCCTGCTCGCCCGCCGGGATCCGCCGCTGATCAAGCTCGCCGACTTCGGCATCGCCCTGCGCCAGCAAGACAACGCCACCAAGCTCACCGGGGTCGGGCAGGTCGTGGGCACGGTCGACTACATGTCCCCGGAGCAAGTCGAGGGTCTGCCCCTCGACCCGCGCTCGGATCTCTACTCCCTGGGCTGCATGATCTGGCAGCTCTTCGCCGGTCGTCTGCCCTTCGAGGGCAGCACCGTCCAGCGCCTGGTCGCCCGGGTCTACGGCGACGCAACCCCCCTGGATCAGCTCTGCCCTGAGCTCCCTCCTGCCCTCTCCACGCTGGTCGCCAAGCTGCTCGAACGCGACCCGGCCGAGCGCATCCAGAGCGCCCTCGAGGTCGCATCGACCCTCGCCCAGATCCTCAGTGAGCTCGACCCCGACGCCGCCAGCTCGTTCATGGGCGAACTGTCGACCAAGCGGGCGGAGGCGTTCTTGTTTCAGCCCCCACTCGTCGGCCGCAGCGCGGAGGTCGAGCACATCGTCAACTTGGCGACGAGCTGCGCCGCGGCCGAGGCCGCCCCCACCCTCACGGCGATCGTCGCCCCGGCTGGCGCCGGCAAGTCGGGGCTCATCGCCAAGCTCACCGCCCTCGGTGAGGGCACCGGTCCCGGGGTCACCGTTCTCCGACTCGAGATCAGCCCGGACCAGGCCCGCCCGCTGGCGCCCTTCCCCGCCCTCGCCGAGCGCCTCGGGGCAGGCTCGGCCGGTTCGACGACCTCTCTGTCGACGGCTGGGAGCCCCTGGGACCTCGACGTCGGCTCCCACCTCGCCGAGGACGAGGTCGGCCGCGCGCGCAGCCACAAGGTCGAGTGGCTGGCGCAGCGGCTCCGCGCCCGGGCCGAAGACCGCCCCCTGCTCGTGGTCCTCGAGGGCATGCACAACGCCGCCCGCTCGGCCTGGAGCCTGCTCGCCGATCTCGGCCGACGCCTGGCCGACGACACCAGAGAGGGGACCGGGAGACCGGTCGCCCGCCCCTTGATCTTGCTGACCCTGCAGCCCGACGCCGAGGATCGGCTCGAGGCCCTCGCCGCGAGCGCTGCCCTGACCCGCATCGCCCTGCCACCGCTGACCCGCGCCGAGGTCGGGGAGATGCTCACCGCGATGCTCGGCGTCGGCCTCAGCGAGCTGCCCGAGTCCCTGCTCGACCTGGTCTACGGGGAGTCCCGAGGCTCCCCCCTGATGGTCCGCTCCTTCCTCGAGGAGCTGGTCGAGCGCGAGCTCCTGTGTCGCGTCCCCGGAGGCTGGACCCTCTCGGCCGAGCTCGGTGAACTGCCCCCCGCCCGCGACGTGGTCCTCGCTCGCCTCGACCACCTCAGCGAGGCCGCGCTCGCCGTCTTGGAGGTCGCCGCCCTCGTCGGCTCGCGCTTCGACACCGAGCTGCTCATGCGTGTGGCCGAGCGCAGCGACGGTCAGATCTTGGATGCCATCGACGAGGGCCTGCGCAGCGGCGTGATCCAGACCCTCAAGGGCTCGGACACCCTCGACGTCTACGGCTTCGAACAGGACCTCTTCGTCGAGGAGCTCAGCTCGCGCCTGCCCGCTGCCAGGGCTTCGGTCTTACACGGCGCCATCGGCCGGGTCTTGCTCGAGCGCGAGGTCGCGGCCTCGGGTCTGGTCCGCCACTTCGAGCTCAGCGGCGACGACGCCCTCGCCTATAAGGCCATGCGCAACGCCGCCGAGGAAGCCCGCAGGGCCCTCGACTTCCCCTCTGCCGCCCGCCACCTCAGCGGTGCCCTCGCGCGCCTCGACGCGGTCGGGGCTGGGGAGGCCGAGCGCATCACCCTGCGCGACGAGGTCGCCCAGACTCTCGTCGTGATCGGCCGGGCTCGCGACGCCGTGCCCCTGTTGCGCGAGAATCTCGAGCTCGCGGTCGACCAGGGCACCCTCGCCATCGCCCGGCGCCGCCGCAAACTCGGCAACGCCCTCTTGCTCGCCAACGACACGAGCGCAGGCATGGTCGCCCTGCGCCAGGCCCTCGTCGAACTCGGCGACCGGGCACCCCAGACACGGCTCGCCATCTACCTCCGGGTCGTCCGCGATCTGGTCATGACCATCGCCCGCAAGACGCTGCGCCTGGCCCCCATCAGCAAGCCCGCCGCTGCCGCGAGGGCCCTCGAGCGGGCCCTCGTCCACCGTGAGCTCTCCCTGCTCATGCGCTACATCAACCTCGAGGCCTCGGGCGCCCACGTCATGGCCTATCGCCGCCTCGCCGAGCAGCTCGACGACCGCCCCCTCCGGGTCGAGAGCCTCGCCTGGCACTCGGTCGCCGTGTCGTTTCTGGGGTTCTCCAAACAGGCCGCGCGCATCGACGCCGCTGCCCGAAAGCTCGCCGCCAAGGTCCACGACCCCGAGACCTTGGTCCGTCTCGAGATCCTCCGCGGCGGTTTTCTCTCCCTCCACGGAGACTTCGACGGAGCCTTCATTCAGATGGAGCGCAGCTATCGACAGGCCACCGTCATCGGTGACCGGGTCTTGCTCTGCTACGCGGCCTCCATCCGCGGCTGGTGGACCGGCCTCCGCGGCCGCTGGCACGACGCCATCGTCTACTTCATGGAGGCCCGCCGCCTGTCCACCGAGATCGACCTTCAGTGGATGCGGGTCGACTCGGGCTGCGGCCTGTGTATCGCCCTGGCCCTGAGCGGCCGCAGCGAGGAGTCGCTCGCCGTCAGTGCCGACGTCATCGAGACCGGCCGCGAGCTGGGCATGCCCGCCGTCGAGGCCATGGCCATCGAATCCCGGGCCCAGGTCGCCTTCCTCAGCGAGGACTACCACAGGGCCCTGGAGCTCGTGAGCCAGGCCGACGACCTCTACCAGCGCCACCGTTTGATGGAGTCGTGGGGTTACTCCGTACACCTGTTTCGCTACGAGTCCCTGCTTTGGATCGAGGAATTCGAGGGTCCCGACGCCGTCCCCGACCTCCTCCCCCAGCTGCGCCACTGCATCCGGGGGATCCGCGGAAGCATCCACCCGATCCCCCTGTTCGCCGGATTCCTCGACCTCGCCAAGGGCCTACTCGCCCGTCGAAGCGGACACCCTCGCCAGGCCGAGCGCCTGTTCGAGCGTGCCCTCGCGGCCCGCAAACGCCTGCCCCAAAACGGCTGGGACCTCTGGATTCGGATCCGCGTCGCCTGTGAGCGCCGCCACCTCGGCTACCACCCTGAAAAGATCCGCGCCGAGCTCGACGAGGCCGTGGCCGCCTCGGAGGAGTGGGCTCCGCCGGGGATGAGCGCCTGGCTCCGCCGGGTCGTCGCCAAGCTCGAGTTTTAGCTCCCGAGTTCAGCGGTACTAGCAGGGCGCAGAAACAGGCGCCTGCTCTCGGGCTGGTGTCGTCGCGTCGCCGCTGACCAAGGCCGCGAACCGACGGGCGAGCTCCGAGGCTCGACCGGGTGTCGGCCAACCGAGGTCCCCCGGCGTGTGGTCGGCCATCTGAGCCACGAGTTTCGGCAGCTCGACCAGCGCCCGAGCCTGGGCCGCGATCACGCCCTCACGCTGCTCGGGGCTCAGCAGTGGCAACAGCCAGGCGTGCAGGTCCCAGGCCAGTTGGCCGTGGCGCAGCTCGTCGGCGGCGAGGGTCGAGAACAGGTCGCGCATCTCGGCCGTGTCGGCGTGGTCGGCCTGGTGCGCGGCCATGAGCGCGGCGAAGGCCTCGGACACACAGCCTTCCACCGCATTGTGGCGCGCGACCTCGAACAGGTCGCAGGAAGGGTTGGACTCGAGCTCGGCCACAGGGACCTCCGCGCCGCACGCTGCGGCCTGCCTGCCCATCATGCGGGCGTGTCGGCGCTCGTCTGCGGCCGCCGCCTCACATCGGGCGATCAACTCTCGGGGAGCGTCTCGGGCTTCGAGCCAAGCCGCGAGCTGGCAAAAGGCCGTGACCGCAGCCGCCTCGAGGTGTGCGTGAGCGGCAAACCACGATCCACGCGAATCGACGACCAGACTAGGCTCGAGGTGACCCAGGGGACGCCGCCCGGTACAAAAGGAACTCTGGGTCCACTCGGCGTGACAGCTGACCTCGACCGTATCGTAGGCCGGGTCCCAGGGATCCTCTGGATCCCAGGAATCCCCCGGACCGTCCGGATCGATTTCAGCGCCGACGGCCTCGCAGGTCACGATCTCCCACATGCTGACGCCACCGTCGCCGTCGATGATGATGACCTCGCCGCAAGCCGCCCGACAACGCTCCTCGAGGTCGGCGTACTCGGTCCGCACATCTTCGAGTTGCTGCCCGCCGATCTCCCCGTGGAAGTCCTCGCTACGCTCGATGTCGTCGCTACAGCCGCAGCCTGAACTCGCCAGCGCCAACACCAGGCTCACGACCGTGGCCAAACTCATCGGGAGGACACCCTGGGGATTCATGCGGCGAGTCTATCAGCCAGGTGGCTGGTCCGAGGGTCTGCCCGGTCCCATCTCTTGGCGGCCGCTGATGCCTGGCCTAACAGCCCGTGGCAAAACCCCTGGACCGGTTTTTGGGGGGGTCGACAGGCAGTTCAGTGGCCGTCGATCCAAGCCGCGATCTCGGCCCGATCCACCAGATACCCATCCTCGTCCTCCGGCATATGCTCGAGCGCAGCATCAGCCAGCTCCCGCTGCCGCCGAGGGTCGTCGTGCAGCGCCGCCAGGCTCCGCGCGAGCAGAAATTCGGTCTCCGCCAGTGCAGCTTCGGGGACCGTGGCGTCGCGGCGAAGTTCGTGCGCCTGCTCGAAATCGGTGCGCGCAGCCTCGAGGTCACCGAGGGCGAGCTCGGCGTAGCCCCGGCCGGCGAGCGGGTGGGCGAGCAAGGGATGATCCGAGGGCAGGGCCCCCATCCAGATCCCGATCGCCTTGGAGTAGGGCACGATGGCCTCGGTGTGGCGGCCCTGTTTGGTGAACACCTCGCCGAGGTTGTTGTAGAGGTGACCCGAGGTCGGGTGGTCGAGCGGGAGGGCACGGGCGCTGAGTTTGATGGTCCGCTCGAGAGTCGCCTCGGCCTCGTCGTAGCGACCGAGGATGATGTAGGCGACGGCGAGGTTGTTGTAGGTGGTGACGAGGCCTGGGTGCGAAGTCCCGAGTGCAGCCTCGAGCTCACCGATGCTGCGCAGATAGAGGACCAGCGCCTCCTCGGTCTTCCCCTGTCGGCGCTTGATCGCGGCGAGGTTGGAGCGGGCCTCGGCGACAGAGTAGTGGCCGGGACCATTGAGGGCCGCAAAATGGTCCATGGCCTCCTCAAAGCGGGCTTGGGCCTCGTGGTCGTGGCCGGTAGCGTAGGCGACGGTGCCGACGTTGAGCGCGTATGAGGCTCGCTCCTTCAGGGGATCACCGATCCGCTCGATCATCGCCCGGGCCTGTTGAATGTAGCGCTCGGCACCATCGAGGTCCCGGAGCCTGAAGCCGATGACGTGGATGGCCGTGATCATGGCGAGGGCGGCGACCTGGTCGTGGCCGCTCGCCTGGGCGTCGACGATGGCGGCCTCGAGCACGGCAGCCGCCTCTTTGGCGTCCCCCGCCCGGCCGAGTATGAGACCGAGGGTGACCCCCGCCTCGGCGGTGAGGGGTCGGTAGTCGAGGGCGATAGCCGCCTCGAGGGTCTCTCGCGCCAGGACCTCGACCTGGCTGTGGTGATTGGTGGCGATAGCCGCGCGGACGGTGTCGAGGTCGCCGCGCAAGGTGGCGACCTGTGTCCGCAGGGTCGGGTCCTCGGGCAAGGGGGAGGTCGACTCGAGGCGTTCGACCTCGCCGCAGGTCTCGATGGGAGTCAGGCCGTCGACAGCGTGGAGCGACTTGGCGATGTCCTGGTCGGTGGGTGACTCGAGGCGGTCGAGGATGGCATCAAACTCGCTGAGCCGTCGATCCAGACAGCGCATGCGCAGATCGAGGACCTTGGCCGACTGCTCGCCGCGGAGGTGGGTGGCCTCACAGGCGTCGCGGCGCTCGAGGACCCAGCGGGCTGCGTGGGCGTCGATGGCCTCGACGACGGTGGGGGCGAGATCGCGGGCGACATCGAGGTCAGAAGCTGCGAAGGCGAGGTCGATCTCGGCGCGTCTGGCCGAGTCCCAGATACCATCGAGGTGGTGTTCGGCGGCGGCACAGACCTGCAAGGGTGACACGAGGCTCGGGATGAGGCCCCCGGGCGTCGGGCGGAGGTTGTAGGTCAGGACAGAGAGACCCACGGCGGCTGCGAGCAGCCCGGCGGCCGCCAGACCGCGCTGGCGCCAGCGGGCCTGTCGACGACCGCGGGCGAGGGCGTCGAGCAGGTCGTCCATCGAATTGAAGCGGTCTTCGGGTTCGGCCGCGAGCCCGCGAACCACGACCCGATACAACCAGCGGGGGACCTTGGGGGTGTTCGGGCCGTCGACGGCGCTCAGGGCTCGGGCTTGTTTTGCGGCCGTCAGCGAGCTTAGGGTCCGCTGTGAAAACGGGCGCGTTCGGTAGAGGGCCTCGTAGAGCGACGCACAAAACCCATACTGGTCTGCGCGTGGGTCCAGGCGAGCCCCACTGAAGGCCTCGGGGGCCATGTACGCGGGGGTGCCGACAAAGGCCCCTGTCTGTGTGAGTGGGTCGGACCCGAGTCCCGTTTCGGACCCGAGTCCCGGTCCGGACCCGTCGGCCGTTCCGAAGCCGTCGGAGGTGGCCCCCGGCTCGAGCTCCGGGAGGGTCGTGCGGTGGTCAGACTCCCCCGGATCGGGGCGCTCTCGGGCGAGCCCGAAGTCGCCCACAAAGACGCGCTCGCCCTCGACCAAGACGTTGTCGGGCTTGAAGTCGCGGTGGACCAGGCCGGCGGCGTGGGCTGCCGCGAGCCCCCGTCCTGCGAGGGTGAAGACCTCGACGATCTCTCGCCAACTGTGCTCGCGCGCGCCCAGCCAGGCGCGCAGGGAGTCACCCTCGATGATCTCCATGGCGACGAAGACCTGGCCCTCATGGGTGCCGACCTCGTGGACCTGAATCACGTTGGGGTGGCGCAGGCGGGCCATGGCTTTGGCCTCGCGCAGGAGTCTGCGCTGGCCGTCGGCCTCGGGGCCAGCCTGGCCGGGTGCGCGGTGGATGAGCTTGATGGCCACGCGCCGATCGAGCTGTGGATCCCAGGCCGCGTAGACCACCCCCATGGCGCCGGCGCCGAGGCGCTCGCGCAGTTCGAAGCGCCCAATATGGTCAGCGGGGAGCTCGACGTCGAACATGCGCGTCGATAGCCGGGCGAGCACCCGCGCCGCCTCGTTGTCGCTGGCGTGGTCGTGGAGCCCCGCGCCGGTCTCGGCGTCGGGCTGGTCTCTGGGCGGCTGAGGTCGGCTCACGGTTGCGGCGAACAGGGAGGGACGGGTGGTGAGGACGGGTGGTGAGG